>CAMCRZ010000010.1 GCA_945877425.1 uncultured Treponema sp.
CTTATATCCGGTTGCACTTGCTCCGCTCTTATATCCGGTTGCACTTGCTCCGCTACAATTTCCGGTTGCACTTGCTCCGCTCTTATATCCGGTTGCAGTGTTTTCTTTAGTCCATTTCACTCTATCAAAACAAAACTTAATGCCGGCTTTTATAATTCCGCCTAAGCCGATTTCAGCGTTAATTTTAATCTTTTCAAAAGAAGTTTTTTCCCCGTCTTCATCACTAGATTCTTTTCCGTCTCCTGTAACCTCACAATATCGAGCCTTGTTCGGCGGATAATACTCAAATACGTCCATTGGATTCTCGCAAGCGTGAAAACCGCTTTTATAAACCTTAATATTTCCGTCATGAATATATTCTTTGCCAACTTCATACTGAAAATCACGGCACTTCAAATTCTTATCAAATCCCTTAAACATCAATTTAGACATAGTTTTTCCCCTATATTTCCTTACTTAAAAAGGGAAGGCTCTCGCTCTTCCTTAATTCTTTTCTCACGACTTGAAAGAACTTCATCTACCTTTCTTTCATAGTCCTTACTTCTGTGTAAAGAATCGCTTGAACGCGTCTTAAAGTATTCCTTCTGCGCGTCTCTCATTTTCTTTACAAGGTCTGCAAAATCGCCTGTCGTCATTTTTCGCCTCCGTAAAGTTCCTTGATGATTCTCTTGCGGGTTTCCTTGAACCTTTTGTAAGCTGCGATATCTCCGCGCTTTCTTGCTTTCTTCATTGCGTCTTCTGCGATTTTCAGTGCCGCAAAGCCTTGTTGTTGTTTTTCAGTCTGCATACCCTCACACCTCTTTAATTTCTATACCGTAGCGGTCTAACATAAGTTTTCGTTTAATCACAAAAACCTGGTAGGCCGCGCCTTTTTTCAACCCCTTTACATCTTCAACCACAAAGCCGCCGGTTTTATTGATGATGTATGTAAAATCCGCAACATAAGTGCATTTCTGCTCTTTCTTACCATTGCTCTTTACGTGAGCCGGAATAAGTTCATATTCCACCTGTCTTTTCAAATCTTTTATTTCGCCGGCTTTTTCAAGCATACAAAGGTCAAAATACCGTTCAGCTTCTTTTTTGGAATCAAAGGTAATTCCGTTTATGACGGTTTTCTGCGCTCTATACTTGTTCCCCTTATTCCTCAAAGAAGGGTAAACCGGTATTCCGTAGACATTCATTATTTCTTGTCTCCTCTTCCTTCGGCTCTTGCAAGATTCTTTTCAAAGCACTTTTGCAAGGCGTTTTCGATGTCGATAGTTGGCTCATTTGCGCAAATAATCAGAATACAAGCAATAATATCAGCAAGTTCAGATTCAAAGTGTTCCTGTACTTCAATTATGTTTTTTTCGTATTCCAGGTTATCGTTGATTGCCGAATCAAGCGCGTTGTAAGCCTCTGTCGCTTCCACGACTTCACTTGCGCAATGTTTGAGCATTGCCATTGTATCAGTATCAACTTTTCCGCCGTTCATTTTCCTGGCGTATGCGACATTCCGCATTTTGTAGGCTAAATCGTTCAAATCAATCATTTTGAGCCTTCCTTGTAGCCTGTCAAAATGTAAACCATGTCCGGCACTGTGATTTTTCCGTTATCAACATCTGCCCCGAAAACACTTCTGAATCTTTTCACATCATCATCGCTTATCATGCCGCGCATAAGGATTGCTTTGTCTTCATCAGAAAGCGGGTAGTGTTCAATAACACTTTCATATACCTGTGGAGTAACAATCTTGCGTCCATTCTGAATGAATGAAATATACATATTGTTAAATCCAAGTCTCTGCGACTGTTGTTTCAAAGTTTCGCTATACATAATTCTTAATCTAGCGAAAACTTTTCCCCATTCCGTATAATGTTTTTTAGCCATGTTTATAACTCCTCTTAAAATTCAAACTTCTTCTTAAAAACAATGTTTTTAGCCAATTTAAGTCGGTCTTTTAATGGCAACTCCGCCACATAAACCTTGATTGTTTCTACCGCGTCTCCAAAAAGTTTAGAAATATTACGCCGTATTTTTTTATCGTTTTTTCCGCTCAATTCTTACTCCTTGTTCCATTTTGGAACGCCTGTTATATTCAGCTGCCGGAACATCGCGCACATAACATCAACTACAATCGAGTTTCCAAACTGTTTGTATAATTGACTGTTACTGTTTGCCTTTTTCATTTTCTCAATATCGCAATCGTCCACTCCCATTAAACGGCCGCACTCTGTCGGTGTAAGTTTCCGAATCCGATAAACCGTCTCTATTGTTTTAATTGTTTCATCTGCCTTTATTTCCGGACTGCAACCGGTAGTTATTCCACCGTTTCCGTCAGAAACAAAGTTTTGCTTTACATCTTTAGTTTCCAAAATCTTCGGTTGAATCCCCCCCCCTGTACAAGTCGGAATAGTAGGGCAAACGCCTTCACTGTCATACACTCTGTTTGCGCTCTCAAAAGTGCCGTCAAGTGTATTATCCATTTGTCCTATAACTCTTACTTTGTCCATTCTTTCAATAACCCCATTAAAGCCGTAATTATTCACGCCTTTATAATCTCTGCTTAAAAGCGTTACGGCTATTTCCAAAGGAAGTTTAGATATACCCCCCCCCATTTATTAAGCAAATCGGAATCTGCTCTTTTACCATTCCAACACTCCGTTGTCTCCAAAATTGCTTATTCCCTTGTAGTTGTTCGCTACAACAGTGCAAGCAACGTCTGTTTTTATCACGGACGGCGGTATCGAGTTACCTCTTATACCTCTCAACAATACAGTTTCCGTCCGACTGCAAGTTGCTGATTCCGGCGTCATATCTTGCCTTGATACAGTTTGCAATCGACTTGACTTTTGTATTGTTGACACTTCCGTCAATCGTCCATAATTCTGTTCTGTTCTGTTCTGTTCTGTTCTGTTCTGTTCTGTTCTGTTCTGTTCTGTTGCTTGTTGCGCGTTCAAGCGTTCCGTTACTTATCAAAGATTCAATAAGTCGCCTCGCTTTTTCGCTTTTCAAGTAGTATTTTTCGTCCACACTGTCTTCCAGGTAGTCTTTCATTTTCTTTTGAAGTTTTATCTTTTCCGGAAACTCATAGTAGACTTCACCCAGGAACGAAAACATGAAACATCTTTCCCTGTTTTGCGCTACGCCGTAATCTTTTGCGTTTAAGATTTCAATGTAGTTTGTATATCCAAGCCGCGTGAGATAGTCTTCCCATTTTCTAAAATCCGGTAAATTCTTCTCACCTAGAACCTGTGGAACATTCTCCATGAAGAGGACTTGCGGCAAGTCCTCTTTTGGCAATTCGCTCAAAATGCGCTCAACTTCCCAAAGAAGGCCGCTTCTTGTCGATTTTCCGTTTTCCCAATCCGCCTTGCTCATGCCTTGCATTTTTCCGGCAACCGATAAATCTGTACACGGAAAAGAGTAGGTGAGCATATAGCAATACTTGTCTTTTTCGACAATCTTCAAATCCTTTCCGTGTAATTCGCATACATCAGAAGGCTTGTAATTCGTTCCGTGAATAGCGTTGAAACTCTTCACGGCGTATGGGTCAAACTCACACAATAACCATGATTCGACTTTCGCGCCGATTCTCTTCATTGCCATAAATTGACTTCCGTAACCGCCAAAAAGTTCAATAAGCCGTATAGGTTTGTTGATTACGATTTCGTCCATGTCTTGATTAAATAAATCTCGCATTTAACAACCTCGCCTTAAAACGGAATATCTTCTGGGAAGTCTTCGCTAGAAGGCTCTTCCGGAGCTGCCGGCGCATTGTTACGCGGTGTAAACGCGCTCTGCTGATTCTGTGAATAATTCTGCTGATAGCCGCCGTTGTTATAACCGCCGTCTGAATTGCTTTCAGATTTTCCGCCTAAAAGCTGCACGACATCGGCAACGATTGAAACGCGGGAATGTTTCTGTCCGTCTTTTTCCCAACGGTCTTGTTTAAGGTGTCCGCTTACACCAATCTGTTTTCCCTTTGTGAGGTATGGCTTTAAGTTTTCTGCGGTCTTTCCCCAAATAGTTATGTCAAAATAACTTACTTCATCAACCCATTCATCGCCCTGTTTTTTGGAGCGGTTTACGGCGATAGAAACATTCGCTCTTGCCGTTCCTGTTCCGACATATCCAAAGTCGTTTTCTCCCAGGTCTCTTGTAAGCCGTCCGATTATATTTACGCTATTTACATCTGTCATTTTTCTTTGTTCTCCTTCTTCGTTTTCTAGGTGCTATAACTTCATCTATGCACCAACCGTTCAGCGGTTTTCCTAAATCCAAGGCCGCCTCATACTGCGATTGCGAGCATTTCAAATAATGCCTCGCGTCCTTTGGACTGTCGAAAAATAATGTTTGTTTAGGTTTGATAAGCATTATCATTTTTCAAACAAACCCTTGTTTTTCGGATTTCTCCAATCCGGCACGTCCTTTTCAAAAACTATAAACTTGCCGTCCTGTCTGAATCTGCTTAAAAGGTCGTTGTCAAAATACCTTTCAAAGCATTTGTCGCAACCTTCCTTCCCATGCGGGCAATCCCGCGCAAAATGCGTGTTTGAAAGCAAGATAAACGGCTTATCGAGCGAGTGTCTTTCTCCCAGGACATAAGACATCAAGTTGATTTCAAACTCACTGCCTTTACTGCGTCCGATTTCATCAAACACAAGCAAAGGTGCTTGAATGAGCGTTTCTACAAAGTCGTATTCGCTCATATCATCTTTTCCAAGACTGCGTATTTTCAACGAAAGTTGAAACATCGAATACCCAAGTCCGCCCATATCTTTAAGCGCAAGATTCGCAAGCATTGACTTTCCCGCGCCGTTTGAACCAAGAACAATAAGTTTTCCGCGTCTTGTTTCTAGCATTTTTTTAATGGCCGCAAGATATTCCTTTTGCTTTGGAGTTATAGGCTTAAAGTCGTCAAAAGTCTTATTCCAAAACTCCTGTTTAATATTACATGACTTGTAGAACTCTTCGCGTCTCTCTTTTTCAAGCTGCAATTCACGCTCTTTAACGCGTTTCTGCTCTTCTTCTTCCTGTTCCTTTTCGCACAAAGGACAAACACAACCCATTTCTTCGCCGTTCAGTCTGTTGACATAGACAGTTGCTTTAACAAGTCCGTGTTTTTCGCAATTTAACGATATTTCACGTTCTTCATAATTCGAGAATGGGTTTTGCATTTGCACGAACATTGGATTTTTTTTCACACCGTTTTCGTATTTGTTTGGTGTTATAAGTGTCTGCATTTTTACCCTTCCTCGACATCAAGTCTTATGCGGTCGTCCGGTAAAGTTCCCGGCTCGTTACGGCTCTTGCGGTAGTCGTCAAGGTTGAAGTTCTCCGGCAAGAATCGCAAGATAGTTTTACTGCGTCCGGAACACAAGTTGAAAAATGTAAGTTCAGATTCCCACCAGGATAAACCTTGCCGTTTAAGTTCAATGACTTTGCAATAATTTTCCAAAGCTGCAAACACTTCTTCCGGTTTAAGTTTCAGTTCGTGAATACCTTCCAGGGCAATCTTAAAGTCGCGCTGAATGAAAGTTATGAAGTTACCACGGCAACAAGGCAAATCGTTAGATTTTAAGATGTCGAACACTTTTTGAGCATATGAAGTTGCGTTAGGAATAAGAGTTTCCGGAACAAAAGGTTTTGAATCAGAATCAAGGTTTTGCGCGCGCGGTTTGCTATGCTCTACTACACTATCCTTATCTTTACTAACCTTATCTATACTATCCTCTCCTATACTACGCGGGCAGTTGTCTGTCATTTGACTGTCATTTGCCGGGCAGTTGCCTGTCAATTCGTTGTCATTTACTGCGGTTTCTTCGTCAATGTCCTCTTCGTTGTCTGTCATTTGATTGTTATTTGCCGTTGTGTACGCTCCATTTTCCTGTTTTTTAAGTTCAGAAAGTTCTTTTTTATATGTAGATTCTCGTTTTCTGTCAGCGCGGATATTGTTGTTAATGTTCCAATGCTTTATGACATAAACGCCGGATTCCAAAAGAATTAAAAACTTTCTTTCTACAAGTTCTTCAAAGTCTTTTTCTTCTGCTCCAACAGTCCGCATGATTGAAATAGGATTGTTTACAACACCATCATCATCAGCCGACAAATTGAGTTGAAAATAAAGACATTGTGCGGTAGGCGACATCGTGATAAATGCGTCCGATGATACAATCGAACGCGCAAACATTCTTTTTTCTGCCATTAGTTCGCTCCTTCAACTTTCAGCGTCAAGAAGTTTTCCTTTGTGTAAGTAAATCCGGCTTTTTCCATATCTGCCTTAAAACTCTGCAACTGTTTTGTAGTGCCTTTGAAAGTAATAGCCGGCAAGATTTCAAGGTCGTATGTTTCTGCGATTTTCTGCAAGGTGTCATACTGATTGCTTTTTGTGCAAAGACAGTTAAAAATCCATTCACCAGGTTTAAGAACATAACTTTCATTATCTGTAACCGGAGTAGGCTCTACATCGTTCTTCACGCTTTCGACAATCGTGTTTGTTACATTCTGCAAGTCTTCTACAACCTGTTTGGTTTCTGCGTCCTTCTTTTCCTGTTCCGCTTTCATAGCGGCAAGACGTTCGCGGTTTGCTTTAAGTTCCGCGCCTTTCTGCAAAGTAATAGCGATGTTAAGGTTTGTAAGATAAAGTTCTTTAAGCTGCGCGGTGTCTTCGCCGTAAGCGTCCAACGCTGAAAGGTCTTTTTTAATTGTGTCGATTCTTTCCTTAATTTCAGTCTGAATTGATGTAAGTTTTGTAGTTTTATTGAGCCACCTTTTATTGAAAATGCGGTCTAAGGAAACAAGGTCAAAATGCTCACTGTTCCACATTTCTTCAATAAGTTTATATTTTGCGTCTTCCTCTTCCTTTTCTTTCGCCTTTACAATAAGGTCAAGTTGTCCGCTTGCCTGTTTCATAAGGCGGATAGTGTCGTCTACAACGTCTTTAAACACCTGGAATGGAGACATAAACTCTCTTTCCCACTGAATCCTAGAATCATTCAAAGCCTTAATGCCGTTGTTTATTTCAGCCTTTGCATGAGCCGCCGCCTTTGCGTCTCCCTCGAACTTTTCCGGTGTGTACATCTTCAATCTTTCGATTGTGTTAGCGCGGATTTCTTCGGCGTTTGTGATAAGTACGCCCAACTTTTTTTCTTTAATTGTTAATGTAGGGATTTTGTCAGTGATAGTTGCGGGAAGTTTTTCTTCTTTGTTTGTCATGTTTGAACCTCTTACTTTCGATTACTCTTATACTATAACTCTTAAACCCGATTTACACAATAGAAAAATCGTGATTAAGAATAATTTTTATAAGATTTTAGTTATTCATTTGTAAAGCCATTTGAGCAAGTTCCTCTGTGTCGAAAGTTTCCTTTACCTCTCGCTCCGGAGTAGGTAACTTGCCGGCTTTTTCTATTGCCTTTTCAACTCTTCCGCGTAAGTGCGGATATTTGTCTAAAAAGGTATTCCAACCGTATTTATGAAAGAACATATGCTCTTCATGTGTTAATGCAAGGATATTCCAGGCACAATCAATGAATTGTGGAGCTGCGCCACGGCTTACAATATGATGATATTCAACAGGACTTTTACCGCTTGCTTCACTGTACTTTACTCTTTCCTTCAAGTCGTTAAGTGTTCGGTAGTCGTTTATATCCTCATTCTGTTTACCGCGCCACAACTCCCATTCATACAGAACTTTTCTAACGTCAGCCTGTAAATCGGTTTTCAATTCACAATAAGTCGCAAGGTGATATAACAATCCGTCAATAAACCTTGCCGCCGCCATTGTGTTGCTTTCAGATATGCGGACACTTCTTAATTCGCCGGTAATTTTAGAAGGAACTTTATCCGCATACTCTTCAAGTAAATCAAGATACAAGTCGTAACGCTCTGATTCTGTCGGCTTTCTACCTTCCATTGATTCAAAGATAACGGTTACAAGAACCCATACTGTCGCAAGCTGCTTGAATGAGCGTTTTTGGAATTGCGCGTCAATCTCGCACTTTAACAAGATTTCCTGTTTACTTCTTTCTTCACGGCTTTTTTTTGAATCAAACATTTTCTTAATCATAAGCAAGTCGTTATTGTCCGTTGCTCTCAAAATTATCTGATTCTTGAAAAATATTCCGTGAAAAAAAGCCGTTACCTTCATAATCAATGAACCCTCTACCCATTAAAACAGTGCGTCCGGATTTCCGTTGTTTCCGTACTGTTCTGCCTGTGCTTCAAACGCTTCGTCTGCGCCTTCGATTTCGGCCGCAATTTCTTCGTCTGTCGGTGTGTAGTTTGATTCTGCTTTTACATCAGCCTTTGGAGCTTCGATTTCAGCCGGCTTTGTTTCTTCAATTACCGGCTGAGTGTTTACGATGTCCACAAAGGCGTTTTTGCCGTCATTTACGACATTTGCGCTCAAAATTGCGCTATCATTTGCAACTGCGTCAGCAATTTCAACCGTTTTAGGTGCGTATTTCATAACCTTTTTAAGAACGGTTTTCTTTGCCATTGCTTCCGGGTCGCTCTGCCAAGGTGAAGATTTCTTGTATTTTACGCTCTGTGAATACTGTTCCGAAAACTTCATCACTTCATTCCAGGACATAACCTCAAAAGCGTGTCCGCCGGAAACAAGTTCATAGTAGGCGTAAACATAAACCGGCTTACTTGTCTTACCACGCGGAATATGACGCAAGGTTTCATTGAATCCGTAAGAATAATCAAAGTCGTCTCCCTCGTAAACGACACGCGCCTGTATTGTCTTGTACTGCTTTGTTCGATAACACAAGTCAAGCATACCCAGGTAACCAAGTTGAAACTGTGTCTCAACTCTTCCGGTTTTTCCGTTTTTGTAGGGAATGAGGTAAGCCTGTCCGAGCGGTGTGTTACATTCAAGTCCAAGCTGCGCGCTTGTAAGCAATGCTCCAAGAAAAGATTCCGGAGTAGACTGTGCAAGCATTTCATTTTTGCTTAAAGCAGTCATTGCGATTCTTGCCATACGCTCCGGTGTAATGTTTGTCGGCAATGCCATTGCAATTTGGTCGGTCATTTTTGCAACCCACTGTTTAAGAGTTGCCGGCTTGTTTGCGCCGTTATTGTTTGTTTTTGCTACTGAATTACTTCCGTCTACTTTCATTTTCTGTATCTCCTATAAAAGGCTTGCGCCTAGTTTGTGTAATTTCATCGCAACTTCTCTTGTCGCGCGAATATCGTCTAAAGCCGTGTGAGCGTTTTCGTGAGCAACGCCCAGGCTTTTTGTTACTGTTGTTAGTTTTAAGTTCGGATAACCGCTTAAAATGCCCATTTCACGCGCTTTTTTTGCTTGCGCGTAAACATCTACAATTCCGCAAAAATAGTCCTCTATTTTCGCGTCATGACGCTCTAAAAATGCTTTTACCATGTCATAATCAAACTTTGCGTTATAGCCGGTAAAATAACACTTTTCGTCCGAGCTGCCGTCAGTCTTGTAATTGTGGAGACAATCACTAAAGAATCTGATGATGTTTCCGGCAATTTCATTTTCAGAAGGAAAACTTTTGATTTTCTCTTCTGTGTAACCGTTTACGGCCGCCGCTTCCGGATTGAACTTAAAGACATCGTTGAGCGGATTCATAAAGAAATCGCGCTCTCCGTTTTCTTTTCCGTCCACTACGAAAATTGCGCCAAGTTCAACGATTGCGGAGTTTGTAGGGTCGCAACCTGTTGTTTCTGTATCAATCCATAGAAAACGCATTTTTAACCTCAATTCCCTGTCGTTTCTGTTCATCGCCCCAAAGACTGATAAAACATTCACGGCTAATTTCTTTGTTTCTGAAAAGCAAAATAATCTCTCTAAATCTGCTAAAATCCATGAATACACCCCTCGCATTTTTATTTCGCTTTTGTGATTCTCATTACCTTTGAAACACTGTCGCGAGCGTACTGTTCAAAAATGCCGGCTTTTTTCAGCGCGTCAGTATCAACAACCTTTCTTGTCTGCGAATTAAAGGTAATCTTCCAACCGCCGCAAAGAGCCGTTGTCTTTTCCGCTCCGTCAGAATCCGCGCTTGCGTTGTTCATGGCAAGCATAATCTGTTCCTTGATTGCGTCAGATTTTGCCTTTAATTCTTTAATCTGTTCGTCAATCTCTGCTTTTTCGTCCAAGAGCTGCTCACATTCAAGCGGTAATTCAATGTTTTCAGCCATAGGTAAAGACTTTACCAGGTCGCTTTCATTTTCATTTCCTGTTGGAGCGGGCGGAATATTTGCGAGGATATTTTCGTTCCAAAACTCTGTTTCCACTTCAATAAGGTTGCGGATAAAATCATCGTTGCGCGGAATGACATAATGTCTTCCCGAATAATGGTCGATAATAAATACGGTGAGAACAAAGAATGAGATTCCTGTTACTGCCATATAGTGCTGAACCTGTGCGTAGTAAGAATCCGGAACTTCATCATTTGTAAATCCCTCGCCGGTGCGTGATGTTTTAATTTCGTGTCCGCCAAGACCACTAACAACACTGCCGGCGATTTCCTTTTCACCTTCGATATAAACAAGTCCGTCAAAGTTCGCGTTCATAAACGGATTTTCTTTACTTGTGAACATTCCAGGAACTGTCTCAATTTCAATCCCAAGTTCTTCACGAGACTTCTGTCTTACAGGGTCTTCAAGAATGTTTCCCCATTCTGTAGCTGCGTTTCCGTTAAAACTTGCAAAATCTTTTTTCGCAAGATAAACAGAAAGCGGAGTAGAATACTTATTCAATCCAAGAATTGCCCCCGCGTCAGAACCGCCGATTCCGGTGCGTCTCAATTCAAGCCACTGTTCGCGGGTAAATGTTGAAGTGTCTGTAAAATCAACGTTTCCCATTTCAAGAACCTTTTCATACAACATAGGTGTTTGCCTCCTTACTTTGTTGTCTTTTTATTAAGTTTTGCCATTTCATAACGCAATTCTGCGGCCTGGTCTGTTCCAAAACCCATGCCGTAAAGGATTGCCTCTCTTATGCTTGCAAACTCAACTTTCTTACTTTTCCAAGCGGTGGTATAAAGTTTTACCGGCTTGCCGTTGAAGTCGAGCGTCCTTGTCTCAATCTTCATTTTCTTTTCAACTCTCCCTTGTAGACATAGCGAACAAACGGAGTTGTATGTCCGTAACGGTTTTTGCAATGACAAGGAACGCTTTCAATGTTTACACCGTCAGCGCGCAAGTCAAAAATAATTGCTGAAAGTCTTGTAACTCCGAACAAGTCAAAGGCTTCCATACTGCTGATTCCTTTTTTGTGCGTTTTAATGTGATTCAAAACAACCTTTCTTTGTGTTAAGTCCATATCCCACCTCACTTAACCTCTATTCGCTCATGCTTGCCAAAGTTTCTTCAACCTGTACAAGCCTGTCATTCAATCGTTCGATAGTTGTTTCCAGGCGTTTCTTTTCGCGTCTCAACTGTTCCGGACTTTCTAAATCATCATCAACCGGCTTTGTTTTCTTTGCGATTGCCTTTACCTGTTCAATGGTCTTTCCGTCTTCTGCCGCCTTTTTTGCAAGCATGACATCTTTTGCCGAGGAAATAGTTTTTGTCATTTCGTCAGAAAACTCGCTATCAGAAACCGCCATTCTCTGCAATTCTTTTGCCTTGTTACGGCTCATTTGTAAGTCGCTTTCAATGACATCTTCAATGCGCTCTCCCTCTTCCTCGCATACTTCATGCAACTTGTTCAAAACAGTTCCGAGCTGCTTTTGGAGTTCAACAAGAGTCTTCTGAATGTCTTTCGCCTGTGTGATAAGTTCTTGTGTTTTGCTATTGCGGTTGCGTGTGTAGAATCCTTCCTTAATTGCTTTATCCAGGAAATCATAGAAAGTTGCCCAAAATGCGCCGGAATGAGCCTTAGTTGTTTTTACGCCTTTTTCTGTTGTCAAAACATGGTGTGTAAACTCATGAACGGCGGTGTACATCAACTGATTGTCATTCTTAAAGTTTTTGTTATGGAGAATAATTTCGTGTGTCAGCGGTTTATAAAGTCCGTTTACGCGGCTAGACGCCTTGCCGGACATGGTAACTGTAAAATCTTCTTTACAGTCGTATAATTTTGTCAGTTTGTTTTTGATTTCTTCGTTTGTCATGCTACCGCTCCTTTTGTAACTGTCTCAAGGTCGCAATAGCACCAGGATTTTACATTTTCTCTGAACTGTTCTTCTGTGCAATAAAGAACTTCATTTTCAGAATCTCCGCCTGTGAAAAAGTAGCGTTTTGAAGTAGTAGCACCCGATACAAGTTCACCTTTCAGATACGCTAAAATCTTCCTTCCACTTTCCGGCAAGTCTTCCGGACTGTAGAATCTAAAAGTAATTTCATCAACTACTTTTGCCATAAGATTTTCCCCCTTACTAAAAATAAAGCCTTCTTCTACCGTGCGTCCTTTGGTAAAAGAAGGCTTGTTATCCGATGTTTAAGCACCGAATCCAACCGAAAGCGGTTGTTTAAGGACGCTTGAAACAACCGTTCTCACGGAAACTTATTTTTTTAGGTTTCCTAAGTTGTCTTAATAGTAAGGGGAAATAACTACAACAACTGATTTTCAAGTGGTCAAAACTAAAAATTTATGTTATATTGTACATATGCATATTGCTAAAATTGAAAAAAGTTTTAAATTGATTTTTCTTCTCACTTTATTTCTTTTTCCATTACATTCAGAAAGTTTCAGGGTTCATAAAGTAGTTCCTCTTAAATTAAGCAGCACTGACGAAAAAGTTACGATTAAATCCGGAATAAATGACGGTGTTTTGATTGAATTGCCGGAAGACAAGACTTTCGTACAGGGAATTGAGCTTTATTTTAAAGTTCCCCAAAATGTTGCTGACTGGTACAATAGCGTTGCATGGTCCATTTATTCAAATATAAGTCCTAAGCCGAAAGAGTCTGTAGTTGATTACACAGGCACAAGGCAGACAGTGGGAACTTTTGGAAATTCCTTAAGCCTGACTGTAAAAATTCCTTTTTCAAAGCGGAATTCCATAAAAAAAGATTCATACTCTTACTATGTGGAAGAAATTCCTGACATAAAGGATAATAAAATCTTCTTGCGGCTGCAGCTGGCAATGAAAGGCGTGCCATCTTCCATAAGCGACTCTTTAATAGAAATTACTGCAAGACCAATTTTCATAAACAAGGGAAGGCTTGTGCTGAATGTAGTTCCTGCTGAAAATGAACAGGAGCTTAAAGAAATAACGTATTTTATAGACGGAAAGCAGACTGAACTTAAAGACGGAAACGTTATTCTGGACACAGGAATGCATACAGTAAACCTTACAAGTGATTTTTACAGAAATGAAGTGCGCACAATAAATATTGAACAGGCAAAAAATTCCCAGCTTACAATAAATATGCGGACAATTCAGCCTTACATAAGGATTGTTTCTCCGGCAGGAAGTTCCGTTACTTTGGACGACAAGCAGATAGAAGATTTTTCACAGCCGTTTTTAATTGAAAGCGGAGAACATATTGTAAAAATTGAATTAGGCGGATACGAAATCATAAAGAATTTTACTGTTGTAAATGGAAGAAATTACAATATTTCCGTAAGTTTTGATGCCCTTGTTTCTGAAGAAGAATAGTTTTTCCCTTCAGTTCAGTTTCTATAAGTTTAAAATCAAGTTCCAAAATAAGCTTATTTGTGAATAGTTACAAAAAAAATTAAAGATTTGCACTTTACTGCCGATATTTAAAATACCGGACGTCAATATATCCCCTCCCACCCATTGACGTTCGGTTGCCACAAGGCATTGGCCGGCCAGAGAGCCGGTCTTTTTTATTTTAAACTTACTGCAGCACAAGGTTAATGAAGCCCAGCCCCGATTGTAGTGGATGCGCAGCAAGTCTGGAGCAAAGCGGAAGACCGGCCGTGAGGGTAAGCCACGAAAAGCGGGTGATGAATGAAAGTACTTTCTTATGTGAAGTTACGTTAAATGAATTGCAGCTGTGTGGAAGAAAAACCTGGACCTGGCTGTGATAATGTGTTACTTGAATTTATGATGGTTTTTATCTAATATATGCTATGGAAAAAAAGAAAATCTGGCCTTTAGTTTTAGTTTCACTGCTTTTTTTTAGTGCAGCATTAACAGGCGGCCTTCTTGGATTAGGGTTATCCTATACAGTTAATACTAAAAACACAGAAAACTTTACTGACTTTGAAACCGCTCTTCCTACAAAACTTCTTGATATAAACGGCGAACTTATTACTGAATTTTCCAGCGACGAAAAACGGGAAATCATTTCTTTAAAAAGTCTCCCTCCGCAAATGATTGCAGCCCTTCTTACAAGAGAAGACAGAATCTTCTACGAACACAACGGCTTTAGTGCAAAGGCTCTTTTCCGTGCTGTAATCGGTGTGCTTACTAAATCTTCCTTAGGCGGCGGTTCTACTTTGACACAGCAGATTGCCGGAACGCTTTACTGCGACAGAAGCGACTATTCCGTTAAGAGAAAGCTTAAGGAATTGTGGTGGGCTATTCAAATGGAAAGGCGCTACTCTAAAGACGAAATTCTTGAGCTTTACTTAAATAAGATTTACTTTGGCGGCGGAACTTACGGTGTAAATGCAGCAAGTAAATATTACTTTGGCCACGGTGCACGGGAAATTTCTCCTGCTGAAGCGGCTATTCTTGTTATCCAGCTTTCAAATCCTGCCTATTACAATCCTTTTGATTATCCGAACAGAGCTAAAGACAGACAGCAATACGTTCTTGCGGAAATGGTTGAATCAGGCTATCTGACTAAAGAAGAAGCTGACGAAAGTTTTGAAAATTACTGGGCAACTTTTGACTATACGAGAACAAATACTTCTGCCTATTCCATGCGTGATGACAAGGCTCCATGGTTCAGCGAATACGTGCGGCGCAATCTTGGTGAAATGCTTTTTGGAACTGAAGACATTTACACAAGCGGCTTTACTGTAAATACTACACTTAATCTTTCGCACCAGAAGGCTGCAGAAGAAGTTATGAGTGACTACATAGGATTTGCCAACAGAAGCTATCAGCGTACAATGTCTAATCATGAAAAAGATGCATTTAAAACTTACATTCCGCTTTCCGAACTTATAAGCCTTGTGTTTAACCTGCCTGACTTAAAGGTAAGCGATCAGCGTTCTCAGGCAATTGCATTTTCTGAATACAGCAGCACCATTAATCCTATAATTGATGTTTTTTCACTTATCGGAGGAATGGAAAACTTAAAGACTGAAGTTGTAAATAAAGGAAATGCACTTATCAAGCAGAAAGACGAAAGGACTACTATTGAAGGCACTATGATTGCAGTAGAAAATTCTACAGGTTACATTGATGCTCTTGTAGGCGGTTCAAAATACGATCAGGAAAATCAGTTTATACGTGCGGTACAGGCTAAGCTTCAGCCTGGTTCTACTTTTAAGCCTTTGTATTATTCTGCAGCCATAGACAGCAAGCTTCTTACAATGACTTCAATTATCAGCGATACTCCGGAAGTTTTCCATAATCAAGACGGAACTCCTTATATTCCTCAGGATTTTAAAGGTCAGTGGGAAGGTGATGTTCAGCTGTGGTATGCTCTTGCTCATTCTATGAACGTTCCTTCAATTAAGGTTCTTGATAAAATTGGATTTGATGCTGCAATTAACAGGACTTCTTCACTTTACGGAATTCCGCAGAACGAACTGGCTGAGCGTCACTTTGAGCACATTTATCCTCTTGGTCTTGGCGTATGTTCAGTGCGTCCTATTGAAGTGGCTAAAGCTTTTGCAACTATTGAAAATAACGGAAAAGAAGTTGTGCCTTTTGCCATAAGAACTATTGAAGACAAAAATGGAAACATAATTAAAAATCCTGAAAAAGAAATAAGAAGTTCTCAGGTTGCAAAAGGAAATAAAGCTCAGATTATAAGCGAACAGAATGCCTTTATCATGCAGGAACTTCTTAAGGAAACTGTTAGAAGCGGAACTTTGCGGTACGGCGTAAACTGGGATTCTACGACATGGACTCTTGGTGTTAAAAAAGGCAAAGGCGGACCTAATTCAAAGCTTCAGGTTACAAACGAAAACGGCTATACTTTCACAATGCCTGCTGCAGGAAAAACTGGTACTACGCAAAACTGGGCAGATGCATGGGCTGTAGGTTTTACGCCTTACTACACTGCTGTTTTCTGGTTCGGATTTGACCGTCCGGGACAGTCTCTTGGCCTTTCACTTACTGGTTCTACGTTAGCCGGTGTTGCATGGGGCGATTATATGGCAGAAGTAAATCAGGGCAAGCCTCTCAAGCAGTTCAGGGACGATATTCCTGAAGGTGTTGTAAAGCTGGAAGTTTGTTCTGTCAGCGGCGGACTTCTTACTCCTGAATGCGGCGACCATAAAATTACGGCTTACTATCTTGCAGGTACACAGCCTAAAGACAATTGCCGTGTTCATTCAACTGATTCTACATCACTTAGCATTATAAGGCTCAGGCAGGAAAAAATGCAGACAGGGCTTTCTTACTCTCTTGATGATGGCGGTGTTTCCATTCCGTCTCTTGATTTCTTAAAGAGCGATAAAACTTCTGCTGAACTTAACCTTTCTACAGTTGAGTCTGAAGAAAATTTCAACATAGAAGATAACGAAGACAATGACTTTGGAAACTGGCTTTTAAGATAATTTACTGAAGGTGAAGGGAAAATGTTAGTAAAGATAAGTGACATTAAAGTAAAAAAAAGAGTCCGCAAAGATTTAGGTGACCTTGAACCGCTTAAAGACAGTTTACGGACTTACGGCCTTATGAATCCCATTACTCTTAACAGCGAAAATGAACTTATTGCAGGAGAAAGACGTCTTGAAGCAGCTAAGGCTATAGGCTGGGAAAACATTGATGCCAACATTATTTCAAAACCTGTAACTGAACTTAGCCAGCTTGAAATGGAGCTTGAAGAAAACAATCAGCGGAAAGAGTTTACTGATGAAGAACTTATGGAAGGCTACAACCGCCTTAAAAAATTACGCAATCCTTCTGTTTTCAGAAAAATTCTACGGTTCTTTAAAAAGCTTTTCTGTTCAATATTCAGTGCCATTGCAAGTTTCTTTAAAAAGATTTTCGGGGCAAATAAATCTTAGGCAGAAAGCAAATATTTTTTAATTACGTTTTTTGCAAAAAAAAGCAGGCTGAAAATAAGGGCTTTAACTTTTCCCTTGATTTTAACCTGCTGTTTTTATTTTGTCTTTATTTTAAAACTATGCGGCAGAACTTTTTCTTTCCGGCTTTTAAAGTAAATTCTCCGTCTTTGTCTGCATCATTTAAAGTAAACACTTTTTTTACATCCGTAACTTTTTCTCCGTTTACAGATGCTCCACCCTGCTCTACAAGGCGGCGTGCATCACTTTTTGTAGCTGCCAACTTTGAATTAAAGAACATATCTAAAACGCCCATTCCGTTTTCAAAATCAGCTTTGTTGAATTCAGCAGTCGGCATGGAAGATTTGTCACCTTCTCCGCTAAAGGCAGCTTTTGCTCCTTCAAGTGCTTTATTTGCTTCTGCTTCTCCGTGGATTTCTTTTGTAACTTCAAATGCAAGACGTTCTTTTGCCTTGTTAATGTCGCCGCTTACAATCTGTTCAATTTCACTTACTTCAAGGAATGTAAAAAGCAGGAAGAACTTTTTAACGTCAGCATCTGCAACATTTCGCCAATATTGGAAGAAGTCGTAAACGCTTGTTAATGCAGGATCAAGGAACACTGCACCTTTTTCCGTCTTGCCCATTTTCTTTCCGTCAGAGCGTGTAATAAGAGGGAATGTAAGGCCAAAGGCTTCGTGTTCTTTGTTAAGTTCAGTTGTACCGCCAAGCTTACGGCGAATAAGATCAACACCGGCAGTAATGTTTCCCCACTGATCGTCACCGCCAATCTGAAGAATACAACCGTGCCTTTTATGAAGCATGTAAAAATCGTATGCCTGCAAAAGCTGATAGTTAAATTCAATAAATGAAAGTCCACGCTCAAGACGCTGCCTGTAAGCTTCGAATGTAAGCATTTTGTTTACGCTGAAACATGAACCTATGTCGCGAAGAAAATCAATGTAGTTTAAATCAGCAAGCCAGAATTTATTGTTGTCATTTTGAGCAAGTGTGCCGTCGAATTTTAAAAATCTGTCAAGCTGTGACTTTATTTTTTCTACGTTTGAATCAATTTCGTCGTAAGAAATCATTTTGCGCATTTCAGTTTTGCCGCTTGGGTCACCGATACGGGCAGTTCCTCCTCCAATAAGCGCAATTCCGTGGTGACCGAATTTGTTTAAATGCCGGAAAGCAAAAAACGGAACCATGTGTCCAATGTGTAAACTAGGGCCTGTAGGATCACAGCCAACGTAAAAAGTTACCGGACCTTTATCCATTCTGGCTGAAAGTTCTTCAAGATTTGAACACTGAGCAAAAAAACCACGTTCCTTTAAAGTTTCAAGTGCTTTATTCATTTTATATTCCTTTTAGTTTGCATAATTTTAAAGCGTACACCATTCTACAACAATGGTTCTGTTTAATCAATTATTATTGTCCTGCTTTAGTTTTGAACTGCCGGAAAAACAGTCCACTTCATTTTATTAGAGAAAAATTCTATACTGTCAGAATGAAATACGGCTATTTTAGAACTGCTTGTGCAAGCCCTGAACTTATTGTTGCTGACTGCAATTTTAATTCAGAAAAAATAATTGACTCAATAAACAAAGCTAAAGAAAAAAAAGTTCAGCTTATTGTATTTCCGGAATTATGTGTAACAGGTTACACTTGCGGAGATTTGTTTTTGCAGAAATCACTTTTAAAAGGTGCAGTTGACGGTTTGAAAAAAATCTGCAATGCACTCAGGGATTCAGAAATTCTTGCTGCAGTAGGACTTCCTGTAAGAAAAGACGGTGCCTTGTACAATTGTGCTGCATTTATTTTTCAAGGTGAAGTTCTTGCTTTAATTCCAAAAACGAACATTCCAAATTACAGCGAATTTTATGAAAGGCGATGGTTTACTCCTTTTAAAGATTCAGGTATAAGCTTTATAAATTTAGACGAAGATTTGCAGAACATTCCTTTCGGTACAGACATTTTAATTGAAGATGAAAAAAATCAGCTTATAAAAATTGCCTGCGAAATTTGCGAAGACGTGTGGGTGCCACTTTCTCCTTCAACAAGACACAGTTTAAAAGGTGCGTCTATTATTGCAAACTTAAGTGCCGGAAATGAAGTTGCAGGAAAAAGCGAATACCGCCGCTCTCTTGTAAAAATGCAGTCGGCAAAAAATGTGTGCGCTTATATTTATGCAAGTGCCGGTCAAAGTGAAAGTACAACTGACATGATTTTTTCTGGCCACAATCTGATTGCATTAAACGGAACTATAAAAAATGAAAGCCGCCTTTTTCACCAAAGCAGTGAACTTTTGATTGCAGATTTAGATTTGGAAAAACTTGAACAGGACAGAGTGCGTACTGTAACTTTTGCAGAATGTGCCCAGAACAATTTGTCTGAAAAAGAAAATAATTACCTTTCGCTTTTTGTTGATTTCCAGGAAAACGAAAATGATTTTTCAGAAAATGATTTTTACGATTTTATAACGCCTCACCCTTTTGTGCCTTCAGGAGAACTTGAGCAGAAGGAACGTCTTCTTTCAATAATTGAAATGCAGTCAGAAGGTCTGGCAAAAAGGCTCCGTCATATTCACGCAAAAAGTGCAGTAATAGGTTTAAGCGGCGGACTTGATTCTACGCTGGCTCTTCTTGTAACAGCCCGTGCCTTTGACAAATGCAGTCTGGACAGAAAAAATATTTTTGCAATTACAATGCCGTGTTTTGGTACAACAGACAGAACTTACAGAAATGCCTGCCTGCTTGCAGAAAAGACAAATTCAACTCTTAAAGAAATTGATCTGAAAAAAAGCGTAATGCAGCATTTTGAAGACATAGGACAAAATCCGGAAGTTCATGATGTTACTTACGAAAACGGTCAGGCAAGAAGCCGCACTCTTATTTTGATGGACTATGCAAATAAAACAGGCGGAATTGTTATTGGAACAGGTGATTTAAGCGAACTTGCTTTAGGCTGGTGCACTTACAACGGCGACCACATGAGTATGTACGGAGTTAATTCTTCCATTCCAAAAACTCTTGTGCGTTACCTTGTTTCTTATTTTGCTGAAGAAGAGCGTTCTAAAGGAAACAATGAACTTTGCGAAGTTTTGCAGGATATTCTTGCAACACCTGTAAGCCCTGAATTGATTCCTCCAGATTCAGATGGAAAAATCAGCCAGAAAACTGAAGAGATTGTCGGTCCTTACGAACTCCATGATTTTTTCCTTTACTACGTTTTGCGCTGGGGATTTTCTCCTGAGAAAATATTTTTCCTTGCACAGAAAGCTTTTGCAGAAAAAAAAGACAGCAATGGAAATTCAGCTTACACAAATGAAGTTCTCTTAAAGTGGCTTAAAAATTTCTACAGAAGATTTTTCTCCCAGCAGTTTAAAAGAAACTGTATGCCGGACGGTGCAAAAGTGGGTACTGTAAACTTAAGTCCAAGAGGTGACTGGAGAATGCCAAGTGATGCTTCATGCCAGATGTGGATGAAAGAAATTCAAGATCTGGAAAAAATTTTAGGCAAGGAAAACTAAAATGCTTAGCTACATTCACGATTATCACTGCGGAAATTTTGCTGATGTTTTAAAGCACATTTGCCTCTGCCTTATTTTAAATTCGCTGTGCAAAAAAGAAAAACCTTTTACTGTAATTGATTCACATTCTGGAAGCGGACGTTTTGACTTAACTGGAGAACACATTACTAAAACGGGAGAAGCTAAAACTGGAATTAAAAAACTTCTTTCTTACGTAAGTGAAATAAAAGAGGACAACATTCCTGAAGAAATTAAGCTTTATCTTGAAAAAGAAAATCCTTATCTGGAAAAATCTTTGTATGCCGGAAGTGCTGAACTTGAAAGACTTTTTCTGCGCAAAGGTGATGTGCTCCATTTAAATGATCTTCACCCTTCTGTTTTTGAAACTTTATCTTTAAACTCAAAAATGCCTCTTATAAAAAAAGAAGGACTTTTTCCATGCAACGGAAAAACTTTTCTTCACAAAGAAGATGCCTTTAAAAACTTAATTTCCCTAACGCCGCCCCTTGTAAAAAGAGGACTTGTTTTCTGCGACCCTAGTTTTGAAGATGCCGAAGATTACAGAAAAGTAACTGACACTTTAAAAACTGTCCGCAAAAAATGGAATACTGCAGTAATTGCGCTGTGGTATCCTCTTATAAAACGAAGAAAAAATGAAACTGCCTTAATGCTTACTTCCCTTGAAGATTTTGGAAAACTTGGAAATCAAAATGTTGAAAGCCTCAGAATAGAAGTAAACTTTAAAGACCCGAATTCAATTTCCGATGATGAGGAAAAATCTCATCTTTACGGAAGCGGTTTTTACGTTATGAATCCGCCATGGCTTTTAAAAGAACAGTTTGAAACAGTAAGGAATTTTCTGCAGAAGGTTTACTTATTTTAAAACTTTCCAGTCTGTGCCATTTTCAGAGCAAAAGACTTTTGTCTTATTTAAAAACTTTCCTGCATTTTTGTAGAAAAAATCAATGTCCTGAGAATAGCTGCTCATTAAATCATCAGGGTGATAGTGAAGCGTTACGGTTGAACTTTTTCCTGTTGCAGTACATTCACTTAAAGCACCGTGAAATTCAATCAGTTCCTGAACAAGAGAATTGTACTGCATGATTTTTTTCTCGCTTAACAATGTCTGGATAAATTCTTTCTGCAGTGATTTTGTCTGTTCAAAAGAAAAACTCCTGCACTTGCTTATTAAGTTTTTTGATGCAAGATAATTTTTGTACTTATCTAAAAAAACGCTTGCCTTGATTTTTAAAAGATAAAGCAGGCTATTAAACCATGGAACTGCCCTGCCTTTGTTGTAAAAAGAATCAACTGCTGCAGAAAAAACTGCTGCTTCACCAATGTCTTTTCTGGAAAAAGTTTTAGATTCAATTACATTGTAAGGCGGATTTTTCTGCCATGTAAGACCGAGACTTTCTGCCCTTTCACCTAATTCTGTTCCAGGCAAAACGCTTAGACAGAAAAGCTCCAGATTGTTGGGATAATGCTTTAATGCAAAATCCAGGCTTTCCTTGTAACCTGCAAGAGTGTCTCCGGGCAATCCGTAAATCAAATCAAAACCAAAAGTAACGCCTGTCTGATTTAAGTAATTTATGTTTCTTGAAAAAATCTTTTTGTTAAAAGTGCGGTTTACGTTTTTTAAAACTTCTTCACTTGAACTTTGCAGCCCGAATTGCAATGCACAGTTCAGCTCACTGAATTTTTCGGCAAGTTCCATATCAATAAATTCTGCACGGGCTTCAAAATAAAAAAATAAATCAGGAGAATGTTTTTTTATAAGATCTAAAATTTCAACGGCATATTTTTTGTTTGCATTGTAAGTAGGATCCAAAACGAACACCTGGGAAATGCCTGATTTTTCAAAAGCAATAAGTTCTTTTTTTATGCGCTCAAGAGGAAAATGCTTTACAACTTTTTCGCCTTTACTTTCGTAGCAATAGCTGCATTTAAAAGGACAGCCTCTGCTAAGTTCCCACAATGCACCGCCATATTTTTTTAAGTTTACAGTTCCATCTAAATATGGAGAAGAAAGATTTTCCAGAGAAGGATTTTCGCTTCTTGCAATTTCAGTTAAACTTTGAAAATTATTTTCTGCGCCTTCATTAAAAAAATAAACACCCTTGATTTTAATTTGTGAATAAGGAATTTTTTTTATAAAAACATTTTCCAAAAGTTCAGGGACACTTACTTCACCAGCACCGCAAACAAGAAAATCAAAATGCGCAAAGTTAAATGGATTTGCCGTAACTTCCGGACCGCCTGCAACAGTTAAAATGTCAGGATAAAAATCTTTTAAAATAAGTGAAAGTTTTTCAAGAACATTTCTGTTCCAGACATAAACGCTGAAACTCAATGCATTAAGTTCCGGAAATTTATTTTTAATGTCTTCTGCAATTTTTTTCAGTTTACAGTCAGCATCTGTGCAAGATTTATTTTCTGCACTTTCTGCATCAGATGGAAAATTTAAATCTTCAAGAGAAAAATCATAAAGATAAGATTTAAAATCATTTCCAGTAAGCAGGGAATTTTTTATTGCAGAAGAAATGCAGGCTGCACCAAGAGGAAGTGCCTGTGGAGAAGTTTCAACTAAAGCTGTAAGGCATAAAACGCTATAACTCATAAAGGCACTTCTTTTTATCAGTTTGACTTTATCTGGAAGTGGCTGAACGTCATGCCGAAGCTGGCTCTTCCTTGTGTAACTGAACGCAGGTTTGTACTGAAGCCGAACATTTTTACCATTGGAGCCTGAGCGTGAATAATTGAACCGTCAGATTTTTCTTCCATACTTTCAATCATACCGCCGCGCTGAGTAATGGCACTCATTGCATCTCCAACAAATTCTGAAGGACTTTCAATGTCAACTTCCATAACAGGTTCCAGCATCTGAGGACTTGCAGCTGAACAGGCAGCATCAAAAGCTTCGGCAGCAGCAGCTTCAAAAGCAAACGTTGTACTTGTAAGAGGGTCGTAAGTTAAATCAGTTAAAGACACGCTGATGTCTGCACAAGGATATCCGTACTTTATTCCTCCGGCAAAACAGTTGTTAACCGCAGATTCAATGCAGTCGTATATTTCTTCCGGAATGTCTGATGATTTCTTAACATCACAAGTATAAACATTTCCAGTTCCAGTTTTGCAAGGTTCAACGTGAAGCTTAAGTTTTGCAGTAAGTTCTTTTCCGCCAAGAGTGCGCTCATAATTTTCTTCATAATCAACAGGACAAGTAATGCTTTCCCTGTAAGTAACCTGAGGCTCACCAACACGGCACTGAACTTTAAAATCATCACGGATTCTTGTAACAAGAACATCAAGGTGAAGTTCGCCCATTCCGCTTATAACAAGCTGACCAGTTTCCGAATCATCTCTGTAAGTGAAAGTAGGATCTTCATGACTTAAAACATCAAGTGTTTCCATAAGCTTGTCACGGTCACTCATAGTTTCACTTTCAATTGCAATGCTGATAACAGGCTCAGGGAACTTAACGCTTTCAAGTAAAACAGGAAATCCTTCACTTCCAATACTGTCACCTGTCTGGGCAACTTTAAACCCAACGAACACTGCAATGTCACCTGCACTTACGCTGTCCATCTGTTCCATGTGATTTGCATTGACACGAAGAATTCTGTTTACACGTTCACGCTTCTTTTTTCCAACATTGTAAATCATTGTACCGTTACTGATTTTTCCGGCATACATTCTTACGTAACAGAGCATTCCCATTTGTGAATCATATTGAATTTTAAACACAAGACCAACCGGCGTTTTTGCATCAGGATTACATTCTACGTCAACAGTTTCTTCATCGTTCTTTTTGATATGAACACCTTTAGCTGCAGGAATTTCATCTGGTGCGGGAAGATAATCTATAACAGCGTCCATTAAAGGCTGAATTCCCTGATTGCGCCTGGCTGTTCCGCAGAAAAACGGAACTAATGTTCGGGAAATAACGGCTTTGCGAAGAGAAGCCTTTAACTGTTCCTTTGTGATTTCTCCGCCTTCAAGATAGATTTCACCAAGCTGCTCGTCGTTTGATGCAACTGCATCTACAAGTTTTTCGTGCCATTCATTTGCAAGTGATTCATACTGGGAAGAAATTTCGCTTACTGTAAATTTTTCGCCTTCACTTTCAGCGTCCCAATGAATTTCTTTCATTTCGATTAAATCAATAAGTCCGTCAAAATCATTTCCTTCACCGCAAGGAATCTGCACTGCAACAGTTTCACAGCCAAACTTTTTCTTAACGTCTTCAAGTGCTCCAAAAAAGTCTGCACCAATTCTGTCCATTTTATTTACAAAGCAAATGCGTGGAACGTTAAACTCGTCTGCCTGTTTCCATACAGTTTCTGTCTGAGGCTGAACGTGACCTACTGCACAAATAACGGCAACTGCACCGTCTAAAACTCTAAGTGAACGCTCAACTTCAGCAGTAAAATCCACGTGGCCCGGAGTGTCAATAATATTTATCTGATGACCTTTCCATTCAGTAGTAATGGCTGCAGAACCGATTGTAATTCCACGCTCCTGTTCCTGCTTCATAAAATCCATTGTAGCAGCACCATCATCAATTTCACCGATTTTGTGAATTTTTCCAGAATAATAAAGTATACGTTCTGTAGTTGTAGTTTTACCAGCATCAATATGAGCCATAATGCCGATATTTCTCATTTTTTCTAAAGACATAATTTTTTTCCTAAATAAGATTATCTAATTATAAAGAATTAAAGAGTTATAATCAATTAACGCCATAAAATTCAAAACTGCCGCAAAAATCAGTTTACGCTCAAGTACGCTGAAGTTTCGCCGCCTCGTTTGTGAGAGCAAGCCTTTACTTTTTCTGCAATGCATCAGCACTTACTACTGTAACACGCTACAGTTCAGTCTGCTAAAGCTTTTCTTTTAAAGTCTTAAACAGTTTGTGCAAGGAAGAATCAAAAAGATCAGTAGCTTCCCTAAGCGAAATTAAAAAACTGTTGTCTAAAATATTTCCAAGAACAGCTTCTTTTTCATCACTGTTTCTGAAAGTAACAGACCTGAAAAAATCAGTGTAGTCTTTTTCCCTGGAACTTATAGAAGACTCAAGCATATTCATGGAAACGTAGGCAACATCTTTAGTAAAGTCTGCAAAAAGTTCAGGGGTAAAATCTTTAAGGTTTCTTGAGTAAAGCATTTCTATTAAATAAAGAGCATACCGTGCTTTAAAGTCAGTGTAGCTGGATTCACACTCTTTGTAAAAATCATGAACTTCGCTCCAGTTATTTATTTTACAAGCCTTGATTTTTTCAAACAGTTCCATAATTTTTTCTTCTGGAATAATCTGACCGCCGGCATTTATCCACTTTGTGTAAAGATGCAGTTTTTCAATCTGAATTAAATCTTCGCAAGTAAGGCTTTCCTTGTTATTTTTTTCAGCCCATTTCATAAGAGACTGTGCAATAAAATATTTGAGAATACGCCTGTACTCTTTGTATCCCTGGGCAGGCTTGTAAATTAAGGCACCGTATTTTTTCTGGCACCTGTCATCAGAAAGAAGAAACTTAGCAGAAGGACACTGATGTAAATAATCTTTCGCTGTCTGATAAAGTTCATCTTGATTTGTACACGAAGCAGCTCTTTCACGGAAAGCAGAAAGTTTTTCACTGCCAGTTTTATCCTGAGTCATTTTCCTGCACTGTTCATCGGAAAGCTGCAGATAGCGTGCTGTAAGTTCAATTAGTCTTTCAAGGGCACTGCATATTTCCTGCATCGTATCTGGAGCAAAAGGATCTGTTTCAATAGACTGAACTTTTACATGACGTTTGTCTCTTGCAGAAAATTTATATTTGTTACGGACAATTGCAAACATATTATACAAAAACCAGTAACCTGGAATAATGTGAACGGCACAATCACCTTCACTTTTTGCAACAAGAGAAAAAGGATAATTTATATTCAGTTCATTCTGATAGCTTCCTTTTGCAACTAAAACAAAAGAGCCGAACTTAGAATCATATTTAAAGTCGCTGCACAAACCAGGCCAGAAACCTCTTCCTGCAATCATTTCTCCATCAGGACTTCTGCTGTTGTGGTTAGAGCCGATTGTAGCTGCAGAAGCAATGTTGCTTTGTCCCATTAAAGTTGATGCAATTAAAAACGATGAATTGTGATGCTGTTCGTGAAAAGGGAAAATCAGATTGTTTAAAAGTTCGCAACATGAAACAACAGAATTATCGCCTAAGACAGAATTTAAAAGACGTGCTCCATACTTTAACTGACAGTTTCTTCCAATGACAAAACGTATTGCAATAGACTGATAGAAAACCCTGCTTCCGTAGCCCATAATTCCATTTACAAGTTCAACCCCTTCACCAATCTGACTTTGCTCATCTTCAGAAGAAAGGACGGAAATATTTTTAAGTTTAAATGCGCCTTTAATGTAAGCGTGCTTTCCAACTTTTACGTCTTTAATCAAAGTGCAGTTTTTAATTACAGTATCATCGTCAACAATTCCAAAAGTATTGTTTTTCTTATCATTCGTAAATTCCGTAAGTTCAACAAATCTCTGCATAAGTTTTTTGTCTTCCCTGTAACGTGACCAAAGATATGCATCAGCCGGAATCATGTCTGTAAAAGCAAGAACTGAACGGTTTCCGTTTTCATTTCCAACACCAATCCAGATTCTGTTTTTTTCAGGTTCGCCTTCTTTTAAAATTCCTTCGCCAAACTTAGAGTGACATGTGCAGCTCATTTCCTGAATATTAAAAAGCATTACCCTTTCGCCAATGTGATAATTGCAGAGATAAGAAACATTGTTTATTACGCAATCATTTCCCACAACAACATTTTGCAAAACTGAATTATACACGCCGGTCTTAAGTTCCAGATCGTGAAACTTTAAAGTTGCATCTTTTAAATTTCCAAGAATGACCCAGCCGTTGAATTCACTTTGTACAATCTGATATGGAGAAAACTCACCTTCTTCTTCGCTTACGTAAATGTTCTGCCAGTCTGAATCCGAAGAAATATTTCTGTTCTGAATTAAAATATAAATTTCGTGGGGAGTTAAATGTCTTTTTCCCTTAAGCAAATTTTCCGGAGGCAGATTATTTTTTTTGTCAGTTCCTAATGTTAAAATCGGCATGATGTAAGTATAGTACACTTTGAATTTAATAGCAAACAGTGTACTATTTGTAATATGAACTCAACTAGAAAAAACATCATCTGTACGGTTGCCTTATTGTTTTTTACGTCAGCTTTATTTTCTCAGGATATTTTTACGAAAACTAAAATGGAAAACTCTTCCCTAGAACTTTCAACTTTTACGCTAGAAAACGGAATGGAAGTTTTTTACATACAGGATTTTTCTTCAGCCCTAATGCATACAGTCCTTACTGTTAAAGCAGGATTTTCTTCACAAACTCCATCTACTGCCGGATTTTTTTCGCTTTACACAAAACTTTTTACAACTGCAGCAAAAGACATTTCCCAAAATCCATTTGAAGTAATTTCAGTTTCATCTCTTTGCAATGCAGACAACTCAACTTACACCGCAGAAGTTCCGCCGGAATTTCTCTACGACTATCTTAACGGAATAAATCATTGCCTTAGCAAAGGAACATTTTCCGACAGCGACATTAAAAAATATTACAGCCAGTTAAAAGAAGAAACTCTTTCTTATTCACAAAGCACTGCAGGTTTCATAAACAGTTCCATTGATTCCGTAGTTTTTTCTGATGCACCATGGAAACACGATTCAGGAATTTACCCTTCACTTTTTTCAAACTTCAGCACAGGAGAAGTAAGGACAATTCTTAATGTCATCAAAAAAAATTTTTACACTCCGGAAAACTGCTCTCTTTTTATAAGCGGCAATCTTTCAAAAGAAGAAGTTTACAACTGTGTGTCAGAAATTTTTTCTTCATGGATTCAGACAGAACATTACACGGATTTTGCTCAAGCTGAAAAATATTTAAACGAACAGATTTCAAAACAGTCAGAAACTTTAAAACAAAAAAACTCTTCAAAAAAATTCGTAATTGTTTCACCTGACTTTACGCCGGAACTTACGCAAGTTGTAGTTCAGTACACAACACTTTCAAAAAGCGAATGTGACATTTTAACGTGGAACTTTAACGAAACTGAAGAACCTAAAAATCTTTTTATCCAGAAAGAAAAACTTGCACTTCGAAGCAAAGATTACATAACCTGCGCCCATGCTTTTAAAAACAAAACAGACAGACTTATCTTTCAAAGCCTTCTGGAAAAACCTTACTCCCTGAGCGAAGATTTTTTTTCCGCAACACACGCTGACATTCCTTCTCAAATTGAACTGTTTACAAAAACAATAAAGGAAGCCTGCAGAATTTCAAGACAAAATTTTATTACTGCACAAGACAACGTAGAAAGAAAATACAATGACATTATGTCCGCTTCAAATTCTTCCATTGATTTACTCAGTTCATTCTGGAGCATAAGCAGAACAAACCGGCAGAAATTTTACACTGATTTTTTAAATTTCGCTCATCAGGTTTACAGCACAGACGAAAAATCCATTTACAAAAAAATTCAAAAAGAAGAGCCTTACGTTTTTGTAATACTGAATTCCCAGGTTTACGAAGAAAATGAAAAATCATTTCTGGAAAAAGGCTACAGTCTTATTACAAAAGAAAACGGTTCATGGTACAGCAAAAAACTTCTTGCAAACATTGCAGAAGAAAACGCAAAAAAAATCTTGTCGCTAAAAGAAAAAGAATTTCCTGCATCACAGAAAAACACAGAACAGCCTTCATCAAATTTCTACAGAAAAAATCTAGGCACAATTTTTACAGGAAAACTTTCAAACAACATTCCAGTTGCAGTAAAGGAAATTCCCGGCTCAAAAAAAATCGTCTTAAGCCTTTGCATTGAAGGCGGAGAAAATGCATCTGGAAAAAATCAAAACTATTTAAGAACTGTTCTTGTAAACGCATGCACTTTAAATCTGCAGCAATACATTTTTTTGTGCAAAGAGCAAAATCTTATAAAAGGAGATGCCCTGTTAAAATCATGGACAGAAGAAACAGCGTCGTACATTACAATAGAAACTTCTTACGACAATCTTGAAGGAATACTTACCGCATTAACCCAGTCACTTGTTTTCAGCGACATTCAGCCTTTTACAGCAGACAGATTAACTTCAGAACAAAAGTATCAGGTTAAAATTAAAAACGCAGACCTTGCAACTCAACTGAAAAACGCAGCACTGAAAGATTTTTATGCAGGAACTGATTTTGAAAAAATTTTTTCTCAAGATTCTGTTCTGGAAAAAACAACTTTCCATTCAATGGCACTTTCCTACACTCAGCTTTTAGATGCGTCACTTTATTCAATTGTAATTTGCGGAGACACAACTTACGAAAAAGCATTTGAACTTTCACAAAAAACAATCGGAGTTTTAAAAGAACAAACCCAAAGGCAAAAGGCAAAAATTCCTGAAATAAAAATAAAGACTGAAACAAAAAACATTCAGTTGCAGCACACTTTTAAAACAGACAAAACTAAAGAAGAAGCAGGAACAGGCGTACCGCTTTTAATCCCCACAAAAAATTTTTCTGATCCAGCTTTAATCTGTTACGCACCGCCTGCTGAAAAAAATGACATGGAAATTTTCAACGCACTTTTACTTTACATTGAACACACAATGAACAAAACAGAAAATACTTCCGGAAAATATTTTACAGAAAATGCAACAAAAGAAATTCCTGCAGGATTTTTATTTGCAAAGGAAATATCTTCCGTAAAGAATTTTAAAGACGCATTGGAAAAATCAAAAAAAATAATTGCAGAAGAACTTGAAAGTGAAAATGCATCGTCAACAGTAAAAAAAATAAAAGCACTGTGGCAGGAAAAAAATCTTTTAAAAACATCAACGCTTTCAGGAACAGCACTTTTGCTTCACAAAGGTTTTGTCAGAGGAAATGCAGCAGAATATCTTGAAAATTATCAGGCAGTTCAAAATGCAGAAGAAGAAAAGTTCAGCTTTATTTTTACAGAATATTTTTTAAATCAAAGTCCGGCAGAATATTTTTCTGTTGACTCAAAAAAGTAACTTTTGCTTTCCGTAAAGATACAGTTCATTTTTACATCATTTTCTTCAAAAGGAATTTCTTCCATAAGCTGAAGCTCAAAACACAAGCCTGCAAAAGTAAGGGTACATTTATTTTTTTTACATTCATTTTTCAAGCTGCTTAGATAAACATCGTAAAATCCTTTTCCGTGCCCAAGCCTGTTTCCATTTAAATCAAAAGCAACACCTGGAACAATTACTAAAATATTTTTTCCGTAAAACTCTTCCAGATTAAATTTGCGGCAAAGTTTTTCATCAGGCTCAAGAATATTCCACTTTCCTTTTTTAAACTTATTCTGAAGGTCAGACTTTTCTTCAACAATAAAAAAATTCATTCTGTTTGAATTCGGAATTGTTTTTGGAAAAGCAGCAATTTTATTTTCTTTAAGTGCAGCGTTTAGAATTTCATCAGTGCTCACTTCATTGTCAGTTCCGCTGTACAAAAGAAGAATGTCACATTCAGAAAACGCCTTGCTTTTACAGATAAAATTTTCTGCAGAAAGTGAAAAGTTTTTTCCAGACTCTTTTGTCAACCCTTTAAGCTTTTCCTTTACAATTTTCCTGCAATCAGTTTTAGTCATAAAATTCTCCTTACAAGCCTCATGTAAAAATTACGCATAAAAATCACTTTAAAATAAACCTTGTAAATTGTTAAAGTCAACATTAAAATCAGAATATGAAAAATTCATTTTTACAAGTGAGCATTAACGAAAACAATCCTAAGTGGGAACAGTGCAATAAACGCTCCAACACTTTGTACCAGAGAGACAACGGCATAAGAAGCAACTTTGAACGGGACTACACACGCATTCTCCACAGCCTTGCCTACCGCAGATTAAAGCATAAGACCCAGGTTTTCTACGCACCGCAAAATGATCACATCTGCACAAGAATGGAACACGTAAGCCATGTTGCCAGCGTAAGTACGACTATTGCAAAATTTTTAGGACTTAACGTTGATTTAACCCAGACGATTGCACTTGGACATGATATAGGGCACGCACCATTCGGTCACACTGGAGAAGAAATTTTAAACTCACTTATACAAAATCAGCAGACTGAGGGAATAAATCAGCCTAAAAAATTCTGGCACGAAAGAAACAGTCTTTTCTTTGCTGATTTTATTGAAACACTTCAAGACCCAAACGGCATAGAAAAAAATCTTAACTTAACTTATGCAGTAAGAGACGGACTTATCTGCCACTGCGGAGAAATTGATCAGCAGGGTTTGACGCCACGAAATGAACCAATTGATTTATACACAATAAAGCGTCCTGGAATTATTGCTCCTTACACATGGGAAGGCTGCGTTGTAAAAATAAGCGATAAAATTGCATTTTTAGGCCGTGATATGGAAGATGCCAGAAGCTACCACATTCTTGACATGGCAAGTTACCGCCAGCTTAGGGAAATTGTTGCAGGAACATTAGGCTTTGGTCCTGAAAAAGAAAACATTACTCATACAAACAGTGGTGTTCATAGAAGCGGACGTGCAGTAAACACAACAGTTTTAATAAATGATATGATTGTAGACCTTTGCCAGAACAGTTCTCCGGAAAAAGGGCTTTCCTTTAGTGAACCTTACTTTAAATTCATAAAGGAACTTAAACAGTTTAGTTTTGCAAACATTTACAATAACTGGCGGCTTTTGGAATTTAAAAACTACGCAACTCAAATATTAGGATGCATTTACAGAACTCTTATGAAACTTCAGGAATATGCAAAAAACCGCCGCATAGAACAGGCTTTAAAATACGCTCCTAACTTATTAAAAACATTTACTGACTGGCTTGTAAAATATTCAAATTACGATGTTGAAAGAAAAAAGACTTTCCGCTACGACACTCTCGAATGTTTTGACGTCTTTAACTTGGAAAGTTATGAAAAATGCGTAATCGAATACATTTCTGGCATGACAGATCAATATGCCATAAGCGTTTTCCACGAAATCATATCTTTCTGAAATATTTTCTAAAAGACAGTCTAAACTGCAGAAACTATATTTAAAACACAAAGAGGCCTGTTTCAGATGCACTTTACGTCATTTGAAACAGACCTTTTTTTGAAACAAAGCAGTTTTTATTTTAAAGCTGCTGCAATTCTTTCAAGAACCTTTTTGCGGTCAAGTGGCTTAACAATGTAATTTTTTGCACCACTAAGAAGTGACTTTTTAACAAGTTCTTCTTTACCAAGAGCACTTACCATTACAACACGGGCATTTTTGTCAAAAGCCATAATCTGTTCAAGAGCAGTAATACCGTCCATACGAGGCATAGTAATGTCCATAGTTACAAGATCAACATTCGGACACAATTCCTTGTACTTATCAACACCCTCTTTTCCATCCTGTGCAGTTGCAACGATTTCGTAGCCATCACTTGTAAGAATCTGTGTAAGCTGTTTCGCAACAAACATAGAATCATCTACTACCAGTACGCGAAATTTTGTGCCATCTAGCTTAACACCTTCAGGCGGACGCTCATTAATTGACGGAAAATCTTGTTTAGTTTTCATTCTCTGTACTCCTTATCATGTGCGTTCGCGAATTGCGACGTTTACTTCTATTTTGCCATATTCAGTAATAAGAGGAACAATAAGTGCTTCTACACTCTGATTTGCTCCGCTTAAAGCTGCAATTTCCATCTTTTCCCCTGCAAAAAGGGCTGGAGGTGTCAAGTCAAATTTAAAACCCAACTCGTGAAGCTTAGTAACAGCCTGTGCTGTAATAAGATTTGCAAGTTCGCTTATAGTTGCCTTTGCAAGATCATCAAATTCAACAAGTTTTTCGCCATTCATAGCAGAAGCAATATTGAGAGCGGTTTCAAAAGTCATGTCAAAAAGCACACGTCCTTCTACATCACCGGCAAGCCCAACTAATGCAGCTACACCCATAACAGGCATAGCCGTTGATTTTAAATATAAATCACCTCTTTTTACTTCAACACCACCAAGAACTTCCTTTAGGACTCTATAAGAAGTTTCTACAAATGGGTTTATGTACTCTACTCTCATTTATTCCCCCTGAGCAACACAGTTATTTAGAATATACAGAAATATTACAGTCTGCTTTTTTATTCCAACCTGGAATAGAAATATTTTCATTGTCACCAACGATTATAACACCATTTCCCTTCATTTTTTCACTAAATTCACCTAATACTGAATTTTGCGAAGTTTCAGGCAAGAAAGATAATAAATCCCTTGCAAAAATAATATCAATAGGCGGAAGATTATTTGTATTAACACAATCATGATACTCAAACATAATCATGTCTTTAATTTCTTTAGTAAAAGTGTAATCTCCGCTGACAGTTCTAGTTGTAAAAGGCTGATACCAGTCATTACTTGCCTGTTCAGTAAGCGTCATAAGCGGCGCATTTGAAACGCTGAGCAAATCAACATCATGACCGTATATTCTGATTTTTGCATCAGGATACTTTTTCTTTAAAATACAAGCAAGGGAATAACTTTCGTAGCCCTTTCCGCATCCCGGATTCCACACAACAATAGTTTTTGCAGAATTTTCAGGAAGAACTTTTTCTACCTGATTTGCATACTCTTCTGTCCACCATGTTTCATTGCACTTTGAATAAAAAGGCTTAAGGAAAAGTTCAGCATCTTCCGGAGACTGAAGCTGTGTCTTGTCATTTCCACGTTCACTGCTCCACTGTTCATAACGCTTTAATGCCCACTCTTCCGTAATTTTATTTAACGTAAATTTTTTCAAGTTAGCCAGAGAATCAGCTATAAACTTAAAATCGTCCAAAGTATTTTGTTTTTCAGGTGCAGCTTCCTGTGGAATTTCAGCATGAACTTCTTCTTTAGCAGCAGGCACATTTGATGCAGCCACAGACTGACGCATTTTCATCTGATTAACTGCATTTTCTGCATAAAGCCTTTCTTCTTCCGGAGTTCTTACGCCAAAAATCTTGTCTACGTCAAGAAGAATGTACAGATGCTTTTCTGCTTCAACAACACCGTAAATGTACTTGATGTTTATATCACCAAACAAAGGGTGAGGCGGCTGAATGGAACTCTTTTGAATACCTATAACTTTATCGATTGCATCAACTACAACACCAAAAGTCTGTTCTTCAAGAGTAACGATAAGCATATTTTCCAAAGTATTGTCATCACGCTCTGGAACTTCAATGTTAAAGAAAATCCTTAAATCTATAATAGGAATAATTTCACCGCGAAGGTTGTAAACGCCAAGAAGAAAAGGCATTGTATTAGGCACATAAGTAAACCTTCCTGCCTTTGCAATTTCCTTTACTTTCATAATGTCAACGGCATAATCTTTTCCGCTGAGAGAAAAAGTAACCATTTTATAATCTATGGCAGCTACCTTCTTCTTTTCTTCATCTAACTGGCTGGAAGAAATATTTGAGTCTGCGGTTTCAGTTGTACTAGCAAGTATACTAAGTTTGTCTTGAATTGTTGCCATTTACATTTCCTTATATAGAGCTCTTCAACGCTTCTTCTTCCCTGATTTGTTGGGCATTAAGTTCCTGCTTAACTCCCAAATCCAAAAGCTGGCTTACATCAATAATAAGGGAAACAGAACCGTCTCCTAAAATTGAAGCACCTGCAATTCCCGGCGAAGTAGTAAACTGATCACGGAGAGGCTTAATTACAACATCTTCTTCTCCAACAAGAGCGTCTACCATAACACCAATTTTCTTTTCCTGAGAACCTACAATAACAATAAAGCAGTATTCTCCATTGTCAGAATTCTTGATATTGAACAATCTGTTTAATCTTAGTATTGAAATAACTTCATTACGGACATTTAAAACTTCATAATTGTCAATTGTATTTATTGAATCAAGTTTTACCCGCTGGCTTTCAATAACGTTTGCAATAGGAATAGAGTAAACTTCTTTTCCAACTCTTATCAAAAGTCCCTGAATGATTGCAAGAGTTAAAGGCAGCCTTATAGAAAACTTAGAACCTTTGCTTTTTTCGCTGGAAACACTGATTGTGCCCTTAAGCTTTTCAACCATAGTTTTTACAACATCAAGACCTACGCCACGTCCTGAAACATTGCTGATTTTATCACTTGTAGAAAAGCCCGGCTGAAAAATAAGATTGTAGGCATCTTGATTAGAAAGCACTTTGTTAGGACTGATAAGACCTTTCTTTATTGCCTTTTCCTTAACTTTTTCAACGTTTATGCCTTCACCGTCATCAATAATGTCAATGACAATCATGTTGCCTTCATTTGCAGCACGGAGAGTTAAAGTACCGGTTTCATCTTTGCCAAGAGAAGCCCTTACGTTAGGCGGTTCTATACCATGATCAACTGAATTGCGGACACAGTGCATTATAGGATCAAGAAGATCATCAACTACTGTCTTGTCAAGTTCAGTTTCTTCACCTTCAATAATAAGGTTAACTTTTCTGCCTAAATCACGGCTTAAATCACGAACGACTCTAGGAAAGCGGTTAAATATAGTTCCAATAGGAACCATTCGTATTTTCATAACGCCTTCCTGAAGCTCACTTGAAATGCGTCCTAAATTCTGTGTAGTAGAACGATATTTTGTAGAAGATGCTTTAAATTCTGCTTCAAAAGTATCAAACCATGAAGACATATCGCCATAAGTATCTGTAAACTTCTGCCTGATTTCTTTTGCAGGAGTTCCGTTTTTTGCTTCTTCTATGATTTTAGGAATTGCTTCCATAAGGCTGTGCTGCTTTTCTTTAAATTGGGAATTCAACGCCTGCATCTTAACCTGGAGATCAGCCATCTGGAGCCCGTTCTGGTTAAAGGCAGCTTTTGTAATTACAGTTTCGCTGACAAGATTCATAAGGTTGTCTACACGCTTTGAATCTACACGAAGCATTGAACCTGACTGTGCTGTATTGTGGGCAACCGGCATAGATTTTTTTGCCTGCTGAACATTTGCCGTAGTGGCAGGAACAGAACTTTCCTGGCTGGAAGTTTCAGGCTGCTCTGTCTGTTCAGCCTGCTGAGTTTGCGGTACCGATACTTCCTGAACTTCTTCTTTTTCAACTGTCTGAACAGTTTCTGCTGTAGAAGACTGGCTTTCCTTTACTTCCTGTGCATCAATAGCAAGGGTAACATCGTCTAAAAAACCTGCATCTTCAATTTCTGAACCGGAAGAAGCAGAAGCTACATAATATACAACCTGCGGATGAAATTCGTCTTCATAAAGCGCTTCAAAATCAGGAGTTGTCTTTAATACAGTTCCACAATTTTTAAGGGCAGTAAATACTTGAATTCCACCAACGCTGTTCATTGGATTTGTTTCATCGAAAGTTACGTTAACGCACCACAACTTCTGGCCGGCAGGACAAGCTTCCCTAAGTTCATTAAGTTCATCTTCTGTAATAGGAGGAACAGGCGGCATTGAACCAGATTCTGAAGGAGAAGGAGATTCTTCTTTTGGAGCAGGCTTTGGAGTAACCATTCCAGAAGGCACAGGAGCTGCAGCTTTCTTTTTTGAAGTTTTTGCCGGAATAAACGACATTATTTTTTGAACAAGGCCGTCTACACTTTCCTGGTAAACAGAACCGCTGCTTCTTGCTTCCAACATTGCTTTAATTACATCGATTGAATTAAGCAGGACGTCAACAATAGGCTCGCTTACGTTAACTGAACCGCCGCGAATAACGTCAAGAAGGTCTTCAACATCATGGCAAAAAGATGCAAGTTCCGTCATTTCAACAGTTGCAGAACCACCTTTTAATGTATGTGCGGCACGAAATATTTCATCTATTGCGTCATGGTTTGACGGATCATTTTCAATAACGAGAATGTTGCTCTCAAGCGTTTCAACTTGCTGTTCAGCTTCGGCAAAAAAGTCCTTGAGAAGTTCTTCATTGTTTACGTCAAGGTAATCACTCATATACTATATTTTAATCGGATATTTTTAGAAGTCAAGTTAAAAGAGAGTTTTTTTCCTTATTTAACGTTTGTCTACTATAGAAAATCTTTTGTATTATGTAAAGTAAGTTATTTTTTTTTCCGATGTATAAAGAGAAAATACAGCAATCTTTCTTTTTTCAGGAGCGGAAATGAAAAAGTTTATATGCGCTTTGTGTGCTTTGTTTCTGACAAGTACACTTTTTGCTTTAGATATGCCATTTTTTAGCGGTTATGCCGGATTTTTGGGAAACTTTACAAATGAAGCTGACTCAAAAGATTTTAATCCGGAGCTAGAAGTAGAGTCATTTTTTTCAGCACAGCTTGACTTTAACGGAAAATTTATTGCAAGAGGCGAATTCTACATTGATTCAGAAAATCTTCTTGATGACAATATTTTTAAAGATATAACTGACCCTAACGCTTCGTTTAAAATAGAAGAACTTTCTGCAACATTAAAGACAAGCACTTTAAGAAGTTCCCACTATTTCAGTTTATTTTTAGGAAACTATGAACCTATTGGCTCAGACATTTTTTTAAGAAGGCAGTTTGGAATTCACCCAATGACTTCTCCCATTACGGAAAGCTGGCACGGTTTAAGCGGTGCTTCTGTCTACCCTTTTTACGGAGCAGGATTTTCTTATGTATATCACCCTGAAACACCATGGGCTTTTGCACTTTACCTTTATAAAAATCAGCAGACAGCAGAAGACGGCAGCAATATCAACGTTATAAATACAGACTTGCGCCTTTCAACTGTAAGGACAAATTTTATTGTTGATTTTGCAGGCGGACTTGCTTTTCCTTTAGACAATTCTGATGATTCAGGTACGCAGGTTGTGCTTATTGTAAGGGAAGTTCAGCTTCATGCAGGATTTAATATGCTTTTGGGAAACAGAACTAAAGCATCTGCTTTTTTCCAGGGCGGATTTAACAAATTTGTCTTAAGTTCTTCAAACGGTTCTTCCAATTCAATTTCATTTTCTGACTTGTATTTTCTTTTTGAACCAAGATTTAACTTCAGGAACTTTATGCTTAACATTACTGCATTTAACCTTCCCAGAAACAGCGCAGACGACATGCTTTATTTAAGCAGAATGGCTACTAGAGAAGAAACTATTAAAAATCTTTTAGGGCTTAACCTTTCAGTTATTACAGACCATCTTTATCTTGGAAATACAAACTATACTTTTGGAATACATACTACTTTTTCTTTTACAAACTCTGACCTGGAAGCTTTGAAATCAGACTTTAAGGTTATAAAAGACTGGGATTATGACTTGTACATTACGCCTTTTATTTCCATGCCGATTTTAGGAGGAACGCTGAACGGTGCAGTTTCCGTAAGCACTCTGGATTTAACTGAAAACTGGCTTTCTTCAATCTACGCAACTATTGGCTTCAGGACGCAATTTTAGGCAGGACAAAAAAAACAAGCCTTCTGAAAAACAAATTGTTCTTCGGAAGGCTTTTTTATTTTAAGATAAATTTTTACTTTGCAAGAACAAGCTTTGAAAGACGCTGGCAGGCTTCCTTTACATCATTTCTGTGGCCGAAACTAGAAAAACGCACATAGCTTTCACCAGCAGGACCAAAACCGCTTCCCGGAGTTGTTACAACGTTACATTCATCAAGGATTTTGTCAAAAATGTCCCAGCTTTTCCAGCCTGGAAATTTTACCCACAAGTAAGGTGAATCACCTGTGTAATAAACTTTTACACCTGCATCCTGGAAATTCTTTCCTGTAAGAGTTTCATGCATAAGCTTTGCATTTTCAAGGTAATAGTCAACTAATGCTTTTGTTTCTTTCTGACCTTCTTCATCAAGGGCTGCCATTCCGCCAGCCTGTGCAATGTTAGATGCTCCGTTAAAAAGCGTAGTCATGACACGGTTCCAGTCATTTTTTACGGAAGAGCCGTCTGCAAACTTTAAATCTGAAGGCACAACAGACCAGCCTAAACGAACGCCTGTAAATCCGGCAAGTTTGGAAAAAGAATTTATTTCAATGGCACATTTTCTTGCTTCTGGAATTTCAAATATTGTGCGCGGAAGTTTTTCGTCACGGATAAAAGCGTAATATGCAGCATCAAAAATAATGATGCAGCCGTTTTTGTTTGCAAAATCAACTAATTTTTTAAGCTGTTCTCTTGTGGCAGTTGCTCCTGTAGGATTGTTTGGTGAACAGAAGTAAATAAGTGAATTTGCAGGAATTTTTTCTAAATCAGGGAAAAATCCGTTTTCATCAGTACAAGGAAGATAAGTTACGCCCTGATAGCCGTTTTCATCTGATTTACCTGCAGCTCCAACTACAACGCTTCCGTCAACGTAAACAGGATAAGCCGGATCTTGAACGGCAATTTTAGTTTTTCTTCCAAAAAGTGTCTGAATGCGGGCAATATCACACTTTGCACCATCTGAAATAAACACTTCATCTGCACTTGCCATATCAGGATAAAGCACCTGAGCAATTTTTGCACGAAGTTCTGCATTTCCCTGCTCGTCACCGTAGCCTGAGTAACCTTCCGGGGTTCCAAGTTTCTGTGCATAATCAACTAAAGCTTTTGTAATATGGGGCGTTAAAGGTTCAGTTGTATTTCCTATTCCAAGACTGATGATTTTTGCGTCCGGGTGAGATGCCTGATATTCTCTTCTTCTTTTTGCGACTTCAGGAAAAAGGTATCCTGCAGCAAGGTTTTCAAAGCCTTCATTTCTTTCTATCATAATATTCCTCTCGTAAATATTTTTCACGGTGAATTATAACAAAGGAACGGCTCTATTTCAATTACGTGGATTTTTTCACTCTGGCTGAACCTGGCAGAATTTTCTGAAATTTAATATTCAAGAGAATAGCCTATTCCACGGGCTGTACGGATTTGTGTCTTTACGTTAAGCTGTTCCATTTTTTTTCTAAGAAACGAAATGTAAACTTCAACATTGTTGAATTCAGCGTCAGAATCTCCGCCCCAGATTTTTTCTATAATTCTTTCTTTTTTTATAACTTCACGGGGATTTTCAAAAAGCATCTCCATAATCTGAAACTCTTTAAGGGAAAGCTTTATTCCTTCGCCTTTTGAATTCTGAATTTCGCACCTGCTTCTGTTAAAGGCAAAGTCGCCGAAAACAACTGTATCTTCTTTTAAAACGTCTTTTCTTCTTGTTAATGCACGGATTCTTGCCAGAAGTTCTTCTGTGCTGAAAGGTTTTGTAACGTAATCGTCTGCACCGCTGTCAAGACCACGAACTTTATCTTCCACTGAACTTTTTGCAGTTAAAATTAAAACAGGAGTCTGATTTTTTTCTTCACGGAGAGTTTTCAGGACAGTAATTCCGTCCATCTGCGGAAGCATTATGTCAAGAACAATGACATCGTAAAGTGTGCTTTGAGCGTAAAGCAATCCTTCTGTTCCTGTATAAACTGCATCTACGCCGTAATGATTTTTCTGGAAAATTTCAACTAAAGCCTGCGAAAGACGAACTTCATCTTCAACTAACAGTATTCTCATATTTACTATTCTTACAGACAGAAAATTCCTTTAGATAAGTTTAAACAGCTGTTCAATATAAGGCTGACGGACAACCATAACAGAACAGTGAGCGCTTCCTATAATTTCGCTGTCCTGTTTGGAAACAACGTCTCTGCTTAAAGTTGACTGCAAGGGAGAAGTTCCGTTAGTTCCGCCTAAAAGAATTAAGTCTGCCTTACATTCATCTGCAACAGTAATGATTTCTGACCAGACGGCACCGTAACGCAATTCTTTTTCGATTTTTACGCCTTTAGATTTTGCAAGCTTTTCAATGTAGTCAAGATTTTTCTTTCCGTCTTCTTCAAGTTTTCCGCGAACTTCATCGGCTTCATCCTGGAGCATCATTTTTATCATAGTCATCTTTTTCAGGGAATCAAGATCTATAACGTAAACAATCTTGAGTTTGCAATTCAACTGTTTTGCCAGCATTATTCCGTAAAGAGACGCACGTAAAGAAGAATTTGAGCCGTTAAAGGCAACTACAAGCTGCCCAAGTAAAGGTTTTATCACTTTTGAACCTGCCTGTTTTTAAGGGCTTTAAGAACGAAAACATTTTCCCTTTCCCGCTCTTCAAGTACACCTTCAATGTATTTTACCGTTTCCTTATCCTGAGGGATAACCATTTTATCTAAAGCATTAACTCTGCGCTGAGTCTTTTTAACTTCCATTGCAAGACGCCAGACAATTGTTCTTATGGAAGCAAGCTGTGTAAGCAAAGAAAGAAGTTCAAAAAAATCAGTCATAACAAGGTCGCTGTCTGGAAATGTTCCTAAAAAGGAAGAAAACAACTGTCTTTGTGGAAGAGATACATCTAAAGAAGTAAAATTCATTCCGCCTATAATAACGGGCTTTTCTGTAAGTTCAAATTTATATTCAACACCATGAGCAATTCTTTCAACACGGTCGCCGCCTGCAGTTAAAAGCATACTCTTAAGTGCAGGATAAGCCTTTTCTATGCACTTGTCAATTTGCTGTTCCAAAAGCTTAACTTTTTCAACAAGATGCATAAGTTCCATAACGAGAATTTCACGTTTCTGCTCAAGAAGGTCGTAGCCTTGAGTACTTACGGCAAGCTGTTCTTTTATAGCCAGGAGATTAGATTTTGTAGGGGCAATGTTAAGTTTTGCCATATTTCTTGCTTCCTTATTTAAATGCTAAAAAGGCAAATATTTTTCCAGAAGCTCATCTTTTATGCGGTAAAGTTCTTCACGAGGAAGAATACTTAAAAGCTTCCAGCCAAGGTCAAGGGTTTCTTCAATAGAGCGGTTTTCATATTCCCCTTGAGTAAAAAATCTGTCTTCCAGTTCATTTCCAAACTTAAGGTAAAGCCTGTCTAATTCGCTTAATTCTTCTTCGCCGATAATTGATGCAAGGTTTCTTATGGATTTAACTTTACTGTAAGAAGCAAAAAGCTGGCTTGAAACTGCAGCATGATCTTCACGAGTCATGCCTTCGCCGATACCGTCTTTCATTAAACGGCTTAAACTTGGAAGACCGCTGACTGGAGGATACATTCCTTTAGAAAACATTTCCCTGTCCAGAACAATCTGACCTTCCGTAATGTAACCTGTAAGATCAGGAATAGGATGGGAAATATCATCATTCGGCATAGTAAGGATAGGAATTTGTGTAATGGAACCTGTACTTCCCTGAATTTTTCCTGCACGCTCATAAAGTTCAGCAAGATTTGAATACAAATATCCAGGGTAACCTTTTCGCCCCGGAACTTCACCACGAGTTGTAGAAATTTCACGCAAAGCTTCACAGTAGTTTGTCATATCAGTCATAACTACAAGAACGTGCATATTACATTCAAAAGCAAGATATTCTGCAGCAGTTAAAGCACATCTTGGAGTAATGATGCGTTCAATACTTGGAGCATCTGCCAGAGACTGAAACATTACAACTTTAGACAAAACTCCTGACTCTTCAAAAGTATGCTTAAAAAACTGAGCAACATCGTATTTAATGCCCATTCCTGCAAAAACCATAACGAACTCTTCGCTGTCATTTAAAAGCCTGGCCTGACGGATAATCTGTGCGGCAAGTTTATTGTGAGGCAAACCGTTACCGCTGAAAATAGGAAGCTTTTGTCCACGAATCAAAGTGTTCATTCCGTCTATTGAACTTATTCCTGTCTGGATAAAGTCCCTTGGATAAACTCTGGCGTAAGGATTTATAGGGTTGCCGTTTACGTTCAGCTTTTTTGATGAAACAATCTGAGGGTAACCGTCTATAGGCTGACCTAAACCGTTGAAAATTCTTCCCAAAAGTCCCCTGCCTACACGAAGTTCCATTGGTTCTTCAAGAAATTCTACTGAAGTTGATTCCAGGTCCAGTCCTGTTGTGCTTCCAAAAATCTGAACTATAGCAGTTGTTTCGTTTAAGTCTATGATTCTTCCTGTTTTCTTTTCACCGTTTTTGTCACGAACGTACACTACTTCATCGTAAAAAGAATTTTCGCTGCGATTTACTGCTATAATTGGTCCGTCTACCTGAGTAAGTCCTGAATATTCTATTCCTTTCATAACGCTGATTCCTTGCTGTAAATACGCTCAAGCTGGTTTATCTGCTCTTCCAGATGATTTTGAATTACAGTGATTTTTTCCAGATGATTATTTTCTACTGAACCTTTTGCACGAACAATTTCATTTCTTACAGGAAGTTCTATTACTCTTGCCAAAGGGCAGCCTTCTTTAATTACGTTAAGGGCTTTTTCATAAAAATCCATTATAAGCATTAAAAGCTGAATCTGCTTTTCAGGTTCGGCATGCGCATCGATTTCGTCAAAAGCGTCCTGCTGCAAAAATCCGTTTTTTATCATTTCACAGGCAGTAAGGATAAGCCGGTCACTGTCTGGCAAAGCGTCTGCACCAATAAGGCGGACTATCTGCATAAGGCGCTGCTCTCTTTTAAGAAGGTCAAGTGCCTTTACACGTATTTCTGACCAGCGGGGATCGAACTTATCCCACCAGCCACGTATTTCGTCAGCGTATTCAGAGTAAGAATCAATCCACCCGATTGCAGGATAATGGCGTGAATTTGCAAGTTCCCTGTCCAATGCCCAGAAGCACCGGATAAATCGTTTTGTATGCTGAGTAACCGATTCAGAAAAATCACCGCCTGGAGGAGAAACAGCTCCAATTACTGAAACAGAACCTTCCTTTCCGCAAAGAGAAGTTACACGACCAGCCCTTTCGTAAAATTCAGCAAGACGTGTAGGCAGGTAAGCAGGAAATCCTTCTTCAGCAGGCATTTCTTCCATACGGCCAGAAAGTTCACGTAAAGCTTCAGCCCATCTTGAAGTTGAGTCTGCCATAATTGCAACGTGCATTCCCATATCACGGAAGTATTCTGCAAAAGTAATTCCTGAATAAAGGGAAACTTCACGGGCAGCTACAGGCATATTTGAAGTATTTGCAATAAGAATGGTACGTTCCATAAGAGAGCGTCCTGTTCTTGGGTCAATAAGTTTCGGGAAATCAGTAAGAACGTCTGTCATTTCGTTGCCGCGTTCACCGCATCCAATGTAAACTATAATGTCAGCGTCACACCACTTGGCAATTGCGTGCTGTGTCATAGTCTTGCCTGTTCCAAATCCGCCTGGAATAGCTGCAGTTCCGCCTTTGCTTAGCGGAAAAAATACATCTATGACACGAAGGCCTGTAACTAAAGGCTCGCTTACTTCAAGCTTCTGTTCAAAAGGACGTGGTTTTCTCAAAGGCCAGTACTGACTCATTTTGATTTCTTCGCCAAGATCAGTAACGGCAATAGTTTCTTCTACAGTATAGCTGCCTTTTCCTGCAAAAGACTTAAGCTTTTTTCCTTTTATGTACGGAGGAACCATGATTTTATGAGTAACGGAACCGTTTTCTTTTACAGTGCCAAGAACCATTCCCGGCTTTACATCTGACTGTTCACTAATATCATCTAAGGGAACAAAATCCCACTTTTTTTCGCAATCAATCGGCTCAGTACGCTGTCCCGGAAGAAGAAATGCACCGCCTGTTTCGAACATCTGTTTAAGAGGACGCTGAATTCCGTCGTAAATTGTGCCTATAAGACCAGGCCCCAGCTTTAAGGAAAGAGGACGTTCGTTACTTACAACTTTTTCCCCGATGCACATTCCTGTAACGTCTTCATAAACCTGAATAGTTGCCTTTCCTTCGTTCTGCCGTATTATTTCACCAATAAGGCGTTTTTCTCCAACATCAACTACATCATAAAGACCGCATTTTTCCAGCCCTTCAGCATAAACAATAGGACCGCTTATACGGGTAATTTTACCTTCAATCATTCTGGAAATCTCCCGTTAAATAAAACTTCTGCAAGTTCGCTGTTTTTCTGATCAAGAAGTTCGTTTATTTTTTCGTCAATAGTAAGCCTGCAGGTAATTTTTCCGTCTGATGACTTTAAGATTACGCCCTGTTTGTCTTCATAAGCCGAATCTTTTGTAACTTTACATGAAACAAGATTTTTTCCCAGCTTTGAATTCAGGACTTTTTCAGCAGTTTCAAGTTTAAAGCCTGCAACAAGGGCTTCAATTTTTTTATCTTTAATTACAGGAAGTGACCGGTCAATTAAACGTGCAACAATTTCAAACCTTTTCTTTTCTGTGAGTTTTTCCAGATATTCATTTATTGCACTTTTTACAGAATTCTGAATGTAGGAAACAAAATATCTCTGCTTTTCCAAAGGAAGAGATGCATCTACATTTTTTTCGTAAACGGCAAATCTTTCTTCTGATTTTTTTTCACTTTCTGCCTTAGCCTTTGCAACTCTTGCAGTTACGCCTTCGAGTATAGACTTGGCATTCTCTTCAGCCTGAACAAGAATACGTTCTGCTCTTTTTCTGCTGTCAGCACGTATTTCTCTGTCAAGAACTTCTGTTGAACGTAATTCTTCCATAACAATCAAACTTCCATTTCAAACTCTTATTTTAACAGGCAGGTCAGTTTAAATTTGTACACCAACTGCTTCCTTAATTGAATCAAAAAGAGATTTTCTGCCTTCAATATGACCATGAAGACCAGGTATTTCTACAATAAGAGGAGCTTTTCCTTTCATCTGCCATTCCTGAACTTCTTTCAAAAGCATATCAGAAACGTCTTCTGTAAGGATGAGAACTTTAGGCCTGTCCTGTTCAGAAAGAGATTCAATTCTGGAACTCTGACCTGTAAGACGGTTAAAAGCTTCAAGTGCTTCCTGTCTGTTTGAAGCAGCCTGACCTTTTACGCCCACAAGCATAAACCCAAGAACGAGCTCTCTTTCTCCAATTACAAAGTATTCCAAAAATTTCCCCTGATTACATAAAAATAATCAAGAACGCAACAATAAATCCCCAGAGACAAATACCTTCAGCAAGACCAACAAAAGGAAGAGCCTTTCCCGAAAGTTCTGCATTTTCGCTCATTGCACCCATTGCTGCAGCACCGATTTTTCCTACAGCCATTGCACCGCCGATACAGGCAATTCCTACAGCAAGAGCAGCTGCAATATATTTAATTGAACCAGACGATTTATTTTCCTGAGATTCAACTTCTGCTTTAGATTCAGACTGTTCAACGGAAGTTTCGCTGACAGAAGAAGAAATTGCATCTTCAGAAGCCTGAGCAAACAAAGCACCGGCAGCAAAAAGAGCAACTGCAGATAAAACAACAAAAAACTTTTTCATAGAATTACCTCTTTCTATTTAAAATCAATTATATTAAAAAAGTTAAAAACTAACTTTTGTATACAAATGCAAAAGGCTTAAATTCCCTTCCCGTTTCATTAAAGAACTTACTGAAAAATTCGTAATACTGAAGGCGCACAACCTGAATTGCAACAATCATTCCTTCAAGAACAATAATAACTGCATTTCCTACAATACCGATTACAACTGCTCCGGCAAAAGGCGCTATGCTCATCATCATGGAAATAATGTAACTTAAAACTGCATGAGACAAAGCAAAGGCTCCTACACGAAGGAAACTTACTGTATTGGAAATGTAACCGCTGAGCACTTCAATAATTTCAACTAAAGCTCCTATAAATGCACTTAAAATTCCGTTTTCCAACACAGGACGCTCTCCGTCAATAAGGCGCTCCAAAGGTTCACAAAATGCCGTAAGCACTAAAGCCGTACCTATTATAATCCAGTCATAGAAAGCAGGCCCGATTTTCAGCAATGCAATTCTTATGCACATCAACACAATGTACCAGAAGAAAATTGCGCCGCTTAAACCGTTTTTTCCGAAAACAGCCTTGCCTTTTCTGCCTAAAGCAAAATTGTTGATGATGTTTATGATTATTCCGCTGGTGTTGATTATAAAACCAACTGCAATTGTAAAGCCAAAGAACATAAACATTCTTTTAATTGATTCCCCTGAACCTGTAGGCATCATAGGAAGAATCTGGCTTCTTGGTTCTCCAAAAAGTCCCGTTACCCAGTAAGAAAATTTTTCCAGAGGCATAATTTCTTTAGCAAAAAATTCACCTGTTAAAATTCCCATTATAGTTGAACTTATACCTATGCAGATGAAAATTGGTCCGAATTTTTCCCAGCCAGCCAGTTTCATCTTTTTAAGGCTCATTAAAATTCCTGCAATCAGGAAAACAAGCCCCTGACCTGCATCACCAAACATAATTCCAAAAAGTATGGTAAAGAAAACTGCAACTAAAGGCGTAGGGTCAACTGTTCCGTACAAAGGTGAACCGTAACTGAAAATAAGGCGCTCGAAGTTGCTTATAAGTTTTCCGTGCTTTAACTGAACAGGAACTTTTTCTTCTCCGTTTATAACAGAAGGCACTTCACCTGGCAAATATTCACGGATAGAAGTCCTTCCTTTAGTAAGCTCGTCAACTGCCTTCATAAATTCATGGCTTTCGTAAGCAGGAATCCAGCCTGTTATTCTGTAAACGAATTCCGTAGACTGAAGCTTGTTTTCTACAGCATAAACCTGACTTTCTACAGAAAATTCCTGAAGAAGACGGTAAATTTCATCTTTATGAGTTAAGGCAAAATTTTTTCTTTCTACTTTGATTTCTTCAAGGGCAGCCGAACATTCCAACTTTTTCTGAAGAAGTGATTCAATCATGTCATCAGGAATGCCTTTAAAATCTTCAGGCACTTGAATTTCAACAAAACCTGCTTCCCGCAACTGTGAGTCAAGAAGAAACCTTGCTTTTTTAGAAGCTGCTGCAAGAATACGTGACTTGTCTTCTCCAAGGCTTACAATAATTGCCCTTCCGCCTGTTTTTTCTTTTAAAGATTCAAATTTGTCGCCGTCAATTTTTCCGATTCTAAGAGTAAGGAATGAAAGTGATTCAAGCTGGGAATAGCTCATCTTTAAGTTGGAAAAGGCAACTGCTTCGTTATATGCTGACGTTACGTTTTTAAACTCTTCTGCTGCAAGAAGTTCTTTCTGGTGAAGTTCTTCAACACGGTCAATGATTTTTCTGCTTTCCAGTTTGTCTTCATCTGTAGGTAACTGAATGCTGCCTTTGTATGAAGTTAAGTCTTCCAGATCTAAAGCTGCACGAACGTTCTGCAATTCATTAAACATTTCTTTTGCAGGATTATTATTTTCGTAATCGCTTTCACCAGCTTCTTCAAAATTCTGCTGAAACTGAAAATCACCGAATTTGCCCAGATACATAAGCACTGGATGAATATCTTCCCTTAAAACCATCAGTTCAAGAAGACGCATTGTTGTGGTTCTAGCCATTTTTTACCTCCGACACACCAGCAAGCTCCATAGCCTGTGAAGACGATATATTCAGCCTTAAACTTTCAGAAGCTGTCCTTATATTATCAAGTTCATTCTGCTTAATTATAAACCAGCATACAAGAGGACAAGCCGTAAAAGGATACAGATGAAACAATCTGTAAGCTTCTTCAACATACATCCTTCTGTAAGCATTTGAAATCCAGCGGGGATCAACTGACCATACAACACCTTCTTCATGAGGATTAAGGAGTGCACTGTATTTCCAGGTTTTCCATTTTTCGTAATCGTCAACGTCCCATTCAAGAACAGTTAATGCTTCCTGAACAAGATAATCCTGTTTTCCTGAAGATGGATCTGAATAAGCAAGGTGAGACTCTATGGTTTCATTGTCCATACCGTAGTAAATTTTAAGCCGCAAAGCCCATATTGCATTATCCATACGGAACTTATTTCCTAAAAGAGTAAGAACCGCCTTTCTGCAGGAAGAATCAACTTTTTTAGCAGCATTCCATATTTCTTCAATATACTGACAGTCAAGTTTATAATCTAACTGACTTTGATTCAGAAGATCAGGCACTTCATTATACCACGAAAGCGGACTTTCCGCAGTCATAGATTTTAAATCAGGCCATTTTTCATAATTGATTAAACTGTAAGGCTTAGTGTCTGTAATTGCAGGCATCTGTTTTTCGCCAAGAGCAAGTGCTGCACCCAGTTCCTTTAAATTGTCGTAATCGTAAAAATGAACTAAAGAAATAAGGAGTTTTTCCGGCTTTGAATAATTATTTAAAAGTTTAAGATACTGGCTTAAAAAATTACGCTGGGCTTCTTTTTCCAGCTCTTTAGCAAGAAGTGTTTCAGGAACAACGGGAACTTCTTTACGGAAAAGCAAATTCCACAGTTCCGCAAGAGAATGTGTATTAAAAAGATTTTTACTGCGGCTTCCTACATAAGATTTTGCCAGCATTCCGCTAGCTTTAGCATAAACGTATGCATCTGCAGCACTTTTATCCATTGCCATAAGCAAACCTTATGAATAAAATACAGAGTCAAGATATTTATTAAATCCAGCAAAATCTTTTTCACTGGCATCTAATCTTTCTATATATTCGCTGATTGATTTTTTTCGGTTTTCTAGAATTTGATTTTTTCTGTTAAGTTCGGATTTTTCTATTTCTTCACAAACTTTACTGTACTGGATTTTAAACTCTGCTTCAGCCTGGGATTTTGCATCAGCAATTATTTTGTCAGCTTTAGTTTGAGCCTCAGAAACCATCTGTGAAGCTTCACTTTCAACTTCAAGAAGATGTTGAATAATGTCAATTTCTTCAGCAGCCATATATCCTCCAAGTTTCACTTAAAACTAAAACTTTCAGAAGTCAGTTATAATTTAAGCAATTCAAGCACTTCCGCACAAGACTTAACCTTTGCCATTTCAGGAAGAAAGTTTCTGTTTTGTAAAATCTCTGCAAGTTCTTTCAAAGCTTTAAGGTGAATTTCTGACGAATCTTCTCCGAATATAAACATAAAAACGTAGTTTACAGGATTTCCATCAAGGGAGTCAAAGTTGATTCCTTTTTTGCTGATGCCTAAAGCCCCGTAAACTCCATTTATGCCGTTTAACACACAGTGAGGAACAGCTATCTGCGGTAAAATGCCGGTTGACATTTTCTTTTCCCGATCTAAAAGTGCATCTAAAGCTTCTGCTCTGTTTACAGCAGGATTGTTGTCAACAATATTTTGAATCATTTCTTCAAAGAGCTCGTCTTTATCTTCGCTTGTAAGATTAAGAATTATATTTTTTTCAGAAAAGATTTGCTGTAAAACCATACGCTTTTGGAAATCTCCGCCTTATTCAGCTGCAGCTTCTTCTGCAACTTCAGATTCAACTGTTTCTGCTGCTTCTGCTTCTACAGCTTCACCTTCTGCGGCTGCTTCTTCAGAACTGTACCATGAAGTACCGGCAGCTTCTTCTGTAACTGCTGTTTCTGCTGATACGCTATTTAATGCAGCTTTCTTTACCGGTTTATTTAAAAGACCAATGCCGAATGCAATGATAAAAAACAATGCTACGAGAACACCTGTTGTTTTTGTTAAAACACTTGCTGAATGAGCACCAAATGCTGCACTCTGACCACCGCCGAATGAACTGCCCATTCCGTTACTGTCTTCATTTTGAGCAAGTACGAGAAGAACTAAAAGAATACAAACAATAACAAAAGCAACTAAAAGAATTGTTCCAACAACACTAACCATTTTTTTACTCCAAAATCGGAATTTACCGTTTTATCTTTTTTTTGTCCTACAATGATACTAAAAACTTAAATGGAAGTCAACAATGTGATGACAATCCGGGCAACCTGTTCCGTACATTTTATGCAAATAAAAAAGCCAGACTTCACGCAGAAATCCGGCTTCGTAAAAATCAGCTTATATGAAGCTTAAGACTAACATTCGCAAATTGGAACAAATGTTTCTGCCTTTAATGAAGCTCCACCAATAAGTCCGCCGTCAATATCAGGCTGTGCAAGAAGTTCCTTTGCATTTGAAGCTTTCATTGAACCACCGTACTGAATGATAACTTCATCAGCAACTTTCTGGTTGTAAAGCTTTGCAATGTAACTGCGCACAAACTTATGGATTGCTTCTGCATCTTCCGGAGTTGCAGTTTTTCCTGTACCGATTGCCCATACAGGTTCATAAGCGATTGTAACTTTTTTCATCTGTTCTTCTGTAACGCCAGCAAGGTCTGCTGAAAGCTGGAATGCACAAACCTGTTCTGCGTTTCCTGCTTCACGGTCAGCAAGAAGTTCTCCAATGCAAAGATCAACTTCAAGTCCTTCGTTAAGAGCACGGCGAACTTTCTTGTTAATAAGTTCATCGCTTTCACCAATTTCATGGCGGCGTTCTGAGTGTCCGAGAATAACACACTGTACGCCAAGATCTTTAAGCATTTCTGTAGAAACTTCACCAGTGTGAGCGCCATTTGCTGTAGCTGCAACATCCTGTGCTGCAAGAATAATGTTTGAACCTTTTACAACCTGTGAAACTGCATCAAGGTAAACAAAAGGAACTCCAATCATGAATTTGTTTGTTTTTCCTTTAAGTGCTTCAACTAAATCCTGAGCAAGCTTAACTGCTTCAGCTTTAGAAGTGTTCATTTTCCAGTTTCCGGCAATATAATGTGTACGAGCCATAATTTTCCTTCTATAATTTAAAAATTTTATTTTGTAGCAAGAATTGCAATTCCAGGAAGTGTTTTTCCTTCAAGGAATTCAAGAGAAGCACCGCCACCTGTAGAAACGTGGCTCATTTTATCTGCAAGATGGAATTTATTTACTGCAGCAACAGAGTCTCCGCCGCCAACTACAGTCATTGCTCCACGACCAGTTGCTTCTGCTACAAGCTGGGCAACAGTTGCAGTTCCCTTGGCAAATGCATCGAATTCAAATACGCCTACAGGTCCGTTCCATACAACAGATTTAGCTGTAGAAAGAACTTCTTTGTAAAGTTCGATTGTCTTAGGACCAACGTCCATAGCCATTAAATTGTCTGGAATGTCTACACCGTCAACTGCTACAGGAGCTGCGTTTGCATCAAATTTGTCTGCTGCAACATGGTCAACAGGAAGAACAATTTTTACGCCTTTAGCTTCTGCGTCTGCAAGAAGTTTTTTAGCTGTATCAATAAAATCATCTTCTACAAGAGAAATTCCTACTTTATGACCTTGTGCCTTTAAGAATGTGTAAGCCATACCGCCGCCGATTACTAATGCAGATGCATTTTTCAAAAGGCTTTCAAGAACTGCAATCTTTGAAGAAACTTTTGCACCGCCGATAATTGCAACCTGTGGCTTTGGAGGATTTTCTACCATTGGCTGAATATATTTAACTTCTTTTTCCATTAAGAATCCGCCAACAGATTCACAACCCATAAATTTTGCAATTGAAGCTGTAGAAGCCTGATCACGGTGAGCTGTTCCGAATGCATCGTTTACGAAAATATCGCCGTAAGAAGCAAGTTCTTTTGCCATAACGTCACGTTCTGCAGGGTCTTTAGAAGTTTCTTCTTTATGGAAACGTGTATTTTCAAGCATTGCAACTGCGCCTTCTGGAAGTGCATCGATTGCAGCTTTCTGTCCAAGTGCATCTGGAAGGAATGTAACTTCTTTTCCGAGTTTTTCTGCAAAATATTTTACAACAGGAGCCATGCGGTTTTTTCCGTTGATGAATTTTTCTGCATCAGCGTCTGTCCATGTCTTGCCTGCTTTTTCTGCCTTTTCCTGAGCTTTCTTTACGTCCTTTTTTGGATCGCCTAAGTGACTCATAAGTACAAGGCTTCTAGGGCTTTGTTCGAGAATGTATTTAATTGTAGGGAGTGCAGCCATAATACGTGTATCATCCTGAACTACTCCATCCTTCATAGGTACGTTGAAGTCAACACGCATAATAATACGCTTGCCTTTAAGATCAACGTCTTTTACTGTCTTAATCATAATATTCCTCCGTGTGAATTGGGGATTTTCCCTTTAAATGATTTACGTATAAATATACTAACTTAATTCCATAAATTCAATATTTAACTATTCTATTGTAAAATGCAGCAACTTTATTTAAAATACTTTCATGGCTTTAGATAAAAAAACTATAGACGCTAGGAAGAAATTCGCTGAATATTTCAGCAAAGAACACAACTGCACTGTAACTGAAACAAAGATTGCCGAATTAAGATGCGACACTCTTGTTTATAAAAAGCTTAACCTTAAAAAAAGTGACTATCTGCCAAGTCTCTGGGGACTTATTGTTTTTACAGACAAAGGATTGTGGTTTTACTATCAGGAACAGGAAACTTACATTGAAAAATTAAGCCTGAGAGGTACGAGAGAACTTCAACAGCAGTCAGTCTGCCTTACTGAATTAAAGACAAAGTTTTCACTGCCGCAGAAAAAGTGGTGGTGGTTTTTGTTTCCCGAAAAAAAGCGTACAGTTTATGCTTCGTTTTATGATGAAAATTCCGGCTCTTACTTTTTTAAACTGATTTTTAACTGCAATGCACTTGAAGTCTTTGACAGGTTAAAATAAAACTTCTATTGTAATTTAATGGAAAAAAGTTTATAAGAAAGTTTGTTATTGAATAATTTAAACAAATTCATTAAAGTTTAGGTAAATCTTATATTTAGGAGATATAAAATGGCAGTTAAAGTTGCTATTAATGGTTTTGGCCGTATTGGTCGTTTGGCTTTCCGTCAGATGTTTGAAGCTGATGGTTATGAAGTTGTTGCTATCAATGATTTAACAAGCCCAAAAATGCTTGCTCACCTTCTTAAATATGATACAGCACAGGGTGGTTTCTGTGGTCGTATCGGTGAAGGAAAACACACTGTATCTGCTACAGAAGATTCTATCATTGTTGATGGAAAAGAAATCAAAATTTCTGCAGAAAAAGATGCTGCTAACTGCCCATGGGCAAAATATAATGTAGACGTTGTTCTTGAATGTACAGGTTTCTATACAGCAAAAGACAAGGCTGCAGCTCATATTACAGCCGGTGCTAAGAAAGTTGTTATTTCTGCTCCTGCAGGAAATGACCTTCCTACAATCGTTTACAATGTAAACCACACAACTCTTACAAAGAACGACAACATCATTTCTGCTGCTTCTTGTACAACAAACTGTCTTGCTCCAATGGCTAAAGCTCTTAATGATTACGCTCCTATCGCTTCTGGAATTATGTCTACAATCCACGCTTACACAGGTGACCAGATGATTCTTGACGGTCCACAGCGCAAAGGTGACCTCCGCCGTTCACGTGCTGGTGCTCAGAACATTGTTCCTAACTCAACAGGTGCTGCAAAGGCTATCGGTCTTGTAATTCCTGAATTGAACGGAAAACTCATTGGTTCTGCACAGCGTGTTCCAACACCTACAGGATCTACAACAATCCTTACAGCAGTTGTAAAAGGCAAAGACGTAACAAAAGAAGGAATCAATGCTGCAATGAAAGCTGCTGCAACTGAAAGCTTCGGTTACAACGAAGATGAAATCGTATCTTCTGACGTTATCGGTATGAAATTCGGTTCTTTGTTCGATGCAACACAGACAATGGTTTCAAAAATCGACGACGATACATACCAGGTACAGGTTGTTTCTTGGTACGATAACGAAAACTCTTACACATCACAGATGGTTCGTACAATCAAATATTTTGCAGAAAACTGCTAGGTTAGTTTGAAGTGAAAAAAAGGCCTTCTTCGGAAGGTCTTTTTTTTGCTTCTTGAGTTTTCGTTATCGTCCGATTGAACTGTCGCGATTGTTGCTGCGCAAAATCGCTCCGCGCGGTCGCACGCCAGCTACGACCGCGGGTACTCTAACGAAAACAGCTACACTAGCCAGATGGTTCGTACAATCAAATACTTTGCTGGAAACTGCTAATTGGTTTTAGTGTAGAAAAAAGGGGCTGTCCTAGAAGTTCATAATACTTCATAAAAGGGCGGCCTTTTTTTTGGGCTGTACTAGACTTAATGCACTTAAATGGCTCAGGCATAGCCTTCGCGAGACTCGCTAAAAACAGTCCACCGGACTGTTTTTGCACTTCGTGCCGCTCCCTAGGTACGATAACGAAAACAGCTACACATCACAGATGGTAAGAACAATTAAATACTTTGCTGACCCTCCAGTCGCGATAGCGACTAAGTTAATAACTTCCTTAATGGGCACGGTACGAAGTACCGTAAAACTGCTAAGCTAGTTTAAGGTGATATAAACGGCATCTAAGGATTCTTGGGTGCCGTTTTTATTTTTAAACGTACTTAATTTTTCTTTCGATTTTATACTCGCTCGATAAATCGACCTCGGGTGCTGTTTTTTTTTAAGCTAATATATCAGGGATAGATAAGAACTTGTGTTGTGTAATAATTTCGCCAGTCGTAAGACTAAGGCGCAAGGATACATGCGAAGCATGTGTAATTTGCACAGCGTACCGAGCGTGGAGCCGCCGCCTTTGGCGGGTCTGAAAGACCGAAGCGATAGCGTAACGGCGGAAGGCGACTGACTAACTGCACTTTGCTGAAAATAATAAAACTATGCAATTTATTTTTTTGAGTAATAATCCAAAACTTTTCGGGCGAAATTATAGGCATTTTTTATTTCGGTGTAGTTTTCAAAATACTGTTTTTTGTAAACCATGCGGCCGTCGAAAAAATCTTTTAATTCCTGAAGTGTGAGTTCTTTGATTTTGGGCGAAGAAATTAATTTTGTGTAAACGGAAAGCATTACGGCAAAATCGTTAAGGAGCGGAACTTTCATGCAGCTTGAAATTGTTCCGTTTGAGATTCCGAGATTTCCGCCTAAAAGTTCAAAACTTGTTTCTAAATCGGGCTTGAACCACTGGACTGGCTTAAAAGATGTAAGAAGGCAGAAATTGTGGGCGCATGCATTGCGAAGGCGGCGGACTGAATCAAAATGTTTTGTATATTCGCAATCGAGTTTCATGTAATCGTAGTAAAAAGCATAAAAGCTGATAAAATCGGCAAAACCAATCATTTCGACAAAATTCCAGACTGCAGGGGAAGCAGAATATTTTTCGAATGTGTTTTCGCCATAGCTGACGGCTCTGTAGTTTTGCATATTTTCTTTGATTTTGGGATGTTTTTCAAGAAACTTCTGCACTACTTCGTAGCCGTCGTCTTTGGAATTGTTCTGGCATGTATTTACAAGTTTGACTTTCAGGTAATGCTCCAGGTCGATTGTCATTTTGAGCAAAAGTTTTCTGAGGAACATATCAATAGTAGAAAGTTCAACAAGATGACCAAAATCAAGTCCGACATATTTGCCGCTCATTGTCTGCTCGGAACAAACCGAACAATACTGTTTTAAGCGGAAGAAAAAATTATTTTTTTCAAGGAACACGGCAGCTTTTTCTTCGTCCATAAGGGTGAAGGTGATGCCGAGTATGTTTTTACAGTAGTCGAGGATTTCGGGGACGGTTAGTTTTGGGGATGGGGCGAGATTTTGGGGTGTTTTTTTGGACATGGTAAGAACTCCCTTTTCCTATTCTTAAAATTGACTTGATTGTCATAAATCTTTATAAAGACCCATAAATATAAGAAAATTTATAATCATGGGTTACTTTTTAGAGTAATGGAAATATTAAATAAGTTCTTTTAAGAAATTTGAGAATGATACTGCAATTTGCTTTTTTTCTTTGCCATTGAAGGAATAAACAAATCCTTTCTCATCCATAATTGTAAGTATCCCATCTATACCATTATTTTCTAACAATATACAATCTTTTGGAAAATCACCACCAAGATTGCGTTCTTTTTCAGTAGCGGTAACAACATTCAAATAACCACTAACACCAAGACCTGTAATCTCATGTGAACCAAATGAAATAGCCCCATAATTTGAAAGATAGCTCTTATATTCTTCCGAGAAATGTAAATTTAATTTTTTTTCGGCATTATTGATTTCCTCTTGCGAAACAGTTCCAACCTGGAATAATTTAGTTTTTGCTTTTAATTCTTCAATTGTCATTTTCATTAGTTTTCTCCTTCAGCACGTGCTTTCCAATGATTTTCACGTTCATTATCGAAAGCTTTTCTGTCTATTTCAGAATCTTTTTTTGTATCATGCAGTATAGAATAATTTTCTTTACTGCGATGTTGTTCTTGTGTTAGCTCTGCTAATGGTGAATCATTTTTTTGACCTATATGATGCAATTCAATAGGATTTCCGTTTTTCTCTAATGGAGCAAGTCCTTGTTCCATTCTTTCTTTATTGGTACGACCAAAAGCATCTTTTTGATCCATATCGATATTTGGATTGATAAGACATTTTCGACCATCAATCTCCGCTTCGATTAGTCCTGCATCCTTATATATTTGATATTCTTCCATTGAACCGATTGCATCAATGATTTCATCAGACCAACCAGTTTCTTCCTTTATCTTATCTTTTTGTTCCTGTGTCAACCCTTTTTGCTCATTATTGTCATCAGCTTGCTTTTCCACTTTTTTATCAGGATCATAATTCTCTTTTGGCTTTTCGCAGTTGACATTGCTTTTTTCAAGTTTTTTGTCAGGATCAAAATTCGATTTTGCCAATTTAGAGTTTTCTAAAGGTTCTGCAGCTTTTGCAACTGCTTCTATCATTTTATACCTCCATTATTTGCCCAATTTTCAAGTAAATCAGTTTTTTCCAAATCATTATATAGATAGTTAGTAATAATACATTGACGGATAGAACGAACAATATCTTCCTCTAAATCTTGATTTAATTGTGTTCGGATTGCATTATCTACATCAATGGACCATTGCTCCGTATCACTTGTACGCTCAAAAGAGGCTATAAAAGCTTCCTTTATATCAGGAAATAATTCTGCAACAATAGGTGCAAGTTTTGTATAACGAGGAGATTCTAGTGGAGAGCAAACTGAACGAAGAATAAAAACTTTTGTTGAAGATTTTAGTGTCAATAGATTAAGTTTTTCTTTCAATTCTCCAAGTTTAACGTTATCTGAAATTGAAACTCCTTTACAAAGAATCTTTGCTATTTCAAGTTTATAACTTAGATTAGGTTTTACTTGTTCTAAGGTAGGTTTTTCATACGAATAAGGTTTCTCTTGTTTCGCAAATTCTTTTACTTCACATAAAACAGCTTCTACCCATTCATTCTGATAAATTGCTGCAACACCACGTGGAAGTTTTGCAAGTTCAATAATTTGGTCATCATTTAAATTTGCAGCTCTACCTACAAGTTCACGATCTTCTTGATCTGGAAGTCTAAGTATGATTTTTGTATTTGTGTTACGAATAACAGCCATGTCAAGTAAAGCCGGTGCTTGATCTGCAATAATAAAACCTTCACCAAATGAACGCATTTCAGCAATAGAATTTGTAAGCATTTCAACAGATTTACCGAGAAGATTAGCACTTTCTGAACTTTGTTCTACAGAAGTTCTTTTTAAGAGATTATGTGCCTCTTCTAATACTGTTACATGTTTTAATTTTGAAGTTCCTTGGTTCATACGATATTCTTGTAACTTTAAAACTAAAAGACCCATTATAAGAGATTTTGTTTCTGTAGAACCAACTCTACTTAAATCGACAATGACATTCTTATCAAACAAATCATCATTTGATATCTCATCAGTAGAAAAAATCTGACCATTGATTCCATTTGTAAGGGATTTTAATCTTGTAATCAGAGAACCTTTATATGCCCCCTTATTATCTGTATCATATTCAGATGAATCAATTATTATTTTAATATTACGAGTTACATCCGAAAATGTTGGATACAAATTTGAACCATAACTATTTGTAGATTCCGTCAAATTCCATCCACAATCGACATAGGATTTTTCAACAGCTTCCTTGAGAACAGCCGGCATTGCCGCATACATAGGCCAACAAACATTAAATATTTCGATAAGTCGGTCTAAGTGTTCAAGGATGTGAGTATTACCATAGAAGCTAAATGGATTTATTCGTAATAAAGGGGTAAGATTCGGGTTTGTCCCATAAATCATATCAGCAAATTTACCAAATTCATTTTTGTATTCACCTTTAGCAGGTTCAATAATAAGAAACTTTTTTTTCTTTAATTTAAGCTCGGACAGTATTTCATAAACTGTATTACTTTTACCACTACCTGTTGAACCAGTAATAAATGTATGAGAGGCAAGCGAATCTAATGACAGATTTACAGGCAACTCTTCTGGTGTATGCATATTATATACTTTACCTATCTCAATTTTTTCAGAAACTATATCATCATATGAAGAAACTGTCCGACCAAATTCTGCACATTCAAGGACAGGAATACCTGGAATAGAATGATTCGGTAAACCGGCATGTATTGCTAATTCAGCACTTGAAATAAGTGTACCTGGTGTTAAAACTAAATTACCATATAAAAATTTCGGATGTTCAAAATGTCGCAAAGAATCTGTAATTGCAGGTGTCTTATTAGATTCTGGTGTCCAAATATTAATAAAACTTGATTCTAGGGAAGAATTCTTACCACGAATAAGTGAGCGATAAACACTTGCTGCCATTTGAGCAGTCCATTCATCACTAATACAATACATTGCACAATTCCACATTCCTAAATCCGCACATGTATCATAACGTTCAAGAATTTTATCTATTCTTTCCATAATTTTCTTGACACTATGATTTTCAAATGGAATCTGAAGATTTTTACTTTCACCAATTTGTTTTTGTTTGCCCGTTTGAAGATTTAGACTGTCAGTATGTGAATTTCCTTCTGATGTTGTTGTATTTTCTGTATCAGATTCATTTAAACTGTGTGAAACCGAATTATTCTCAGTTAAACTAACAGAATGATTTGAACTATTGGTAACAGAATGAGTCTTTCCTTTACTGAAAGAAACTGTGCCACCTATACCACCACCAACTGCACCACCTATTGCTGCTCCTATTGGACCTCCAACAGCAAAACCAATAGCCCCACCGATTAAACCTGCTGCTGCGCCAGGATTAATATTTGTAGTTGATGTTGTACCGTCTGATACGCTTTTTGAAGTACCATTTGTTTCTGTTTTTCCTGTTGATTTTGTTTCTGTAAAAGATTTACCAATAGTATGACTAACTGACTTTGCCAAACTTTTTGTAATTGTATCACTAGCCCCAATGGAAATAGACTCATTTATACCTTCACTTTCATTTTCTCCAATTGAATATTGAGAAGAACTAAAAGGAACAAGTTGAGTATATATGTTTTCCAATGCACGACGATTTTCATTCAAATCAGTAAGATTAACAGGATCTGCAATTAATAGTAAGGTATATTCTTTTCCACGCATTGCATCAATTAATTTTTCAATACCCTGTACAAATTGTTTATCTTCAGATTCTTCTTCACTTCTTAAACCAGCAATATCTGTTACAGCTGCAATTGTTTTCTTTGCAGAAAAATCATTTAACACTTTCTCCAAAACATTTTTTGTAACTTCATTATTATTTTCATCAATTTCTTTATAATGTTCAGAAACTTTTATTCCAGGAAAATTACTTAAAAGGCTATTCTCAAGGATATCTTTTGCATTTTTGGTTTTTTGAACATTACCATTGGTGTTTTTAACGCCAATTCTAATTTTTACATCATTTTTTGTTCCTTTTATTTGCATTAAAAGGCTTGCACCAGTATTACCTACAGCATTAAAAACTGTTGCAAGTTTATCTCTCATATTCTCTTTTTTATTAAGAACAATCTGTGTAACATCAAAAAAACGTATTGAAGAGTTAAGCTTAACTTTTAATGAATCTATATTTTCTGATGTATAATTGCTGATAATTTCACAGTTGGAAAGATTTGCAAGATAATTTTTACTTAGAATACTATCTGCCATTCCAAGAGTGTATGATAAGTCTTCTTTTCTAATTTCTTTTAAATCTGTATTAGACATATGATTTTAACCTCCTATCCAAAAATGACAACTCCTGCAATAACTGCAACAACAGCTACAGCTACCACAGCAACAACAACGCCAAAATTTGAATCATTTTTATTATTATTACTATAATTCATTCTTTCAGAGGAATTATGAGAGTTTTCATGTGGAATTTCTTTCACTTCGATTATTCTTTCACTTACGACTCTTCCATCGTCATTTTCATATGTAGTGTTATATGAAGATGATTCAATTGTTTCAGATTGATTTTTTTCTTCTACAGATTGTTCATTAGGCCAAAGTCTTTTTGCAAGACTAAGAATATTATTAAGTCTAGTTTCAGAAAAATTTGTTGAAAGCTGTCCAACGAGGATATTATAATTATTTTCGGTTAATTCTTTTGAAATTTCCCGACCATCATGTAGTTGGAAAATGCTTTGTGTTATTCCTGCTTTTTCACATTCATTCCAACATTGGCTAAATGCACCTCCGATTACATCATGATCCAACAATAAACGATTTTTCAACATATCACGTAGAGCTATATAATCATTGGCATTAATAGCGTCAATAAATTTCTTTTCCATAAAATTCTCCTTTAATCTGCAATTGCTTCATATAATTGTTTTTTGAAGTTTTCAAGCCATTTAAGATTTGCCTCATTTTTTGCAACCATTTTTTCAAAGGCTTCCTTATCTCCAAGAGTTTTCTTGAGTTCTGAAAGCTTATTCTCTATAGCAAAATTCAATTCATCAAAAGATTTCTTGAAGGCTTCTTTAAGTTTTCCCTCTTCTTCTTTAGCCATATCAGTTGCGATTATACGAGCTTGAGAAGAGAAATCGTCAATTTTTGGAGTTACAACAGTATTGAACATCTTTGTAAAATTTACATATTGTCTATTTTCATACTTATCTCTTTCAACAGTAGCCATATATTTTACTTGTACAGGTACATCTTCAGTATAAGTATAACTCTCATAGCCCCAATCATCATTTCTAAATAGTTTTCCAAAACCACGAGCTATAGCAGCACCAAGACCGCTCTTCTTTCTAGTGCCTGTTTTTGTTTTAGTACGCATTTCTGTTCTAGTACGTTCTTCTTCTACTAATTGCGTTCCTGTTTTTTCTTTTACACTGAATTCGAAATCATCAATGTAGTCTGAAGAAAGGTTCATGTTTGCAAGACTTCCCAAAACAGAAGCAGCTTTTACTTCGTGACCAAATGCGTTGCCAAGAAGCTCAGAAACATAAGAATTATATTCATCTGAGTATTGTTTAGCTTGGTTACCAACTTTATCATTGATAATGTTTTCAATATCAATTGCGAATTTATTTCTAAACTCTTCCAAATCTTTCTGAATAAGATTAATTCTTTTTTTTGTTTCCTCTTCGGTAAGCTTTTCACTACAATATTTATTTCTTACTTGTGAAATAAATGAACCAAGTTTTTCTCCAGATAGTTTCTCAAAAGCATCTTTTATTTGAGGTTCTACAGAAATAGCTTCTATTTTTTCTTTTAATTCCACACCCTTTTCACCATTTTTAATTACTTGTTCAATTTTTGTAATAGCTTTTTGGGTTTCTTCCACTTTTGATTGATTATCTTTTAATAATTGAGTCTCATGAGCTTCAGTACCTAAATCCCGAATTATTTGTAAGAATGAGTGAATCGCTTCAGTTATTTTTTGTGGTTTTGCATATTTTTCAAGATATTCACTAATAGCACCTTCAACTGCTGGTATTCCAGTTTGAATCAGAGCATCTGTATATTTATCATTTGTAGAACGGGCTTTTGTTTCTGCTGCTTCGAGTTTACTTCGTACAGATTCAGAAATATCTGCCATTTTAGAAAAATGTAAACCTTTATAATTTTCTTCTTCATCATCGAAGAAGAGTTCAATTTTTGAGTCTAAATCTAAGCGTTCTTTCTTTGTAAACTGTTTCCCAGATTGATATAATCTTATTAACTTTGCAACATATGATGAACAAGGGAATACCTTCGGATTCTGTATTCCATGTTTTTCAAGATAGTCTTTTGTTTTATTGATGTACTTCTGAACATCCTCATTTTCTGTATCAAATTCATCGGCCTTATTTAATACAAAAATAAAACGATCACTGGCTTGTCTACCACCATCACGCATAGCGTTTGCAATATCAGTAAGCAGAGAATTATCATCATTTGTTTCTAGTTGAGTACCATTAAGAATGTACAAAACCATCGGCTTGTATTTTGAATCCTTAATTAAACGGTATGTGTGATTTTTATGTTCATCTGTACGGCTATTGTTCGGCCCTGGAGTATCAGTTAGAACAAGCTTAAGACTTTGCGAAGAAATACCAACAATATTCCCATAAATTTCAATACGGGCAGTATTTGGATCATCATTAAACTGATTCATATTTTCAAGCGTAAGTGATTCGCGACTAGTAATTTCATTGTCGTCCTTATCATAAACTATGCCATGAAAGACTTTTTCATCATCCTCATCATGGATGCGAGCAATTGTTGCCGTAGTCGCTTCATTACGTGCAGGCAAAAGTTCTGTACCTAACATTGCATTAATAAGAGTCGATTTACCACTACTCATTGTTGCAACTACAGCAATTTCAAATTCCGTATCCAGAGCAGTATTAAATGATTTTTCAATATTTTTATCAGTACGAAGTTCCTCAAAGGGACAATTTTCACTTCGCATTTCTGCATATAATTCCCGAAGCTTTTCAATCTTATTTTTTGAGGATGAATTTGTATTTGACTTATTTACTTTTCGACGAAATAGAATTTTGAAACTATTTGTGTTCTCGTTATAATTTTTTATAGCATCATCAACTATATCGCAATCACGTTCTATTCCAGTAAAAGAAAGACTTATTTCTGAATTATATGTATCTATAAGATTTAAAAGAAAACTATCAATCCATAAAGTCAACTCTTCTCCATCATGTGCAAGGAGAAAATCATCACAATTTCTTGAGCCATCAGAAAAAGATGTCTCCCTCGTGTAAGCATTATACTTTAATTCAATATTAATCATTTTTGCCTCCAATGATTTTTTCTATATTTTTTTCCACCTCAGGTAAACCAGTAGAAATTAAATCCGGAAATAGAGTTTGAATCACTTTTAGTTCTTTTTTTTCTTTGCCTGTTAATTTTTCAGAAAAATCATTTTTGACCATCTTCAAAATTCTTGCAGCCTTTGATGAAACAGGAAAAACTTTTGGAATTTCAAATCCAATTTCTGAAAGATATTTGCCGTATTCCGTTATTATTTCAGATATATTTTCTTTTTCGGAATCCAATTCATCTGCCTTGTTCAAAACGAAAATTACAGGCAAATTGTTCTGTTTTACAACTTTTTTAAAAATTTCTTTAAGCAGTGCGTGCTCATCGGTAGTTTTTAGCTGTGTGGCATTTGCAACAAAAATCAGTGCATCAAGCTTTTGAGAAGTAAGAAAATCCATAGTAATTTTATGATGATTTCTATCGCCCGAGTTATTTGTACCCGGTGTGTCGTGTACGGCAACTATAAGACCTTTATTTCCAATTCCGTCCAAATCTCCCTGAAGAAAAATACGATTAGTTTCAGCATCATTATTCCAGCCATTATATGGTAGAAAGGTTTGCATCTAAACAAAGGTTTTCAATATTAGTATTTTTTTCAACAAATCCAATAAGATTTTTACTTCCATCCTTGTCATACACGCTTGTAATTTTTGCTGTTGTTCCTTCGTTACGAGCTGGTAAAACATCATTGCCTAAAAGAGCATTAACAAAAGTTGATTTTCCTGCACTCATAGTGGCACAGATAGCAATATTTTTTACAGGAAAATGCTTGTAAGAATCCTCTTTGGTTTTAAAATTCAAGAATTCATTATACGATTGTTTTGCAAAACGGTTTTTAGGTAATTTTACTGTTACTTTTTGTATAAAGTTTTCATAGCGCTTTGGTGAAAAACCAAAAACAGATGCAATGTTTTCCTTTGAAGGAATTGTTTCTTTAAACACATTACAATAAAATTCAAATTCAAAATACAAAAGCCACTGTAAACTTTTTTTTCTTAAAGACTTACACGCCGTTTTTGCTTCAATATAATTTTTGTTCACAAGAGCATTAAAAGCTGATTTAAAACAATCCGTATATTGAATGTTTTTCTTTTCCCGATTTTTTTTATCATGAATTATCTGATTTTGAAAAAAACAAAGAAAATTAAGTTTATTAAATTCAAATTGCTCATCAACTTTGTTCATATATTTCTCCTCATTGAATCTAATTCTACCTCTATCCCCATGACATCTAATGTCAGAGTATTAAAAATTATTTGTATTTTCCGAGCGTCTTTTCCAGCTCTGCTTTCACTTCTTCAACAAGGTTTGATGGTGAAAGGACTTTTACTGTGTGGCCCTGTCCTAAAATAAAGCGGATTAGTTCTTTTTTTTGTGTGGTTTTGAATTTCAAATAGACGCTTCCGTCTTCGTGTTCCTGCATTGTCTGTTCGCTGTGAAAAATGCGGGTTGCAGCATAAGTGGCGATTTCTTTATCAAATAAAAGTTCCACTTCAAGCGGTGTTCTGTCGCTGAGCCATACGCCCATTTCTGAATCAAAAAAATCTGATGTTTTAAAATCTTTTGGAATGGTGAATTTGTTGCTTGTCATGACGACATTTTTCATTCTGCCAAAAGAAAAAATCCTCACGTCGCCTTTATCATGACATTTTCCGATTACGTACCAGTTTCCTTTCTGACAGACTGCATGATAAGGGTCTAGCGTTCGTTCCATAAATGATGATTTTTGAAGCGGACGGTAATCAAAAGTGAGTGAACGGCAATTTTTCATTGCATCAAAAACTGTATTAAAAAGTTCCTGATTTATTTTTTCTTTTATATCGGGGATGAATGTAATCTTTGGATTCAAAAAAGTTGAATCTATCGTAATTTTGTCTGGCAGGCAGTTTGTGATTTTTTGAAAGACTGACCTGAGCTGATTTTCAAGCGGAGTATCGCGGTATTGTTCCAAAAGAGGATTTAATACTGCAACGGAAAAAACTTCTCCTTCTGTAAGCTGAATGTTTTTGATAAAAAAGTTCTTTTCGTAATATCTGTAGCCTTGACTTCCGCTTTCTATGGGAGCACCCAAAGTATCACGCAGATATTCCAAATCACGCTGAATTGTGCGCACACTATAACTTGCGTCAACAGCCTGTACAATTTCCTTTGCCGTATACCATTTGCCGGTTTGCAGCAGTTCATCAATTTTGATAATGCGCCAGTTGTTAACTTTTACCTGTCTCTCCATTATTTTTTTGATTTTCCTTTTTTTTACATCAGCATTTTTAGTGTTAATCAAAACTTAAAATTACAAAAGATGTTTTATTATACACCTTAAAATGTCATTTTACAACACTTTTATTATTATATGTCGCAGTCAAATATTCAAAAAGTAAGATTATAGTTTAAAAATATAAGAATGACTTGTGATGACATTAAAAAAAGACTTGGAGAGAATGTAAAACGCATACGAAAAGAACAAAAACTTACTCAATTTAAGCTTGCAGAAAAAGCAGAACTTTCGGAAGAAACTGTTAAAAACATCGAACTTTCAAGGTGCTGGACCAGCGACAAAAATCTTGCAAAACTTACAAAAGCACTTGAGGTTGACATTCACAGTCTTTTTTTGCCTGTCAGCACATCCTTTAATGATGATTCAAAAGATTCCGCCATAATCAAAAATGCCATAGCAGATAACTTGAAGCACTATGTAAACTCCATTTTGAACGAAATTATACAAAATCAATAATTTGCAAAAATGCATTCAAAACCATTTACTTGCTCTCTTCCGAAATCTATCAGATTTGAAATGACAGAATCTTTGTTTTGCAGATTTTACACTTCTTCCACAACTGTATTTTCTGTCGGAAGTTCGCAAGTAAAAACACGTCTTGTTGCATCAAAAACTTCTTTGCAATCCGCCGTAAAATCTTTTCCTGTTTTTTTAAGTTTATCTTTTACGTTTTTCAAAGAAGGCTTAGTTTCTTCATAATCTGAAACCATCTTGCCTGTGACAGTCAAAACTACTGCGCCCAAAACAGTACCAACTAATTTCTTAATCATAAAATCCTCCAGATTTTTTCCAGCGCGAACTGGAATTTAAATTCAAAAAAGCTGAAAACGATGTATCTGAAAACGATGTTTCGCAACAACTTTCTTCTATTATATAAAGATTATAAACCGCAAGGCATGACAACTAATGTCAGGGATGTTTTTTTATATTTTTTTTAGTAATGATTTTTTATCAGTTTTGGTTGGTAAGAACACTGAAGCCTGTAACACAGTCGTGCGTAACAGTTATTTGTGAACCGTCGGGCATAACCTGGACTTCTTTTTTAAATCTTTCCGATGAGTCAAGGAAAGGCTTGCCTTTTTTGGATTGTAACATAACGTTCCTTAAAATCATAAACTTGAAGAAAGTTTCAACTTTCGAAAGTTTATGATTCGTTCGCGTCCTCGCGAACAGTCCAATAAGAGAGTTTTTGTAAAAAACTCTAATTTAAATCAAATGGCTCAATTTTAGCCATTTGATTTAAATATTATATTTATCAACCAAATCGTTATAATCAGAAACATTTTTATCATATTCTTTGCGCATGCCGTTCAAAACATAAGCCGCAAGAGCAATTCCGCCGGTAATAAAATTTTTTTTCAACATAAAAACCTCCGTAAATAACGCAATTTTAGTCATTTGATGTAAAACTCACGTACTCTCCGTCCGTTTTGTAGCTTCAAGATAAATTATAGCAAAAGGGATATGACAAGAAATGTCGTAAGCGAAAAAATTTTATAAACAAGATGAAATGATAAAAATCTGTTCCATATTAAAAAACAATAATCCCACTGAACAAAAACGGTCTTTGTGCCAGTTTTGTTCACTTGGAAAATTAATAAAAGTAAAAAACTGCGGCAAGGATTTGCATGTTATAAAAACATCAGTTTAAATCATTTAATAATAAAAACTCTTTAAGCTTGATGTGGCGGACTGTGCTGGTTGAATAGTCAAGTTCATCGGTTGTGATGAGGATTTTTTGGGAAAGATTGTCCAGGTTTGCAAAGGCTCGGAATTCTCTTTCGTAGGCTTTTTCATTTTGTACGCTATAGGCTACCTGAATAAAGTATTTTTTTCCTTCTTTTTCTGCGACAAAATCTACTTCCCGCTCCGAATCATTAAATACTTTTAAAGTGTAATCCATAAAAAGCAATTCGTTGTATACTGTGTTTTCAAGGTTGTGGTCTAAATCGTATCTGGAATCAGGACATCTTATGGAATTGAGTGCAACATCGGCATCGTAAATTTTATTGTAATATGAAAGTTCATTTTTTGTTCTGTTAGAAAATGGTTTTATCATATCAATGCCGAACGCTTCTTCAATATAAGCGATATAATTTGAAACCGTATGCACCGAACATTTTTCATTATTTAAACTTAAAAAATCAGCAATAGATTTTGACGAGACAATTCTTGAATTTGAGCGGAAAACAAAGTTACAGACGCTTCTGAATAATTTTTCTTTTTGAATGTTATACCGAAGCATTATATCGTTATGGATTATCGTTTCGTTTAAGTCGAAAAGGTAATCTTTCATCGCTTCATTTTCAAATTCCAGCCGTTTGGGAAAACCGCCCCACACAAGGTAATCCGTAACTGAAAAATCTTTATTGAGCTGTTTTGAATATTCTAGAATTTCCTTATAGACAAAAGGCCTGATTCTGAATGAAACATAACGGCCGCTTAATTCCTTTGTAAATTCCCTGGAAAGAAGTTTTGAATTTGAACCTGTAATAAAAACAGAATTATTTTCAAGCCGCAAAGTTTTGCACGCTTCCTGCCAGTTTTCAAGATTTTGAATTTCGTCTAAAAAAATATAACATTTGCCGTTTTTTTTATGAGCATCTACATAAGCCAAAAGAGAAGCTGCATCAGGAATTTGAGATTGAATTCTGAGATTTTCAAATTCCAAAAAGATGATGTTGTCTGTTGATTCTGAAATTTCATCACGAACCTGCTGCAAAACAATGGATTTTCCGCACCTTCTGATTCCTGTAATAATTTTTATTAAATCAGACTCATAAAACGGACGGATTTTTTTAATATATCTTTCTCTACGTACCATAAACTGACCTTGCATAAATTATACTGCAAGATTTGTATTGATACAAGAAAATTTTGCAATGCACTGCAAGATTTGTACAAGATTTTGCAATTTTTGCAGTGACTATGCTAAGCTGGCAATTATTAGGTCAAATTTCGAGTTTTAAATAAATTTACAAAAAAAGGCATTCTCTGTAAAA
>CAMCRZ010000011.1 GCA_945877425.1 uncultured Treponema sp.
GGATACCATGCAGAGTTGAGCATTGCTTCCAAAGTTTCGTCTGCCTTGTAAACTTCTGCACTTTCTGCACCTTCGCCAAAAGATCCGTCTGCATTTATTGTGAAAAGCTTAAGGTTGTAGCTGAAGCACCAGCCGAAGTTTCCGTCTGAAGTTAAGACTCTAAGCCATATTCCTTCAAGGTTATGTACGCCGTTTGTAGGAATTACACCGTCGCCTTCGTAAAGTACACGGACAATTTCATCTTTTCTCAAGCGGTAAACTTGTTTTGAAGTGTTCACTGCATCTTCGCGAATAGGAAGTCCGTTTAAATTACAGCGGGCATATTTCTGTGCGTACTGAGTGTATTTTTCAGCATGCTTTAAAGCTTTCTTTTTTGATTCAGGAGATGTGATTTTCCAAAGCGGGACTTCAATTTTTTCTTCTGAATCAGGAACGCCAATTACATAAGTGTGTGAAATATTTGACTTTATGTAAACCGGAACAACTGTTCCGTCTGGAATCTGATGTTCCGTAATGTTCCAGAGTACAATTCCGTAGCCTATAGTCTGGGAGCATGAAGTAAGTGCAAATGCAAGAAAAGAAAATGCCGCCAGAAACAAAGGGCAGAACAATGCACGTAATGAAAGTTTTAAAGATGCTTTTTTCATATAGGGTTTTTACTCCGAATATCTTTTTATGATGATACAGCCGTTGTGTCCGCCGAATCCAAGACTTGCACTTGCTGCTGCATTTATTTCAGCTTTAACGCCTGTGTGGGGAGTGTAGTCAAGATCACAGCCCTGTTCAATATCAGGATTGTCAAGGTTGATTGTTGGAGGAACGAAAGAGTCGTTTATTGCCTTTACGCAGAAAAGTGCTTCTATTGCACCTGCTGCTCCTACAAGATGGCCTGTCATGCTTTTTGTTGATGAAATGTGAAGTTTGTATGCGTGTTCTCCAAATGCTGATTTCAACATAGCTGATTCACCGCGGTCGTTTGCATGAGTTGAAGTTCCGTGTGCATTGTAATACTGAATGTCTTCAGGTTTAAGTCCTGCATCTTCAATTGCCTCTTTTACAGCAAGGGCAGCACCGCTTCCGTCTGAAAGTGGAGCCGTAATGTGGTAAGCGTCACAGCTTGCTCCAAAGCCTGCAACTTCAGCGTAGATTTTTGCACCTCTGGCTTTTGCGTGTTCCAGTTCTTCAAGCATGAAAATTGCTGAACCTTCGCCTAAAACAAATCCGTCTCTGTCTTTGTCAAAAGGGCGGCTTGCTTTTTGCGGACAGTCATTGTGTGTGGCTGTAAGTGCCTGCAGTGCTTCAAAACTTGCAATTGAAAATTCCGTAATGGCAGCTTCTGTTCCTCCTGAAATGCATACGTCGCATCTTCCGGAACGAATTAAATCTGTGGCAAGACCAAGTGCATCTGTTCCTGAAGCACAGGCTGTTCCCAATGTCCAGCTGAAACCTTTAAGTCCGTAGTAAATGTTTACGTTGGCAGCAGCTTCGTTTGAAATCATAAGCGGAGTTGTAAGCGGAGGCATTCTTGAAGGACCTGCAGCAGGATCGTCAAGCTTTTTGAATCCTTCAGATGTAGCGTCCATTCCGCCAATGCAGCAGCCAATCATAACGCCGCACTTTTCGTTTTGCAGTGTTTCTTTTGTATAGCCTGAATCTGAAATAGCCTGAGCTGATGCGGCAAGACAAAATTTAGAAAAACGTGCCATTTTTCTTACAGCCCGTGAAGTTATTCCGTACTGTTCAATGTTAAAGTCTTTAACTTCTGCAGCGATTTTTACGTCAAGGCGAGAAGAATCAAAAAGAGTAACAGGACCAATCCCGCATTTACCATTTTTTACACTTTCCCAAGCTTCATCAACTGTGTTGCCCACTGGAGAAACAACTCCTAAACCTGTAATAACAACTCTTCGTCTTGTCATTTTAAAACTCCTTTGAAAGCATTGAATTAAAATTTATATTCCAATATTTGTACTAGTTTGAATTATCTTATCTTAAAGAAAATTGCCAGCATTGCAATTGTAATAAGAACCTGCATCATCATGAATTTTATCAAAACCTGAGTAGGAGACCAGCCTCTGTTTTTCCGCATGTGGTCGTGAAGTGGAAACCGTACTTTTTCAAAAATGCTGATGTGTAAAAACCGTTTCAGCGCAACTTTTAAAAGACCCATTCCGCCGTTAATGAAGATAATGCTTGATGTAGCAAGGAAAAGCAGAATGTTGCCGCTAAGCATTACGCAAAGTCCGATGTAAAATCCCAAAGCCCTTGAACCTGCGTCTCCCATTAAAACTGAACTTGGAAATGCATTGTGCCATAAGTAGCCCATTACGACTCCGGCAAAACAGAATGTTGCTATTGCCCAGCACGCACCGTCTTTGAAAAACGGAATGTTAAGATAGTCTGCAAAATTTACGTGTCCGATAAAGATGTAAAGGATTGTGCCCATTGTAAAAAGTGCGATCAAAACTAAGGAAGAAGAAAGTCCGTCTACTCCGTCTGTGCAGTTTGTCGTGTTTACTGATACCCAGAGCATGACTGTTGTAATTATGATGTAAAGCCATGAAGGTACGGCTACAGGATTGCGCACAAATGGAAACCAGAAGTAAAGCTTTTCTTTTTCCGTAACAGTTCCGAATTTTTCTGTGTAAAAATATGATTGTGTTTCCTTAAGATATTTTGAAAGGAGAAATGCTGCCGTTACGCAAATGAGCAAATCAAGAAATGCCTTGATGTATTCGCCCCAGCCTTTTTCGCTTCTGTCGTCCAGGTAACCTGTAATCATCATAAGCCAGGTAAGTGCAAGGAAAATTGTAAGGTAAAGGTTAAATGGTGCAAAGATAAAGGTGAACAGTATAAAAAAAGAAACAAAAACTATTCCCGCACCAGTTGGCTTTCCCTTTGATGCTTCTTTTGAAAGTGTGAAATCTCTTCCTCTGTCGTGGGGAAGTATATTGTAAAACTTTGGAAGAAAAGACTTTGTTACAATAAAGCCTGTGTATAAAGCAAGTATAATCAAAACTGCATAAGACTGTAAAAGCCGTGCAGGTCCAAGATATTTTGTAAGATGACTACCGATATAATAAAGCATATAAAAATCCGTCTTTATTTTACAATGAGTTTAATTGCATAATGATATCAGATTTAAAGTAATTTTACAATCGTGCGTTTACCTGCAGCTGGTTTGCTGTAAGGTGCAGTTTGTGGACAAGTACGCTGTGTGCGGCGCCGCCCTGTTCTTGCCGACAAGTGTACGCTTTACGAGAAAGGCACCGCAGGAAAGTGCAGGCTTTAACTTTTACAGCTGGCTCTAAAAAAGAAGAATGTACGCTTACCTGCAGCTTGTTGGCTGTAAGGTGCAACTTGTTGGAAGTACGCTAGGAGCAGAAGTCGGGTGCAAAAACGCTCTGTTTGAGATAAAGTGCTTGCTTTGCGAGAGGGGCTTGTAGGAAGGTGTGTCAAAAAGGATAAAACTTTTAGCGGTTCATTGCTTTTCTTACTGTATCAACAGGCAGAAAAAAAGAAAGTTCTTTATCATTAAAGTTAATAAAACCATAATGCTCGTAAAAACTCTTTGAAGTTTCTTTAGCATCTACGATTATAAAATATAATCCGGTAATTTCTGCTACATGGACTATTTTTATAAAGGCTTGAGTAAGAAGCCACTTTCCAATTCCCTTTCCCTGTAAATCTTTTTTAACTGCCAGGCGTGCAATTCGTAAAGATGGAATAGGATACTTCGGCAATTTACCCCTATATTCATGAGGAATTTCTTCATAAACCACTTGTGCTGTCGTAAGAGTGAAATATCCGATAATGTCTTCTGTTTCATCAAGTGCAGCAAAAGTTCTTCCGATTCCTAATGCATCATTCTTCAATGAATAACGTGAAAGAAAATCATTTAAAACTTCTGTTCCGCAATCAAATTTTTTAAGTTTTGCTTTGGGAACATCTTTTATCGAAACTAATTTAAAACTCATCTGAACAAACCTTTTAATGCCTCATTTGGCTCTGGTGGATTATCCAGTGCTGCCATTACAAGATCTCTGTCGCGATTTGAAAGTACAAAAACCTCGTTTTCAGCCAGGTCAATCTGAGCCTGCTTCAGAGATGATGCAAGGATATATGAAGAAAGTGAAACGTGTTTTAATTCAGCGGCACGTTCAAGAAGAGTCTTCTGATTTGAGTTTGCACGGAAGTCAATTCTTTCGTCTTTTAATGCTATTGCCATAATAGTACCTCCGCTTCTAATATAACATGCTGTACGGAAATTGTACACACAAATTTATTTCAGGCTCCCTGTGGAAGAAGAGAGTGCGCTTACCTGCAGCTTGTGGGCAAGTACGCTGGGGCGGCGGCTTAAAATAAAAGGCGCTAGGAGCAGAAGTCGGGTGCAAAAACGCTCTGTTTGTGGCAGGCGCGCAAGCGACAAATAAAATAGTTCCCATGCCACAAACAGTGTGTAGGGGCATAAGTGCCCCGATTTTGACACCCGGCTTTGCGACGTTCAGCCTTACTTTTACAGCGCCGCCGACCTGTCCTTGCCAAAAAACTCGTATTTTACGAGATGGGCTTGCGATAAAGTGCAGGCTTACAGACGAATAAGGGTATGTTACTTTTTGTGTTTTCTGGAAATGTCGCTGAAAATATCGTAGCCTTCTTTTTTCTGATTTCTTGGAAGAACAAGTTTTGTCTGAACTTCCCCAACCTTTACCATTCCTTTGCAAATAGGTCGCTCTACTGCATTAAGGGTTTTTAAGTTTCTTTCATAAATATATGCATTTTCTACGCTAAAGGTATACAGCATTTTTGAGCAGGCAAAAAAAGTTATTACGGCGGAAATTGCCAGAAGAACTGACGTAATTTTTATTGCTTTACGGATTGATAAGATTTTGCTTTCTGAAAAAGTCATAATTGTTCCCTAATTTACGGCATATGTTACTATAATTTACTGAAAAATAAAAGTCGCCGCCCTGTTCTTGTCAGGAAGTGTACGCTTTACGAGAAGGACACCGCAAGAAAGTGCAGGCTTTAACTTTTACAGCTGGCTCTAAAAAAGAAGAATGTACACTTATCTGCAACCCGGCTGACTGTAAGATGCAGTGCATTGGCAAGTACGCCCGGGTGGCGGCATAAATTAAAAGGCGCTAAGAGCAGAAGTCGGGTGCAAAAACGCTCTGTTTGTGGCAGGCGCGCAAGCGACAAATAAAATAGTTCCCATGCCACAAACAGTGTGTAGGGGCATAAGTGCCCCGGTTTTGACACCCGGCTTTGCGACGTTCAGCCGTTCTTTTTCTAGAGTCGCCGCCCTGTCCTTGCCAGAAAGTGTACGCTTTACGAGAAGGGCTCCGCAAAATCTTCGACTGAACAGGAAAAAAGGGTTGTTTTTTTTTTCAGTTTAATGTATAGTCCTAGTTGCGCTCTTCCGTAGTGTAATGGTAGCACACGAGCTTTTGGTGCTTACAGTCCGGGTTCGAATCCTGGCGGAAGAATTTTCGTTACATACAGACACTGAAAACATAGGCCTGCATAAGCAGGTTTTTTTTTGCACTTTTAGCTTTACCACAGCAGAATAGTGTAAATTGAATTTAAGCAGGAGTTAGTTTATAATCGGCTTATGAAAAATGAAGACAAACAGAAGAAATCCGGTTCTAAAAAAGATACAGGCTTCGGGCTTGCAGTCTGGATAGTCGTAATTATAATTCTGGTGATATTTTTTATAGTTCAGTCGCCGAAAGTTGCATCTAACCTTAAAGAAACTGATTTTTTTAATAAAGTATTCGGAAAGTCCAATCCTGAATTTGTAGAAAACGCAGAAGTTAAACCGGAAAACGCCGGACAGAAAAATGACGTAATTCCTGAAAAAGAAAGCGTATCAAGTTATCCTGAAAAAAAATCAACTGAAACTGTAAAAGCAGAAAGCACGGTAAAGGCACAGAACGAACTTGCCAAAAAACAGCAGGAAGAAGCTGCCGCTGAAAAAGAAAAAACTGCATCTGAAAAAGAAAAAACTGCATCTGAAAAAGAAAAAACTGCTTCGGCAAAAACCACGGAAACATCAGGATCGTCATCATCATCAGAATCAGCAAAAGAAGAAAAATCAGCTGCATCAAATTCTTCTGTAAAAGATAAAGTTGTTGTAGCGCCGGAAAAACCTGCCGTAATGAACCTTAAGCTTTACTTTGTTGCAATTACCGGCGGCGGAAGTTTTACCAGAAAAGAAGTTACACGTTCCATGAAAAAGTCAGACTCTCCTCTGATGGACGCAATCAACGCTATAATAGAAGGCCCGAATGTTGATGAAGAAAAAAGCGGATGCAGGTCTCTTATTTCTGAAGGAACACGGCTTATCGGTGCAAGTGTAAAAAACGGAGTTGCAACTTTAAACTTTAACGACAACTTTGAATTCAACGCTCTTGGTAACGAAGGAATTGTGTGGCAACTGCAGCAGATTGTCTTTACCGCTACGGCATTTCCTACAGTTGAAAGCGTTCAGATTTTAATCAGCGGCGAACGCAGGGATTTTATTGGAGAAGGAACTTACGTTGCCAAGCCTTTAAACAGAAATTCTTTCTAGCTGTCCTGATTTTAACTATTCTGATTTGTAACTTTCCGCAATGGAGTAAAAGTATTTCTCATTTGAAGAAAATGTGCTGTTGAAAACTGTCAGTAAAAAGTAAGAAATGCTTTCTCCATTTTTGTCTGTGATAATTTTTATTTCCTTTACAACATCAGGATTTGTGGAATTCAGCGTAAGGCTTTCGATTGTTGTAGTGTTCCCTTTTGATGAAATTTTTACGTCTTCCCATGAAATCAGGCTGTCGTTTTTGCTTTGTAAAATTCTTCGTGCAAAAGACTGAACTGTGTAAAGTGAATTTTCCGGAAGCGGTATGTTCGTAACCATAAGCACTGCTTCGTTTCCTAAAACCCACAAGTTGTCCATTTTTCTTTCCCAGTTTTCATCAAGAGTGATTTTATTGCCTTCAAATTCTACGCTTACTTTTTTTGATTTTTTAAGGGAAAATTCTCTTTTGCTTTCAGTGCTGTTTTTCTGCAATCCTTTAAATGAAGCAAAACTTTTGTCCTGTGATGATGAAAGGGAGCCTGTTGTCTGTATCTGGAAAATTACTTTGTTTTTGCTGTCTTTTATAGATTCAATATTAAACAGCGGAACAAGTGAATTGTATTTTATCGTAACTTCACCGCCTAACTGTAGAATTTCAGCTTTTCCTGTTGAAGTAAAACTTTCTTTTTTTGCATTTTCTGCAAATGAAATTTTCTGTCTCTGGGCTGTAAATTCGTAAAGAAGGTCGTGAATGTAATTTACTATGTCAATGTCTTCTGCGTCTTTCATGTTTGCAATTGATTCTCCTGTAAGTTCAAGAAAATCTTTTGAAGGGTCAATCGTAAAGTAAATGGTAATGTCTTTTTCTGTAAGTGATTTATCTGAATCTTTTTGTGACGGTGCGTAATATCTTGCGGCATAAGTTTCATCATCGTAGTAAACAAATCCAATGTAAGATTCACGCTGAAAAGTGCTGTCTTTGTAGTAAACGTATTCTCCAGAAGTGTCGCTGATCTGCTGTTTTATTCCGGGAAGGGAAAATGCGGCAGAAGCTAAAAGAAAAAGTTCCAGAAATAAAGCGATTCTGTTTTTAAGTGATTTAATTGTTTTCATTAGTCTAAAAATATTCAAATTGTGAAAAATTGTAAATAAGTGAGTGTGCTGCAGGATGTCTGGCAGAAAAGTGTACTCTTATGTGCAGCCTGGTTAAAGTAAGCTGCCGCCCTTTTGCAAGTACGCTTAAGGCAGCAGCCGTAAGTTTATGCGTTTAGTTTTTCAAGTTCGCCTTTAACCATCTGAATGACTTTTTCAGCAGCATCTTCTAACGGAACAAGAGAAGCTTCTTCTTGAGTGCGCACTTTTATTTCTACGTTAGGAAGATTTTTGTCACCGACAGTAATGCGGATAGGAAATCCAATTAAATCAGCATCGTTAAACTTAACGCCAGGACGTTCATCCCTGTCATCAAGAAGCACTTCAATGCCTGCGCTTGAAAGCTGTTGGTAAAGCTTGTCTGCAGCATCTTTCATTGCATCCTTATATTTTATAGGAACAATAGTTACCTGGAAAGGAGCAGAACTCATTGGCCACTGAATGCCTTTTTCGTCGTGGAAACATTCAATGATACTTGCAAGAACACGGTCTACGCCTATTCCGTAACAACCCATAGTCGGAACAGCAGCTTTTCCGTTTTCATCAAGGTAAGTAACGCCCATGCTTTCAGTGTATTTTTTTCCAAGCTTAAATATGTGACCTAACTCGTTGCCTTTAGTTGTGTAATATTCACCGTCGCAGTTACCGCAGCAGCATTTGTCACCAGATTTAACAGTACGTACATCAGCATTTTTCCAGAAAGAATAATCTCTTCCAGGCTCAACGTGCTGAATGTGGAATCCTTCTTTACCGCTTCCGGCAAATGCATCGTGCATGTCGTTTACGCTAAGATCCTGAACAATAGGGCAGTTTAAACTTACAGGTCCTACAAATCCATGAGGAGCGCCGCTTATCTGCCTTACTTCTTCGTCTTCGGCAAGAACAACTTCACTTGCTTTTAAAAGTCCGGCGAGTTTTGCTTCGTTTACATCTAAATCACCGCGGATCAAGACGCAAACATAGCTTACAGGATAGAATTCAAATCCGTCTTCCTTAACACGCTTAAGGTTTTCACATCCGGCTGTTCCTGTTAAATCAAGAGATGAATTTATGACACGGTAAATAAGTGCCTTGATAAAACGCTTTGATGTAGTGTTAAAGAAGTTTTCCATATCTTCTATAGAAAAGACATTCGGTGTAGCAACTTCTTCATAAGGCAAGTCAGTTTTTACCTGAGCATTTCCCTTGTCATCAACTGGAATATCTGGTTTACATGAAGCTTTTTCTACGTTGGCAGCATATCCGCACTTAGGACAGAGGATGAGTGTATCGTCACCAATAGGACTTTCTACCATAAATTCTTCTGAACCGGAGCCGCCCATTGCGCCAGTGTCTGCTTTTACAGGAATTACTTTAAGCCCAAGCCGCCTGAATATTCTGTGGTAAGCTTTTGCATAAGCCTGATAGCTTTCGTCAAGTGATTCGTCGCTGGCGTTAAGAGTGTAGCCGTCCATCATATTGAATTCACGTCCTCTCATAACTCCATAACGCGGGCGAATTTCATCACGGTATTTTGTATTTATTTGATACATATTGATTGGAAGCTGTTTGTAGGAAGTAAGTCCTGCACGGCAAATTGCTGTATATGCTTCTTCTGCTGTAGGTGAAACAACCATGTCCTGTTCGGCACGGTTTTTTGCCTTTAACATTTGGGCACCCATTGTTTCCCAGCGGCCGCTTTCTTTCCATATATCTCCGGGAACTACAACTGTGGGCTTGAATTCCATGGCACCAGAAGCATTAAGTTCTTCCTTAATGATGTTTTCAACTTTACGGTATGCTTTTAACCCTAACGGCATATAAGTGTAAAGACCGTTTCCCAGCTTGCGGATTAAATCAGCTCTCATCATAAGCTGATGACTTGAAATAATTGCTTCTGCAGGAGCTTCCCGCAGTGTCCTGAATGGAATTTTTGAACTTTTCATAACGCCTTATTTTAGCGAAATGCACTTGTTGTTGCAATTGCCGTGCCGCCGCCTCAGCGTACTTGCTCATCAGCTGCATTTTTTCCAAAATGCTGCACATAAGCGTACACACTCTGGCAAGAAGAAGCCACTGAAAAAGGTCGAATTTTAGAAAAATTAGTGTTGTTTATGCCTAAAAATGCAAAGAAAACACACTAAATATGGACTAAAATTTGCAAAAACAGACTTTTTCAGTGGCCTCGGCAAGAACAAGGGCGGCGGCGCTGTAAAAGTAAGGCTGAACGTCGCAAAGCCGGGTGTCAAAATCGGGGCAAATTTGCCCCTACACACTGTTTGTGGCATGGGAACTATTTTATTTGTCGCTTGCGCGCCTGCCACAAACAGAGCGTTTTTGCACCCGACTTCTGCTCCTAGCGCCTTTCAATTTATGCCGCCGCCTCAGCGTACTTGCCAAGAGCTGCATCTTCTTCCAAAATCCTGCAAAAAATCAGAAAAAATGCGGTAATTCACACTAAACCGAAAATAATCGACTTTTTTAATACATCTTTTGCTTCATAATTTGATGTGAATATTTGTTTTATGGAGGCAACCAATGAAATCATTTTTAAAAGTTTTATCTATTTTTATTACAGCTGCCTTTTTATTTTCAGCAGTAAGCTGTTCATCTGGCACTGACAGCAGTTCTTCACAAGATTTCAGTTTATCAATTACAGCTGAAAAAGAAGAAATTTATGTAGGGGAAACAGTTACTTTAAAAGCAAGAGTCATACCGAAAAATGAATCTAATGCAGCAGCAGTCTTTACCTGGACTTCATCTGATGTATCTGTTGCAACTGTATCTCAAAGCGGCACAGTTACAGGTGTAAAAGCCGGCAAAGTAACTATTTATGCCAAGTACAACGGAAAATCTATAGCCAAGTCTATTTTAGTAAAGCAGTTAATTCAGGCGGATTTTGAAAACGGCGCAACTAAAGGAGTAAGCGTAGGAACGGAAAATAGAGAGTTTTTTGCTTCAAACACAACAGATGAAAGTTCTTATACAGTTCTTGTCTGGTCAGATGAGTTTGAAGGCACATCTTTAAAAACTGAAAACTGGAAGTACGAAGAAGGAAATGGAAACTGGGGCTGGGGAAACGGCGAAAAGCAGTTTTATACCGCAGGCGATAACTGTTCTGTAGAAGACGGAGCATTGCACATTGTTGCAAAAAAAGATGACAGCGGAAAATATACTTCTACACGCATTATTTCTGCAGATAAAAAACACTTTAAGTACGGTATTATAGAATGTCGTCTTAAGGCTGACGAAGGTAAAGGTTCTTGGCCTGCATTCTGGATGCTTGGAAACGGTGCTAAAAGAATTTGGCCGAATTGCGGTGAAATTGACATTATGGAACACGCAAATGAAGCTGATTATTTTAATTCAACACTTCACTGGAACTATAAAGGTATGTCAGACACATCAGAAGGTCATGGTGAATATGGAACAAAATCTGCAAGCGGTTTTGACATAACAGACTGGCACGTTTATAAAACAGTCTGGACAGAAGATTCTATTAAAACTTACGTTGATGAAGTTCCTGTTTTCTCTATGGGCATAGGGAATTCAAGCAACGGAACAGATGCATTTAATGATAGTTTCTATTTTATAATTAACTTTGCAATGGGCGGAAAAAACTTTGTTAACGTTGAAGATATAAATTCATTTACTAACCTGCCATGGGATATGTATGTTGATTATATCCGTGTTTATCAGGATGCAAACCACGTAGTTGACGGAGCAAGCCCTGTTCTTGTAACAAATATTTCTTTAACTGGAAGCGACACTGTTACAGCAGGAGAAACTATTACTTTAAGTGCAGCTGTTACTCCAAATAATGCTTCTAATAAAGAAGTTACATGGACTTCTTCTGATACAACTGTTGCAACTGTATCTGAAACCGGTGTTGTTACAGCAGTAAAGGCAGGAACTGCAACTATTACCTGTACAGCTGCAGACGGTTCCGGTGTAAATGCAACTAAAACAATTACAGTAAACGCAAAGCCTTCTTCAGGAAGTTCGGCAAATTCAATTACATTAAACGGAAAAACTTACAGCCTTGTATGGAGCGATGAATTTACAGAAGCAGACCCTGACGGCACGCCTTTAAGTTCAAAGTGGGGCTATGACGTTGGCGCAGGAACTTCTATGAATACTGACGGCACAAATCCTGGTAACTGGGCATGGGGCAACAGTGAATTGCAGTGGTACAGCGACAATGACCCGGACAACACTTACGTAAGCGACGGTACTTTAAAAATTGTTGCTAAAAAAGAAACATCAAACGGTATGTCTTATACTTCCGGACGTATTGTTACAAGAAACATTGAAGGCGGACAGTTTAAATACGGTTACATAGAAATGTCTGCAAAAATTCCAGCTGACGCAGGTGTATGGCCTGCATTCTGGATGCTTGATAATGACATTTACGATAATCCTAATCCTGAATCATGGCCTGGAAGCGGTGAAATTGACATTATGGAAAGCTCTATAAATCTTTGGGGAGCAAATAAGGTTTATGGTACACTTCACTGTACTGCAGGAAGCGGTGGAAGTCCTGTATTTACTCAAGAAACTAATGTTTCATTTAGCGACGGAGATTTCCACACTTATGCTGTTGATTGGGACGATGATCACATTGACTGGTATTATGACGGCGAGAAAAAGTTTACTTATACACCTGCAAATTATGAAAATGATGCATGGCCTTTCTGTGATGACTTTTACATTATCCTGAATCTTGCAGTAGGCGGAAATTTAGGCGGAAGTGTACCTGAAAATTTTGTAAGCAGCACAATGGAAGTAGACTACGTTCGTGTTTACCAAAAAACAGAAGGTTATACAGATAAGTCAGGTGCATACGAAGATAAAAATCAGCCTGCATCAGCTTCTAGCAAAACAATTCCTTCCGGGGCATACGTAATTTACGACTCAGCTTCAGGTACAAACAAGATTACTAATGCTAATGATGTTTGGAACGGAGGTTTTGGTACTTCAGACTGCACACTTAATGACGGAAAAACTGTAAAGCAAGTTAGGTTTGCTAGTCTTAAAGGTGAAAATGCTTGCGGAAGTATGGATATTTCATCTTACAGCTATGCAGATAATGCCAAACTTTGCATGAGCGTTTATGCCGGAAGCAATTTTACGCTTAAACCTGTTAACCCTAATGTGGTATATTCTCAGACTGTTTCTTCTCCATACACATGGCAGGATATAGAAATAGACCTTGGCTCAGCAAATGCCTTAACTCAATTAGGATTTATTTCTACTACAATACAGACAATTTGGGTTGACCACATTTACATTACAACAACTTCATCTTCTGGTTCTGGAGACAGCGGTTCAGGCGGAAGCAGTGGTTCAGACAGCGGCAACACAGGTGATACTGGCAACACAGGCGGTACTTCTACAGTAAACTGGTCTTCTGTGGATTATGCAGGAGACGGAGCTGGTGGCGGATCTTATGGAAATAAGTATAAATTCTACTGTGCTACAGAAAAAGTTAGTCTTGTAAATATTCAGCAGCCTGGCTTTGGTACAAAACCAGGTTTATATGTAACTTTCCCTGCTGCAATTACAGAATGTTCTCTTGGAACTGAAAATTATGCTAAAGATGGAGCCGGAATTCTGCTTTACATAGACAGCTTTACTAAAAAAGAAACACAATTTACCGTAACTTATGCTGGCGGACAGGCAACATGCTATGTTTACTACGAAGATGGAGTTAAATAAGGAGTTTTTATGAAGAAAGCATTTTTACTTTTTACAGCTGCAGTTTTATTCTGCTTAACAGGCTGTTCATCTCACAGTGATTCAGAAAAAAACAATACAGTTCCTGTAGATACAGTTAAAATTCTTACGGCAAACGGAACTTCTGTTACAGTGGGCAGCACACTAGAACTTCAGGCACAAATTAAACCTGACAACGCAAGTGACAAACTTGTTTACTGGTCTTCTGAAAATTCAAGTGTTGCTTCTGTAAAGGAAGGTGTTGTAACGGGAATAAAAGCCGGCACTTCTAAAATAACAGTTACTTCAAGAAACAGCGGCAAAAGTGATTCAGTTACTGTAACTGTAACGGAAAAATCATCAGCTTCAGAAGATACAGGCGAAACTGGAGGAACTGGAGGAGCTGGCGGCAGCACGGAAAGCGGCGAAACTGGAGGCAGTACGGAAACTGGCGGAACAGGTGGTTCAAGTGGCACAGAAACAGATACGCCTTCACAAGAAAATGTTAAAGATATAGTGAAATTTACTATGCAAACTGGTGTTGGCGGTTCTTGGATTCATTTAACAGGAACATGGACAGATTCTTCCTATGCACTTTCCCAGAATTCCATTGACTTTACAACAAACGCACCTTTAATGAATTCTTCAAACGCATACAAAGAATATCTTTCAGGAGAAAGTTCTTCCGGCACAAATAAATATGTTTGGGGAATTGGTTTTAATGATGCACCATTTGTTGCAGAAACAAACCACAGTTTAGTTTTTTACGCTGCAATAAATTCAAAAGAGTATAAAGTTACGGTTGCATTTACTGGTAAAAATGATGTAAATAACGCAGAGTTTGACATCAGTTCCGTAACTTTTGAGCCTACAGGAAAAAGCGTAACTTCTTACGAAAATCCTGCCTTAAACGGCGGCAGTTCTGGTAGCAGCTCAGGAGGAAGCGGTTCTGGTGGAACAGGAAGTGGCAGTAACAATAATGAAGTTATAGGCGGAAATGGTGGCGGTGCAAGCGGTGAAGGATTCAAAGATGACACAACATCTGGTAATACAGACCCTAATTTTACAATTGCAGTAACAGAAGCACAAGCAGTTGCAGAGTACTCTTCCCTTGAAGCACCAAAAGACTCAAATTACGTTTCATTTATATTTGAAAATGTTACAAATGGAAAATTCAAAAATAATGAAATCTTTATAGTTGTACTTTACCAAAGAGGTGACGGTATATATTATTGGGGACTCCCAGATGGAACATACAAAGCTGTAGCGGCAAATGAATACTGTACTGACTATTCATATACAATTGCAGACGATGATGGAACTGATGGCCGCAGAGTATTCAATATTCCAAAAAATACAAACGGAGCACGTATTTTCTATTCGTATGGTTCAAAGATGTCTATTCACGGACCGGATAATGGAGTTGGTGTTGTATTCCCATCAATTGCAAATCCAAACGATCCGGATTACAACAAATACTATGACTGGCTTGAATATACAATCCGCAAAGACGGTGTAACATGGGTTAACACAACACAAGTTGATCAGTTTGGTTTCCCAGCCCTTATTACAGCATACGCATCAGACGGTTCGGTTCGCTCAAACGGCGACAATTTGTTTACACAAACAGGTGTTGCAATTTCACGTAGCGAAGTATATCAAAAATACTACGACTATATGGAAAGTAAAGGTATTTCAAGTGATTTTGACTGTCTTGCAGAAAAGTACAGAATTGTATGTCCTGGAAAATCAAGCAAATTCAACAAAAACTATCTTGACGATTACATTAATGAAGTATGGAATTACTGGACAACACATTCAACAACTGTAGACCATGCACAAGGTAAGTTTACTCTTACATGTGACGGCACTAATCTTAACTTTAAATGTACGGAATCTAAAAACGCTGCAATGTGTACTGTTGGAGAAATATATAGCGTACATGGAAAACCAACTACAGAACAGGCTTTTGAAGGTTCTGGATGTCTTGCAACAGACACAAAAGGAACTGGTATGGAACCTGCTCTTCAGGCTTGGGTATGTGCAGCACTTAATCGCCATGTAGCAACACGTTCAGATAATCCTGCATGGGGATATACAAAGGCTCCTGCTCCTGCAAGTTACAATGCAGCTTACTATTTGGAAGGAAAAGCAAACTACTACTCTGGATTCTGGCATAGCATCAGTACAAACAACGGTCTTGCATACGGTTTCTGCTACGATGATGTTCACGAACAGTCTTCTACTACAGTTGTAAATGACTGCCAGAAAATCTGGGTAAGACTTGGGTTTTAATTAATCTGAATTGATTAAACTAAAGGAGATTCTTCTTTAATAGGAAGGTCTCCTTTTTTTATACAAAAAATTTACGTCCTGTTTATAAAAAAAAAGTAAGATTAACACTACAGTAAATGTAAATTATTAACAAAAATGGCTCCGTGCAGGTTTTCTGTGCGGGGCTTTTTTTTTGCAGAATATTTCCAATTACTCTAACTTTGCAATATTTGCTTAGACTGACATTATGGAAAAAAAATGCTGTTTAAGTTACAATACACCCATGAATAGTTTTGAATCAGCTTTAATTATCGGGATATTTGTGTTTCTAGTGGTACTGCTTGTAGTGCGGATTGTGAAGGCTAAAAACCTTGGACCTTCTTCTATGAGCGGTAATTTATCTGACGGCAGCGAATTTTCTGAAGCTGCAGTTGATTTTGAAAAGGATTTTTTTCTTCGTGCTAAGGGCGGCGAAAATGCAGTTGAGTTTTTGAAAATTGCAGACATGCAGGATTGTTTTGTCATTCAGAGCATGCTTCTTTCAGCAGGAATTCCAAGTCACACTGAAAATGAACACGTAAGCGGTATTTTTGGAAACAATGCCGGAATCATGAACTCAATTTTTGCTGTAAGACTGAACATCCTTAAAGATGATTACAACGAAGCCCTTTCTATAGTAAAGGATTTTTTGGAGCAAAAAGTAAAGGCTCTGGCTGATGAAGGAAATGCTCCGAAAACAGCTGAAAATGCCGGTGAAAAACTTTTATCTTTGGAACAGTCGCTTAAGGAACAGGGTCAGGCACAGGTTTTAGGAATAACTGTTCTTGCTTAAGTCAGACTTGTTCAACTTAAGTTAGTAGCGCTGGCTTTTTTCGTTTTCAGTATAATCCTTAAAAAGTTCAAGACACTTTTCTCTTTCCATTTCTGAGATTTTCAGCAAGTCATTTTTGCCGTCAAGGTAGTCGTAGAATTTGTCGTCCCTAAAGCCGATTTCGTTTGTATCCTTTCTGTTGCAGCCGTAAAATGCATTCTTTATGTTTGACCAGAGAATTCCGCCTAAACACATAGGGCAAGGTTCAGCAGTTGTATAAAGTTCGCAGCCTTCAAGATTGTGAGTGCCAAGATTTTTGCAGGCATCACGTATAGCTTCAATTTCTCCGTGGCAAGTAGGATCTTTGTTCAGCAAAACCCTGTTGTGACCTTTGCCTACGATTTTTCCGTCCTTTACGATAACACAGCCAAAAGGTCCGCCATCACCTGCATTTATACCGTTGTATGCTTCTTTCAATGCTTCGTCCATAAAACTCATAGTAAACCTCCATTGAGCCACTCATTGTATCATAAAATAGTATTTTACAAAAGTTTGATTTGTTTTTATAATCGGGCTATGTTTAAGAACAAATTGTTTTTTATGTTATGTTTATTTTTTATGGCAGCAGAATGTTCTGGAGAAAAAATTTCAGTTCCCGTAATTGCACTTGAAACACCTATAGAAACGCCTATGGAAATTTCTGTTGAATGGAACGAAAAATGGTTCGGCGAAAATACTGCATTCATCTACAATCACAACCTTGCAAGAATAGCCTGCATACTTTCAGAAGTTTCTTACGTTGATACAGAAGAAGATCCCCGTCTTACCATATTGAAAAAAGTTTACCGCAAGTTCGGCGTAAAAGATGATTTGATGGAATTCCATTACGACATTGACTACAGCCTTGAAGGTTACGGCTACAATCAGGCAGCATTCAGTTTTGCATCAAAAGATATTTACGGTAAAAACGGAAAATCAAACCTTATTTTCGTTACAATCCGGGGAACGCCTGAAGTTGCTGAAGAATGGATTTCCAACATTAACGTAGGTGACTCTTCCAAAAACGAACAGAAAATTCACGAAGGATTTTTTTACACTGAAAGTCAGGTTCAGAAATCACTTATTGATTACGTTGAAAAAAACAATATAAATCCTGCAAATGCATATTTTCTCATTACAGGCCACAGTCGTGGTGCAGCTGTTGCAAATCTTCTTGGCGCACTTTTAGCCGACACTGGTTTCTGCAAATCTGAAAATTTATACGTCTACACTTTTGCTTCTCCAAATGTTTCCTGCGACGAAAAAGTCAGTGACCCGAAATATAATTTTATCTGGAACATCGTAAACCCGGAAGATTTAGTTCCTGCCGTTCCATTCAGAAGAGACGAATGGAAATACAAAAAGTTCGGTCAGACAAAAGTTTTCTGCAGCTACTGGAATGTCAGTCATGAAGAGTTTAACAGTGAATATCTTTCCGGCATAAACAAAACTTTCAATGCACTTATGAAACGTGATTACTGTCCTTTCAGAACCGGAACTTACATTCCTTCAATTGTAACTCAGCTTGTAACAGGTTTATGTCCTGACGTAAAAAGCTATTACCATTCGCCGCTGAAACTCCGCAACAAGTTTGAAGATGCATTTCACAAAATTTTCCCGGAAGAAAAGCCCCAGATAGAAAAAGCTCCCAACGCAGTGTTTGCCCTGATTGCCCGTGCATTGAACGAACAGACAAACGGTTTCCTTGATTATTCCACAGTTGCATTTATGGATATGCATTGCTGTACAACTTACTTAAGCTGGCTTCTTGGTTTTGATGAAGACAGGGCTTTCAGCGAAACAGGCAGCAGCAGGATTATCATAAAGGGAACTTACGATTGTGCTGTTTTTGACAAAGATGGAAATGTATGCGCCAGAGTTCTTGACAGCATTGTTCAGCTAACAAGCCTCCGCACTCCTGTAGTTGCATTTTCTTATTCAGGTGGAACTGTAATCGGTTTTCCTTCAAGTGATGATTATAAAATCGTAGTTTACAAAGACAGCCTTTTGCCTACATTTGTTTCAGCCAGAATTGAACATTACGATGCACAGGGATATTTAACGGAAAGTTTTGAACGTGAGTATTTGACTCCAAGAAAAAATTCTGTCTGCGTTATTGAAGCAGGAAGCACAACTCTTTTCCAGACGCGTATTGAACATCAGAAAGTTAAAGGAGAAGAAGCCCGCACTTATATCCGTAACGGCGGAATTGTTCAGCGTGAAGTTTTTAGAATTCAGCCTGAACTTACTTTTAGTTCTGACTGGAATGTTGAAGGCGGCGTACGTTTTGGAAGCAGAGTAATTCACTGTGCACTGCTTACAGGACACCAGGTAACTGATTTAGGAAAGGCGTTTGAATTAAGTACAGGCTTAGGTCATGAACTTACGCTTATAGACAAATATATGCTTGATTTTGAACTATACGGAAAATTTTTATTTGCTTTAGATGATTCGTACCCTAACAGCGAAAGGTTTAATTTCATTCCTTCAGCGAGAGTGTCCCTTTGCTTAAAGCCGTTCAGACGGTTTGAAATTTTTGTTTCCGGTGTTTTCGATTTTGATATAAATGATTTCAACGATTTTGCATTTAAGTCTGAAGTGCGGAATAAAAATTTCGGATTGTGGAATGTAAGCGACAAAGTAAAGATTGTGCCGTCAGTTCGCTTCGGATTCAGATTGTAAAAAAATTACAGGCAGCAAGTTTTGCTTAAGCTTTTCCGGCTGCCTGTAAAAATTAAGTTAAAGCATTTCTTCAAGCTGCGTTACAAGAGATTCAAAAACATCAAGTGCATCCTGAATGCTCTGGGTGTTGCTCATGTCTACGCCGCCAGCTTTTAAACTTTCAAGAGGATAACGAGAACCGCCGCTTTTAAGGAAATTAAAGTAGTCGTTAAGTTCAGACTGTCCGCCGTTAACAACACGTTTTGCAAGAGCAAGTGCTGCCGAAATTCCTGTAGCGTATTTGTAAACATAAAATGCATTATAGAAATGAGGAATGCGCAATCCTTCAAGGTCGCTGGATTTTTCAAAATGCATTTCACTTCCGAAATACTGTTCAAGAAGCTGCCTGTAAATTGAGCGCAAAACATCTGTGCTTAAAGGCTGATTGTTTTCAGCTGCTTCGTGGCACTTTAATTCATATTCAGCAAACATTGTCTGCCGGTGAAGAGTTGCCAGAATGTCAGAAGCACGCATACTTAAAAGATATTTTTTCATTTCAGAATCAGAAGCATTTTTCAAAAGATATTCAAATACAAGTTCTTCGTTAAAAGTAGATGCAACTTCTGCTTCAAAAATTGTGTAGTCGTAGCACATAAACGGATTGCTTCGAACGCTGAAGTAACTGTGCATTGAATGTCCGCCTTCATGAGCCATTGTGAAAACGTCACGAATGGAATCTTCCTTGTAATTTAAAAGAATGTAAGGGTAACCTTTGTAGCAGCCTGAAGAAAATGCGCCGCTTTTTTTGCCTTTATTTTCGTAACGGTCAGCCCAGCCGTTTAAAAGCCCGCTGCATAAAGTGTCTGTATAATCTTTTCCAAGAACGCCCAATGCATTGCGTACAATTTCAACTGCTTCTTCATAAGTGTTGTTTACTTTCACAGATTTTACGAGAGGAACGTAAACATCATAATGGCAAAGCTGGTCAACGCCAAGCACACGCTTTCTTAATGCATAATATCGGTGAAGTGCCGGAAGATTTTTGTGCACTGTTTCAATAAGATTTTTGTAAACGCTTACAGGAACTTTGTCGGCATAAAGTGAAGCTTCCAGAGACGAACGGTAGCCTCTTGCCCTTGCGACAAAAATGTCCTGCTTGATTGAACCTGAATACAATGAAGCCAGAGTGTTTGCGTGTGTTTCATGAAGTGCATAGAATTTTTCGTAAGCTTCACGGCGGATATTTCTGTCCTGATTTTCTTCAAGTGAACTCCATGTGCTGTGTGTAAGAGGAACTTCTTTTCCGTTAACGTTAACTGTTCCAAAGTTAAAATCTACATCAGTTAAAAGTGAAAAAGTATTGCTGGCAGTTTCTGCACTTTCACTCTGCAATGCAAGAATACGCTCTTCTTTTTCCGAAAGAACGTGAGGCTTTACGTGAAGTTTTTTCTGAATGTAAATTTTGTAATCAGCAAATTCTTTTCTTTCAATCCACTGGTTTATTTTTTCTTCAGGAATGGCAAGAAGTTCAGGCGTATAAAAAGACGTAGCTTCTGCACTTTCCGTGTAGGCCATCATTACTCTGTTTAGATTTTCCTGAGCCTTACTGTCGCCCTGATCTGCTGAATTCTTTAAGCTTGCATAATGGAAAACATTTTCAATAAGACGATCCAATGCTTCGTCTGCATGAAGGGCTTCAAGAAAAGTTTCTGCACTTTCTCCAAGCCTTCCTTTAAAAGCTGCAAGTTTTGCCGTAGCTTCGGGAATTAAGGCAAGTTCTATTTCCCAGTCATCATCTGTCGGATAAAGTTTAGTTAAGTCCCACTTAAAATTTTCAGGAACTTCATTTCTGTTAGGAATAGTTTCGTTGTTCATTTTGCCATACTACCATAAAAAAAATTTTTGTTTAACAGGAATTTATTTTCCGTCGCAAGCCATGTATGCAATTGTTTTTGCATCACAAGCAATGTTTTTTACTAAAGCATATTCGTTTGCCTGATGACAAGTTTCGTCCAGCGTGCTCCAGACAACTGCATTAAATCCAAGATTGCGTAATCCTGCTGCAACAGTTCCTCCTCCAACGCCTATAAATTTTGCCTGAATGTTGTGAACGTTTTTTATTGCGCCGGCAAGTTTTTCTGCTACAGGTGCATCTTGTGGAGTGGCAACTGATTCTTCAGCCTGAAGTTCTTTCACATTGATTTTAACGCTGTGCTTTTCTTCTATTTCCTTTACGCATTTTGCAATTTCAGTGCGCACCTGGTTAAGGCTGTATTCAGGATTGATTCTGCAGTCACAGCAGAAAACATCATCTCCCGGAATAAAGTTTACGCCGTCTACATTGCTGAGTTTTTTTGTTGGCTGAAAAGTTGAATGGGAAGGTTCAAAGAGCTCATTTTTCCTGTCAAATATTTTTTCCAGTGAATTGATTTTAAGTGCAAGTTCGCATCCGGCAAGCATTGCGTTGTGTCCAAGATCAGGCCTGCTTCCATGACTTTGTTTTCCCATTGTATGAAACTCAAGCCATAAAATATTTTTTTCAGCAATTTCAATAGTCTCACCTTTACTGTCGCCGCCATCAGGAATAAGAATCAAATCTTCTTTTTTAAATAAATCTTTGTGTTCCTTTAAAAGATAATTCATGCCGTAAGTTGAACCTACTTCTTCATCTGCCATAAACAAAAGCTTAATTGTATGTTCAGGAAGAATGTGCTGCTTTACGAAACTTAATGCTGCCAGAACTCCGGAGCAAAGTCCCTGCTGATTATCTTCAACGCCACGTCCGAAAAGTTTTCCGTCTTTTTCAGTTACAGTCCATGGATCTGTGTTCCAGCTGTCCAGGTTTCCAACAGGCACTACATCAAGGTGAGCGCAAACCCAAATGGCATAATCTTCGTTATTGCCGTAAATTGTTGCCACAAGATTTGGTCTTGTTTTTTCAGGAACTCTTTCGTCAGGTGCATCAAAGTGTTCAAGATTTTTTATTCCGTTAGCTTTTAAATATTCTTCCAAAGCCCTGCATTTTTCCCATTCACCTGTGCCGCCGTTTTCAGGAGCAAGTGCTTTGTGTGAAGTTAAAATCGTTTCCAGTTCAACTATGCTTTTTGTGTTTTCTTCAATCCATTGATTAAGCTGATTAAATTCTTGTGCCATATTTTTTCCTTAATTTTATTTTTTAACATTTTAAAACTTAGTTTAAAAAAAGAAAAGCCGTCCTAAAAAAAGAACGGCCTTTAGCTAATCAGTAAAAATTATTTTGTGTAAACATCCCATGTTGTTTTTACAAGTGTTTCTACATCAGAATATTTTGGTTCCCAGTTAAGAAGTTCTTTTGCTTTCTTCGATGTTGTGTAAAGGCTTGCTGGATCTCCAGGACGGCGTGGTGCTTCTTCAGCAGGAATTTCTTTTCCGGTAATTTTACGTGCTGCATCGATTATTTCTTTTACAGTTGTGCCTTTTTCTGTTCCTAAGTTAAGGAGAATGCTTTCCTTTTTAGAATCAATGTATTCAAGGGCTTTTACGTGTGCAGTTGCAAGATCTGTTACGTGAACATAATCACGGATGCATGTTCCGTCTCTGGTGTCGTAATCTGTACCGAATATTTTAAGCTGACGCTGACCTAATGCTGCTTCCATAACACGTGGAAGTAAGTTTTCAGGCTTCTGCTCAAGTCCGCGAACTATTCCTTCAGGGTCGTAACCTGCTGCGTTAAAGTAGCGGAGTGCTGCAAACTTAAGTCCTTTAAGCTGATCGTACCACTTCATGAATTCTTCTATTTTGAGTTTTGTAAATCCGTAGTAGTTGATTGGTTTCTGCGGATGATTTTCGTCAAGCGGAAGATATTCAGGTTCGCCGAATGTTGCTGCTGATGAAGAGAATACCATTCTGAGGCAGTTATATTTTACTGCTGCGTTCATGATGTTAAGTGTTCCCGTAATGTTGTTTACAGAATATTTTTCCGGAGCAACCATTGATTCTCCTGCAGCTTTGAATGCTGCAAGGTGAACGAATCCGTCAAATCCTTTTGCGAAGGCGGCTTCAATTTCTGAAGGGATTAAAATGTCTCCGTGAATAAATTCATTTTCCGGAAAAAGATTGCATCTTAAACCGCTGGAAAGATTGTCGAAAACTGTAACTTTATGTCCAGCTTTCATCATTTCTTTTACAACGTGACTTCCAATGTAGCCTGCACCACCAATAATTAAAACCTTCATGTAAAACCTCCATTTTTTTTCTGCCTCTATTCTAGTGAATTGAACAAACTTGTGCAATTTATTTTGTAAAGTAAATGCTTCTGTCTACTGAATTTTTAAGTTACCCTTTGCAGCTGTTGCGCAATTTACAACTGCAAAGAGTGTACTTTATTCAAAAATTCCGGCAGTTACAGGGGAATTGTTTTCCGGAGCAATCATCATTTCTTTAACTTCAATGCCTGGTTTTGAAGGTTCAAGCTGAATGTGGTAAAAGCCTTGTTTCAGTTCAAGCTGAAGAGCAATGGCAGTTGCAATTTTTCCGTCAGTACTTCTGCATTCAAGAGAGCCTGCTGATTCTCCGTTAATCAAAATGTTTGTAATGGACTGGGAAAGAGTGTCGCCACCGTCCTTGAAATAATATCCGTAGAATTTATAAAAGCCTGAATTTTCAATCTTAACGTAGAAAGAAGATTTTTCGCTGTTAATCTGAATTCTTTCCTGAGGATAAAAATATTTTTCAGGAACATCCTTAAGTTCAGAAGTGATTTTAATTTCATTTTTAAGAGGTCTAAGCGGAGACTTGGCAGCAAAAGTTTCGGTTAAAAACAAAATAATATCCTTGGCACAAAGACGCAGTTCGTCTAAAGTAAGAGTTCCGTTTTTTAAAGCTTCATCTAAATTATCATCGTTGCCGTTTTTTTCAGCACTGTCATTTTCTACAACCATGTAAACATCATTCCTTGCCTTAACCATGGAAGCCAAATCTTTAACAGTAGACTTTCCGCCTTTAACAACATCATTCATGGCAGCCCACCAGTCAGACATAACAACGCCGGTGTAATTCCACTCGTTTCTTAAAATCGACGTATTCAAATCAAAGTTGGAAGCGCTCCAGTGTCCGTTAACAGCATTGTAGCTTGTCATGATGGAGCGGGCATTTCCTTCTTTAACGGCAATTTCAAAAGGCTTAAGATAAATTTCCCGAACAGCTCTTTCCGTTGCAATGGAATTTTCCTTACGCCTGAAAGTTTCCTGATTGTTTAAGGCAAAATGCTTTACAGTTCCGATTGCTCCGGCAGAATGTAATCCCTTTAAAACAGCACTTGCCATTTTTCCGGTAAGAAGAGGGTCTTCCGAAAAGTATTCAAAATTTCTTCCGTTAAGCGGATTTCTGTGAATGTTGCAGCCTGGACCAAGAAGAATGTCGATTTTTTTCTGAGCCATTTCCTTTCCCACTTCGCTGTACAAATCTTCTACTAAAGTTGTATTCCATGTACATGCAAGCAAAGTACCGATTGGAACAAGAGAAGCTTCCTTTCCGTTATCAAGGCGTATTCCTGAAGGACCGTCAGCACAACCTGCAGCAACAACACCATAATCATGAAGCGACTTGCTTAATCCGCCGAAAGCAGAAGCAATGCCAGCCGTAACTTTCTGACTCATCATTCCTTCACCACGAACTAAAGTCTTTAAGTCACACTCTGAAAGCTGGGCAGTAAATTTTTGTGCAAGAGATTTGTCTTTTACAACTTGAGCAAAAGTGATTTTTTCATCAGGCTTTTTGGAAGAAGGAAAAATTCTTTCACTTAACTTTTGTTCAATGCAGTTACTTGCAGGCTTAACTTTTCTGCAGCATTTTTCGTAAGTGCCGTCATCATTAATTTGTCCAGTTGTAAGAACAGTGATTTCTTTTTCAGGAGAAAGACATCGGCTTAGCTTTTCAAGACAGTACGTTTTTTCAACAGAAAATTCTTTGTTGCCGCAGAGAAAGATTTTTTCAGAAGCAAGACAGTCAGTTCCTGCAAAGAAAGAGTATGTGCCTTCTTCAATAACGTAAGAACTTTCAAAACCTGCAGCACCGCAATCATCGTAAGAAGAAAAATCTTTTACGTTCCATTTTAAATTAAGAGTTTCGCTTTCACCTTTTTCAAGAAGGGAAGTTTTACCGAAAGCACATAAAACCCTGCTGCTTTTTCCAAGCTTTCCCTGAGGACACTGACAGTAAATCTGAACAGTTTCTTTTCCGCAGAAATTTCCTGTATTTGTAACAGTCACATTAACGCTGAAATTTTTTCCGTCAGTTTCAAAAGTTCCTGCCTTTAAACTAAACTTAGTGTATGAAAGTCCGAATCCAAAAGGAAACTGAACTTTGTCTTTTGCAAAAGTTGAAAAATATCTGTAGCCGGTAAAAATATCTTCTTCGTAAAAAACATCATTTTCCAAGCCGAAATTTTTTGAAGAAGGATAATCTTCTATTTTGTATGCAATAGTGTCAGAAAGTTTACCGGAAGGACATGACTTGCCGCAAAGAACATCTGCAGTTCCTGAACCTCCTTCCATTCCGCCGTGCCAGCAAAAAAGAACAGCTGTAATATGATTTTTATATTCAGCGTTTTCAATCCAGCTTAAATCAACAATATTTGAAACGTTAAGGAGAACAGTAACTTTTTCAAAGTAAGCGCATATTTTTTTTAGACAGTCTTTTTCCAATTCAGTAAGATAATAGCTTCCTGGCTCAGCCTTATTGTCCTGATCTTCTCCAGCAGTTCTTCCTATAACAAAAACAGCTTTGTTGTTTTTTTCAGCAGCACATTTTACAGTTTCATCAGAAAGCACCATTTCTTTCTGACACCATGGTTCGCTTGCCCATTCGCCGTTGCCGTTGTTGTAAGGATTAGCCTTAACCCAGTCAGCGTAAATTTTTTCCAGCTGCAAATCAATTTGCGGAACAGGAAATTTTTCTTCACTAAGTTTTTTAAAACCTTCAGCAAGATTTACTGAATAAGGAACGTGAACAGAACCGCCTGAGCCGGTACCGCTTTTATAAAAATCAATCTGGCATCTTCCAAAAAGTGCAACAGAATCTTCCCCGGAAAAAGGTAAAGTTGAATTTTCATTCTTTAAAAGAACACAGCCTTCAGAAACAGCATTTCTGATTTTTTCACCAAATGTCATAATATCCTCCGAAACATCTGACGTAAGTTTTTAAAATCCTAATTGCACTTTTTAAAATCAAAAAGAATTTCAAAAAAGATTATAAAAGATTGTAGCAGTAATATTATTTTTATTTTATGAAAAATATATCATTTTTTTGTTTTTTATATTAAAAATTTATTCAAAAGTTTTGTTCCTGAAGTAAAGGTTCCTGAACTGCTTTGGAGTAAGATTAGTTTCTTTTTTAAAAATATTTATGAAATAGCTTTCCGAACTGAAACAAAGGTAGCTGGAAATTTCCGCCGTAGAATATTGCGTAAACTGAAGAAGATTTTTTGCCGACTCAATTTTTTTAGCCGTAATGTACTGGCTAACAGTTAAACCTGTTTCGCTGTGAAAAATTTTAGAAAGGTAAGACTCGCTTAAACCGGAAACTTTAGCAAGATCTTCAAGAAGAATTTTACTGTGAAGGTTATCGTAAATGTAATCAATCGCAAGAGTAACAGGCTTAGAAAAACGTGACTTCTTTTTAAGCTCAGCCATTTTCTTAACGTAAGCACGGCAAAGTTCAGCGTGAAGGGAATGAACACTTTCTTCCGTAGTGCACACGTCAATCTTCTGAATGTAAATGTCACTTAAGTTGTAAGCCTGCTCCATTTCAAGACCGCCTTCAATGCAGTAACGTGTAATGAAAGCAACCGTAATGATAAGATGATACTTAAGGTTCCGCAGCGGATTTTTACTCAACACGCCAAAACCTTCCGTGCAAAGAGGCTTAAAAAGACGCTCCATCTCAGCCATGTCACCGTTGCGGATACTCTGGTAAAAAGACATTTCCCTGTCGTAAGGAATATGGTTTACGGAATGTTCCCGGTTTTTAAATTCAGTTTGGGCAAGTTCTTCTTTTACACTCATAAACACTCCAGAAAATATTTTACGTTTTTGCATTACCCGCTTTTCGTGGCTTACCCTCACGGCCGGTCTTCCGCTTACGCTCCAGACTTGCTGCACACCCACTACAATCGGGGCCAGGCTTCCTTTCACATTATACCACAAACCAAGCCACATATGCATCCAGCACACTTTCTCGCAAAGTGCACACTCTTAGGAAAGAACAGGCGGCGGCTTTAGAAAAGTAAGGCTGAACGTCGCAAATGAACGACGCAAATGAACGTCGCAAATAAATTTTGTATTTTATTTAAAATCGTGATATAATAAGTCATTATTTAAAGTTCCACTTTTTTTTGTGGAATAGTTTTTTCTGCCGTAGAGTTGTCTTTACGGGAAATTTTATACGGGGGCTTATTATGGCAAAACAGGAACTTTATGAAAGAAGTCCGATTCGTGCTTTTGATGAAGCTGCAAACGGCGGACTTAAAGCAGGAGAAATCGGTCTTGTTACTGCAAAAAAAGGTTTAGGCAAAACATCTGTTCTTGTACAGTTTGGTATGGATACACTTCTTAACGGAAAACAGTTAGTTCACGTTTCTTTCGATCAACATTCTGATAACGTAATGAGCTGGTACGACGGAATCTTTACTGAAATCTCAAAAAAGAAGCCTGTGTCTAATGCAGCAGAACTTAAAGAACAAATCCTGCGCAACAGAACAATACTTAATTTTAACCAGGAAAACGTAAGTCTGGAAAAAGTAGTAAACACTTTAAATGCACTTAAAGCAGCAGGAATTTCTGTAGCAGGCGTTGTAATAGACGGTCTTGATCTTTCAAAAGTAAAAGAAGCAGATATGCAGGCAGTTGCAAATTACGCTAAAGTTACAAAAACAAAAGTATGGATAAGTTCTACACAGGAAAGTGAAAAACTTGAAGAACAGGCACCAAAAGCTTTACTTCCATATTTTTCCATTGTAATTCACCTTGCACCAAAATCAAACTGCACGTCACTGGAAATACTTAAAGTTGGAAAGAACGAAGACATTTCTTCTTCACTTAAACTTGACTCAAAAACACTTCTCATTCTTTCAAAGTAAAAAATTTTCGACTGGTAAAAATCAGCATGAAAAATTAAAACTTTAAACTTTAAAATGAATTGTTCGGAAAGGCGATTTTCTCATAAGGAAAGTCGCTTTTTTATTTTACGGGAAATCATACTATTTATTTAAATTTCTCAATGTATTATACTTTCTGAAAATTATTTTTATGGGAAGTGCAATAAAAACTTACCTTAAATGGAGAAAAATATGGCAGATACAATGCACGCTTTGGAAAAAAATCCAAACTGGAAAGGTCGTCGTGGTCCTGTAGTTCTTGTAATTATGGACGGCGTTGGTTACGGTAAATACGAAGAAGGTGATGCAGTTAAGGCTTCTAAAATGAAGTATCTTGACTGGTTTACTGCAAACTGTCCCCACACTCAGCTTAAGGCACACGGAACTGCAGTAGGTCTTCCTTCTGATGATGATATGGGAAACAGTGAAGTAGGTCATAATGCTATCGGCTGCGGTCGTGTTTTCGCACAGGGTGCAAAACTTGTTTCAGAATCAATTTCTTCAGGATTGATGTACGAAGGCGAAACATGGAAAAAGCTTGTTGCAAACGTTAAGGCAAAAAATTCAGCACTTCACTTTATCGGGCTTGTTTCAAACGGAAACGTTCACGCCCATATCGATCACCTTTATGCTATGGTTGAACAGGCTCACAAAGAAGGCGTAAAGAAAATCCGTGTTCATGCATTGCTTGACGGACGTGATGTTGATCCTACTTCGGCTTTAACTTTCGTTACTCCGCTGGAAGAAAAACTTGCATCATACACAGATTCTGATTATCAGATTGCTTCGGGTGGCGGAAGAATGTTCATTACAATGGACCGTTACAATGCAGACTGGCCTATGGTTCAGCGCGGCTGGTATGCTCATGTTCTTGGTGAAGGACGGCAGTTTGAATCTGCAACAAAGGCTATTGAAACTTACCGTGCAGAACAGGCAGGACTTCTTGATCAGGATATGCACGAGTTCGTTATTGCAAAGGACGGAAAGCCTGTGGGAACTGTTGAAGACGGCGATTCAGTTATTCTCTACAATTTCCGTGGTGACCGTGCCCTTGAAATTACTTCTGCATTTGAATCAGGTGCTGATTTCCCTTATTTTGACAGAAAGCGTGTTCCTGACTGTGAATATGCCGGAATGATGGAATACGACGGAGATGCTCACGTTCCTCATCAGTATCTTGTAAATCCTCCTACAATTGACAGAACTATGGGCGAATACCTTACAAAAACAGGCGTAAAGCTTCTTGCCATTTCAGAAACCCAGAAATACGGTCATGTAACTTACTTCTTCAACGGAAACAAGTCCGGCAAATTCGATGAAAAGCTTGAAGACTATGTAGAAGTTCCTTCTGACACTGTTCCTTTTGAGCAGCGTCCGTGGATGAAATGTGCTGAAATTACAGACAAAGTAATCGAAGCAATCAAGAGCGGAAAATACGATCACATCCGCTTAAACTATCCTAACGGCGATATGGTTGGCCACACTGGCGTTTTCAATGCAGTATGCTGTTCTATGGAAGGAATGGATCTTCAGCTGGGACGTCTTAAGGCTGCCATTGAAGAAGCTGGCGGAATTCTGTGCCTTACTGCTGACCACGGAAACAGTGACGATATGTACGAGCACGCAAAAGACGGCAGCGTAAAAATGGACAAGAACGGTGAGCCTAAGGCAAAAACTTCCCACAGTTTGAACCCTGTTCCTGGAATCATCTACGACCCTGAATACAAAGGCGAATACGACCAGACAAAGCTTAACGAAGGACTTGGCATTTCTTCATGGCCTTCAACACTTATGCAGCTTATGGGATTCGTTCCTCCAAGCGACTACGACAAGAGTTTGATTAACTTAAAGTAAAGTTTAGGGCTTAAAAAAAAGCGGCTGTCTGTCATGTTAAGTTCATTTTTAAGTGAACAGAATTTTCAGGCAGCCGTTTTTTTTGCAAATCAAAATGAATTGAAATAAGTTTTACTGTACTTCAGGATTTTTCTTTTTAAAGACCGCCGCCCAGCCCCAGCGCAAACACATCACTTGCTGCCGATAAGCTTTCTAACAAGAGAGCGCACCTTTTTTTCGCTTTTTGGAACAGAAGACGTCTTAACGGAAATAGTCTTTTTGAAAACAGCATTTGGAGCACTTGCCTTAACTTCTTTAGTTCCTCTGGCAAAAGGACTTCCGCCGTAAGTTACAAAAGGAACAATAGTTTTTCCCGAAAAATCATAAGATTCAAGAAACGTAAGGACAGGCGCAGGAGCATGACCGCACCACAAAGGATAGCCTACAAAAATTACGTCATAACCACTTAAGTCAGAAACATCGCATACAATTTCAGGACGGATTTTATTTTTAAACTCAAACTCTGCACGTTCCATATTTGCGTTTTTATCTTCAGAATAGGACTCAACAGCAGAAATTTGTGCAACAGTTCCGCCAGTTTCATAAGCAATGTAATGTGCTACAGTACGTGTGTTTCCGCTTTTAGAAAAATAAACAACAAGAACATTGTTTTCTCTGGCAAAACATAAACCAGCAAAAAAAACTGAAAATACAAGTGCAATTAAATTCTTTTTCATTTTATACCTCACATTTATTTAGAAATTTTCTTACCCAAAGCCTGAGCCTTCCGTGTTTTACGCAAAATCATTTTTTCACTTTTAACTTTACCAGCAGCAGTAACAGAGCCTTTGATTTTAAATCCTGAAGTACACAGAATTTCTTTCAGGGCAGCAAAAGCTTTTGTAGTCTGACCGCAGAGAATGTTGAAAGGAAACGGAGTAGTGCAGGCACTGACAATAATTGCAGCCTTGCCTTTGTTAAGCGGCGAAGGAATTCCAAGAGGACTTTCTTTCATCAAGACATACACAAGCCTGTCAAAAAGGCGCTTAAGTTCGCCGTTCATATTACCCCAGTAAACAGGAGTTCCTACAGCAATTGCAGAGCATGATTTTATTTTTTCAGCAATGACATGAGCATCGTCGTGGGGAAGAACGCACTTTCCTGTTTTCCTGCAAGCCATACAGCCTGTACATGAAGCAAAGGAAAGCCTGGAAACATCAGTGAAAGTTACAGTTGCGCCGTTTTTCAGTGCTGACGATTCGATTTCGTGCAAAAGACGTGCAACAGTTCCGGAAGTTCTGGGCGAACCGTTTAAAATTAAAATGTCCATTTGTTTCTCCTGTAAAGATTTATTTTTCTTCCACAAAGATTGATTTCATCCACATGGAAATAAAGCGGTCAGTGTAGTCTTTTCCCTTGTCCCAATATTCTGACTGGCACTTTTTTAAAATAACTGATTCAATGCAGCCCCATAAACCTGTAATAAGAATGTCTACGTCAAGAAGAGGATTGTCTGATTTTGCAATGCCAAGAGCAATACATTCTTCAAGAAGGGCAGTTCCTGTGCGGTTACAAACGTAGTATTCGCTGATTGTTTCTTCAGGTGCATCGTCTGCAGATTTGATTCCCTGCATTACAAGAAGGGCTTTTCGAGGATTTTCAAAGCACCATGAGCGGTAAGTTTCTATGGCACAGAGGATTTTTTTCCTGGGATTAACTGCCGAAGCTGTGTTTTTGATTATGGACTCATTGAGCTGTCTCAGGCAGTCAAGGGAAATTTCCTGAAAAAGCCTGTTTTTGTCAGTGTAGTAGTGATAAATATTTGCAGCAGTAATATTACATTCTCTGGCAATGTCACGCATTCCGATTGAATCCGGATTGTGCTTCATGAGAAGTTCCAGAGCTTTTGCCTTTATAAGCGGAACTATTTCCGTATTTGTCTTACGCATTAAGCCTCCCATTAAGGTTTATTATTTAACAATGATAATTTAACAGTGTTAAATAATAATGTCAAGAAGAATTTTCTTTAACTTAAACCAGTTTGACTTATCTTAATATGATTTTTTAATGCGTTAGGGATTGTAAGGGCTGCCGCTGGCGGCAGTTCCGGAACGGATTGAAGCATTGGTTCAAGCCGTGTAGGAATGAAGGTGCTTTTGCGCCGGAACCCTGGAAAGCCCGACGGCGCTTGCCGCCGGAACGCCCGTAAAATTATGTGCTGCTAGAGTGTTTTGTACTTGCTGAAGTATTCGTTTGTTGTTTTTGCTGCTACTCCGCTTAATGCAAGTAAGCTTATGCAGTTTGGTATTGCCATAAGTCCGTTTGTTATGTCTGCTATTGTCCATACCTGGCTTATTGTAAAGTATGGTCCTATGAATACTGCAATTATGTAAATCCAGCGGAAAACTTTTACTAATGTCATGTTTCCTTTTGACAAGTATTCCAGACAGCGCTCTGAGTAATAGTCCCAGCCTAAGATTGTTGTAAATGCAAAGAATATGAGACAAAGCATTAAGAGGAACTGTACTGACTGTCCGTCGCCGCCTAATACTTTGCTGAATGCTGCTGACGTTAAGGCTATTCCCTGTAATTCTCCTGCACCAGAAGGCTGTGAACCTGTGTAGAATGCAATTACGATTGAAAGTCCTGTCATTGTACAGATTATGATTGTGTCGATAAATGTTCCAAGCATGGAAACGATTCCTTGTTCAACTGGTTCGTCTACCTGTGCTGCTGATGCTGCTATTGGAGCTGAACCAAGACCTGCTTCGTTAGAGAAAATTCCACGTGCAATACCTTTCTGCATTGAATCTGTGATTTGCTTGAAAACCCATCCTGTTGCACCGCCAGCTGCTGCCTGCCAGCCGAATGCATTTTTGAATATAGCTGCAAATGCTTCTGGAATTGCTGTTGCGTTCATTATGATTACTGTAAGTCCAAGGAATACGTAAACGATTGCCATTGCAGGAACGACTTTTTCTGCTACTTTTGAAATTCTCTTTAATCCGCCTATAATTACAAGTGCTACAGCCAGTGTTATGATTACGCCTGAAACTACAGTTGCCCAAGTGTAGCTGTTTCCGAAAAGTTCAAATGCAATGTGCTTGTTTGAAGGGTCTACTGCATTGTTTACTGCTGATGTAATTCCGTTTATCTGTGTGAATGTTCCTATTCCGAAAAGTCCTACGCAAACGCCGAATATTGCAAAGAGTACTGCAAGCCACTTCCATTTTCTGCCCATTCCTTTTTCGATTGTATAGAAAGGTCCGCCTAAAATGTGTCCGTCTGATGCGTGTTCACGATATTTTACTGCAAGCATACATTCTGTGTATTTTGTTGCAATTCCCAAAAGTGCTGCAAGCCACATCCAGAAAAGTGCTCCCGGTCCGCCTGCTGCAATTGCTGTTGCTACACCAACAATGTTTCCTGTTCCGATAGTTGCCGAAAGTGCGGTACAAAGTGCTGCAAATGATGAAACTTCACCTTTTCCGCCTTCTGACTTTTTGAAAAGACTTTTAAAGCCAAGTCCCAGCTTTCTGAATTGCAATCCGCGCAATCTGAATGTAAGAATGATTCCCGTTACGAGAATAAGAGCAATTGTTGGAATTCCCCATACAATGCTGTCGATTTTGTCTAAAATTTCATTAAAAAGTTCCATAATGAAATCCTTTAAAAAAAATAAGAGCCGGCTTTACAAAATGATTTTTGCTTAACCAGGCTCTCTAAAGAGTAGAACGTTAATAAGAACTATGCGCTCCGTCCTTGTGCCTGAGATATGGGCCTTTATGGCTTTAACCCTTCGGCGTCACTTTGTACTTTTGTACAGTGAACTCTCCAGAGAATTAACTTAAATGCAACGCACTAAGCTAACGAAAAGATAATAACAGATTTTTAATATGTGTTCAACAGGGGCATGTCCTTGTTGAAGTGCAGTCTTTAAGTGCAGGTTTTTGTTGCTGAAATTTCAGGCTTTATTGACAGAAAAATGTAATTAGATTATATTAACTAAAGTTAGATAAGGGTAACTAATTTTAAGTAGCGCTAACAAAAATTCAGCAGTGCTAACTGAAGCAAAAGAAAACGAGGAGGAAAATATGCCTTTGTTATTTGCACAGATTGGAGAAGAAGTTCAGATTGTAAACATTGCAGGCTCTTCTGAAATAAAGCATCATCTGGAAGAAATAGGTTTTAACGAAGGAGAACTTACAACTGTCATTCAGAAAATAGCCACAGGAGTCATAGTAAAGGCAAAAAACGGCAGGATTGCATTAGACAGAACTATGGCTTCAAAAATAAGAATCAGGCCTTTAGTAAAAAGTAATTAGATTAAATGGAGATATTGAAAAATGGAAACTTTAGGAGAATCAAAAATCGGTTCTACGGTAAAAGTGAAGAAAATCAATGCAGAAGGTGCTTTAAAGCGGCGCCTTATGGACATGGGCTTTACTTCAGGATGTGAAGTGTACGTTCGGAAAGTTGCCCCTTTAGGTGATCCTGTTGAAGTTACACTTAGAGGCTATGAACTTTCTGTCCGCAAAGATGATGCACAGTCAATCATTGTAAGTGAGGTGTAGAAAATGAGTACAGTAAAAATCGCACTTGCAGGAAATCCAAACTGCGGAAAAACAACAATGTTCAATTCCCTTACCGGAACTGTTCAGTATGTAGGAAACTGGCCAGGAGTTACAGTTGAAAAAAAAGAAGGCAAAGTAAAGGGCACAAATTTAATTGTAACTGACTTGCCCGGCATTTATTCCCTTTCTCCTTACACAAGCGAAGAAATTGTTTCAAGAGATTATCTTTCAGGCAGCGAACCTGATGCAGTTATAAACATAGTTGATGCAACAAACATAGAGCGCAACCTTTATTTAACAACCCAGATTCTTGAATTAGGAAAGCCAGTTGTAATTGCACTTAACATGATAGATGCACTTAAAAAATCAGGTGATTCAATTGACACTGAAAAGCTTGCCCAAAGATTAGGCTGTACTGTAATAGAAACTTGTGCTGTCCGCAACAAAGGCATAAAGGAAATTGCACAGGCTGCAGAAAAAGCTGCTGGAAAAAACGTTTCTCTGCCGGTAAAATGCTTTTCTGATGAAGTGGAAAATGCAGTTGCCAAGGTAACAGAACTTATTTCTTCAAAAGTAAATGCTGAACTTGCAAGATGGACTGCAATCAAACTTATGGAAAGAGATGAAAAAATAAAGGACTCACTTTCTTCTGGCAGTGACATTCTTGAAAAAATAGAATCAATAGTTTGCGAAATTGAAAAATCAAAAGACGACGATATTGAATCAATTATTACAAACGAACGCTACAATTACATTTCCAGACTTTTAGACGGTGTTCTCGTTAAGTCAGGAAAAAAACTTACTGCATCAGATAAAATTGACAGAATCGTAACAAACAGGATTTTAGGCATTCCGATTTTTCTTGCCGTAATGGGAATCATTTACTACATTGCCGTTACAACTGTAGGAACATGGATGACAGACTGGGCAAACGATTCATTTTTCGCAGGCATCATTGAAAAAGTACAGGCTTTGCTTACAGACGCAGGTGCTAACGAAGTTTTGACTGACTGTATTGCAAACGGAATTATAGGCGGCATTGGTTCAGTTTTAGGCTTCGTTCCGCAGATGGCAATTCTTTTCTTAATGCTTTCGATTGTAGAAGACGTAGGTTACATGGTTAGAATTGCATTCGTTATGGACAGAATATTCCGCAAATTCGGGCTTTCTGGTAAATCATTCATTCCGCTTTTAATAGGTTCAGGCTGCGGTGTTCCTGGAATTATGGCAAGCCGTACTATTGAAAACGAAAATGACAGACGCATGACAATCATCACTACAACATGGATTCCCTGCGGCGCAAAACTTCCTGTAATAGCTTTGTTTGCAGCAGTTTTAGGTCAGCAGCTTGGAATTGGAAGCGCATCTTATCTTGCACCGCTTATGTATGTAATAGGAATCGGAGCAGTTGTAATTTCGGCAATCATGTTGAAAAAGACAGCACCTTTCCACGGACCTGCTTCCCCTTTTATCATGGAACTTCCTCAGTATCACATTCCTCAGCTAAAGACAGTGCTTCTTCACACATGGGAGCGTTTGTGGGGATTTATTAAAAAGGCCGGAACTATTCTTTTTCTGGCTTGTCTTGTAATGTGGTTCCTTGCATCATACGGAATTCAGGACGGAAAATTCGGTTTAGTTGATAATTCTGATAATTCAATTCTTGCTGCTGTGGGAAATGTAATCCGCTATATCTTTATTCCCCTTGGATTTGGCGGTGAAAACGGCGGATGGCAGGCAGTTGCGGCTTCTATTTCAGGCTTCAGTGCAAAAGAAGGAATTGTTTCTACTTTAGGCGTTCTTGCCAATGTTTCTAAAGAACTTGTTGAAGATGACGGTGCTGTATGTGCTGCAATTATCCAGTGGTTTCCTACTGCCATTGCTTCTTTCTGCTTCCTTTTGTTTAATCTTCTTGATTCACCGTGTCTTGCTGCAATTTCAACTATGGCTAATGAACTTAAAAGCAGAAAGTGGTTCTGGTTTGCCATTGGTTTCCAAAACATTTTTGCTTACGTCATTACAATGATTGTTTATCAGCTGGGAATGTTGTTTGTTTATGGTGTTTTCGGCGGATTTACTGTTGCTGCAATTGTACTTGCCCTGTTTATTCTGTTTATGGTGTTCAGGCCGAATCCTTATGCCAAAAAAGACAGGGCTTTAAGCTGATTGTGAGGAAAAAAAATGATTGCAAATGTTATTTGTTTAGCTGTAATTTTCGCTGTGTCAGGCTTTTCCATTTTTACGATTGTACGGAGACATATTGCTGCTAAAAAAAATAATGCTTCTTCCGGATGTATGTGCTGTTCTGCAAGAAAAAACTGCTGTAAAGCTTCTCTGCCGGAAAAGTAAGTTCTTCCCGAAAGGGTCTGATGAATAAGTGTATGCCATAATCTTTTATTCAGCCCTTGAAAGAAGAGTATGCGTTAACCTGCAGTTTGTTTGGAGCAGACTGCAGTCCTTTGCAGGAACTATGGCCGCTCCGGCGTACTTAATCTGATAGCTGCCTCTTGCATACAGCCAGACTGAAAAGCCCCTACCGTAAAAAATCCACTCCACAGCAAGAACAGCAAAATCGCTCTTGAACATCAGAAAAAAACAAATTAAATTAGAGACAGTATCCCATCAATTCAGAAACGTTGATGACTTAATGGAGTGTATATGACAAAACAAGAAGTTGCAGGAATTATTGACCACACTTTGCTTGCACCTGTTGCCAGAGAAAGTGAAATTAAAAAACTTTGCGAAGAAGCTAAAAAGTACAGCTTTGCATCAGTTTGCGTAAATCCGTGCTATGTTCCTTTGGCAAGTGAAATGCTTGAAGGAAGCAGCGTAAAAGTTTGTACCGTAATTGGATTTCCTTTAGGTGCATCTTCATTCGGTGGAAAAGCTGCAGAAGCAATGCTGGCAATAGACGACGGCGCTGATGAAGTGGACATGGTTATAAACATAGGTCATGCAAAAGATCACCTTTACAATCTTATAGAAGAGGACATTCGTTCCGTAGTTGATGCATCAAGAGAAGCTGGCGAAGACAACAACAAGAAAGTTGTAGTAAAAGTCATACTTGAAACATGCTTCCTTACTGATGATGAAATCGTTGAATGTTCAGTATGTGCAAAAAAAGCTGGAGCTGATTTCGTAAAGACTTCAACCGGATTTGCTTCACCAAAAGATGCAGAAGGAAAACCTCTTCCAAACGGTGCAACTGTTCATGCAGTAGAACTTATGCGCAAAACTGTAGGATCTGACATGGGCGTTAAGGCAAGCGGCGGAATCCGAAGTGCAGAAGATGCAGCTGCAATGATAAAGGCAGGCGCAAGCAGATTAGGCTGCAGTGCAGGTGTTGCAGTTGTAGAAAACTGGAAAGAATAATTTAAACAGCATACATTGCAAAACTCAGACTGCTACAAATCTCTCCTGTAAAATCAATGTAAATCATACTTTAAAAAATAAATTATAAGTGATATTCTTACGTTATAAATTTTTTACAAGGAAGTTATGTATGGACTTTGTTAAGGAACTTGAAAAAAAAGCAGCTGCTGCCGGAAAAACAATTGTTCTCTGCGAAGGAGAAGACAAGCGTGTTGTTGAAGCAGCTGCAAAAATTGTTAAGGAAGGAATTGCCAAAATCATTCTTCTTGGAAAAAAAGATGAATGTGAAAAGCTTGTTCCTGGCATTGATTTAAGCGGAGTTAACGTAATTGACCCTCAAACTGATTCAAATGCTGAAAAATATGCTGAACTTTTATTTAAAGCTCGTGAAGGAAAAATCAATAAAAAAACAGGCGCACCTGAATACGCTGACGTTGCTGCTGCTAAGGCTTACATTTTAAAAGATTACACAATGTATGGTGCACTTATTCTTAAAGCAGGTGTTGCAGACGGATTTGTAAGCGGTGCCTGTCATTCAACTGCAAATACACTTCGCCCTGGACTTCAGGTTATAAAAACTGCTCATGGCGTAAACACAGTTTCATCTTGCTTTATTATGGTTGCTCCAGAAAGCGGAAATCCTTATGTAAAGGAAGGAATTGCTGTATTCGGTGATTGTGCCATCAACATTAACCCTACAGAAGAACAGCTTGCAGACATTGCCATTGCATCTGCCGAAACTGCCGTAAAAATTGCAGGAATTGAACCTCGTGTTGCAATGCTTTCCTTTTCTACAAAAGGCTCAGGCGCAGATCCAAAAGACGGAGACACAGTTGGAAAAGTTGCCCGTGCTGCTGCTCTTGCAAAAGAAAAAGCTCCGGATCTTGCTTTAGACGGCGAATTCCAGTTTGATGCAGCTGTTGCTCCTGAAGTAGGTGAATTAAAAGCTCCTGGTTCAAAAGTTGCAGGTCATGCAAATACATTTATTTTCCCGAACATCAATGCAGGAAATATCGGCTATAAAATCTGTCAGCGTATGGGCGGATGGATGGCTATTGGTCCTGTCTGTCAGGGATTTGCAAAACCGTTAAATGATTTAAGTCGTGGCTGTTCAGTTGATGACATTGTTGCAACTGTAGCAGTTACAGCTTTACAGGCATAACATTCAGAAAGTCTGCATTTAAATTGATAAAGTGCAGGCTTTTTTTTATGCACTGATTTAAAACAAAAAAAACTTTCCTTCGTAAGATAAAACTTAAAAGGAAAGTTTTTTTATTTGCATTGGGGCTAAAGGCAAACTGAATTCAGTTCATCACTTTAAGTCTCATTTTGCTGATTGAAAGTCAATATTATTTCTGTTCAGCCTTTTTCTTTTCCTGATATGCCTTTATGAGAGTTTCTGAAACAGTGTTAGGAACTTTGGCATATTTTTCAAATTCCATTGTAAATTCAGCCTTACCCTGTGTAGAAGAGCGGAGAATTGTTGAGAATCCGAACATTTCAGAAAGAGGTACTTCAGCGTTTACTGTAGAAGTTCCGTTTTCATCAGATGAATCAATAATAACACCACGTCTCTGGTTAATAAGACCGAACATATTTCCCTGGAATTCTGTAGGACCTGCAATCTGAACTTTCATAACTGGTTCAAGAATAGCTGGCTTTGCTTTCTGGTAACCTTCACGGAATGCACCGATAGCTGCAGTCTGGAAAGCAATATCAGAAGAGTCAACAGGGTGGTACTGACCATCATTGATTGTACAGCGAACGCCTACAACTGGAGCACCAATAAGTGAACCTTTTTCCATAGCTTTCTTGAAACCTTTGTCGCAAGAAGGAATGTATTCGTTAGGAATAGCACCACCTTTAATAGAGTCAACAAATTCGTAGTCTTTATCAGCGATTGGTTCCATAAATCCTGCAACACGACCGTACTGACCAGAACCACCAGTCTGCTTTTTGTGTGTATAGTTGAAATCAGCACGGGCAGAAATTGATTCACGGTAAGCTACTTCCGGCTGTGAAACTTCAACTTCGCACTTGTATTCACGCTTCATGCGTTCAACGTAAACTTCAAGGTGCAATTCACCCATACCCTTAATGATTGTCTGATTTGATTCAGGATCAACGTATGTCTGGAATGTAGGGTCTTCTTTTGTAAAGCGGTTGAGAGCCTTTGCCATGTTAGCAGCATCTTGCTTGTTTTTAGGTGTAATAGCCTGAGAAATAACAGGATTTGGAACATACATTGATGTCATGGCAATGTTAAGTCCGCCGCCGCAGAATGTATCACCGGAAGCACAGTCAATACCGAAAAGCGCAATAATATCGCCTGGCATACCTTCCTGAATATCTTCCATGTTTGCAGAGTTCATACGAACAATACGTCCAACCTTGAACTTCTTCTGTGCACGGACGTTGAAAAGTTCATCACCTTTGCAGATTTTTCCCTGATAAATACGAACGTATGTTAACTGACCGAACTGACCGTCATCAAGTTTAAATGCAAGTGCAACACAAGGCTTGTTTTCTACGTTGAAAAGTTCAACTTCAGCTTCGTTGTTGTCACGATCAAGACCGTAGTTGTGAACTTCTGTTGGGTTTGGAAGATAGCGTTCAACTGCATCAAGTAAAGGCTGAATACCTTTGTTTACGTGAGCTGAGCCTAAGAAAACGCCAACGAACTGTTCAGCAAGTGTTCCCTTACGAACTGCAGCAATGATTTCTTCTTCTGTAGGTTCTGCGCCTTCAAGAATTTTTTCCATAAGTGCATCGTCAAAGTTTGCAGCTTCTTCAATAAGTTCCTGACGGTATGTTTTTGCATCTTCAAGGAGATTTGCAGGAATTTCAGCATAGCGAAGTTCTTCACCGTTTGGACCGTCAAAATAAACAGCCTTCATTGCGATAAGGTCTACAACGCCTTCAAGCTTATCTTCAAGACCAATTGGAAGTTCCATCATGTGAGCGTTAAGACCAAGCTTGTCGCGAAGCTGTCCGCATACACGGATTGGATTAGCACCTTGGCGGTCACACTTGTTAACAAATGCAACACGAGGTACATGGTATCTCTTAAGCTGGCGGTCAACAGTAATTGACTGAGACTGAACACCTGCAACAGCACAAAGAATCATGATTGCACCATCAAGAACACGAAGAGAACGTTCAACTTCAACTGTAAAGTCAACGTGACCTGGTGTGTCGATAAGGTTGATTGTGATGTCTTTCCATTGAACCTGAGTTGCTGCGGACTGGATTGTAATACCACGTTCACGTTCCAAATCCATGTTATCCATTACAGCTCCAACACCGTCCTTACCGCGAACTTCATGAATCTGGTGAATCTTGTTACAGTAAAACAAAATGCGTTCAGAAGTTGTTGTCTTTCCAGAGTCAATGTGAGCACTAATACCGATATTACGAACTTTAGTAATATCAAAAGCCATATTGTTACCTCTCAATAAAAAAATTATTTTAAGCTTTAAAGTTGTAATATTTTAGTGAAATTATTCAGTAAATTCAATAGTAAATATGTAAAAGAGATGTAAAGGCAAGCAGTTGCTTCGTAGAGTGCATTGGCAAGTACGCTCAGGCGGCGGCTGTTCTTGCGAAGAAGTGTATACTTTACGAGAAGGGCTTTATAAATAAGTGCAGGCTTTAAGTTTTGCGGCTGGCTGTTGAAAGAAGAGAGTGTTGCTTCGGGCGGCTTGGTTGTATGTAAGATGCAGCTCTTTTGCAAGTACGCTCAGGCCGCTGCCCCTTGTTCTTGCGAAGAAGTGTGCACTTTACGAGAAAAACCGCCGTAAACAACCGGAAACTTCACAGCGAAAAGTTTAGCTGGACTTTGCCGCTGAATTTAATCTTCTTGCCGCCGGAAAATGAAACAGAAGCCGAAGCCTTTGTCTTGTCAAAATGCCAGTCATCAAAATCAGAAGAGGCAGAAAAATACAAACTTGAAACAAAGCCCTTCCTGAAACAAATGCTCTCTGAAAAAGTAAGGTTTTGCTTTTGAAGTTCAGTTTTTAGGGAAGCAGAAAAGTTTGAAGTCAAAGGCCTGAACTTCCTGATGAAAGAAATCTTGTTGGTAAAAGTTTTTTCTTCAGTAAGCTGGGAATGACTTGCGCTGAAGTTCCACGTTACTGCAGAAAGATTTCTGTAAAAAGCCAGTGCAGCTTTTAAATTTGAAGTTTTGTAAGGCGTAGAAAAACTGTCTTTAGTTTCAAGAAAATTCTGCTGGAAAATAATGCCGCTGTTTAACTGACATTTTCCAAAGTGAAATTTTTTCTGCGGATTTACGTAATACTGAAATTTAGTTTTTGGCATGGAAGAATCAGTTGTAATAAGATTTGAATCAGCAATGAAAAATCCAGAATCAACAATAACTGATTTTAAAACAAGTGCATTGTGACTTCTAATCCATGTGTAATTTTTTCCGAAAGGACTTTCGTAAATTGCAGCAGCAGTAGAACTTCTGGCGTGAGGAAAAGTAAGGCACACTTCCTGTTCCAGAGCAAGAGTTTTTCCTTCAGGAAAGTAAGGCGTTTTTTCAAACCATGAATCTGAAGAAGAAAAGCTTTGTGTAAAAAATCCTCCTGTAGCAGAAAAAGTTATAAGCGGAATGAATCTTGTAGAAAACTTTTTGTTTATGTTGAGAAAAAAATCTTTTCCCGTAATGCAGCCAAACTGAACTTGTGGAAGAAATGAAAGCTTCCTTGAAGGATTTAATTCTGCCGCAAAAGAAAGGGGCGTTTCAGTTGAAGTAAAAGACGGAATTGAAGGGGCAAATCCTGCAACAAAATTAACAGGACTTCGCAAAGGCAGTGATGAAGATGAAATTACCGGATTTTTTAAACGGGAAATTCCCTGTGAAAAAGTTAAGGTTCCGGCGTAAAAGTTTGCAGAAAAAAATCCCAATGCAGAAGGCAGCCTTAACTGAGTTCCCCAGCGCATTTTGTGGTTAAGGAAAAAATCTTCCGGGAAACTTTCCCTTATCTGCTGAATGGAATAAGAATTTATTCCCGTTGAAAACATCACATTTAAATTCGTAACGGAAAGCTTTATTCCGGCGTCGTATTTTACAGTTGATTTTCCTGCTTCTTCGTTTAAAGTGGAAACTGCTCCTGAATAAAGCGACACAGAATGAAGTGAAAATTTTTCTCCCAAAGATGATTTTTTTTCAGGCGATGTTTGTGCCGATAAAATTTTTACTGAAAGAAAAAGAAAAAGTGCCTGTTTTAAAAGTGTCAGTTTTATCCGTTTAAGTTTTGAAAGTTTCACCTTTTTTAGTAGAGGAAATGCATTTGAAAAATAAAATATTTTTTGTTCCATACAATTTATATTTCCACCGATGTTGCAAAAACAGCAATTTCAGCACAAAAAGTTTAAACTTATTTTTTTAATTCGTGTAATCCTTGTAATTATTTTGAAAAGTCTGTAGAATAGTGAAATATTTTAGAAAATCATGTCAGACTGTAGCCGCTTGAAGGTGCAGGGGAAATCAAATCTTACGTTTTAATTCCACAAAAATAGGGTTTATTTTTTTTATTAGCGGTTCGTTATGCATGAAGAGGATCGTTTATGGAAAAAATTGAAAATCAGGAAGATGAAATCCTTTTGTCTTCTGAGCAAAGTGATGAAGTGGAGTCAGTTTCAAATCAGTGTGAAAAATCAGAAGACGAAAAAACTGAAGACGAAGAAGCCGGCATTTCTTTTGAAGATTTAGGTCTTAATGAAGTTACTCTTGAAGCAATTAAGAAGAAGGGCTTTGTTACTCCAAGTCCCATTCAGGTGCTTGCAATTCCAAGACTTTTAAATGGCGACGCAAACGTTATAGCAAGGGCAAGAACTGGAACAGGAAAAACTGCAGCTTTCGGATTGCCTCTTGTCCAGCAGTTGAGGGAAGGCGGAGATCACGTTCGTGCAATCATTCTTGAGCCGACTCGTGAACTTGCAATGCAGACTTGTACAGAAATGTCATCTTTTACAACAGGAAAATTTCCTAGAAATGCTGTAGTGTACGGCGGTGCTTCTATGGGCGAGCAGATAAGGGCTTTGCGCAAGGGAGTGGAAATTGTAACAGGTACGCCTGGCCGTGTTCAGGATTTAATGGAACGCGGTGTTCTTGACATCAGCAAAATTGATTATTTCATTCTTGATGAAGGGGATGAAATGCTTGATATGGGATTTGTTGATGACATTGAAAATATTTTCGAAAAGGCAAACCCTGACTGCCGTGTCCTGCTTTTCAGTGCAACTATACCGAAAGAGATTTTAAAAATTGCCCAGCGCTTTATGGGTGACTATGAAATTGTTGAAGAAGAAGGTGTTGTTGAACAGCCGCTTGCAATTGAACAGAAATACTGGGTTGTTCGTGACAGTGATAAAATTGAAGCTCTTGTCCGCTTAATTGATATTTCAAAAGATTTTTACGGAATTGTTTTTGTTCAGAAAAAGTCTGATGCTGATTACGTTGCAAAAGCTCTTGATGAAAAGGGATATGAAGTTGCAGCTTTACATGGAGACATTCCTCAAGGTCAGCGTGAAAAAATTCTTGCAAGATTCAGAACTGGCAAAACACGAATTGTAGTTGCAACAGACGTTGCTGCCCGTGGAATTGATATTGAAGGCTTGACTCATGTTGTAAATTACGACCTGCCTTTTGACGGCGCAACTTATGTTCACAGAATCGGAAGAACAGGTCGTGCAGGTTCAAGCGGAATTGCAGTTACTTTAGTGCGTCCGGAAGAAACACGCCGTAAGCTTAGATTTTTGCAGCAGGCAGTTAAGAAAAGTGCCAAAGGCGAAATGACGGAAGAAAAAATTCCTGTTGTAGAAGACGTAATTGCTGCTAAGAAAGAGCGGCTTTTCAATGAGCTTAAGCAGAAAATGGGTCTTGCTCCAGTTGATTTTTCTGAGCCAGAAAGTGCAGGTGAAAATGCTGGTGAAAGTGAAATTAATGTTCCTAAGCTAAACAAAGGCGATTCTTCTTTTGATGATATGGCAGCGGAACTTTGCAGCGGACAGAATCCTCAGGACGTTGTATCATCTTTGCTTGCAGTAACTTATGGAAATATTTTATCAGAAAAGCGTTATGGAAAAATTCAGAACGTAACAGCAAGGCGTGAAAGGGAACGTGGCGGCGAAAGAGGCGGACGTGAAGGTTCAAGAAGAGGACCTTTTGTAAGCGAAAACCAGATGCGCCTTTATGTTCAGATGGGCTGGCACGACGGATACAATCCTAGAAAAATTGCAGACTTCTTTGCAAGCCTTCTGCATATTCATGGCCGTGACGTTGATTCAATTGACATGGCTGATAAATTCTGTCTGCTTACTTTGCCGAAAGAAGCTGCAAAAAAAGCGCTGGAACTTTCCAAAGAAAATTCTTCACTGCCTCACATCCATCAGGATTCAAAAACTTCAGGTGAAACTGGATTTTCAAAAGACAGAAACTTTTTCTCAAAAGACAGAAACTTTTTCTCAAAAGGCAGAAGCTTTAGGGGAGAACACTCAAGAGACAAGGGAAGAAGCAGGGACTTTAATTCAAAGAGCCGCTCTTCTCACTCAAAGCTGGGAATTCACACTTCAACACAGCGGAACAGTAAGGCTGCAATTTTCAAAAAATCAAAGTCAGTTTCGGAATACTGATTAAAAAAGAACTGCACATTTTGACTTAAGCTGATTTAAAAAATTATCTTGAGTTCAGGATGTGCGTTTTTTTTATTTGTCTGCGTAAAAAGGCGTGTAATTTTTGTAGTCGGCAAGCCAGCGTTCAACGGGAACTGTCCAGTCTTTTTCGTAAATTCCTTCCAGAAGAAATTTTTCGTAAGTAAATTTTATATGCTCGTTTATTTTCTTTTTGTCTTCCGGGGCAATGTCTGTGGAATTTTTAAATAAATCGTTGATGTATTCAATTCCCATTTCAGGCGTAAAAAGTTCAGGGTAATTTTTTGTAATCATATAAAGTGCGGCAGGAATGCAGTTAACGCTGTGCTGTTTTACGTAAAGAACTGTTTCTCCGATTTCAACTGCATGGAAGTAAAGCTCGTTGTACCATTTTTCAGATTCTTCTTTTGTAAAGTTTTCCCGTTTAAAAATCATTTTGTAGAAACTGTAACAAAGGCAAACAGTTGCAATATGAAGACTTGGCACGCAAAGGTAATGAGGATCGGCTCGCTGAACATTTGTAAGCGCTTTTGAAGAAGGACACTTTGGACGATAAGTTGTAGTCATACATTTGCGGTACATAACTGCAGCAGATTTATAATTTTCTTTGATATAGCACATAAATTCTGCAGCAAGCTTAGAACCTTCAAAACTGTTGAATCGGCGAATGAGCATTACAAGAGGATGAATCCAAATGTTTATAAACTCAAGATAGACTTTTACTTTTTCGGGGCGGAAGGGAACTTTTTCATCAAGTTCATGATCAACGTGTTTTATAGGATAATGGGTTAAGCGAATTTTTTGAAAATACTGTAAAAGGAAAAATTGTGTTATTACGCTCCAAATAAATGAAAATGTTTCTTTGTAACTTGCAGGTCTAAAAAAAAGTGTTGTGTATGCATGAATTACTTTAAAATCTTTTAAATCCCATTTTGAATATTTTTCAATCCGCCTTAAAGGAGCAGGTTTTGCAACAGCTTTTCTAAAAGGATATTTTGGATCGGAAAATTTATTTTTTTTGAAAAACATATTCATTCCTAATTGTTAAAAACTTTTTTTGCAATGGCTACAGTTTCCATGGCATCTTTTGAATAAAAGTCTGCACCGATTTTTTTTGCATATTCTTCTGTAAGAACTGCACCGCCTGCAACGATTTTAGTTGTTCGTCCCAGTTCAGTCATTTTTTTTCTTATGGCAATTATTGTCTGTTCCATATTTGCAACTGTTGTAGTCATAAGTGCGCTTAATCCAACAAGCTGAATGTTGTGGTCAGCAACTGTCTGCACTATTATTTCTGGAGGAACATTTTTTCCTAAATCAATAACTGTGTAGCCGTAATTTTCAAGCATGGCACGGACAATGTTTTTTCCAATGTCGTGAATGTCGCCGAAAACTGTTGCAAGTACAATCGTACCTTTTGACACTTGTTCTTGTCCGGAAGTTGCAAGTTTTTCCTTTATTTTTTCAAAGCTGCAGCTGACTGTTTCTGCGCTCAACAAAAGCTGAGGCAAAAATTTCCTGCCTTTTTCAAAATCCTTTCCCACGCTGTCCAATGCAGGAACAATGCAGTTGTTTATTACTTCAATGCTTTCGTGATTTTCAAGAAGTTTTTCTGTGGAAGATGCAGCCTTGTCTTTAAAACCTTTTTCTATTATTTCAATAAGTTCATTTTCTAAAGGAGAAGTATTTGACTTTTTCTGTTCAGTTTCAGTTTTTAAATCAGCAGAAGAAGATTTTTTTTCTGGAATTTCTGTCATGCCTTTTGACTTAATGTTTAAGCTTGAAGTTTTGCCGTTAAGATTTAAAGCCAGAGAAATAGTTCCGTCTGAAACTGCATCAGTTAAAATTTTTTCTTTTGCTTTTATGCTTGAAGGGTCTAATGTTCCTGTGTAAGTGTTTATGTAATCAAGACAGTTTTCATCGTAACTTGATAAGGCAAGGTAAGCTTTGTAAGTTTCCATCATTGCCTGTGCGCCTGGATTTATAATTGCTGCCGATAAACCTGCGTCTAAAGCAAGAGTGAAAAATCTTGAGTTTATGATGTCACGTCTTGGAAGTCCGAATGAAATGTTTGAAACGCCAAGCACAAACTGAAGTCCCTGAGAGCCGTACTTTTCTTTCAAAATCCTGATTGCCTTTACTGTTTCAAGTGCATTTTTCTGTTCAGAACTTACTGTTAAAGTGAGAGTGTCTATAAAAATATCACGTAAAGGAATGTCGTATTTTTTTGCCTGAGAAATTATTTTTTCTGCAACTTTAACTCTTCCTTTTGCGTCCGGTGCAATTCCTTCTTCGTCAATGCAAAGTGCAACTACAGCGCCACCGTAATGCTTTACAAGTGGAAAAACTTTGTCCATAATTTCCTGCTTGCCGTTAACAGAATTTACAAGTGCCTTTCCGTTGTAGTATCGAAGTGCTTTTTCTAAAACAGAAGGTTCGCTGGAGTCAAGCTGAAGGGGTATGTTGAAAGTTGACTGAATTGTTTTTACAGCAAGACACATCATTTCCCGTTCATCAATTCCCGGAAGTCCTGTGTTTACGTCAAGAATGTGTGCTCCGGAATTTATCTGGCTTTCTGCTTCGTCAAGAATGAACTGCATGTCTTTATTTTGCAATGCTTCTTTACATTTCTTTTTTCCAGTTGGATTTATGCGCTCGCCAATAATTTTCGGTCCTGCTGATTTTCCTACCTGAACTGTTTTGTTGTACGAGCACAGATATGTATTGTAAAAATTTTCAGACTGATTTTTTTTCTCAAACTTTTGATTTGAAATTTCCTGAATCATTTTTTTTATGTGGTCAGGTGTAGTGCCGCAGCATCCGCCAAGAAGTGCAATTCCGTTTTCTGCATTTTTAATTTGAGACAAGGCAAATTCTTCCGGCGTAATTTTAAACACGTCTTTGCCGTTTACGTTTTCAGGAAGCCCTGCATTTGGCTGTGCTAAAACAGGAATGTGGGCGTACAGGCAGAAAAGTTTTGCCAGCTCCTGATCTTCTTCAAGAGAACCGCCGCAGTTAAATCCAATTACGTCAACATTTAAACTTTCAAGATAAGTTACGCATGTTAAAACGTCAGCGCCTGTTAAAGTACGCAGGTTTTTCTGGAAAGTCATAGTTGCTGCAATAGGAAGATTTGTGTTTTCCTTTATTGCAAGAACAGCGGCTTTTACTTCATAAAGGTCGCTCATTGTTTCTATAATTGCAAGGTCTGCTCCGTTTTTTTCTGCACAAACGGCTGCTTCTTTGTATGCATTGTAAGCCTGATCAAAAGTTAAAGGTCCCATTGGTTCAAGAAGCTTTCCGATTTGTCCTGAGTCCCAGCTTATGAAGTGTGGAGTTTTATTTCCTGGATTTGCTTTTTCAAATTCTTCAACTGCCTCTTTTTCCAGTTTAATTCCCTGAGCAATGTATTCCTGTGCGCTCCATCGTGTATTTTCATTTTCAAGTTTTTTTGGATTGGCGCCGAAAGTGTTTGCAGTAAGAACGTTTGCCCCTGCTTCAAGATACATGGCATGGATTTTTTTTATTATTTCAGGATGGTAGAAATTTAAATCTTCCGGAATTTGATAAGAAACAACTGCGGATTTTTGAATCATAGTTCCCATTCCGCCGTCAAAGAAAATTTTTTTATTTTTAGAAACAGCTTCGTTTAAAAATTCGCGGAAAGAAATTTTTGAGTTTTCCAATTTAGAACCTCATTTAAAAATTAAAGATTTACAGCTTCAACAATTTTGTCAATGTTTTTTATAATGTCAGTTACAACATCAACTTTGTTCATTGCGTAAATGTGAATGCCTCTCACTCCGTTTGAAATTAAATCTATAATCTGATCTGTGGCGTATGCAATGCCGGCTTGTCTCATGGCTTCCGGTGAATTCTGAAATCTGTCGCAAATGCTTAAAAGTTTTTCAGGAATGTATGCTGAAGAAAGCTTAATCATTTTTTCAACTTGATTTGAATTTACAATCGGCATAATGCCTGCAAGAACAGGCACGTGAATGCCTTTTGACTGAAGTCTGTAAAGGTAAGAGTAAAGCATATTGTTGTCAAAAAACATTTGTGTCGTTAAAAAGTCAACTCCTGCGTCAACTTTATATTTTAAGTTTTCAATGTCATCGCTTCTGTTTGCGCTTTCAGGATGACCTTCCGGATAACAGGCACCGCCTACGCAAAAGCCTTCGTTTTTTAAAACAGTTACAAGCTGATTTGCATGGGACAATTCTTTGCAAGTTGCAGTTTCAATTGTCTGACCTGAAGGAACATCGCCTCTTAACGCAAGGACATTTTCAATTTTTGAAGCTTTCATTTTTTCAATGTCGCTTTTAATTGACTCAAGTGTGTTTCCTACGCAGGTAAGGTGAGCAAGTGCTGGCGTTCCGTTTTCAAGAATTTTCTGGGCTATTTCAACTGTGTTCCCTCGTGTAGTTCCTCCTGCACCGTATGTAATGGACATAAAATCAGGATTGAGAGAAGAAAGGCTTTCTGCTGTTTTTACTACATTTTCTAAGTTAGATTGTTTTTTTGGCGGAAAAATTTCAAAACTTAAAGTTAATTTTTTTGAGTCTAATATATTTTTTATTTTCATAGCCCCTCGTGATTTTTACTTTTAAATGTTGATTCAATATAACAGAAAAAACTGAATTGTTAAACAGTTGGAAATTGCAATTGGAAATTGCAATTGGAAATTGCCTGCACGTGTTAAACTTTTCCTGAAAATTTTTCGAACTCTTCTAAGCGCCTTAATTTTTCCTGATCAATTTTTACAAGAAGATTTTTTTCGTTTGAAGGAAGAACTAAACCTTTCGGCCCGTTTTTTGCACGGCGCAGATATTTTACGTGAGTGTAGTATAAATCTGCCTGGCCGTTTTTCCGTGCTTTAGAATGATACACTGCAAGATTTCCTGCATAAAGCATAATTTCTAAAGGAACAGTTTTACCGCTTCTTGCCTTTACAAAAATGTATCCGCCTGCATAATCTCTTGTGTGAAACCATAAATCCTGACCTTTTACAAAGTGACGCAGAAGTTCATCGTTTTCAGCTGCAGTGCGTCCCACTAAAATTGTCCATCCGTCAATTTCGTAATGAAGTCCAGGGTGAGGCTTTTCAATTTTTTGTTTGGGAGTTGTGTCTTTTCTTATAAGCTGTTCTATTTTTAAAACATTTTTTTCGTTTACAATTTTGTTGTATTCTTCTTCAAGTGATGCAATTTCTTTTTTTGCAATTGAAATGTCGTGTTCAAGTGCTTCTGTTCCGGAAACTGATTTTTTGTACTGCTCGTAGTAAAATGCTGCATTTTGCTGCGGAGTAAGGTTAGGGTCAATTCTGATGTGAACGTTTTCGTTTGTTTCGTAGTCAATGCAGTCAAGGGATGCACCTTTTATTTCATTTTGATATGCAAGGATAAGATCTCCTGTGTGCTTGAGTCTTGATGCGGCAGAAAATTCCTGGCGTTTTTTCATAAGCTTTTCAAGGGCACCTGTCATTTTGCTGTGCTTTACGTTGAACCATTTTTCTGCCTGCTGTAAAAGACTTTCCCTGCTTAAGACTGCAGCATGTTCGCTGTAGAATTCATCTATGGCGCTGTTGAAAGGAGTTTTGTCTTCCGGGGAAAAATCAAACTGCCTTACTGGAAATTTTTCTTCTGCAGAATTTATTTCGTCTTGAGAAAGAATTTTTTCCTGTACAGTAAATGTGCCTCCGGAAACTTCACCTTTTTTAGGGCGGCGGAACATACAGTCTAATATTGAACCGTTTTCGTCTGTAACTATAACGTTGGCTGCACCGCTCCAAAGACGGATGTAAATGTAAAGTTTTTCTTTCCAAGTTGAAACGTCCATTTTTATTATGCGGTCAAGTCCTATCTGGCTGCAGGAATTTATTCTCATGCCCTGAACTCTTGATTTTAAAAATTCATTGAACCGTAAAGGCTTTTTGTTTTTAGGAAATTTATTTTTTGTAATATGAATTCTGCATGCTGATGATGTGGTGCAGATAAGAAGGTTAAAAAGTTCACCTTTGTTTATGATTCTGAATCCTAATGTTTCAAAGTTCGGCTGGGTTATTTCCTGAATGAAAGAGCCTTCAAGAGAAAGCTCCCTTAAAATTAAATTTATTTCGTTGCAGTTTAATGACATGGTTTTATTATAGAAAATTTTATTCTATGTTTCAATTTTTTTTAGTTCTCCCAAATTCTGCAGCATGGCAAAAAGTCGTGGTTTTTAGTCAAAATCAATTAAATCAACAGTTTTTTTGTTGCATCTTCAAGAGCAGAATGTACCGCAAAAAAATTTTCAGCAAGGAGACCTTTTATTCCAATATCAATGTCAGACTTTTCATCTGCTTCTCCTGTAACATGGGAGCCAAAAAGGTAACACTCCGAACATCCTTCCAGAAAAAGCTGTTCTGAAATAGTTGCAGTCATTTCGTTCGTAAGCATATTTTCACCTCCATTGCACTAACTATAGCATGGAATTCAGAAAAATCCCTGCATTGAAAAATAAAAAAAATTAGACTATGATGAAGCGATATGATAAAAGCAAACGGATCTCAGATAATTACAAAACTTTTGGAACTTGAAGGCGTTGAACTTGTAGCAGGAATTCCCGGCGGTTCAATTCTCCCATTGTACGATCAGCTGAATAAAAGTAACATTCGTCATGTTTTAGTGCGTCACGAACAGGCAGCAGGTTTTATTGCTCAGGGAATGACACGCTCTACAGGAAAACCGGCAGTCTGTATGGCAACAAGCGGACCTGGTGCCATGAATCTTCTTACTGCAATAGCTGATGCCCGATGCGATTCCGTCCCTATCATTGCTTTTACAGGTCAGGTAAATTCTTCTCTTATTGGAACTGATGCATTTCAGGAAGCAGACACTTTCGGGTTAAGCTTTCCCATTACAAAACATTCCGTTATGGTAAAAAATGCAGCGGAACTTCTGGAAGTAATTCCCAAGGCTTTTCAAATTGCACAAAGCGGAAGGCCAGGCCCTGTTTTAATAGACGTGCCTCGTGACGTTCAGCTTCAGGAAGTAGAGTTTGAAAAATGGCCTGAAATAAAAAACGAAAATAATACTTCTTTAAAAATAAAATTTGAAACTTCAAAAGAAGAGCTTGAAAAAAAATCTGCTGAAATTGCAGCCATGCTGTTAAACTCAAAAAAGCCTGTACTTTATCTTGGCGGCGGATGTAATGATGAAAAATCTTCGGAAGAAATAAAAAAGCTTCTTAAAATTTTTGATGCTGCAGTCGTTACAAGTTTAATGGGAATTGGAGCAGTCAGCCGCAGTGCAGAAAATAATTTTGGAATGGTCGGCATGCATGGAAGTTACGCAGCAAATCGTGCCATTCATGATGCTGATGTTGTTTTTGCAATGGGCGTCCGTTTTGATGACAGGGCAACAGGCGTAATTGCAAAGTTCTGTCCTGATGCAAAAATAATTCACATAGACATTGACGCTGCTGAAATAAATAAAATTCTTCCTTCATCAATTTCAGTTGTAAGTGACATAAAAAAAGCACTTCCTGTTTTAATCGAAAAAATCGAAAATACAAAAAATACAACTGAACTTGGCGAATGTAAAATTGCACGGTTTCAGTGGATTGAACAGCTGAAGAAAATTTTTGCTGAATCAGAAAGCGTTGAACTTGGCAGACCTGAAAATGCATCTTCCGTAAATCCACGTAAGTTCATAAAGGAAATCCCTCTTGCTGCAGAAAAAGCCGGTTTAAAAGAAAGTGACATTATCGTTACAACTGATGTAGGTCAGCACCAGATGTGGAGCGCACAGTATTATCCTGTTGAACATCCACGTCAGTTTTTAACAAGCGGTTCTCTTGGAACAATGGGATTTGGTCTGCCTGTTGCATTGGGAGCAGCTCTGGCTAATCCTGAAAAGCGCATTGTGTGCATAAGCGGCGACGGTTCAATTTTGATGAACGTTCAGGAAATGGCAACTCTTGCAGAATTGAATCTAAATGTTACTGTCATAGTTTTGCAGAACGGTTCACTTGGAATGGTTCGCCAGCAGCAGGAATACCTGTTCGATAAAAATTACAGCGCAAGCATTTTCTCTAAAGTTCCTGATTTTTTGAAAGTAGCAGAAGGTTTTGGAATTGACGGAGTTGATGCAGGTAAAGACGAAAACTGGCAGGAAAAAGCTTTTGCACCTGGACCTCATTTTGTAAAGCTTGACATTTCAATGGACGAAAACGTACTTCCTTTTGTTAAGGCAGGAAGTGCAAACATAGACGCCCTTAGAAATTAGTCTTCTAAAAAAAAGAAGCTGTCTGAAAAGTTTTGCATTATAAACTTAACAGGCAGCTTTTTTTTTGTCACTTTATTTTTTTGCTGAAAATCATCAGTTGAAAAACAATCAGCCAAGAATAATCAGTACTTTGTCCGGGCAGGCTTTTACACATTCGCCGCAGCTTGTACATTTTGAATAATCAACTTCAGGAATTCCCGAAGCAATGTTAATGCATTGTTCAGGACATTTCTTTGCACAAAGTCCGCATTTAAAGCATCCTGCAGAACAGTCTTTTCTTATCTGAGGCTTGTTGTCTGAATGGCTTGAACAGACTGCAATAGAACCTTTAGTTTCAGCACTGATTATTTTAAATAATTTCTTAGGACATTCCTTTGCACATTTTCCGCAGCCCACGCACTTTTCCCTGTTAACTTCAGGAAGACCGCTGCTGTTCATGGAAAGTGCGCCGAAAGGACAGGCTGCAACGCAATCACCAAGACCTATGCAGCCGAATGCACATTTCTTAGTTCCGTTCATTGTAAGCTGTGCTGCCTTGCAAGTCTGAACGCCTTCGTAAATTGCTTTAGATGCAGCACATTCTTTTGTTCCGTGACAGGCAAGAAATGCAACTTTTTTTTCAGAACTTCCGGCTTCTACTCCAAGAATTCTGGCAATAGCTTCAGCACAGCCTGCACCGCCTGCAATGCATCCGTTTACAGGTGCTTCTCCTGCAACAACTGCTGCTGCAAATGAATCACATCCGGCATAACCGCAACCGCCGCAGTTTCCGCCGCTTAAAACATCACGTATTTCCTGAATTTTAGGATCAATTTTTACAGCGAAAATTTTCTTAAAAAGACCAAGAAGAAGTCCAAGTATAAATCCAATAATTAAAGCTGCAATAATTGTGTAGATAATTGTATTCATAAAACCACCTGATTTAATTATTTAATCAATCCTTTAAATCCAAGGAATGCAAGGGAAAGAAGTCCGGCTGCAATGTAAAGAATAGGAATGCCTTTAAAGCTTGCAGGAATTTTTGCAATCTTCATTCTTGAACGCACGCCGCTCATTATTACCATGCTGAGTAAAAATCCCATTGCTGCACCAAAAGCGTAAACAAGACTCTGACCGTAGCTGTAATTTTTTCCAATGCAGTTAAGCGTTACGCCAAGAACGGCACAGTTTGTTGTAATAAGTGCAAGGTAAACGCCCATAGAAGAGTAAAGTCCCGGAGCTGATTTTTTCAAGTAAAATTCAACAAGCTGAACTAACGAAGCAATTACTAAAATAAAGAAAAGTGTCTGTAAAAATTCAAGTCCAAGTGGAACCATTACAAAGTTGTAAATTGGCCATGTAACTGCAGTCGCAAGAATTATAACAAAAGTTGTAGCAAGGCTCATTCCTGTAGCTTTGCCTGTTTCAGCAGTCATTCCGATAAAAGGACAGATTGCAAGGTATTGAATGAAAACAACGTTGTCTACAATAGCAGATTTTATAAAAAGCTGAATCATTTCACTCATTTTGCTGCCTCCTTATTTTTCTTTTGTGCACTGTGATTTTTTCCAGCCTGAACTAATGCTCCTAAAAATCCAAAAGCAAGAAATCCGCCTGGTGCAGAATTCATAATGCCTATTCTGTAAGCTTCAGGAATAAGTTCAAGTTTAAAACCTGTTCCTGCAAACAATGTGCCTGCTCCCAAAAGTTCACGGATAAAACTGATTATAATAAGAACCATGCTGTAACCGATTCCCATTCCCAATGCATCAAGAATGGAATTTCCCACATTATTTTTTGAAGAAAAGCTTTCAACTCTTCCCATGATGATGCAGTTTACTACAATCAGCGGCAGAAAAACTCCAAGTGCTTCGTAAAGACTTTCTACGTAAGCGTTAAGTACAAGCTGAACAATAGTTGTAAATGCTGCAATGATTATGATGAAAACAGGAAGCCTTATTGAACCGGGAATGTGCTTTCTGAAAATTGAAATTACGATTTCACTCATAAGCAGAACAAAAGTCATGCCTAATCCCATTCCGATTCCGTTAAAAATGCTGGTTGTAACTCCAAGTGATGAACACAAACCAATGTTCAAAACAAGAAGAGGATTTTCTTTTACAAAACCGTTTGTAAAAATTTCAAGCTGCTTATTCATTATTTTACTCTCCTTGCTTTTCAAAATATTTTATAAGAGTAGATGTGCCTTCTGACAAAAGTTTTGCAACACCGTTACTTGTAATAGTTGCGCCGCTTATGGCATCAAAAGTTTCGTTAGTAATAAATCCGTCTTTTGCATTTTTTCCCTTAAACTGACCGTAGAAAGTTTCACCTGATTCAAGTTTAAAAGAAGGGTCTTTTGCCTTAGAGCCGAATCCAGGAGAGTCTGTAATTTCAAGGAAGTTTACGCCTGAAACTGTAAAGTCAGAATTTAATCCTACAAGAACAGTTGCCTTGTCGTAAGTTGGTCCTGAAACCTGTACAGCACCGCCTGCTATTTTTCCGTCTTTTTTTGCAATAATTACTTTTTCAATTGATATAGTTGAATCACTTGATTTTTCAAAGTCAGTTACATTTTCAAAAGTCAGGCCTTCTTCCGGGAAAAATTCCTTCATGGAAAGATTTATTTTATTTTCCTGATTGGCTTTGATTTTTGGAGCAGTAAAATTATTTACTACAGCAAGAACTGTACAGGAAACGGCTGCATATATTGCAAGAATAAGTCCAAGTTTAATCATGCTGAAAACTGAATCGTTTTTGTCTGCACTCATTTTGTTTCCTCCTTTGAATTTTTTACGTCAAACTCCTGAACGATTTTTGCGCTTACAGGTTTTCTGTTTCCTTTTTTACCGTAGCCGTATTTTCTTGAAGTAATGTTGTTAAGGAAAGGTGCAACTGCATTCATAATCAAAATGCTGAACATTACGCCTTCAGGATATCCGCCGAAATTTCTTATAAGCCATGTTATGAGTCCGCAGCCAAAACCGAATACTAAGCGTCCGCCTTTTGTTACCGGAGCAGTTGCGTAATCTGTTACCATAAATGTTGCGCCGAAAATTATTCCGCCGGTTAGCAGTGCAATCGCAACGTCTTTTGCTGCAGCAATAAAGTCAGCTGTAGAAATAATTGATTTTGCGAAAGTTGCAGCTGCTACAGTTAAAACCATTGCTAAAGGTGCACGGAAATCTATCACTCTGATTGCAAGAAGGAAAAGAAATGAAATGAGCAGGAGTATAACCGATGTTTCTCCAATACATCCGGCTCTGTTTCCGAGGAAATACTGGAAGAAGTCAAAGCTTGTGCTGTCTAAAGTTCCGCCTTTCAATGAACTTAAAGCTGTTGCTGATGAAATGCAGTCTGCTGCTTTTGGTGCTGCCCATGTTGCGCCCATTGCTGCCGGAAAACTTATAAACAGAAAAGCTCTTCCTGTTAAAGCCGGATTAAATACGTTGGCACCTATTCCGCCGAAAAGTCCCTTTGCCACGATGATTGCAATTGCGTCTCCTAAAACAAGCTGCCAGAAGGGAACTGTAGAAGGACAGACTAAAGCAAGAAGAATTCCTGTTACGCAGGCAGAAAGATTTGAAACTGTAACTTTTTGTCTTGTAACAATCTGAAATAAAAGTTCAAATATAACGCAGGCAGCTGTTGAAATTAAAACTGCAGCAAGTGCTCTTGGTCCGAAAAAAACTGTACCTGCAATAATTTCAGGAATCATAGCAATAATTACAGCCATCATTGTTTTTTGAGTAGTATTTCCAAAAGTAAAGTGTGGACTTGAAGAAATATGAATTGAATTGTCAGCCATTATTTTGCTCCTTCTTTAGTTGCAGCTTTTGCTTTTTCAGCTGCCATTTGTGCACGGACAATGTTCTTTCCCAGCCTGAACCGTTGAACAAGACGAACGTTTGCAGGACAGCTAAATGCACAGCATCCGCATTCGATGCAGTCCATAAGTCCAAGTTTTCTTGCTTTGGAATAATTTTCAGCTTTAAGTTCCCTTACCATTAAAACAGGATTTAAACGCATTGCACAGGCTGAAACACATTTGCCGCAGCTTATGCACTGGCTTTCTTCTGTAAGGTAAGTTTCTTTTTCTGTAAGGAATGTTACTCCGCTTGTTCCTTTTGCAACAGGGAATTGTGCATCTGCCATAGCGAATCCCATCATAGGTCCGCCGGAAATTATTTTTACAGCAGCATTTTCTTTAAGTGAAAAAACTTCAGGAATAAGATCGCTTACAAGAGTTCCAACTGGGACACGAATGTTGCATGGTTTTTCTACAGCACCGCCGCTTATTGTAAGTGAGCGCTCGATTAAAGGCATGCCGAGTCTGAATGCATCGGAAATTGCGCACACTGTTCCTACATTAGAAATAATGCATCCTGCATCAGCCGGAAGTTTGCCGCTTGGAATTTCTACGCCAAGACAGGCACTTACAATAAATTTTTCCGACCCCTGAGGATACTTTGTTTTTACAAGCTGAATCCTCATGTCATCGCCGTAACCTTTTTTTTCTATTTCTGATTCAAGGATCGGCTTGATGTATGCTTTGTTGTCTTCAAGGGCAATTATTCCGTAAGCACCAACAAGGCGAAGGATTATTGCAAGACCGTCTATAACTTTTTCAGGCGTTTCCTGAAGCGTACGTTCATCGCAAGTAAGGTAAGGTTCACATTCAGCTGCGTTTACAAGAACATATTCAATTTCTTTATCTTCCGGGGGATTAAGCTTTACATGTGCAGGAAAAGATGCTCCTCCCATACCTACGATTCCCGCTTCCTTGATTCTTTCCAATGCTGCAGGAATTTCACAGGTAAATGGATCTAAAGGTTCCATGAAATCAGTGCGGTTTTCATCATCAGCTTCAATGATAATGCACGGAACTTCCATGTTGCCTGTAACAACGCAATTCTGAATCTTTTTAACTTTTCCAGAAACAGAACTGTGAACCGGACAATTCATAAACTTATCACCGCCGGCAATTTTCTGACCTTTAGCAACTAAATCACCGGCTTTTACAAGTGCAGTGTTTGGAGCGCCGCCCATTGTAATCGGGATTGTAACTGTCTTACTTGAAGGAAAAACTGGAGTAATGGGACATTTATTACTTAATTCCTTCATTTCGTTTGGATGGATTCCACCTTTAAAAGTATGCGTTTTCATAGGTGCCATTATATAATAGAACGCAATAAGTGTCTATTTTCCCCATACTTCCGTTCGTGCATCCTGCGGCGCCTGTTCTTGCCAGAGAGTGTGTACTTTACGAGAAGGGCTTTGCAGATAAGTGCAGGCTTTAACTTTTGCAGCCAACACTAAAAAAGAAGAGTGTACTCTTACATGCAGCGTGGTTGTATGTAAGATGCAGCCGTTCGGCAAGTACGCCCGGGCGGCACCTTGTCCTTGCCAGAAAGCGTGTACTTTACGAAAATACCTGCTTCAGCGAAACATATTTGCCGTTAAGCTTTGCTGGGTAAATTTCAAAATACAAAGGTTTGTTCCTGAAAAATCCAATGCGGACAATTTCACTTTCCTGCGCACCATGCATTTCTTCCATACCGTTGAACAGAAAATTTCCCATAGAATAAATTATAAGACCGCCGTTGTACCATTGAGCCGGCTGCAGAACATGAGGATGACTTCCATAAACAATACTTGCACCAGAATCAATAAGACTTTTGTAAAACGCCTGCTGATTTTTATCAGGAGAAAAAACATACTCTTGTCCGCCGTGAACATTTACAAGAACAACATTTCCTTTTTCAGATTCAGCTTTTACTTTTTCAAGCAGTGAATCGCTTTTCCACAAAATGCCAGCCTTGTTCTCTCCTGCAACAGCAGTCTTTTCACCGTTAAAGCCTGAACGCTCAACAGGATAAGCACCACATGAAATTACAGCAAAAGTCTGACCGTTAATCTGAGTGTAATAAAATTTTTCAGCTTCATCTTTGTTAAAGCCGGCACCGCTTGTAGGAATGTCAAATTCCTTAAGTGCATTCAGCGTATCTTTAAAACCGTCTTCCCCAAAATCATAACAGTGATTGTTTGTAATCATAAAATAGTTAAAGCCGCATTTTTTCAAAACAGGAAGCACTTCTTTTTTAAACTTGAAAGTGTAAGTTTTAATTGCATTTTTAGTAGAGCCAGTTACAACGCCTTCAAGGTTTCCCATAGTCAGGTGATTGTTCTGCAGCACTTTTAAAGTTGAACCGAAAATTTTTTCTGCACCGTCATCATCATTTATAAGAATATCTTCAACACCACGGGCAACCATAATGTCACCTACATTGGCAACAAAGGCAATTTTATTTTCTAATGATTTTTCTTGCGTCAGTTCATTGTGAAAAACTTTTTTACATTCAGCTTGAATTTCATTTTTCAAAGACGAGTCAAGATAAGTAACGGCAGCGCAGTTTTTTACTGTAAGAGAATAATTTTCATCGTCGCAGTATCTGCCGTTAACAGGAAAAGCCCTGCTGTTTTTGGGAAGCTCTTCCGGCTTAGTTATGGCAACTGAAAATTCCGGCTCAAGAAGTGAGTTTAGTTTATCTCCGGGAGTTTCAAAATTTACAGGCGAAGAAGGAACGTAAGGCGTTGAGTCCAGCACAAAATATTCTTTATTTAAGTCTGATTTATTTTCTTCAAGACTGATGTTTTTTTCTTCCGTTATTACAGCTGCAACTTTATTTATGGTAAGGGGATTTTCACTTTTAAGTTTTGTAAAATCAGATGTAGAAATGAAATTCAATTCCGCAGTTTCTGATTTTTCTGTTTCATGTAAAGAAAAGTAATCTGCAAAAAGTCCGTCACTTACGCATACGTAATTTACAACTTTGATTTTTGAACAGCCTGAAAAAAACTGGATTATAAAAAATAAAAATAAGAATGGTAATGAGTTTAATACTGCTTTTTTATTCATGGCAGAATATTAGCAGAAAAAACTAAACTTTACAAATTTAAGCAGGGATTTAAGAAGGAACTGGAGCTGCCTTGCAAATTAGTTTTCGTAGTGAAATACTTCCGGCAGCTTCAGTTCATTTTCAGAAAATTAAGATTAGTACCAAATTGCAGCCTGATCTTCCCAGTCAATTATTTCTTCTGGTTTAAAGAATAAGTTGATTTCCCGTTCTGCACTTTCTGAACTGTCGCTTGCGTGAATAACATTGTGTGAAGTGTGTGAAACAAAATCTCCGCGGATAGTTCCAGGCATTGCATCAATAGGATTAGTTGCACCTACAACTTTTCTTACTAAAGAAACACATTCATCACCCTGCCATACCATTGCAACAACAGGACCACTTGTAATGTAATCAACAAGTTCATCGTAGAAAGCTTTTCCAGCGTGTTCAGCGTAATGATTTGATGCAAGTTCCTGACTGATATTCATTAATTTAATGCCGACAAGCTTAAGCCCTTTTCTCTCAAGGCGACTTATAACTTCGCCAACAAGCCTGCGGTTTAATACACCTGGCTTTAACATTGTAAAACATCTTGTACTCATAATGGGAAAAAGTATTGCAAAAAAATCGTTAAAAATCAACATATTTTGCCCTAATTTTACCATACGCCAGACTGCAGCACGAAAAGACTGCAATCAGTGTGTGTTGAAAAAATCTATTTGTGGCAGTATAATTTAATTTTGAAAAGGATAAAGACAATTTTTTTTAGAAGGTATTTTTATGAACAGCTTAACTGTTGGAATTATAGGAGCAGGAGCATGGGGAACTGCTTTAGGTACAGCTTTAGCCCGTGGAGGTCACAGTGTAGAAATTTGGGCGCTGGAAGAAGATGTTGTAGAGTCAATTAATACATTACATGAAAACAAGCGCTATCTTCCGGGTTACGTATTGGATAAAAAAATGACATCCAGTCTTGATATAAAAAAAGTTGCATCTGGAAAAGATTTTCTTATTCTTGCAAGCCCTTCCCTTTACCTTGCATCTACAATCAGCAAATTTAGCGACGTAAGCGACATTCAAAGCGGAAAGACAGTAATTGCTTCCTTAACAAAAGGATTCGTTCCTTCTGATGATATGCCGCACCTTGTTCTTGAAACAATGGAAAACGTACTTCCTTCATGCTATAAAGATTCTACTGTTTACGTTGCAGGTCCAAGTCATGCAGAAGAAGTTGCGCTTGGAAAAATCACAGGGTTAATTGCAGCAAGCAACAATCACCGTAATGCAGTAAAAGTTCGTGATCTTCTAAGAGTGCCTGGAATAATGGCTTATGCTTCTTTCGACACAATTGGCGTACAGATTTGTGCAGCTGTAAAAAACGTAATTGCTACAGTTTACGGAAGCCTTGATGCTATGGCTGAAAACAGCGATATTTTTGGCGACAACACAGAAAGCCTTCTTATGGCAGCAGGACTTAACGAAATTCAGATAATCGGATTTGCAATGGGAGCAACTCATGCCGAAACCTTTACTTCCATAAGCGGAGTAGGCGATTTAGACGTAACCTGCAAATCAAAATACGGAAGAAACAGGCGCTTTGGTCAGGATATCATTAAAAACGGAATTCTTGAACAGTTCAAAAATCTTGACGATTTGATTTTAAATGTTAAGAAAGTAGGATATTTGCCGGAAGGCGCAATTGCCTGTAAATACGTTCATCAGATTGCAGAAAAAAAACATCTGAAACTTCCTATTTGCGATGCCTTGTATCGTGTGCTTAACAAGGAAATTAAACCGGAAGATGTTTTGCAGGAAATTCTTTCGTCAAGATAAAATGCATTTTGAGGTAAAATAATGTTAGAAAAAATAACAAGTACTTTCAGCGGAATAATTAAAACTTTAGCCGGAAAATCAACTATTACTGAAAAAAATATTGAAGAAACAGTTGAACAAATCAAAATGGCTCTTCTTGAAGCAGACGTAAACCTTAGGGTTGTGCGCCGTTTCGTAAACAGTACAATAGAAGAAGCTAAAGGTGAAAAAGTATTAAAGGCAGTAGATCCAGGCCAGCAGTTTGTCAAAATCATCAACGACAAAATCATTGCAATGCTTGGCGACAAAAAAACTGACCTTGCATTAAAAGGCCCTGACACTCAGAGCGTAATCCTTCTTCTCGGACTTCAGGGTGCTGGTAAAACAACTGCAGCTCATAAACTTGCATACCGTCTTAAAAAAGAAGGACGCAAGCCTTTGCTCGTTGCCTGTGACCTTGTGAGGCCTGCTGCAGTAGAACAGCTTTGCGTTTTAGGCGAAAAAATTGATGTGCCTGTTTACAAAGAAGACGGCGGAAAAAATGCAGTAAAAATTGCCGCTAATTCAATTGATTTTGCAAAGAAAAACGGTCTTGATACAATTATTGTGGATACAGCCGGACGCCTTCAGATTGATGAAGATATGATGAAGGAATTAGTTGATGTAAAGAAGAAAGTTAATCCTGTAGAAACTATTCTTGTTGCTGATTCCATGACCGGTCAGAATGCAGTTGACATTGCCAAAAGTTTCGACGAACAGCTTGGTCTTTCAGGCGTTATTCTTACTAAGTTTGACTCTGATGCCCGTGGTGGTGCTGCACTTTCGTTAAAATCAATTACAAACAAGCCTATTCTTTTCATCGGTACTGGTGAAAAAACTGAAGACTTTGAGCCCTTCCATCCTGACAGAATTGCAAGCCGTATTCTTGGCATGGGTGATATTGTTACTCTTGTTGAAAAAGCTCAGGAAACTGTAGATCAGGAGCAGGCTGCCAAGCTTCAGAAAAAAATGGCACGTAATGAGTTTACGCTGCAGGATATGCTGGAGCAGTTTGAATCAGTTGAAAAAATGGGTTCAGTGTCAAAGCTCCTTGATATGATGCCTGGTCTTGCAGGACAAATTAGCGAAGATCAGATTGATAAAGCAGGAATCAAGCATCAGAAAGCTATAATCCAAAGCATGACTAAAAAAGAAAGGGCAAATCACCTTATTATAGGACCTGCCAGACGAAAGCGTATTGCTAAGGGAAGCGGCACTTCAGTTCAGGAAGTAAATAAACTTATCAAGCAGTTTGAAAAGACTAAGCTTACAATGAAAAAACTTACGAGAAACCGTGGCGCTCAGGCAAAAATGATGAATGCTCTTGCAAGTCAGATGGGCTCTTCCGGCGGACTTGGCGGAATGGATTTGTCTAAGCTTGGCAATATGAAATTCCCGGGAGGATTTCACTTCTAGTTTTTACTTTTCTAGTTACCCCGAAATTAAGCTTTTAGAAATTTTGTGTTCCAGTGCGGTTTTTATTTTACTACAAGAACAGAAGCCTGTTTTCCGTCTAAAGTGTAGCATCGTTCAGGGTTTTCCCTGTCAATAAAAGACTGCATTCCTGAATAAAAAGCGTACTGGTATGTTCCTGAATTCAGCGGAAGGTTAAACTCATAAACTCCAGGTTCAACCTCTTTCATAATGTAAATCCAGCTGTCCCAGTTTGTAAAGCTTCCTCCAAGGCGCACCTGCTGACCGCTTTTTCCTTTGTAGACAAAACGTACGTATCCAGGTGATTTTTCTTCCGTTACTTCGGGAATGGGACGTGTGCAGTCAATTTGTGAAAGAAGAAGGTTTGCTTCCTTGTTGTAAACTTTATTTTCATTAAGAGGGTCGCAGGTCCACAATCCGTCTATTACAAGGCGGTAATTTATTTTCTGAACGTCTTTTGGTATGTCAAGTATGTAAAAGTAAAATGAATCTATTGTTTCATTGTCCATGTTCCTGATATTTTTCTTGTAAAACGAATGAATTGTCCTGAAATTTTCAAAGTCAAAGGCTATTCCTACGTAATGTGCATCTTTTTGTGCTGTAAAAATAACTTTGTTTCCTTTTAAATAAGGCGCACTTACATTGTCTATTTTTGAAACTTCAATGGCATAGTTCATTTCTTCTTCCGTTAATCCAGCTTTTTCTTTTGCAGAAACTGTAAGGGAAACGCAAATAATCAAAACTAATGAAAACAAAAATTTCTTCATAGTAGTAATTTCGGAATTTCACAGGAAAAATATTAGTTAAACTTCCCCACAAAGCCCTTCTCGTAAAGTGAACACTCTTTCGCAAGCACAGGCGGCGCCGCCCAGCGTACTTGCCAACAGGCTGTCTCTTCCTCCAATCAAGCTGCACATAAGCGCACACTCTTCTTCCAAAGAGCCAGCTGCAAAAGTTAAAGCCCTCACTTATTTGCAAAGCCCCTCTCGCAAAGTAAACACTTCCTCGCAAGAACAGGTGGCGCCGCCCGCAGCGTACTTGCCAACAGGCTGCAACTTATCTGCAAGCAACTGCGCATAAGAGTACACTGTTCTTTTTTAGAGCCAGCTGCAAAAGCTAAAGC
>CAMCRZ010000012.1 GCA_945877425.1 uncultured Treponema sp.
AAGGAATTACGCCTTTTTTGTAAATTTATCTAAAACTCGAAATTTGGGCTAATTATTTTCTACCTTTTATTTTGCTTGATCTTCTTCAATTTTTGAAGATTCCTTTTTCTTTCCAATAAATAAAGAAAGTAAAAACAAACCAGCAAAAATAAAATTCAATGTTCCATAGATCTTCAAATCTGAAAAACTACCATACATTGCACTTGCAACTAAACCTGCAACAATGTAAAAACACATTGCAGTTATTGTTGCACCTTTGCTTTTTCTTCCTGCAATACTTATAATACCTGCTACAAGCATCAGAATTGCTGTGAAAAAGCCTGCAGACCCAGAAACTTCGCCTGAATCTTCGAAGGCATTACCTATTCCTACTGCACATGACTGAAATACAATCACCATAAATAAGCAGCAACAAATAATGCCGCACACCATTCTTAATGTTTTCATAAAAACCTCCGTATTATTTTTATGTAGAAACAATACCCCCCCCCCCCCCGCCTGTTTTTGTCAAGTAATTTTAAAATATTTCTTTTATGTCTGTTTTTTTGAATTTTCCGGAGGCGATGGCTGTCATGACTTTTTCTTTGTCAAGTTTTGATTTGTCGGGAAAATTACTGCACTCAATCATAAAGCGCTGCCAGTTAAATCTGGAAAGATAAAGCTGAACTTCTTTATAATCTTTTTCCCTTACGGCTGCTGCAGTTAGCGAAAGGAGCACGTCGGCTGCGAAAAAATCTTCTGCCGTAAGATTTATTTTGTAAGGATAAATTGTTCCGTAACACTCAGCTGTACTTTCACAAATGCACGTTACGGCAAATGCCATATTTTTTGGAACTGCAAGATTTATTTTTCCGCCAAAACTTTTTAAGCTGGAAAGAGAACCGTCTTCGCTGATGTAAAAAAATTCCCACTGATTTTTTTCTGTGAGAGTTTGGTTTTCGGAAGAAGCGGCTTGTAAATTAAAAGTTACATCTTCTGTTTCTTCAAAAAAGCTGCACGAACAAACTACTGCTGTAACGGCAAAAATTAAAAGGACAAAAATATTTTTCTTCATAATATATATATTTCCATCCTTTTATCAAAAACAACAATTTCGGTGTAAAAAATCAGTTTTATTTTTTTAAAGTTTTTCCTGCACCAGTTTTAGTTTTTCCTGCTGATTTTTTTGCTGAAACTTTTGCATCAGATTTTTTATCATCAAGAATGCGGATATCAAAATGAGTGTACGGAATTTCAACGCCATCTTCCTGACAGACTTTTATAACGTTAATGTAAACATCATTTTTTGTCTGAATTAAATCTGTCCTTTCCATCCAAACGGCAAGCTTTAAATTCACTGCGTCACCAAATCCGTCGTAATAAACAGTCGGCTCCGGTTCAGTTAAAACTGTAGGACAAAGCGCCGGAACTTTTTTAATTGCGTTTAATGCTTTAGTTAAATCTGTTTCGTAGCTGATTGGAATTTCAAAGACGCATCTTCGCTTTGAGTAAGAGTTGTAATTCATCAAGTTGCTGTTTATGATTGTGCTGTTTGGAATGCGTACCATCTGATTATCAAGTGTGTGGATTTTTACGCTTAACAAACCAACGCTGTCTACAACGCCGCTTTCTCCTGCAACACTTATGTAGTCGCCAACCTGAAGTGCTCTTTCTCCTAAAACAAAAAGTCCGCTTATTAAATTGCTTATGCTTGTCTGGGCAGCGAAACCTACTGCAACTCCGGCAATTCCTGCTGCGCCCCAAACGGCTTTTAAGCTAATTCCAAAAAGTCCAAGTATATACATCACAATGACAATGTAAAACGCATAAGTAATCACTTTGTTTACAAGCATTGCATTGTGAGGCTTAAGTTTTTCCTTTGCCTTTTTCCCGATGATTTTTTTTATGATTTTGTAGGCAATGTAAAAAACTAAAATTGAAATAAAAGCAATCAGCACTTTTAAAAAATTTGCCCATGTTATAAAACTTTTCAATTCTTTCAAAGTCATTTTTTTTCTCCAGAAATTTCAGTCAGATGCATTTAAAATTTCATCTAAGATTTTATCTGCAACTTCTTCTTTTGTTAATACAGGAAATTCCTTACATGATTTTTTTGTAAGAAGCGTTATGACATTTGTGTCCACGCCGAAACCTGCACCTTTAACTTTTAAATTATTGGCTGCAATCATATCAAGATTTTTCTTTTCAAGTTTAAGTTTAGCCTGTTCAATAAGATTTTCTGTTTCCATGCAAAATCCGCACAAAAACTGATTTGCTTTTTTATTTTCACCAAGCCACTTTAAAATGTCCTGAGTTCTTTCAAGATTTAAAATATTATCGCCCTGAGTTTTCTTGATTTTTTCTTCACTGAATTGTGCCGGACGATAATCTGCAACTGCTGCGGCTTTTACAATTATATCAGCCTGAGAAAAATTTTCCCTTACTGCATTAAACATTTCCTGTGCTGTAGTTACGTGGATTGTTTTTACAAAAGGCAAATCTTTCAAATGAACCGGTCCTGCTATAAGCGTAACTTCTGCGCCACGTAACGCTGATTGTTTTGCAATAGCGTATCCCATTTTTCCGCTGGAATGATTTGAAATAAAACGCACAGGGTCAAGGGCTTCTTGAGTTGGGCCTGCTGTTACAATGATTTTTTTTCCGGACAAATCTTTTTCTTTTGCAATATAAAATTCAATTTGTTCAAATAAATCTTCCGGCTCCGGCATTTTACCTTTTCCGTTTGCACCGCAAGCCAGATAACCTTCAGCAGGTTCGACTATTTTTATTCCGTAAGATGCACATTTTTTTATGTTGTCCTGCGTAACCTGATTTTCGTACATTGCCGTGTTCATTGCAGGTGAAATTATTTTAGTGCATTTTGCCGCAAGAAAAGTTGTTGTAAGCATATCATCAGCAAGTCCGTTTGCCACTTTTGCAATAACGTTTGCAGTTGCCGGTGCAATTATAAACAGTGACGCTTTTTGTGCCAGAGAAATGTGTGCTACGTTAAATTCAAAGTTTCTGTCGAATGTGTCTACAAGGCATTTATTTCCGCTTAATGTTTCGAATGTAATTGGATTTATAATGTTCACTGCATTTTTTGTCATGATAACATGAACGTCTGCCTTTGCCTTTACAAGCATGCTTACAAGTGATGCCGCTTTATACGCCGCAATGCTTCCACTTACTCCAACAACTACTGTTTTTCCTTCTAACATTTTTTCCTCACAAACGCTTTTCTTTCAGCTCTGCATTATTTTATCAGATTATGATGTTAGTTTAAACATGCTTTACTTGAAGGCCGGTGCCCAGCGTACTTGCCAATGCGCTGCCTCTTATGCCAACCAAGCTGCACATAAGCGCACACTCTTCTTTTTTAGGGCTGGCTGTAAAAGTTAAAGCCTTCACTTATCTGCAAGCACCTCTCGCAAAGTAAACACTTCCCGCAGCACACCCGCCACTTAACATTTTTGCGTTTCATGATTATAATCACTTTACTTTGAAAAGTATCGCTGTATTTTTTCTAGTTTTGCTACTTCCTCTTAAAATATTTTCCCAGACAAAAATTCAAACTCAAATAGAAAACATTGAAAATTTGAAAAGAGAATATATTGAATTAAAAAACGATTCCACAACAGAAAACGCCCCGCAACGCCGTGCAATAAGAAAGCAAATCCTTAACATTTATTCTGACATGGAAAATTCAACCTTTACAGAAAACACAAACGGCAAAAACCTTACGCTAGAAATTAAAGATTACAACATAGAAAAGCAAGGCTGGAACATTTCACTAAACTGCAACATTGTAGAAGGTTACAATCTTTTTAACAGAGAATTCGTACTGCCTTACAATTACGTTACAAAAAAACAATTTGTAGATCGCACCAAAATGAATGCCCGTCAGATAAAATCATACGAAAACTTAATTGAAACTTACGACGAACTTTTTCGTTCCAGTTCACTTTTTCTTGGCGCACAACTGACTTTTAAAATCACAAAATGGCTGGATGCATCTGAATATATTTTTACACCGGAAAGCTGCACTATTTTTATTTTAGGCTCAACATCAAATCAAATAATATACACATTTTCGCCGGAAGAACTTGAGCCAGTTCAGTTTACAATTTTGCCGCAGATAGAAATCCGTTCAGAAGCACAAATCCGATCTGACAGAGAACAGCTTACTGGCGGCGAAAAAATTTACGAAGAGGAAGAAGAATCTGAAAATAAAACAGAACAGAAAGGCAGGCGCACTTTTGTCATTTCAATGGAATATAAAAAAGAAGGATTCAGCCCATCAGACTTTTACTATAAAAATCTTAAAATTGATAACGCAGGCGGAACTTTAACCTGGGGACTTAACGACTACACTTTTGCAGGGCTTCTTGTTAATTACAATATAAAATCCATAAACTCAACTTCCATTTACGAAATTGGTGCAAAGCTTGGCGCAAATTATTCCATTACAAATTTCATGCGGCCTTATGCAGACGGAACTGTAAGCATTCAGACAGACAATAAAATATTTTTAAAAGCAGGTGCAGGCATAGATTTTAAAATATCACACTTTATGATTAACTTTGCCTACGATTACAACTGGCGGTTTAACTTTGAGCCTATATTCGATTCAAATCCCATTACAAACATCAGGGACGTAACTGTAACAAAGCTTCACTCTTTTTCAGTAGGAATTGGGCTTTCCTGGTAAACTAAAACCAGGCGTACAACTTATTCGTTATGGCAGCACAAATCATTTAAGATGCAGCTTTCGCATTTAGGTTTTCGTGCAGTACAAACGTATCTTCCGTGGAGAATGAGCCAGTGGTGAGCGTGTTCCATGTACTCAAAAGGAATTCTTTCTACAAGTGATTTTTCTACTTCAAGAAAGTTTTTACCTTCCGCAAGTCCCATTTTCGGACATATTCTCATTAAGTGCGTGTCCACAGGCATTACAGGCTGATGAAAAACAACATTCAGCATAACGTTAGCAGTTTTTCTGCCCACTCCAGGCAAAGACATAAGCTTTTCCCGTGAATCAGGAATTTCAGAATTAAAGTCAGAAATAAGTTTTTTACTTAAAGCAATTATGTGATCCGCTTTTGAATTGTACAGCCCGATTGTCCTGATGTATGAAATCAGATTTTCCTTGCCAAGTTCAACCATTTGCTGCGGCGTGCGGACTTTTTTGTAAAGTTCGGCAGTTGCTTTGTTTACGCTTTTGTCAGTTGCCTGTGCACTTAAAACAACGCTTACTAAAAGACAAAAATCATTAGGCGCAAGAAGTTCTGTCTGAGGATTCTGATTTACCTTCTTAAAACGTTCAAACACCTGAACAATTTCGCTTTCAGAAAGCAGTTTCATTTCATTATACGTTACAAAGTGATTTTAACTGATCAGCTTTGTCTGTTTTTTCCCAAGGAAAAATATCTCTTCCAAAGTGACCGTAACTTGAAGTTGGTGCATAAATCGGCTGGCATAAATCAAGAGTTTTGGAAATACCTGCCGGCGTACAGTCAAAAGTTTTTTCTACAGCAGAAAGAATTTTTTCTAAATCAACTTTTTCAGTACCGAAAGTGTCTACCATAATTGAAACAGGTTCAGGCACACCAATTGCATAAGCAAGTTCCACTTCTGCCCTGTCAGCTAAAGAAGCAGCAACAATATTTTTTGCAATATAACGGGCCATATAAGCTGCAGAACGGTCTACTTTACTTGGATCTTTTCCAGAAAATGCACCGCCGCCATGACGACCCATTCCGCCGTAAGTATCAACTATAATTTTTCTACCGGTTAAACCAGCATCACCTTCAGGACCGCCAGTTACAAATTTCCCAGTAGGATTAATGTGATACTTTGTGTTTTCAGCAAGAAGTCCGGTTGGCTCAAGAACAGGCTTAATTATTTTTTCAATAATCGTATTTTTAATTTCATCGTATCCCACATTTTCGTCGTGCTGATGAGAAACTACAACTGTATCAATGCGGACAGGCTTAAATCCGTCGTATTCAATAGTAATCTGACTTTTTGCATCAGGACGCAGCCATTTGATTTGACCGCTGTGGCGAAGTTCGTGGGCTTTTAAAAGAATTTTATGAGCAAACATAACAGGAGCAGGCATAAGTTCCGGCGTTTCATTGCAGGCAAAACCAAACATCATTCCCTGATCACCGGCACCCTGCAAGCCTTTGTATTCTTCCAGACCTTTTCCCACAACACCCTGATTTATATCACTTGACTGAAAATGAAGCTTATTTACAAATTCAAAAGTTTCAGCATTAAGCCCGAAAGCATCATCAGTGTAACCTATTTTTTTGGCAACAGAACGAGCTATTTTTTCAACATTTGCTTTAACAAGTGCAAAATTCTCTTCCTGCTTTTCAGAAAATCCAATTTCACCGCCAACAAGTACAAACTTAGTAGTAGCAAAAGTTTCGCAGGCAACGTGAGCATTCGGATCAAGGGAAAGCACGTAATCTAAAATAGAATCGCTTATCTGGTCACACAGTTTGTCCGGATGACCTTCTCCAACAGATTCAGACGTAAATAAATAATGATTTTTGTTTAAGACAGACACCTTTAGGTTCTCCTTTTTAGCAAGATTTGTTTTCCGTACGAAAAACATCCGCTCTGCAATTTGGATAACTCAGCGGATTACAGCTAGTCCAACATTATATCGAACATCATTCCAAGATTCAATACAGCACAAAGTCGTAAAAGTCAGCGCCATTACAAACTTCACCAAGCGTCACTAAATGGAAATAACTTTCAGCACTTTTGTAAGTTCCATTTTTTCTATTAAGTCCAGCGGTCTGCCTTCAGTGTACTTATGACACTCTTCACTGAAAACACCTGCAGAAACGCAGAATCCTCTGTCAGCCTTTATGTCCTGCATATGACCGTGAAAATCCCTTATGTAAATTTCGCCAGTTGAACCTGTAGTTCTGAAAAACCGGAATAATTCCATATCTTTCCATTTAGAAGCCGTAATTTCAGCAAGAATATCCGTAAAAACAGGACCAACGTTTATGTCTATGATTTTAGCCTGAGAGTTCTTGTACTTAGTTGCAATAAATTTGCGGCACAGCGTAACAAAGTCACTGCTTCCTGCAGAAAGATAAATCTGAAGGTTTGAGTTCTGGCTTAATTCCTGATACCTGCTTATAAGTGCATTTACATCTTTGTAGTTTGCATTTGCACTGCGAATAAGCTTAAGGAACATAAGTCCTTTTGAAAACTGATTTCTTGAAAAGTAGCACTGAGCAAGGTTGTACTGAATTTCAATGCGCACTTCTACAGGAGCATTTTCGTGTTTAAGTCCTATTTCAAAATCCTGAATTGCAGCTTCAAGATTGCCAGACTTGCTGTGATAAATTCCAGCCAGCAGACATGAACGCGCACCGTAAACAGGATCTGGACGCAAATGCATGAACACTTTAATAGCCTTTTCACCATGACCTTCTTCCGTCATAGCATCAGCCATATCAAAAAGTGCTTCCTTATTTGTAGGATCTTCATCAAGAGCCTTTTTAAAACAAGGAAGACTTTCTCTATATTTGTTTGTTTTGTAAAGACATTGACCTAAGAGAAGATAAACTCCTTCTGCTTCCGGTTTTGCAACAAGTGATTTCTTAAAACAAGGGATTGCCCTGTCGTACTGCTTGTTTTTATAGCAGGCTAAACCTAAAAAGTAATTAACTTCATAACTGTGAGGATTTATTTTATAAGCCGAAGAAAGACAGACTATTGCTTCGTTAAATTTATCAAGGTAAACAGCACAAATTCCATACCGGAGATTTGCCGTAAAAGGATCAATTTCCGAAGTTTCTCCTGCCATTTTTACAAGTTTATCGTAAATAGGATAAGCTTTATCCCACAGCTGTCTGTTAAAATAAATGTTTCCCATTGGAACGAGGCCAGCCGGATCGTGAGGGTCTTTTGCAAGTCTTTTGTTTGCAGCCCTTATAATTTGAGCCTGATTTTTAGATTTTTCACCTTCGCCTTTAAAGTTTGAGGATTTTTTTCCTGTTACAACCACGAGGATTGCTATAAAAGCTATAACTATAACTGCTGCTATTGCGTAGGGCATGAACACTCCATTGTTTTACAACTTCTCACTACACTTATCGGCAAAAATTTACCTGTTCTTTACCTTTTCTTTTACAAACTGTTCAATGCTGTCAAGGGCAGTTTTTATTTTGTCAATTGCAGTAGCATAACAAACACGGATATGACCTTCTCCGCCAAGACCGAATACACTTCCCGGAACAACAGCTACATTGTACTTCTGGAAAAGTTCAGTTGCAAATTCTTCGCTTGTAAGGCCAGTTGAACTTATATCAGGGAACATATAAAAAGCACCTGCCGGCTCTGGAACGTGGAGACCCATGTCGTTAAAGGCTTTTGCCATTAAATTACGCCTCTGCTGATAACTGATGCGCATTTTTTCCACATCATTCCAGCCGTTACGCAAACCTTCAACTGCAGCATACTGACTGAAAATAGGAGGACAAATTGTATTGTAGCCGTGAAGCTTTACTATTTGAGCAAGAAGTTCCTTGCAAGCAGCAATGTAGCCTATGCGCCAGCCTGTCATGGCAAAAGATTTACTGAATCCATTTAAGATAATGGCGTAATCTTTCATACCCGGAAAACTTCCGATTGAAACGTGTTCAGCTTCATCGTAAACAAGTTCGCAGTAAATTTCGTCGCTTATGCACCATATTTGATTTTTAACAACAACCTGTGCAATTTTTTCCAGTTCTGATTTTGGAATCATTGTGCCTGTAGGATTATTCGGCGAACAAATCATTATGGCTTTAGTTTTAGGAGTAATGACTTTTTCCACCTGTTCAGCTGTAGGATAAAAACCGTTTACGCTTGTATCAAGAGGAACTATTTTAGCAGCACAAAGTTTGGCAAGAGGCGTATAGTTTACGTAACAAGGCTGACATACAATAATTTCGTCTCCAGGATTTAAAATTGCCCTTAAAACAACATCAACGCCTTCAGAAGCGCCAACTGTAGGAAGAATTTCATTTGTAGGATTAAAATACATTCCGTACTTTTCCATATACTTTGCAATTTCTTCCCTAAGTTCAATCAATCCCCAGTTTGAAGTGTAGGAAGTGTGTCCCTGCTCAAGATGATAAAATGCTTCTTCCCTCATGCACCATGGCGTAGGAAAATCAGGCTCACCTACAGAAAGTGAAATAACATCATCGTGACCTATAAGCATTTCAAAAAATTTACGTATACCGCTTGGTGGAGTTTCCATCATTGCAGTACTGAATTTATCTTCTCTAGTGTTCATTTTTTTCTCCAGTTATTTTGCATTATTCTAAATACTAAGCAATTACGCCTTCTCTGCGGTCGCTGCTTTGTTCAACATAAACAATGTCATTTTCCTTATACTTTTTAAGCAGAAAATGTGTCTTAGTTGAACGAACTCCGGCAATAGTGCTTAACTTACGGGCAACAAATCCTGCAACTTCCTGCAAAGTGTCGCCTTCAATTACAACTTTCAAATCGTAACCGCCGCTCATTAAATAAAGTGATTTTACCTGAGGAAAACGGTATATTCTGTCTGCAATTCCGTCAAAACCATGCTCACGTTCCGGCTGAACCTGTATTTCAATTTCAGCAACAACTTTTTCTTTAGAAGTTGTGTCTTTTTCCGGATTTATAATTGCAGCGTATTTCATTATGACACCGTCATTTTCCAGCTGCTGGATGGTCGCTTCTACTTCGGCTTCAGATTTTTTAGTCATCGCAGAAATATCTTTTACACTAATACGTGCATTGTCTTTCAATAAATTTAAAATTTCTTCACTCTTTGCATCCATAAAAAACCTCCGGATATAAACAAATCTACTGGAACTGCCTGAAAACTTCACTTAACAGCTCCGTCTCATATAAAAAAAGCCTGCACTTATTAGCACAGGCTCCTTTATAAATCAGTTTTAATTTTCACCAATTACACCTTTTGTAGAAGGAACTTCGCCATTGCGTCTTTCGTCAATTTCAACTGCATTTCTAATAGCCCTGGCGGCCGCCTTAAACAATCCTTCCATTTTGTGATGATCACTTCTTCCGCGAATTGTATCAAGATGAAGGTTGCACTTTGCGTTAGAAACAAATCCCTGCCAGAAATCTTCAAAACAGTCAGTCTGAAAACTTGAACTTACGCCCTGAGGACTTACTGAAACTAAAGGCACATTTGAAAGCTGGGAATTGCAAACTAAAAATCCCCTTCCACCAAAATCTACACTTGCCTGCAAAAGACTTTCGTCCATAGGGTAAATAAAAAATCCGCTGCGGAAAATCCCTGCACAATTGCCCAATGCTTTGGAAAAAAGAAGCCCTAAAACAATTCCAGTATCTTCTATTAAGTGATGCTGGTCTACGTAAAGATCGCCTTGAATTTCACCGCTAAGATCAAACATTCCGTGCTTGCAGAAAGACTGGAGCAAATGTTCAAAAAAGCCAACTGGATTTTTAACATCGTATTTGCCCGAACCGTCAATGTTAAGAGAAAGTTTTATCTGTGTTTCCTTAGTAATTCGTTCTACTGTAGCAGTGCGCATTTTTCTTCCTTAACTAGAATGTGCTTGTCATTCAATTGAGCCTATAATAATAGAAGATTAAGTTATTTTCAATCACCAATCACTTTTTAGTACAGCTTTTCTTAGCAAGTACTGTCTAAACTAAAAATGCTGAGCCAAAGATTTACTTTAACCCAGCATTTAATAAGTTTAAGAACAGTAATTTTTTATGTTAAGATTAGAATCCAAGACGAACTACTACACCTCTAACATCACCAGTGTATGTTGTTGCACTCTGATCGTTAACGTCATCATAGCAGAAACCGTATGCAAGTCCGCCACGTTCACTGTGATCATGCCAGAACTTAGCAAAGTAGTTACAAGGACCAGCTTTATAGTAAGAAGAAGCATCATTCCAGTAAACATCTGGAGTTAAGTGTGCAACGTGTCTGTTAAGTGCTGCACAAATCCATGCTTCAAGAGCAAGTTCCATTGGGTTTCCGCTGGCAAGTACGCCGTAGCCTTCAAGAACTTCACTTGTCTTTGGTTTTCCGTAGATTGTGTAAGTTGTTCCTGCACTGGCAATTGTTCCGTAAGCTTCAATACACTTAAAGTAAAGGTTTGTTCCGTCACCTGTAAGGATGAATTTTCCCTGTGGATGAGTTACAGTCTGTGATTTTGAAGCAATTGTGTTCCATGTTTCTGTTACGTATGCATCAAAGTATGAACCGTAAGCGCCGCCTGTTCTTTCGTCAAATCCTGCTTTACAAGGAGCTACAATTCTGTATTCGCCTACAAGAGTGTCAAATTCATCAGGCATTTCGTCAATGAAAGCTTTCCAGATTGATTCTCTTGTTGCTGAAATTCCTGTCTGCTGAACTGTTCCGTCATTGTTGTAAACATTCATTAAAACCGGGAAGCCAAGCTGATCTACCTGAGTTGTGTTTACCCAGAATCCGTTAGGTGCTACTGTAAATTCAAGCCAGTCAAAGTATGTGTTGTAGTTTGGATCGCTAGGATTGCTTAAAGAAGGAAGTACAACGCCGCCGTTTAATCCTTTCATTGAAAGTGGTTTGCCGTAAGAATAGTAAATGCGTCCTGAACTTGCAAGCGGCATCTGGAAACCTTCAGCTTTTACTTGAGCAAGTGTGTACTGCCATGCTGCTGATTCAGAATCGCCGATAGGAATAAGTGTTCCGTTTGGCTGAGCATAGCACCATACGTTGCTTGTGTTCATACAGATTATGTAGATGTAGATTTCATCGTCAGTAAATGCACCGTTTGTACAGTTCTGGAACTGATATGTAAGTTTCATTCCGTCTTTTCTTGCAACAAGAACATCGTTTGTGTCAGTTGTAATTCCAGTTACTAAAGATGAAGGTGGTGTTACAGTTGAGCCTGAGCCAGAAGAACCTGAACCTGATCCTGTTCCTGATGAACCTGATGATGTACAAGTAGTTACAGTTACGTCTACGCAGGAAATTTCTGAACGTTTTCCGTTTACAACTGCTGCAACTCCTGCTGAATATGTTCCGTTTGCCGGAGCGTCAAAACTTGTGCGGTTAAATACTGTTGTTTCAAATACTTTTTCGCCGTTAAGGTAGAAGTACCATGCTTCAGGCATTTCAGAAGGTCTTCCCCATGCAAGTCCGATCTTTCCGCTTTCTGCAGTGTCAGCTACAACTCCAAAAGGTGCTGGAATGGAAAGGTTAACTTCTGTAGTATCAACTGTTCCTGAACTTGAACCAGAAGAGCCTGAACCTGATTCTGTTCCTGATGAACTTGAGCCTGAAGAACCGCTTACTGTTACGTAAGCAGATATTGATGAAATTTCAGAGCGGCTGTTTCCGTTTACGGCTGCAACTCCAATTTCGTGTGTTCCTGTTGATGAAACTTCAACTGCAAATCTTGTGCATACAGTTGTTGTGTCAACGTAATTTCCGTCAAGATAAATTGCCCAGCTTTCAGGACGAGACTGTGGCATTCCCCAAACTACGGCAATTGAGTTTTCTGTAGTTGTATCGCATACAAGACCGAATGGTGCTGCAATAGAGCTTGTTTCTGCATAAGGATCTGCACTTGATGAAGCTGCTGTTCCTGTAACTGTTACGGTAATTCCTTCTGCTTCAGAGCGGTTTCCGTTTACGTATGCTGCAACGGCAACTGTGTGTTCTCCTGCTGCACATTCAACTTCAATCTGTTTAAGAATAGTTGTTTCGCTTACTTTTTTTCCGTCAACGTAAATGTACCATCCGTCAACTGGTGAAGAAGGACAACCCCATGCAAGGCGGATAAGGTTATCTGTTGAAGTGTCTGCAACTAAACCGAAAGGCGCTGCAATTGAATTATTTATTGACACGGAGTCACTGACGCTTACAACGTTTCTTGCAACTGCCGGTTCTGCATAATCAAAACTTTTGATTTCATTGGAACAGCCGGACAATGCAAATGCAAGACCAGCGATTACTGCACTTACTTTTGTAAATGATTTAATACTTTTTTTCATTTTTTACTCCTGTGAAAAAATTACGGTTTGTTTTCTTGATATAATTTTCCACAGAATACTTCAGAAAAAAAGTGTCAAAATTTTCAGAATAGTTTCTATTTTTCGAAAACCGAAATTTTAAGACCTACTTTTTTCGGTTTTTTGTCAAAAAAAATTCGGTTATTGCGTTTTATCTTCGGAATGGAATGGAATCCTGCACTACAGTTACGTCAGATTCAAATTTATATTCAGGAAGTTCCAATGCTGCCATTGTAAGTGCCCTGTCAACTATAGCCGAAGAATCAGCTATTCCATGAAGAGTTATTGTTCTTCCGCCAAGTGTTGCCTTTAAATTTGTTATGTTAATGTCGTAAACTGAAAGCAAAACATTTACAATTCTCTGGCAGATAAGGAGCTTGTCTAATTCAATGTTGCCTTCTTCTTCCTTGTCTGACGTTATTGTTTTTCCAACAAGGCTTAAAACTGCATCTGCTATAGCGTCTTTTGAAAATTTTTCTGTGCTTACTGTAAAATCGTAACATGAACTGTCACTTACTTTTGTTTTAAAATATGTTTTGTAAAAGTTGGCCTGCTTTCTGTCTTCCTTGAACACGTTTCGTTTTGCTATGATGTTTTCGCACTTTTCGTTCAGCTGAAGGCGTTCTGCCCTGTGTTCAAAAGGAGATGTAAATCTTATGGAAACTACGTTGCTTATTTCCCTTAAAAGTGATGTTGCACCTCTTCCTACTATGATGCAGTTGTTTTCTGAAGCACATTCAAAAAGCACTAACTTAAGGTTTTCAAGGTATTCATCTTTTCCGCGTGAAAATTTCAGGAAAACGTTCAGGCTTTTGTCGTTAAACTTTGAAAAATTTTTTACAGAAAATCCGTTTTTTACAATGAGACGTTCTATATCTTTTCTTGTGTAAACTTTATATCCCGATTTTTCTGCCAGAAGTGTACAAATTTCATCACCTGAAGAATAATACTGTCTTGAAACCGCAATTACTGCCATAGATGCACCTCCATTTTTTTACATATTAAAAATTAAACACAAATTTAATGATAAAAGTTCTCCTTTCATTAGTCAAATTAAATTCTGTAATAATTTTGATGGATGACGCCTGTTTGTAATGCGTGGTGGAAGAAGCATACACTTCCTGGCAAGTACAGCTGCACGAACCAACAAATCTAAACAAAATCGCCCCAGTTTGTTGTATGGAGAATTTCAGTTACATACTTTCTTATTTTAACGCTGGAAGGTGAACCGCTGAAATTTACTTTCTGAATAAAACCAATATCGTAATAGCCTAAAACATTGCCTGCATTGTGGCTTACAAAACCTTCTTTGTACGGACCGTAATCAAGAACAATTTTCGGAACAAGTGCAATTCCCAAATCCAGAGCAGCAAGAGCCATAACTGCTTCATTACCTTCAGCTTCTGCAGCAACAACAGGCTTTACATTTCTGCTTTTTACCCATGAATCAAAACGTTCTCTGGCAAGCCCGGCTTTTGGAAGAATAAGCGGAACAGAAGAAACAATATCCTGAGGGCTTCCCGTTACTTCGGTAAACTTTCCGTTTTTTTCAGCAGCAAACACAAGAGGACTTTTTGAAACAGACACAGAATCAAAAAAATGAGCATATTCTTCAGTTATGGCAGCAACGGCAAGATGAACCCTTCCTTCTTTTACAGCAGAAATTGCCAGAGCAGGATCACCGGTTTCTATAGAAAGCTTAACTTTAGGAAGTTTTGCAGACAAAAGCTTTATAAAAGGCGGCATAATGGAATAACAGGCAGTAACGCTTGCAAACACTTTAAGCTGCCCCGTAATTTCATCAGATTTATTTGAATAATCCTGAATAAGTTCATTCTTTTTATCAATGCAGTTTCGTGCAAATTCAAAAAATTTCCTGCCGTCATCAGTTAAAACAACTTCCCTGTTGTTGCGCTCAAAAAGCAAAGTATTGCACTCTTCTTCAAGACGGCTTATTGTCCGGCTTAAAGCACTGGCACTTAAATTTACGTCCATTGCAGCCTTGGCAAAGTGAAGCTTTTCCGCCAGATGAACAAAGGCATTCAGTTCAAAAAAATCCATAAACAAATCCTGCAATCAATCTTATAGCAAAAAGGTCTTTTTTAATAGTTAAAACTGATATATAATATTTAACGTAAAATGTAATTTCTGAATTGGAGGCCTTATAAATGAAAAAAATTATTTTAATAGCATCGTTATGTGCATTTGCAGCAGTTGGAATTTTTGCAAATGATTCTTTTACACCAGCAGGTTCAGTTTCGTCATATACCAAGACAACTTACAACGTAACTTCTAAATTCGGTGAATACTTTCGTTCAGTTGCAGTAAAAGACGTTCACGTTTTTAATTCCAGCGGACTTGAAACAGAAGTTGCATATTATTACGGCAAAGACGAACTTGGCGACAAAGTAACTTTTACTTATGACGTAAGCCGCAACCTTACAGGCGCAACTTATACAGACGCAGCTGGTGCAGTAGTAACAAAAGTTACTAGAGAATATCAGTCAGACGGAATGATAAAATCAGAATCTGAATTTAATGCAGCCGGAGTTTTAACAGGAAAAACCATTTACAAATACGAGCCTTCAAAATCAACAGAAAGCTACTACGACGAAAAAGGCGCGCTTCTTTCAAGAAACATTACAACTTATACTGCAGACGGAAAAGTTTCACAAATCGATTCATACTTTGCAGACGGAACTCTTTCAAACAAAAAAACATTTACTTACGGAGAAAACGGCAAGCTTTCTCAAATTGAAACAAGTGACGAAGCAAATAAAGTTACGGCAAAAGAAGTTTACCGCTACGACGGAAACGGCAGCATTTCAGAAGTTCAGACTTACAATTCAATAAATGCACTTGTTCAGCGTAACATTTACAAAACTGATGCAAAAGGAAATCCTGTAAAAATCAGTGTGTATGAAGTTTCTGAAAAATTCGGTTCTACTGTAAATGAACTTCTTTCTATAACTGAATACGTTTACAAATACGATTCTGGAAAATAATTTTTAACTTAACTGCTGTAAGCTCTTGTTTGCAGCAGTTTTTTTTGCAAATACGTTACTTTTTTAATCTACTAAAGAATATCAAGAAATCCGCCGATAATAGAGAAAATGGAATTTTATTCCAGTGAGGTATTCAATGAAATCAATAGGAATTAAACTGGCAGACGGAACATTTTATCCTATTCTCCAGGAAGGTTCTCCCGACTCTAAAAATATAAATCTTACTACTGTTCAAGACAATCAGACTACAGTTCACGTTGATTTATACCGATCTGAAACTAATTCAATGGAAGATGCCCAGTACGTTGATACTCTTGAAATCAAAAATTTAAATCCTCACGAAAACGGCGAGCCTACTTTAGCCCTTGAAATAAATCTTGACGAAAACAATCAGCTTAATGCGCAGATAAAAGATCCTGAAACCGGCAAAAAAAGTGAAACTCAAATCAACCTTATTTCCCGAACTCTTGCGGACAGAAACGAGCCTGTAAATTTTAACATTGACATTGAACCGCCTGAACAGGACTTTAATAAAGAAGAAAATGCTTTTCCACAAGAGCCTGACTTTGACAATACAATTGCAAATGATTTTGTTGATGGATTCAGCAACGATGATTCAGAACCAGAAGTTAACGCTGATTCTGATTTAGATTTAAACGACACAGAGGAAAATGAAGTGATAGGACCTTCTCCAAACGATGAAGACTTTTCTTTTGATTCAGTTGATACGCCTGCTGACAAAAAGACTGAACATGAAAACGCTGATGTAAAAGCTGAAATTGAAACTCAGGAACAGGAAAATTCTTTGCCGGAAGTTTCCGTTATTGAACAGGACGAGTCTGACATTGCGTCTGCCATTTCGGAAGAAGAAGTTCAGTTCCTTCAGAAAGAAAATCTTACGCCGGAAGATTCAGAGCCAGAAGTTGCACCGGACTTTTCTCAGGAAGATGAGTTTACACTTCCAGACTTTGACGACGAACCTAGCGCTTCAACTGATGCAGCAGACACATCTGATACAACTGAAACATCAGTGCCAGACGCTGCATCGGACTTTTCTCAGGAAGATGAGTTTACACTTCCAGACTTTAACGACGAACCTGCCGCTTCAACTGATACCGCAGACACAACTGAAACAGCAGAGCCAGACGCTGCACCAGACTTTTCTCAGGAAGATGAGTTTTCACTTCCAGACTTTGACGACGAACCTGCCGCTTCAACTGATGCAGCAGACACATCTGAAACAACTGAAACAGCAGAGCCAGACGCTGCACCGGACTTTTCTCAAGAAGATGAGTTTACACTTCCAGACTTTGACGACGAACCAAGCGCTTCAACTGATGCTACCGACACATCTGATACAACTGAAACATCAGAGCCAGACGCTGCACCGGACTTTTCTCAGGAAGATGAGTTTACACTTCCAGACTTTGACGACGAACCTAGTGCTTCAACTGATACAGCAGAGCCAGAAGTTGCACCGGACTTCTCTCAAGAAGATGAGTTTTCACTTCCAGACTTTGACGACGAGCCAGCCGCTTCAACTGATGCAGCAGACACATCTGACACAAATCAGCCTAGCGTAGTTGGATTAGGCGGAATTTTTGACGACAACTTTGGAGAACCAGATTTGACTAGCGATAATTCAGACTTAACCGATGATCTTTTTGAAACTAAAGACCCAACCTTTGTACCTAAAAACGATATGTTCAACGACCTTTACGATAAAGAAACATTGGAAGGAAATTCAACTTATACAGAAGAAAATGAAATAAAGCACAAAACAAAAGTGCCTGTCATCATCTGCATTGTATGTGCAGTTATTTGTATATTAGCCGCACTTCTTGTACTTTTCGTAATTCCTTCAAGAATCAACTTAATAAACAAAGCAAAAACTTCTGAGCCGCAAAAAGTTGAACAAAAAGCAGAACCTGAAAAAGAAAAACCGAACACAAAATCAGCTGAACAGGAAGAACTTAAAACCGAACAGCCGGCAGCAGAACAAAATCCGCTTCCAGAAGAAATACAGGAAGAACCAGTTGCAGAGTTAGCAGAACCAATTCCTGCAGAAGAAGATAAAATTGTTGTTGCAGAAATTCCTGAAGCCGTAGTTCCAGAACAGCCCGTTGTAGTAGAAAAACTTCCTGACATAATTTACAAAATTAAATGGGGCGACACACTTTGGGACATTTCAAACGCTTACTACAAAAATCCATGGCGCTATAAACCTCTGGCAAAATACAACAACATCAAAAATCCTGATCATATTATTTCGGGACACACAATTAAAATTCCTCAGGAATAACTTTAAATTCAGCATGGCATCTGTTTTTGCAGAACCATGTTGAAAAGCTTTTTCATAACAGAGAATGATTGCAAAATTTTTACTACTGATTTTAATTTCACTTTTTTCCATTTCATGCACAAAGGGAAACTCTTTGCAAAAAGAATACGGCGAAAACGACTCTTACTTCAGGGCGCTTTTGCTTTTAAAAGACGACACTCAATCAGAAAAGGCAATTCCCTTACTTAAAGCTTCAGCAAAAAAAGGCAGCCCTTTAATAGCAAGACGTTCACTTGAACAGCTGGCACTTCTTAGCCCGCAGAAAAAACAGCTTAAGTATTACAAGAAAATTTTTACTGATTACAACGACAGCAGCGCTTTACTTAATTACATCTGCGAACTTGAAGCTCAGCAGGACTACGGAAAAATCATTTCCTTAACAGACAATCTTTCCCCGGAACTTGCAACTGATAAAATTACGGCAGTCAGAATAAATGCACTGCTTTACAAAAAAGATTTACGTTGCGGAAAAGAATTTTTAGAATGGTGCTTTACAAAACCATACACCGCTGAACATGAAAAAGTTTACAGACAGCTTTCTGCAGAAATTCCTGGAGTAGAATTCCGGTCTTTAGTTTTTAACAGGAAATATTCTGAAGCTTACAAGAATTTAAAAATCATCCTTGGAAATAAAGAATTACAGAAGCCACAACTTTTTTCTGATGCAGGAAAAGCAGCACTTTACGGTTCAAAAAGTTTTCTGGAAAACGCTTACTATTTCAGTTCACTTGCAGAAAATGCTCCTTTGGACTGTAAGTTTTATTCTTACTTTTACAGCGGAAGACTTTTCGAAAAAGCATCAGATTATAATTCCCAGGCTTTGCTTAATTTCCAGAATGCAATGAACTTTGCAGAAACACCGCTTATGTACGACAACGCCCTCTGGTATTATCTGGAAACTTCCTTGAAAAAATCAATTCCTTCAGCTTTAGACGCACTTAAAACTTACGGTCACAAATGGAACGATCCTTTTTACTTTGATGATTTTTTAAGCACACTTTCTTTAAGGCTTATTTCACAACATATGTGGAAAGAGTACATTGAAACTGCCGGACTTATAAGCACATTTGCATCTAAAGAGTCAAAGGCAAAATTCGCTTACGTTTCAGCACGACTTTTACAGTTGAACTATCTGCCTGTTCCTGAAAACATTGCATCAGAACAAGCCCGGTCTTTTTTCACAATGGCACTGGACAGCGGCAATGAATTTTACTACAAACTTCTTGCGGCCAGCCAGCTTGGTTTTTCCAAAGAGCAGTACGAAAATCTCATTCTTTCTTACGGCACTGAATGCACAGAGCCTGTAAATTATGATGCTTCCGTCTTGCTTAAAGGTTACGCCGACTACGGACTTCCTGAACTTATTTACGATGAATGGAAGAATTTTCCTTTAGAAATAACAATGGACTGTTCCCTGAAAATTTCACAGTTTCTGTTTGAATGTGGAAAAGAAAATGAAATTTATTATCCGCAAAGTTTGAGAATTTCTTCAAGAAAAGTCAACTATCCTGAAACTAAAATAAACAGAGAAATGCTTTGCCTTTCTTTCCCAAAATGCTTTGAAAAAACTGTAGAAAAATATTCTGAAGAATACAACATAGAGTCTTACCTGCTGTTTGCCCTTTTACGAAGCGAAAGTTTTTTTGATGCAAAAATTTCAAGTTCAGCGGGAGCGGTAGGTCTTGCACAGTTAATGCCTCTTACAGCTTCTGATGTTGCACGAAAACTAAAGATAGAAGACTATTCTTTAACAGATGCACAGACAAGCATTCAGTTCGGAACTTTTTATCTTGAAGAAATGATTCGCCGCCTTGACGGACAAAAACTTCTTGCAGCATTTTCTTACAACGCAGGAATTTCAAAAGTAAGGAATTTATATTCTTCAGCAAAAATTGAAATGCAGACAGACAACATTCCCATGGACATTTTTCTTGAAGCCCTTCCAATTGAAGAAACAAAAGAATACGGCAGAAAAATAGTTTCCGCTTCATGCCTTTACGCATATCTTTACAACAGCAAGCTTCCTTCCCAAGTCATAGCAGAAATATTTACCGCAACACCTTAACCGCCGCCCTGTTCTTGCCAAAGATTGCACGCTTCTTCCACAAAGCTTTGTGAAAAACTCCATTGTTCTCTAAACTAAAAAAATAAGATATAATGCCTTACTTAACTAGGGGTTTATATGCACGATATTTTATCTAACTCATTGCCAAATTTTATGCACTTTGAAAATCTTGGCTCTTACGGTTCACAGCTGGCAATAGTTTTAGGAATTGCTTTATTTTTCGGAACATTAGGCGGACACTTCTTTCAAAAGCTGCACGTTCCGCAAGTTGTAGGTTATTTCATCATAGGAATCATAATCGGAAATTCCGGACTTCAACTAGTTCAGCCTGAAGTAATAAAAACTTTAAATCCTATAAGCGTAATTGCACTTGCTTTCATTGGATTTTTAGTTGGAGGCGAACTTAAAACAGACGTAATTAAAAAAATGGGCGCTCAATTTGTAAGCACTTTACTTTTTGAAGCAATAGTTCCTGCAATAATCGTTTCTGTTTTAGTAGGAATTGCAACTTACATTTTTACAGGCAACATCATACTTTCATTCTGCTTTGGAATAATACTTGGTGCAATCTGTTCTTCCACAGCACCGGAAGCAACAACAAACGTTTTGCAGGAATATCGTTCCAGAGGCCCAATGACTTCCATAATTTACGGACTTGTAGCAATGGACGATGCAGTAGCACTTATTCTCTTTGCAATTGCATCAACTGTAGCAGCTCCACTTCTTGGCGGTCATGCAACGTCTTTTGGAATGCAGATGCTTGCCATAGCAAAAACAGTTTTCGGCTCAATCGGAATAGGACTTTTATGCGGAGTAATACTGGTTTTTATCATCAGAAAAAATATGAACAGCGAAGGACTTGTACTTTCTTTTACTCTGGGAATTCTTCTGCTGTGCACCGGATTCTGCAACATCTTTGGCTTAAACAATATTCTTGCAACAATGGCAACTGGATTTTTCGTTACAAACTTCAGCCCGAAAAGCGTAAAGACAATCTTCCCCATTACAAATAAATTTACGCCGCCAGTTTACGTTTTGTTTTTTGTAGTTGTAGGTGCAAAAATTGACATTTGGGGAATGAAGCCTTTTATGCTGATTCTTGCAGCACTTTACATTATTGGACGTACAACAGGAAAAGCAATAGGTTCATGGTTTGGAGCATTCATTACAAAAGCACCAGTTACAGTTCAGAAATATTTAAAGTACTGCCTTTTAAGTCAGGCTGGAGTTGCCATAGGACTTTCCATAACATCAGCATCAGTTTTCGGCGACATAAAAATCAACCCTGAAGACACAAACACTATAGGCGACTACATTGTTCTTATTGTTACGTTTACAACTTTCTTTGCTGAACTTATAGGACCTGTTTTCGTTAAAATGGGAATTACAAAAGCCGGTGAAGCAGGAATGAATGTAAGCGAAGAAGATATTAAGAAAAATTCAAAAGTAAAAGATGTAACTTGGGGAACTGAACTTATCTGCAGCGAAAAAAGCAATTCAATTGTAAAAGAAAACGACAAAATTGCCCACATTCTGAACAGTTTCGAAAGCCACCATAATCAATCTTTTGCAGTAATAGATTTGCAGGGAAACTTAATTGGAACAATTTCACTTGAACACTTAAAGGAAACGCTTTTAATAGGAGAGTTTGCTGATTCACTTCTGGCAATCGATATTATGGAAAAACCAGTCTGCACTTGTCCGCCGGAACTTATGCTTCCCGACGCTTACGAAAGATTTGATGAAATGAATGTAGACGAAATGCCCATTGTTGACAAAGACGGAAAAGTTTTAGGTATGCTTGAAAAATTTGCTGTTGATCATTATATTCATTCACGAATTATTGAACTTCACAGACAGCTTGAAAAGTTAGGTTAAAAAGTTTGCGTTGCAGACATTTCTTATTATATTTTAAGTATTAAATTTTCTGGAGAAAATATGGCAGATGCAGTTTTAATTGAAAAAGTTAAGGAAACACTTGATGCTTTTCGTCCTCAGTTGCAGGCAGATGGCGGCGATATGGAATTCATCAGTATTGATGATGAAAATAAAGTTCACTTGCGTTTAACCGGCGCTTGCGGTTCTTGTCCAATGGCAGTTATGACTTTGAAAATGGGCGTTGAACAGTATTTAAAAGAAACTTGTCCTGAAATCACAGAAGTTGTGCAGGAAGAATAGCTTAAACTTAGAGGAAAAAAATGACAGTAGAAAAAAATAAATTTGTTGAAATTCACTACACTTTAAAAGATGATGCAGGCGAATTGATTGATTCTTCAACTTCAGGAGAACCACTTGGTTATGTTCACGGGAAAAATTATCTTCTTCCAAAATTAGAAGAACTTATTGAAGGAAAAAATCCCGGCGATAAATTTTCTGTTGTACTTGAACCTGCTGACGGTTACGGCGAAAGAAATGAAAAACTTGTTGCAAAAGTTCCAAGAGAAAATTTTGACTCTTCAGTTGAAATTGAAGTAGGAATGGCATTTCAGGCTGACACACCAATGGGTCCGCAAATTGTAAAAGTAATAGAAGTTTCGGATTCAGAAATTACAGTTGACGGTAACCATGACCTTGCAGGCGTTCGTCTCCACTTTGATGTAGAAGTTGTAAGCGTAAGAGATGCTACGGAAGATGAATTAAACGGAGGCTGCGGTGGTTGCAACGGTTGTAACGGCGGAAGCTGCAATTGCGAAGGGGACTGTGGAAGTGGCGGTTGCGGTGGCTGCGGCAATTAAGTTAAGCTTTTGCCTTTAAATTCAGTGCATCAAGAATTTGCTTAGTGTTTACATTTTTTGGTGCATTGCTCATTTCTACAGTAACATCAGAAAGCTGAGTGTAGATTTTTACACGCTGAACAAAAAATTCGTGGAAGCAAGTCCTTACTTCATTTATGGAGTGAGGATTTTTTTTTGCAATGTAGGCAGGCATATTTGTTAAAGAACCGTCCTGTAAAGTTACAACTTCCCTTACAATTCTGTCGGCAGCAGTTTTTTCCGGAGTTTTTAAAAACACAAACTTTCCCAGAGAATGTAAAATATCAAGTGCATTTTTATTGTTGCAAATTCCGCCGCCTGTAGCAATTACGGCATTACGTTTTTCCCTGGTTAACTTTTCACTTAAAGTTCTGCACGCTGCTTCTTCTGCTGACATAAAAGCTTCTTCGCCTTTTTCAGTAAAAATTTCACGGGGAGTTTTTCCGTTTAACTCTGTAATTAAATCATCAATGTCAAAAAAATCAAAGTTAAGGGCAGCACTTAAAAGTTTTCCCTGAGTTGATTTTCCGCAATGCTTTATTCCCATTAAAATTATTGAATTCATTTTTTCCTCATTCTGATGTCAGATTTAAAATCTGAAATTTAAAAGTAAAAATCAGTTTTTGTAAATTAAAAATATTGCAGGAATTTTATTTATCTCAGGAACAGGAAGTTTTTTCCATTCAGCAATTGTGTGAGTGCGAATGTATTCCTTGTCTGTTGTAATTCCGCAGGCAATGCAAAGTTTAGTTTCTCCGCTGCAGGTTTGCAAAATAGTTTCAAACATTTTTGCGTTTCTGTAAGGCGCTTCAATAAAAAGCTGTGTCTGGTTTTCCTTGTAAGAACGATTTTCCAGCTGACGGATTTTTGCCGCACGCTCATTTTGCTTGACAGGAAGATATCCGTTAAAAGCGAAACTCTGTCCGTTAAATCCGCTTGCCATAACAGCCATAATCATTGAACTTGGTCCCACTAAAGGTATGACAGGAATTGATTTTCTCTGAGCCATTTCTACAACAGCAGCTCCTGGATCGGCAACTGCAGGACAACCGGCTTCTGAAATAACGCCAACTGGTCTTTTAAACTTTTCAATGGGCTGTAAATAATTACCTATAGTCTTTAAATCAGTATGTTCATTTAATTCAACAAAATTAAACGTTTCGATTGGGAGAGAAGAATCAACCTGCGCCAGAAAACGTCGTGCTGACTTTGTATTTTCTACAATAAAATCCTTTATGTTTTTAATCACTTCTAAATTGTAAGAAGGCAGAACTTTACTTAAAGGCGTTTCTCCCAAAGTTACCGGAATAAGATAAAGTGCAGCCTTTAACGTTTTGCGCTCTGAATTAACGCTTTTACTTTTTTGATTTAAACTTTCCTGAGCCATTTGAAAGGAGTATAGCACAATTCATCTTTAAGTGAAATCATAGATAATGCTTAAATTTTCTGCTAAAAGTGATGTATTAGTCATGAGTTCAAATCCTTGAATAACTCTGCCGTTTCAGTAAAACCTTTTACGTTTGGGTCGCCGCTTATCTGCAAAGCTTCAAGCATTGCATCTGCAAGACGAGGACTTGGCTTCTGCTCTTCCGCTGTCTTCTGCTCGTAGCGATGTACAACATAGCCGATTATCTGCGAGATTTCCTCAAGGCATTCTTCAGGAGCATCTTTTATTTGTTCTAAGACAGATTCATAAGACATGGCACATCCTCCTTTTTCCAAAGTATAGCACGTTTCCCTTGATTTTACCATTGCAAACATAATTGACATAATGCTGTAATTCTATTTAAAATAAAAAACCATTCTATTTTTGAGGAATCTATGAATAAAATACCTTTGTGTGAAAAATACGCTGAATTTTTTAAGAAATTATCTGTTCTTTCAACTGCTGCAGCTAAGATTGACGAAACAAACGTTTATCAGCCGGCAAATATGAACACCAGAAAAATAATGGACGCACTTGTTGAAGAAAACACTCTTCCAGAAAGTCACCTTGAAGGAAAAGAAAATTTCATTGATTTTTACGAGCAGGTAAAAGCAGGAAAAAGCGGACTTATTTTAATGGAGCATTATTCAAACACAGACTTGCCTTCTTTCTGCTACCTTCTGGAACATTCAGGAGACGAACGCCTTGCTGATCTTTCAAAACGCATAGTTGCAATTGCAGGAATGAAGCTTAACGAAGACAGCCCTGTTGTACGCTCTTTTGCCGAAAGTTTTTCACGTGTTGTAATTTACCCTACACGCTCTCTTGATAAAGCAGAAGCAACTGCCCAAAACGAAGAAGAAGCTAAAGCCGAAGAACAAAAAGCCAGAAAAATAAATATGGCTGCAATGCACGCAATGAGTGACTGCAAGAAACGTGGTGAAGTTATACTTGTTTTCCCAAGCGGCACACGTTATCGCCCAGGTCACCCTGAAACAAAAAAAGGTCTCCGTGAAATAGACAGTTACCTTCGTCTCTTTGACATTGTACTTCTCGTTTCAATTAACGGAAGCATTCTTGATATTCAGGATGAAAATATGCTTCATGATCTTGTTGGCCCTGAAGTTACAATTTTTGGCGCACACAAAGTAATTGAATGTAAGTCATTTAGAAACGAATACCTTGCTTCACTTCCTGCAGATGAACCTGATCCAAAACAAAAGATGATAGATCACGTTATGGATTTACTTGACAAACAGCACGCAGAAATAGAAGCAAAAAAGTAATTACTGCCAGCCGCCTGGTTTTACAGAAAAATGAAATCTTCAAGAAACAAAACTCTGGACATTACAGTTGAAGAAGGCAGAATTTTTTTTGAAAAGTGCCTTAACTTAAAAAGCAAGGATTTAAATCAGGAAGGGAATTTTTCCACAGAGCAGATTTTGAACAAGACAATTTGCGGCGATACTTTTGCTGTAATGGAAAAACTTCCCCGCAGTTTTGTGGACTTAGCCGTAATTGATCCGCCTTACAACTTAACGAAAACTTACGCTGAAAAAAAAATAGCCGAAACTTCCAGAGAAAAATATTTTGAATACACTCAAACATGGCTTGAAAAACTTTTGCCTTTACTAAAAAACAACAGCTCTCTTTACATTTGCTGTGACTGGAAAAGTTCCATTGTAATTGCAGACGTTCTTGTAAAATTTGAAGAAGAAAAAAAGCTGATTATTCAAAACAGAATTACATGGCAGCGTGAAAAAGGAAGAGGCGCAAAAGAAAACTGGAAAAATTCAATGGAAGACATTTGGTTCTGCACAATAAGCAGCAACTTTACGTTTAACCTTGATGATGTAAAAATCCGGCGGAAAGTAATTGCACCTTACAAAGAAAACGGCAAGCCAAAAGACTGGACTGAAAATGAAAAAGGCAACTACAGAGACACTTGCCCCGGAAATTTCTGGGACGACATTTCAATTCCATTCTGGAGCATGGCTGAAAATACGGCACATCCAACTCAAAAACCTGAAAAACTTATTGCCAAACTTATTCTTGCTTCAAGTAAAAAAGGTGATGTTGTTTTTGACCCTTTTTGCGGAAGCGGAACAACAAGCGTAACTGCTAAAAAACTGGAACGTAATTATTGCGGCATAGAATTAAGCGAACAGTTCTGTACGTGGTGCGAAAAGCGCCTTTGTGATGCTGAAAAAGACAAATCAATTCAAGGTTACAGCAACGGCATTTTCTGGGAAAGAAATTCAAAACCGGAAGTCTAGCCCTACGTTTTCCATAAGCGTAAACAAATCTGAATTCACATTTTAAAGTTGATATCAATCAATTTAGGGATTATAATTTACTAGCAAAAATTTTTATGGAGAACACAATGTTTGACGAATTATCAGAAAAAATCAAAAATGCAAGAATTATTCCTGTTGTAAAAATGGACGATACTGAAAAAGCAGTTCCTCTGGCAAAAGCTCTTCTTGAAGGAGGAATTTCGGCAATAGAAATAACTTTCCGCACTACAGAAGGTGAAGCAGGCTATAAAAAAATTGCTGAATGTATAAAAAAAGTCAGCACCGAAGTTCCGCAAATGCTTGTTGGAGCAGGAACAGTCATAAATCCGTCTTTGGCAGAAAAAGCAGTTGAAGCAGGAGCTCAGTTTATAGTTTCTCCCGGATTTAATCCTTCTACAGTTGACTGGTGCATAGCAAAAAATGTTCCTGTTTATCCTGGAGTAAACAACCCAAGTTTAGTTGAAGTTGCACTGGAAAAAGGCTTAAGCGTTCTCAAATTTTTTCCTGCAGAAGTCAGCGGCGGCACTAAAATGCTAAAGGCTCTGGCAGGACCGTTTCCTACAGTAAAGTTTATGGCAACCGGCGGAATAAGCGAAAAAAACGTAAAGGAATACTTCGGATGCAAAAATCTTGTTGCAGTTGGCGGCAGCTGGATGGTAAGCGAAACTCTTATTAACGAAAAAAACTGGCAGGAAATTACACGCCTTTCAAAAGAAGCTCTGGCTGCATTAGACTAATTTTTTTACTCATCAACTTCAGCAGAAATGATTTTATACATGGGACTTTCACCTGGATGAAGTTCAAGTATATGCTTTTCGCAGGGACGGACTTCACTTGCATCATGAGTTACATGAAGTAAAGTTGTAGTTCCCGTTTCTGCAACAGTTTCTATTAAATCAAGAAGCTTTTCCCTGTAATCTTCATCAAGACCATGGCAAGGTTCATCTAAAATAAGCACTTCAGGAGACTTTACTGCTGCCCTTAAAATTAAAATTGCACGCTGTTCTCCGTAACTTAATTCAGAAAACATTTCATTTTCCCTGCCTTCAAATCCGCCTAATTTAAGCCAAGCCTTTGCAGTTGCAGTTTCTACATCAGTTGGAAATTCGTAAAGCCCTATGCTGTCGTGAAAACCGCTGATTATTACGTTTGCAAGAGTTGTACCGCCAACCATTCTGTATTCAACGTGAAGCCTGTAACTTACAATTCCAAGTTTTTTCTTAATGTCCCAGATTGATTCTCCTGAGCCGCGCCTGTTTCCAAAAAGCCTTATGTTTTCCCTGAATACCTGATTGTTGTCTCCAGTTATAAGTTCCAGAATCGTAGTTTTTCCTGAACCGTTTGGTCCACGGATAAGCCAGTGAACGCCTCTTTTTACTTCCCAGTTGAAATTTACAAGAACTTTATTTTCGCCCCAGCCCACATTTACGTTTTCAAAACTGATTAAGTTTTTGTCTTTTTCGCTTTCAGGAACAATTTCCCGTTCAGAAAGAATGTCGCTTTCCCTGCGGATTTTTTCAAGTTCAGCAAGGAATTGTTTTTTCTGTTCATACTTTACTTTTTCTTTTTCAGCATTTCTTACGGCAAGAAGATTTTCATAAGACTCTTTACTTCCGCAAAACGAAACTTTTTTGTTACTGAATTCAATTACTTTGTTAATGCTTGAAGGTATTTCCTGATATCGCTCCATGCACAAAATAACGTGAGGATAAGGAGAATCTTCACTTCCGGAAAGCTGTTTTCCTGCAATGGTATCAAAAAACTCAAGAAGAATTTTCCTGCTTTCTACATCAAGTCCTGCAAATGGATCGCTTAAAATAAGAAGCTGACTGCCGCTTAACAACGCCCTGCATAACAATGTGCGCCTTATTTCTCCTGTAGACATATAGCGCAGTCCTCTGTCCAGAATTTTTTCCACACCGCACAATTTTACTTGAGGCAAAGTTTCCAGTCTTGCAGCTATTGGAGGAAGAGGTGCATTTTTTTTGGAAGAACCGCCTAAAACTTCGCAGATATATTGCCTTCCTGTCCGCCCGATATCTTCTTTGTCCATATATTCACTTTCATCTCTTTCACGCTCTTCTTCAATAAGGGCAGCCGCTTTTTCCAAAGAAACAAGTGCAACGTTGTTTTTAAAAACTGATGAACAAAATGAATCCGGACTGTTATCAGGAATGAATTCATACTTTCCGGCAAGTGCTTCTACGAAAGATGATTTTCCTCCGCCATTCGGTCCAATAACAAGCCATGCTTCCTGAGAATTAAGCTGAAAACTTACATTTTCCAGAATTTTAGAACCGTTTTTTTCAATAGAGCAATTTTTTATTGAAATGAGATTTCTTTCCATAAGTAAGTTATACCATTTTAAGATTAGAATTTAAATGAAATACTGAAATAAATCAGCATATAAACAAAAAAAGCACAGCTTTATAAAAAACCGTGCTTTGTAAATGCCAAAAATTTTTTTAGGAAAATCTTACGGCACTTTAGATAAATAAAGTTCAGAAAGCAAACTAAAAATTACTTTTTAATTGTGCTTACAACAGAATTGTCTGTGTGTGAAAAAGGTGCTGGAATATATTTATCAGCTTCCCAGTCATTTTCCCAATGCTTTCCATCGAGAAGATATCTAAACTGATATTCCTTTCCTACTTCTAATGTGAGAGAAACAGAAAAAGATCCGTCCTTATTCTTCTTAAGTGGAGTATCAGTGCTGCTCCAGCTGTTGAAATCACCTGCAATAGTTACGGACTCTGCGCCATGTGCTGCTTCTTCCGACACTGAGAAAGTTACCTTACACTTTCCAGGACAGTTTTTTGGAAAAGTCTTTTTTAAAGCCATTGTTTAACTCCATTTTCTTTAGATATATACTTTTGCAAGTAGTACCTAATTATACGTTATTAAATAAAAACCCACAACTAGATTAACGTTGTATAACTAACTTTTATAGTAAAAACTGATTTTATTCAATACTTTTTTCTTATTTAAATTGAATTTCGTGTAAAATTAAAGCCCCTGCTTAAAGTGAAAACCTTTTCACCTTGATTTATTTGCTACTTTCCTGTTCATTAAAAAAACTATCTGTAAAAGAGTTTATTGTTTTCATATAAGTTTTAAAACTTTCGCCGGAAATTTTTTCGCCAGGTTCATCTTCAAGTTCCAGTTTTTTCTTTTTACATTTAGTGGCAAAATATAATTCATCCAGCATTTCAAAGGGAACCCTACTGTTATTTTTGCTGTGAATAAAAAGAACTGGCACTTTTAAAAATGCAATGTCTGTAAGCGGAGATGCTTCACTAAACTCAAAACCAAATTTATTTTTTGAAAACTTAGAGGCAACTGTTAAAACAGGAAACGGCCCAAGATTGTATTCACTTTTCATTTTAAATACAAACTGATTCCATGCACTTGTGTAACAGCTGTCAGCTATAACGCAGACAACATTTTCCGGAAGTTCTGAACCTGCACATATAATGCCTGCCGCACCCATTGAAACGCCGAAGAGAAAAATCTTTGCATTACTGTCACGCTCCGTTAAAAAACTACACCAGGACAAAACATCATTTTTGGAATAAAAGCCCATATCCATGCACTTTCCGTCGCTCCAGCCGTGTCCCCGCAAACCTGGAACAAGTACATTAAAATTTTTTTCGTGAAAATTTTTTGCAAGAAAAGACATTTCCCTTGGTTCTGATTTATATCCGTGGAAAAAAATTCCGTAGTTGTGACTTTCATTTTCAGCTGCTGCAAAATATCCGTTTAAATAAATATTGTCAAAACTAAGAATGGAAAAGACTTTTGAATTTTCTTTAAGCCAGCTGTAACATTGCGACAGTTCATCTGCCGGAGCTTCGCTTTGAGTCTGCTGAAAAATGTAATACTGGGAATCTCTGGAATATTCAGGAACAACTGGTGATGTAAATTCTGCCAGAATATAATTTGCGCCAAGAAGAAGTGAAACTGTAACCACTGCAATCAGCACAAAAACCGGTATAAAAATTTTTGTTCTTAACTTCATGGCTACAGTCTATCATAAATTTTAAATTTGTTTGAGCATATTTACCATTTCAATTGCACCAAGAGCACAATCGTAGCCTTTGTTTCCCGCTTTTGTTCCTGCACGTTCAATTGCCTGCTGAATTGTATCAGTTGTAAGGATACCGAACATTACAGGAATTTCTGAGTTAAGGCTTACCTGGGCAACTCCTTTTGAAACTTCGGCACAAACGTAATCGTAGTGACTTGTTGCTCCACGAATAACTGCACCTAAACAAATAAGTGCATCGTACTTTTTGCTTTCTGCCATTTTTTTTGCTGCTACAGGAATTTCAAATGAGCCTGGAACCCAGCACAAATCAATGTTTTCTTCTGCAACATCGTGACGCAAAAGTGCATCTCTTGCTCCTTCAATAAGTTTTGAAACAATGAATTCGTTAAATCTTGCTGCTACAATTCCAACTTTCATTGATGAAGCGTTTACTAATTTTCCTTCGATAATGTTCATATTTTCTCCTCGTACTTTTATGATTCGGGTTGTTCAGCAGTTCGGATTTACAGCAGAACTTTTAAACGTCACCCGTTGATTTTATTTTGTGTAATTTAAAATGTGTCCCATTCTGACTGCTTTTGTTTTAAGGTAAAATTCATCTTGCTTGCGGACAGGCATTTCTATAGGAATACGTTCTGTAATTTCAAGACCGCACTCTTCTTTGTTAAGGCCGTACACTTTCTGCGGATTGTTTGTCATAAGCTTAAGTTTTGAAATTCCCAGATCACGCAAAATCTGAACACCGCAATTGTAATCTCTGGCATCTTCAGGCAAACCAAGGGCAAGGTTAGCGTCAACTGTATCAAGACCTTCGTCCTGCAAAGCATAAGCACGTATTTTATTCAGCAAGCCAATTCCACGACCTTCCTGCCTTAGGTAAACAAGAACGCCTCTACCTTCTTTTTCAATTTGAGACATTGCTGCTGCAAACTGATCACCGCAATCACACTTAAGGGAACCAAAAGCATCTCCTGTCAGACATTCGCTGTGAACTCTTCCAAGAACTGGCTCACCGTTGCTTACATCGCCTAAAACTAAAGCTGCATGTTCTACACCTGTAACTAAATCCTTGTAGCCGTAAATTTTAAACTGACCGTATTTTGTAGGAAGATTTGCACAGGCTATCCGCTCAACAATTTTTTCGTGACTTTTTCTGTAAGTAATTAAATCTGCAATGCTTACAAGTTTCATATTCCATTTTTCTGCAAGCTGAACTAATTCCGGCAAACGTGCCATGTGTCCGTCATCACTCATAATTTCACAGCAAAGTCCTGCTTCTTCAAGACCAGCTAAACGGCACAAGTCAACTGTTGCTTCTGTGTGACCATTGCGCTCAAACACGCCGTTTCTTTTTGCAATAAGCGGAAACATATGACCTGGACGTCTGAAACTTTCGGCTGTAGTTGAATCATCTGTAAGGGCTATTGCTGTTGCACTTCTGTCGTAAGCACTTATTCCTGTTGATGTAGAAATATGGTCAACTGAAACTGTAAAAGCCGTTTCGTGATTGTCAGTGTTTGTGGCTGTCATTGGAGCAAAATTAAACTTAGCTGCAATTTCTTCGCTTACCGGCATGCATATTAAGCCACGTGCGTACTTAGCAATGAAATTTACGTTTTCAGGAGTTGCGTATTTTGCTGCAACAATTAAGTCGCCTTCGTTTTCCCTGTCTTCATCATCAACAACCATGATGATTTTTCCCTGCCTTAAATCTTCAAGGGCTTCACTTATCGGACTGAATTTTATTTCTTCCACATTTGCCTCCGCTTTTTTCGTTTAATGGAAACTTGGAAAATCTGCCATAAAATTTTCCAGATTATTTTTATCATCTTCAAAAGACTTTTCACTTTGGAGTTTTACGAAACGCTCAACGTACTTGCCCACAACATCGCACTCAATGTTTACAACTGAACCGTTTTCTTTTCTGCACAAAGTTGTATTTGCCCAAGTGTGAGGAATTACGGCAACTGTAAAAACGCAATCACTTCCGCTTTTTTCCACAGACGCAACCGTTAAGCTTATTCCGTCAACTGTAACTGAACCTTTTTCGATTATGTATCTGCCTGTATTTTCTGAAACGCAAACTGAAACGTTTACAGCATTGTCTTCTTTAGTCCACCCGGCAATTTTTCCTGTACCGTCAATGTGACCGCTTACAATATGTCCGCCAAATCTTCCGTCTGCTTTCATTGCACGCTCAAGATTTACGAAGCTTCCGTTTATAAGGCTGCCAAGAGAAGTTCTGCGAAAAGTTTCAGGCGTAACATCGGCACTGAAAGAAGAAGAAGATTTTTCTGTTACGGTAAGGCACACACCGTTTACGGCAACGCTTTCTCCAAGTGCAAACTCTTTTGCAAAACTGCACTCAACGTCAAGCACAAGGGAACTGCCGCTTTGAGAAATTGATTTTACTTTACCGCACTCTTCAACTAATCCTGTAAACATTTTATCTTTCCCTGATGATTTTGAATTTATAATTCAGATTTAACTTTATAAATAAGTTCAACGTCGCTGTCAAAAGTATTTATTTTTTTCAATTCAAGACTGATTGCCTGAGATACAAGCGGAACACCTTTTCCCCTGACTGGAGAAAAAATGCTGCTGCCATAACTTCCGAAAATTTTATTTCCTACATAAAGCTGAAGTTCGTTTACAAGGCACTTTTCGTTTTCAAAAAACAATGAACTGTTTAACGCACCTCCGCTTTCAACTAAAATGCTGTCAATATTTTTTTCACCGCAGATTTTTAAAACGTAAGCAAGGGAAATTTTTCCTTCATCGTTTAATGGTGATTCCAGAACTTCTACAGATAATTTTTCCAGCTGTTCTTTTTTAGATTTATCGGCAAAAGGTGAACAGAAAACCATTACAGGAATTTCTGATGCACTTTCTGCTAACTTTGAATTTACCGGCAACGAAAGATTTGTGTCTAAAACAATCCGCACAGGCTGATGATGATTTCCTTCCAGCCGGCAGTTCAGCATAGGATCATCTTTTAAGACAGTTCCAATTCCAGAAGCAACAGCCATAACGTTTGACCTTGTCTTGTGAACATTCAGTCTTGCTTTTTCGTTAGTTATCCACTTGCTTTCTCCAGCTGATGTTGCTGTAAGTCCGTCTGCTGTAACGGCGTATTTTACAATAACGTACGGTGTTTTATTCTGAACGTAATGAAAGAAGATTTCGTTTAATTCATCACATTCTTTTTTCATAAAATCCTGAACTACTTCAATTCCATTTTCCCGCAAAAAAGAAACGCCTTTTCCGTTTACAAGAGGATTTGGATCACGGCTTCCGATTATTACTCTGCTGAATTTTTCTTCTGTAATTGCATGAGTACAGGGCGGCTGTTTTCCAAAGTGGCAGCATGGTTCAAGCGTTACGTAAAGTTCTGCGCCTTTTAGATCTATATTTTTTTCCTTAGCATTTTTTATTGCATCACGTTCTGCATGGAGATTTCCGTAATTATGATGATAACCTTCAGCAATTATTTTTCCGTCTTTTACAATTACGGCTCCAACTAAAGGATTTGGATGTACAAAGCCTTCGCCTTTTTTTGCTGCTTCTATTGCACGTTCCATAAAAATTTTCTGCGCTGACTGTTCGTTCATATAAATTAGTTTTATATCAAACTAATTATTTGGTCAATACGCCTTTCCTGGCAAGCCGCTGTAACATAGATTTTTCATCAGTAAAGTGGTATAAAGTGAAATAAAATTAGACAAATCGGAGAAACAATCGTATAATGGTGAGTATAATTTGTAATCTGGCGCTGACATGAAAAAAAGAGATTATTTTGCTTACATAATTGCATCGATTTCTGCAATAGTAGTTGTGCTCAGTCTTATTTTACTGTGGACCTGCTACTATGGAATAATCAAAACTCAAACACGACCAAACAATTTTGAAATTCCATCTAATCAGCGCGTACTTTTTATCTCTTCACACAATTATTCTTACGAAAATGTAGATTTGCAAATCAAAGGTTTAGGGCTCATTTTCAACAAGAAAAAAATAAACTATGACGTAGAATTTATGGACGCAAAAAACTTCCCTGATAAAGTGCATCTTGAAAATTTCTACGTAAGCCTTAAGCAGAAACTTTTCAAGTCAAATCCTTACAACGGCGTTATTTTATCAGGAGATGAAGCCCTTTCTTTCGGCTTGAAATATCACGAAAAGCTTTTCCCCGACATTCCTATTATTTACATTGATGTAACTGACCGTTCCTTAATGAACATTGCAGAACACATAAAAAAATTTGCCGGCGTAAAAAATCCTGTTTATTTAAAAGACACAATCGACTTTGCCATAAAGTTAAACCCAAAAGCCACTTCCATTACAGTAATTTCTGACAACACAATAACAGGTCTTGCCTTAGGAAAAGAATTCAACAAAATCAAAAGCTTTTACAATAAATTTTCAATTAACGAAATCAACACTTCAAAAATTACGCAGAAAGAGTTTGAAGATAAAATAAAAACTTTGCCTTTAGACACAATTGCGCTTTATTTAAGCTGTGAAAATTTCAGTGACACGGCAATTTTTTCTAGTGCAAATCAGGCTGACTTTATAAGAATGAATTGTCCAGTTCCGGTTTATAAAGTTACTTACGGTGAATTCATCAACGGATTTTTTGGCGGAAAAGTTATTGATAACGAAAAGATTGCCAGTGACGCAGCCCAGATGCTTGTTGAAGTTTTTGCCGGAAAGAACATTGCAACTGTTCAGGATATTTACGAAGAAAAGTATTTCTGGATTTTCAACAACGAGCTTCTCAATAAGTTTAAAATAAACAAGGCAAAGCTTCCGGGAAACAAAATCATTGCAAGCGAAAACAGTTCAGTGTTTTTTATAATTCCTACAGTTTTTCTTCTGCTGGGACTTCTTGTTTTAATTGGAGTTTGCTTTTACGAATTTAAGAATGCACAGATACGAGGCAACAACCTTGAAGAAATTCAGCGTGAATTTATTTTCCGTTCTGAACACGATACGCTTACTCATCTTCCAAACAGACATTCTGCACGTCAGATTCTGGAAACACTTTTAAACTCCAAGAACAAACTTTCTGTTTTGCTCATTGATCTTGATAACTTTAAAAATTTCAATGATTTTTACACACACTCTTGCGGCGATACAATTTTAAAAACAATTTCCCAGAGATTTTTCAACTTAATGCACGACCCTGTTTATTACGTAAGCCGTTTTGGCGGAGACGAATTTTTAATTATTTATAAAGGCGGAATTTTAACTCCGGAAAGCAAAGACTTTAAAAAAGTCCGTGATATTTTTGAAGAGCCTGTTGTTTTCGAAAATAAAAAGCTTCAGGTTCACTGCTCAATTGGAATTGCAAATGTAGAAGATTCAATTTATTCCGGCGACGAACTTATTGCAAACGCTGACATTGCCATGTCTTACTCTAAAAAAGACGGAAGAAATCAGTTTACATTCTTTGACCATACAATGAAAAATGAATTCCAGCGCAACAATGAAATTTCTAAAATCCTTGATGCAGCCGGTGAAGATGATTTTGAAGTAGTTTACCAACCTCAGATAAATGTTGAAACTAATGAAGTCTACGACTACGAAGCACTTGTCCGATTTAAAGACAAAACTTTTCCGCCATCAATGTTTATTCCTATTGCTGAAGAAAACGGTGCAATTATAAAGATAGACAGAATTGTTACGGAAAAAGTCATACATCAGATGGCTGAATGGAAACGCAAAGGTCTGCCTCTGAAAAAAGTGTCAATCAACTATTCTTACAAACAGATTAACGATAAAGATTACGTAGGCTGGCTTGAAGAATTGATGAAAACTAACGGAATTGATTCCCAGTACATTGGAATTGAAATTACGGAAAGTCTCTTTATAGAAAATCAAAGGCAAGCAAAAAAAATCTTCGACTCATTCAGAGATATTGGAATTAATCTTGCTCTTGATGATTTTGGAACAGGCTATTCTTCTTTAAGCTATCTTACTTATCTGCCTATTGAAACTGTTAAAATCGACAAGTCACTTATTGACAACTACCTTGACAGCGACAACTCCAGCTTTATTGAAAACATTGTTCTTCTTGTTCACTCGCTGAATATGAAGCTTGTAATTGAAGGCGTTGAATACGAAAGTCAGTACAAAAAGCTGAAAAAATACGGCTGCGATTACGTTCAGGGTCACCTTTTCAGCAAACCTATTTCCGCATCAGAAGTTGAAAACTGGACAGTTCCAAAAATCAGCATCTAGCTTTACTTTGCAGCTTCTTTCCTGAACACAACAAGATTTCTTTCATGATCTTCTAAAAAAGGAACAGTCAGCTGAATTTTACTGTAAGCCGGCACCATTACTTTTACTTCTTCCATTTCAGCGGCAATTTTTTCAGAGCGTGCTTTATAGGCTGCAACAATTCCGTCTTTTTTAAGCATATTAAACAGAAGCTTTACGATTTTCTTTTCAAACGGATGGAAAGCCCTGAACACTTCAAGATGAAAACTTTCCTTTGGAACTAAATCCGCCTGAGTGCACAAAACCTTTACATTTGAAATATTAAGCTTACGAATTGTATTGCTAAGAAAGACGCATCTTTTTTCCATTCTTTCTACAAAAGTAAAATGCATCTTAGGAAATGCAATTGCCAGAGGAATTCCAGGACAACCGCCGCCGCTGCCGATATCACCAATCTGAATGTCTTCCTGTTTAACTCCTGAAGTTTCAATTTCCTTAACAAGCTTTTCTAAATAACTTACAGCAGCAAGAGAATCAAGAATGTGATTTACAGCCAGTTCTTCTTCACTTGACGCTTTCATAATGTTGTAGGTTTTATTAAATTCCATAACGCAAGAAATATACTGTTCAAGTCTGGAAATTTGTTCCGGAGAAAAATTCAAATTTAATTTTTCAAGTCCTGCATTTAATTTTTCAATCATAATATCCTTTGCAATTCAGTCTGCAAAAACAGACAAATCAATAAGTTAAAATCAGTTTGTTCCTATGTCAATTAAAAAATCAAGCTGCCAGTTTAAATCGCTGGAACTTACAGCAAGAAGATTGCCCGTTCTTGAAACAGTAAGATTTTCTTTTTTGCTCATCTGATACAAAAACGAATACTCATTCAAATAATCCTGATTTACTTTTACAGCGTATGAATAATTTGAAAGTGAACTTGAATAAGACTGCGGCTTAAAGTAAATGTAAAAAGTTTCGCTTCTGATTTTTCCGTCGCTTAAATAACGTCTGTCACCTGTAATCAGCATTGAGTTGTTTTCGTCTTCAGTTGAAATATAAATTTTCCTGCACGTATTTAAAATATTGTAACCGTTTACAGAAAACCTTAAAATTTTAGGCTGATTTTTCTTAGCTTCAATTGTAGAAGAAGCTGAAGTCCGCTGAACAATTTCTTCTGCCGGCGTATTCGATTTACTGGAATTTTTAACTTCTTCAGCAAGAGCAGCATTTTGTTTTTTTACCTCTTCAATTTTATAAAGAAGCATTTCCAAAGTTTCCGTTGTGGAATTTTCAGAATTTTCCAAAGAGGAATTTAAATTTATGAAATCCAGAAGCCCAAGACTGTTCAAAGCAGAAATATCCTGAGAAGTAATGTAAGGCAATTTTGCAGCATCAGAAGAAGCTTTTATTTCAGTTTCAATTTTTGGAGAAACAGTTTTTTCCCCAGAGCTTGCAGAAACAGACGGCACTTGAAACAGAGAATTTGTATTTGTTCCGGGAACGTAAAATCCTTTGCTAATTGAAGGCGCAGAAACAGATGGCATACTTGGCGAAGTAATGTCAAGGCTTTGTGCAAGAACATTTCCAATCAGCAGAAAAGATGCAATTATTATGCAAGAATTTTTTTTCTTAAAGATTTGCAAGGCTTTCCTCCACAAACTCAAGTCTGTGAGTAAGTTCATTTATTGTTTTTGTAAGGCGTTCTCTTTCTTTTTCAAGCTTTTCTTTTGGATCTACAGCCTTAGCTTTTTTCTTCATCATTGCAATTACAGAGTCAGGGCTTTTTCCGTTTTTAATTGCATCCTGTGCTTTAGCTCTGTCTGAAACTTTACGCTGAGAAGCAATGATTTTCATATTGTCAAAACCAAGTTCAGCATCTTCTTCCGGCAGCATTCCGACTTTTGTTACAGACTTTGCCGTATTTCGCGGAAGCTGGAGCACTCTGTCAACATAATCTTCATAACGGATATTTGCCGCTTCACAAAGAGAATGAGCCTTTATAAGACACTTTCCCAGTTCAATCATAATTTTTCCGTTTGGCGTAATGTATTTTTCACGGATTTCTTTTGTTAAAGCTTCAAGTTCAGGAGAACCGGAAATATCAATTTTGTAGTAGCCTTTTTCTTCGGCAGCATCAAGTAAAGAATGAAACTTTGCCCAGAAATAATTAGTGTGGCTTCTTGCACAATGAGGTGGATTTTTTCCGCCGTTAGCTTTAATTTCTTCTTCGTTAATAAGATGATGCGTATACTCGTGAATTGAAGTATAAATAAGCTGAGTGTCAGTTTTAAAATTTTTATTATGCAGAAGGATTTCTCTTGTATCAGGTTTATACAATCCGTTAACTCTTTTGCTTTCCTTGCCTGTCATTGTAACTGTAAACTCAAGTTCGCTTTCCTGAATATCTAAAAGCATCTGCTTAATTGATTCGTTGTCCATAACTCTACCATTCTATCACAAAGTTAAAAAAAATTACATAAGGAAACCCATGCTTCCTAAAATAAGACTTGCCGCAACAGTTGCCGCTGATTCAGTACGCAAAACTCTTTTTCCAAGACTGAATCTTTTGTAGCCTGAATTTTCCAGTAAACGCCTTTCGTTTTCAGACCAGCCACGTTCGCTTCCAACTGCTGCAACTGCACTAGAAAATTTATTTGCTGAAGAAAATGCATACAGACTTTCTTGCGGACAAACGTTATCAAGAGCAATTTTTTCGTACTTGCAGGAATTGTTTTTTTCAAGAAAGTCCAGACATTCTTTTAAAGAATTGTGGATAAAAACTTCCGGCACATGAGTGGAGCAAGCCTGAACTGTTCCTTCAAGAAGAAGTTGCCTGCAATTTTCCACAGTTGACATTTCGCTTTTTAAGTATGATTTTTCTACAAGCTCTGTTCCGCAAAGATGCACTGCCTGCACGCCAAGTCCTGCCATATCACGAAGAAGTCGCTTAAGTTGAATTGGTCGTGGAAATCCAATAATCATTGTTAAAGGGTAAAGTGTTTTTCCGTCGCTTTCACTTTTAAAATCAAAAAAAATATTTCCTGCTAAAAAAGTTTTTCTTCCGTCTGCTGATTTTTCTTCTTTCAAATCGATTTTCGTAATTACAGCTTTTCCAGCCATTCCGTTGATTATTCCTGCAGAAAAAGTATCGCCTTCTTTTTTATGAAGGATTTTTACAATATGTTCACCACGCTTATCTTTAACACTAAGAGGTTTGGAAATTTCATCACTTTCAAAAAGACAAATGTTCATAAAAAACATTATATCTTAAAACTTAAAATGTGTGTTTAAAAAAATAAGGCCGCCCAAACGGACAGCCTTTGTTAGCGAAACTAAATTCTAACTTAGAAAGCTGCTACGACTTCACCGTTAGGATATTTTTCGTTAATGTAATTCTTAACTTTTTCAGACTGAAGAGCCTTTACCAAAGCCTTAACTCTAGGATCGTTTTCGTTTCCAGATTTTACTGCAATAATGTTTACGTAAGGAGAATCTGCACCTTCAACAAAAAGTCCGTCTTTCTTTGCAGACAGTCCTGCGTCAAGTGCATAATTTCCGTTAATTGTTGCAGCGTCAACGTCTTCAAGTGTTTTTGGAAGAGTTGCAGCATCAATTGCGCTAAACTTAAAGTTCTTTGGGTTAGAAGCAATGTCTTCTGGAACAGCTGTAAGACCAACTCCGTCTTTTAAAGTAATAAGACCTGCTGACTGAAGAAGAAGAAGTGAACGTCCTTCGTTTGTTGGATCGTTTGGAATTGCAATAGTTGCTCCGTCTGGAATGTCTTCAATTTTTGAAAACTTCTTTGAATAAACCGCAAAAGGTTCAATGTGAATTCCGCCGGCATTTACAAGATGAAATCCTTTTTCTTCGTTTGTTGATTCCATGTATGGAATGTGCTGGTCAAAGTTTGCATCAAGATCGCCACTTTCAAGAGCTTCGTTTAAAACAGCGTAGTCTGTCATTTCCTTGATTTCAATATCTACGCCTTCTGCTGCAAGATCATCTTTTACAAGATTTAAAAGTTCAACATGTGGAACTGGTGTTGCACCGATTACAAGTTTGTTGCTTTTTTTGCAAGAAATAAGACCTGTAAGTAAAAGTGCTGCTGTTGCTAATGTTACTACTTTTTTCATTCTGATTTTCTCCTATTCCTAGTAATTTACTATGATATTTATACTACTTTATATTTTTCATGTCAATAATTTTGAAATTAAAGTCATAAGTTATTTGAAAAACCAAAATCAGAAAAAACAAGTTTGCCGTTAAAAAAAGAAGCCTTTACTTTTCCCGTAAGTTTTTTTCCTTCAAGAGGCGTAAACTTTCCTTTACTTGCAAACTTTTCTCCTTTTACAGTCCACACTTCATTTAAATCAACTATGGCAAAATCAGCCTTAAAGCCTTCTTTAAGAAAGCCTTTGTCTTTTAAGCCTAAAATTAAAGCAGCATTACCGCTCATAAGTGCAGAAAGTTTTTTTAGAGAAAATTTGTTTTCCTTTACAAGAACCGTGTTGCATAAAGCAAAAGCTGTTTCCAATCCGCTGAAACCTGGACTTCCTGCAAGTTTATCTTCTTTAGTGTGAGGTGCATGGTCAGTTGCAATTACGTCAGCAGTGCCGTCTTTTAAAGCCTTTATGCATTCAAGCCTTGACTTTTCTTCCCTTAACGGCGGATTTACTATGTTAAATATTTCAGGTAATTTTTCTCCGCTCAGCCCAAGATGATGAGGCGTTATTTCGCAAGTTACATTTACACCGCGCTTTTTTGCTTCCCTTACAGCTGATATGGAATTTTCAGTACTTACGTGACAAAGGTGAATGTGGCACTTTGCTTCCCTGGCAAGAGAAATATTTCTGTAAGTTGCAGTGTCTTCTGCCAGAGCTAACAGAGCATTTGCCTGCTTTAAATTCTCTACAGCCGCTTTTTTTTCTGCAGCTGAAACTTTTTCTTTATTTAGCAAAGACAATGCATTTTGCCTGAACGGTCTGGCTGCATCAGCAAGAAACGGATCTTCACAATGGCAGCTTACAATGATTTTTTTCCCGGCAGCAATTTTCATAGCTTCCAGCATTACGGCAGAGTTGCAGACTTCTTTTCCGTCTTCAGTAATGACAGGCACAGTTTTTGCATCAAGTTCGTTAAGATGAGAAATTGTTTTACCGTCAAAATTTTCCGTTATGCTTACAGACTGAATTACATCGGCAAATCCAAAAGCTTTAGCCCGATTGTTATTTATTACAGCCATTTCTTTTGAACTTACGACAGGCTTTGTATTAGGCATTAAAACTAAAGTTCCAAACCCGCCGGCTGCAGCACTTCTGCTTCCTGATTCAATGTCTTCTTTTGCAGTTAAACCTGGATCCCTGAAATGAGCGTGCATATCAATAAAGCCGGGCATAACAGTGCAGCCTTTTGCATCGTACTTTAAAACCGAATTGTCGGAAAGCATTTTCTTTACAGCATCTTTTCCAGGAAACCCTTCGATTTTATCATTGCAAATTAAAACTGCACCATTTTTAATGTCTACGTCTGAATCAACAAGACGGGCATTATAAATCAATGTGTATTTTTTCATTTTATTTTCTCCTAAAACAGTCCTGAAATTTTAGAAGCAGCAGTTATTTTTTCCTCTGTTTTTGCCTTCGTACATCATTTTGTCAGCACGCTTAAAGAGTTCCCTGCTTGTATCGCCTTTTTCATAAGAAACAATTCCTGCTGTAGCCGTAACCTGCACGTTATGTTCATTGCACTTAATGACTTTCTTTTCAATTTTCTGCCTTAAAGTTTCGGCAAAAGAAACAGCTTCGTCTTTATCAGTTTTAAGGGTTATCAGAATTTCTTCGCCGCCCCAACGGAATGCAAAATCACCATGCTTAAGTTCACGGGAAATAGTTTTCGTTACAGCTTTTAAAACTTCATCGCCAAAGTCGTGGCCGTAAGTGTCGTTTATGATTTTAAAATTATCAAGGTCAAAAAGAATAATGCTCAGCTTTTCTTTTTTATGCGAACACAACCGGATTGCCTTTTTCAAATAAGAGTTAAGGTAACGTCTGTTGTAAAGCCCTGTAAGTGTATCAAAGTAAATCAAAACCTTAAGCTTTTTTATTCCAAAAGTAAGAAGCAGCACTATAACGACAATGCTTAAAATAGTAAAACCAATGAACTTTAAGTTTGCCTTAATAAAGCCCGCAAAAGTATGTTCATAATTTTTAAGCGAATACTTTGTAATAAGTGAACTTATTTCCTGCCGTGAAATAGTTTCCATAAGTTTATTTATCATGCTGGCAAAAGGAGCATTTTCCTGTTTAACGGCAAAGCACAGGGACATTTCATCTGTAAGTGCAAGAGTTTTAAGCTTTTCGTATTCCACGTTATTGTGAAGCATTGACTGTGCAGCGTAAACGTTTATTACAACGCCTGAAACTTCATTATTTAAAACTGCATCGAAACACTCTTTAAGTGTAGAAAATATTTTTTGCCTTGCATAAGGATATTCTTTCTTTACGAATTTACGTGCCCGTCTGTCTTCACGAACTGCTACACTTTCCATAAATTCAGACCGTGTGTTTGGATTAAAAACGTACGCCAGATTGTAATTTAAAATCGAACTTGTAAGCAGATTATTTTCTTTGTCGCTTGTTATGTTTTGTGAAAAAGGAAAAGCTGCAGTAATTTCGCCCTTATCAAGAGCCTGCTGCATTTCGCTGTAAGTGTCAAATTCTCTGTAAGAAACGTTTAAATCACTAAAATCAAAGTAAAAAAGAAGATAATCTAAAATATAAGTAACAATACCTTCTTCCTGCTTTTCTTCTTCATTGTAGGCGCAAAAAGGCAAATCTTCTGAAGTAATGCCTATTACAATTTCCTTGTGATTTTCAACCCACTTTTTTTCCCTTTCAGAAAGGCATTTTGTTGTAGTTGAATAAGTAAAATATTTTGCCCAAAGATTGCTTACATAATACGGATAAGTAAAATTGATTTCGTCTAATGCTTCGTTCAGCTCTTCCAGAATTTCAGGGCTCTTTTTCGACACAGCAAGGTAAATGTCCGAAGAACCCACTTTTACAACAGGTTCCCAAGTTTCTTCTGCAACAGTATCAATTCCAAGAAAAAGCTCAAAAAGATTTTCGTTAAATTCAGTTTCTAAATCTTCACTGTAAGGACGTTCCGTAACAACAAGGTTAACGTTATTTTTTTTCATCCACTCTTTTAATAGCAGACTCTGATAAGAATCTTTTCCAACGTAAATTGTCTTGCCGTCAAACACATCATAGTTACTGCCTATAAAGTTTAAATCTATCTTGCTGTAAAGGTAATAACTTTCTGCGCCCATTGAATGTTTTGGATAAAAAAGTTCTCTTTCTCTTTCTTTAGAGTAAGAAATATCAGGCAGCAAATCAATTTCGCCCTTTAATAATTTTTCGTAAAGCGTATCCCAATAACCGTAGACGTATTCATACTGCCAGTCGTCTGTGTAAAGAAGAAGGTTCTGGACATATTCGTAAGCATAGCCGCTTTTTTCATCTTCATCAGAAAAACCTGACATAAAATTACCGGCATCAATGTAATATCCAACCCTTACTGTTTTTGAAAATACCCAATTAACAGATATAACTGCCAGAATCAGGTAAAAAAGTTTTCTTTTCATAACCATACTCTTAAAATAAGGTTTTAAGAAAGTGTTTTTCTATACGCAGCAACTTTAACTTGTAAAATAGAGCAGTAAGTTAGAATTTTGCTTTACGAAGTCTCACTCTTTCTATATCTTCGCAGAACAATTCACGTAAATCGTTCAAGCCTAAAGCCATTAAAGCCATGCGGTCAATTCCAATTCCCCAAGCAAGAACAGGCACATCTATGCCCATTGCTTTTGTAACTTCAGGACGGAAAATACCTGAACCGCCAAGCTCAAACCAGCCAAGTTTAGGATGCTTAATATGAACTTCAATAGAAGGCTCTGTAAACGGAAAGTATCCAGGAACGTATTTAACTTCTTCAGCACCGGCAATTTCTGTAGCAAACATTTTAAGTATTCCTAAAAGATTGCACAGGTTTGCATCTTCGCCAAGAATAATTCCTTCTGTCTGATAAAAATCGCTTAAGTGTGTAGCATCTACTTTGTCGTAGCGGAAACAGCGTGCAATACCAAAATACTTGCCTGGAATTTCTGCCTTTGCCAGTTGATGTGCTGACAAAACTGTTCCTTGAGAACGCATAATAAGACGGCGTGTAAATTCATGATCAAATTCATAATTCCAGCCACGGCTTCCTGTATTTCCACCGTTTTTGTGAACAGCAGCAACATTGCTTAAAAATGGTTCTTCAATTTCTTTAGCGTGAGTTGGATTTTTTAACCTGTAAACATCGTGAATGTCACGGGCTGCATGAAATTGAGGCATAAAAAGTGCATCACCGTTCCAGAATTCAGTTTCAACAAGAGGTCCGTCAAACTCCTGGAAGCCGAGAGAACAAAGCTTGTCCTTTACAGATTCAAGGAACTGCACATAAGGATTAGTTCTTCCCGGAATAATGCGTGCCGGCGGAATAGAAATATTGTAACCACGGAAAGTTCCCTTTTTCCATTCACCGCTGGAAAGCATGGAAGGCGTAATTTCACCAATTTCGTTGCCTGTAATTCCTGCTGATTTAAGTGCTTCTGCAACTTTTTCAAATGCCTGTGTAAGTTTATATGCTACAGTTTCACGTTCAATTGTTTTAAAAGGAGTGTCGCTTATGCCGCGTTTTTTTGTAAGGCCAGCCATTATTTCAATTTCAGCCTTAGTTAAATCTGCAGCATCAAGCTGGGAATTTTCTGCTTTAGAAGCTCTTTCTATTAAAGATTTTGAAACAGCAAAACGCTCTGGAAGTGGATTTCCTTTATATTCAGCCTTTTTTTCACTATTCATTCCAAGAACATTGTCCTTGCTTAATGAACCGAAAGCCGAACCAACATCTTTGTTTTCAATACCAAGTGCCTGAGCAATTTCAGGAAGATGTTTAGGACCGTTATTTTTTAAGAATTCAACAATTCTTTCTTCGGCAAAACCGTCTTTTAAAACTTTACGTCCAAAATCAGTAAGTTCAAAATATGTGTGAGGAGTACGGCTTACTTCTGCAAGAAGCTTTTTTCCTGCAAGCCAGCTGAATGCCTGATTTGCATGACCTTCTTTATAGCCAAGTTCCACCTGCAGACGTGTAGATGTTAATTCATCTTTCAAGCCATAATGAAGAAGAACTTTTGTTTCAAGAGGATGTAAATTTTTAATAAGAGTTTTTAGATCTGCCATTTTTTTTCCAATTAGTAAAGTGTTTGTTGTTTCAGTTGAGAATGTTGTTATGCTTATCTTGTAAATATTACCTGAGAAACATAAGTTGCCATTCTCATTCCACGATCATCTTTAAAGTACTTTACTTTATCTTTTGCTTTATAAGTATAGTGTTTGTATTTATTTTCAAGAGCGAAATCTTCGTATACAGCAATTGAAGTGTTCATAGCTTCACCCTGATCAAAACTTGCTGCCATACAAGTGTAGTAAAGGCGAACTTCACCAGTAAGCGGTGTGTATTCAAGTTCAATATTTACAGACTTTGCTTTTTCGTGAAGGTAAGCATATTTATCTTCAATCTTGATGATTTGTGTTGCAGTATCCTGATAGCTGTCTAAAGCTTCCACTGTTGCATCTGATGCAGTTTGTGCAAAAACTGTTCCAAAAATAAATAATGCAGCTGCTAAAACTAAAATTTTCTTCATGATTACCTCCAAAGTTAGTAATATCGATATGGAACTATTCTATCAGTTTCAAGAAAAAAATCAAGGTCAACTATATACTTGCCTTCCTTTATATAAATTCTCGGATTTCCAGTAAGTAACACTTTTCCTGAAATTTCTTTAGGTTTGTTTTTTATCATTGTGCGCCAGTATTCCCTTACAGCGTTTTTAACGGCATTACTGCAGGCTTCCTTTATGCCTTCAAATCCATCTTCCACAGAACCGCTGCCATTTCCGTGTATTTTAGAATGAACTATGGAATTCCACATATCATAACTGCGGATCTGCTCTTTTGTCCTGTCACAGTAAACCCAGCTTATAAGTTTGTTTCCAGACACTTCAGGATAATGGAACGTCAGGTGATTTATGTCAGGGTTAAAAGGCTCAACTTCCTTAAAGCTCCAGAATTCTTCCACATTTCTGCTTTTATCCAAAGGCGTATACTCAAACTCCCAGCCGCTTAACATTCCTGATATTAAAAAAGGCGCTGTTTCCTTAGTTCTGTCAATTGCAAAATCAAACAGAAGGTGAAACATTTTTTCTTTTTCCGTGTAATTTCCTGCTTTTTCACTTTCAGTCTTATCTGCTGATTTATTTTCAGGAAGCTCTTCTTTTTGAGAAAAATCTTCTTCGTTAACAGAAAACTGCCCCGGAAACGGATCTAAATCTGCCCAGACGCAAATACGCAACTGTTCTCTTTCAGAAGGTGCCTGTGAGTAAGCAAAAACTGTCTTTAGCGAAAAAATTAAGGCGAAAAGTGCTAGTTTGAAAATGTGTCTTTCCATATTTTCATTGGATGGACGCCCATTCTTACGACAAAGTAAATCCATGCCACAACAAATCCGGTTAAATGAGTTAAGTGTGCAGTTGAATCCATAGAAAACTGACTTACAAATTCAATTACTGCATAAAGTAAAACAAGAACCGGCGCTTGAATAGGAAGAATTCCCCAGATAAATACTCTGTTCCTTGGAAAAATAACAGCGTATGCAAAAAGAAGTGCGTAAATTGCTCCGCTTGCACCCATTAAAAATACAGGCATATGAAATTTGCTGTAAACTATGATGGAAATAATGCCGTCTAAAAAACCCGTTAATAAATAGAAAAGCACAAATTCTTTACTGCCGATTGCCCGTTCAATGCTGTAACCGAAACAAATCAAAGCAATCATATTGAACAGAATGTGGCTCCAGTTTGAATGTACGAACATATAAGTTAAAGGCTGCCAGAAACAGTGAAAAGGTCCGTCTCTCATAAACACATAATTTGCACTAAGCCATACTTTTACATTTGGACTTACCATGGAAACGAAAAATACAGCTAAATTGATTAAGACAATTGTAAGAGTTGCATTTACGAACGTATATCTAAAAGGTTTTCTTAAAAACATCGGCTTTACGGCTTTAAATTACTGCTGATTTTCCCTGTCAATTTCTGCAATAACCTGTTCATCAGCAAAAGAAACTTTATTTCTTCCAGTACGCTTTGAATAGTAAAGTGCTTTATCTGCCTGATCTACAAGTTCCTTTGCATTAGTAACAGGATTTTCGTCTACAGAAAATTCAGAAACTCCTACAGAAAGAGTAACCTTCATATGTTCATTCTGATAGAAAAAGTCAAAGTCTTCTACTGATTTCCTGATTCTTTCTGCTACAAGCATTGCTTCTTCTCTGGCAGTTACAGGAAGCATAACCGTAAACTCTTCTCCACCATAACGGCTGGCCATATCATCATTACGGATATTACTTTTAATAATACGGGCAACTGTCTGCAAAACGTAATCACCGCAAGCATGGCCGTAAGTGTCGTTAAACTTTTTAAAGAAGTCAATATCAAGCATTAAAACACAAAGCTTTTCTTTTTGAGAAAAACAGGCGTCAATTTTATCTGTCAGAATATTGAAGAAGTAATACCTTAACTTCAGATGAGTCATCATGTCTGTGGAAGACTGTTCTACAAGAGAAGCATTGTTTACGGCAATAGAAGCTAAAGAAGCAATAGTTCCTATTTCGTTGCGTTCATAATCAGTATAAGTTGCGCCGTCTACATCAATGGCAATGCGTTCTCCAAGAATTAAAAATCCGTTTATATGATTTTTTACACTGAGAATGACAATAAGCGAAGGATTTATTTCCTTAAGCATTTTGAATTCTTCTGTATCAGAAAGTGCAGGCTCTAAGTCGTCGAGGGTAAAAACTGAACCGAATTCAGCTATCTTTTCACAAAATACTGAATGTGAAGAAATTTTATAGTCACGGCTAGGATCAATTTCCAGACCGCTGTAATTTCTCTTAAGGTAAAAATCGGAATTTTCAATTGATTCTTTTATAAAAATTCCAGCACCCATAACACGCATTTGTGCCATAACAATATAAAGCACTGATTCAATCAAATTTGGAAGTTCAAGAGTTGTACACAAAGAGCGGGAAATTTCCAGCATCTGCTGCAAGTCGTAAATTTGCTTTTCGTAATGAGAAAGGGCTTCTTTGTCAGATTGAATTGTGGCGTGAATAATGCCTTCCTGAATTGCTTTAGTTTCTTTATCCATTATTTTTTCTCTGCTCCAATTATAACATAATTCTTCATTATTTCAAGGAATACCTTCCACAGCGGAAACTGTAACTCGAAAAGTCCTGTTTTATCCCTGTTTCTAGAAGAATTCATAAGCGTTTTTAAATTCGTAATAAGTTCTGAACTTGGTTTTTTAGCTTCAATTACAATATCTGCAAGCCGTTTGTGAAGCTGATTTATATTATTTGTTTCTTCCTGAATAATTGATTTTGCTTCCTTGTTGATTTTGTCAATCATTTCCCTAAGCTTTACGCCAAAAGTTGCATCTCTGTGGCTGTCGTGAATAAGACCTGTAATAAGGGCTTCGTCAAATTTGCTACCTCTGGAAAAATTCTTTTCAAATTCACTTATTCTTTCCATTGCCTCGTTTAAAGTAAAAACTATTGCAGAAAAATCACTTTTGTAAGCCGGATTATTAAAAAAGCCTTCTATTACAATGTCATTTACAACAGCTTTTACGCTTTCTTCGTAAAAGAAAAAAATAAACGTCTTTAAAACCTGCATTGGAAGTATAAACGAAAAAGACTGAGGCGTACTTTGCTTAAGCTGATTGTTTACGTCAGCATTGTATCCTGCAAGAGGGAGAAGCTGCTTATCGCCAAAAAGGTCGTGAACTTTGGAACTGATAGTTTCGTCCTGGATTTCATTTTTAAGGCGCTTTTCATCAACAACAAAACGCTGTTCAAGGAATTCAGCATATTTTTTTCTAGCATTTCCGTGGTAAACAGCTTTCTGGGGAACATATTCAGAATCTTTTTTTGAAAGCCTTATAAAAGCAAGCAAAACTTCCTTATTGAACACGTGTTTTACAATACTCTGAATTTTCCTCAAATTTCCAATAAGAGAGTTTACTTTTTCATCATCAAACTGATTTCTATTGTAAAGTTTATAAAGTGCCAGAATTGCATTGCTTAAAGAACTTGTAACGTCCATATCTGCAATAACGTAATACAAATCGCAAAGTGCCGTTTCCAGCAAATCAATCGGAATAGCCTGAAAAGACGGTGCTGTATTTTCCAAGCCACGGAAATTTTCGTCAAACAGCCTGATGACAGAAACGTAATTAAAGTGACATATATCATTTAACTGCTTGATTTTATCTAAAACAGAATCAATTTTCATAAAAACAGGATTGTTCATCTGGCGCACAACTTTTTCCAGCTCGTGATGCTCATTTTCAAAATAACGCAAAAGAGAAGTTGCCTGTAACGCTCCGTCTTTACGCTGCTCATAATCCATTCTCTGAATTATTTCCTGAGCTTCATCATCAAAGCCTGTAAGAAGAAGCTGCTCTTCAAAACGATGGTTACGCTCTAAGTTGTCAGAACAAATTGTTTCACCTAAAAGATCACCGATTTTTTTTGTATTTGAATAAAGAATACGCAGGCCTTCTGCAAAGTTTGGCTGAACAAGGCTGTTTTTGTAAAGATTTGGTGCAAGAAGTTTCAATTCATTTTCAAGCTTACGAACAGTCTGACGCTGTTTAACTTCAGGTGATGAGGATTGAAATAAAGACTGGAAAAATTCCGCAAGACTTTTGAAAATTGACATTGTACTATTTTATTAGTTTACAGTGTTTTGCTCAAGGTAAGAACTAAATATCCGTTTATATTCAGCACAACTTTCCGCCTGAACAATCTGTTTCCTTAAAGAAGCGCCTCCTTTTATTCCGGAACTGTACGCACAGAACTTTTTGCGCATCTGCAGACAGGCTGCCCTTTCGCCCTGAACTTCTACATTCAGATACAATTCCCTAAAACCGGCAGCAAGCCTTTCCTGCAAAGTTTCCATACTGTAACTTCCTGTAAGAAGATATTCTTTTGTCCGCTTAAACAAAAAAGGATCGCCCATTGCACCTCTTGCAAACATAACGGCATCAACACCAGTTTCTTCAAGCATTTGCCTTGCAGTTTCAGGAGTAGATGCATCACCGCTTCCGAAAACAGGAATTTTTCCGTTAACGAATTCAACAAGCTGCCTTACAATGTTCCAGTCAGAATGTCCGGCATAACCTTGAGCTTTTGTTCTTGCGTGAATTGTAATTCCATCAGCGCCGGCTTTTAATGCAGCTTCAGCACATTCTTTCCACGTTATGGAAGAAGAATCCCAGCCGCTTCTAATTTTTACAGTTACAGGAACATTTCCCCTTTCCTGATGTTCAGAAGCGTATTTAATGGAAGCATCTTTTACAGCCTTTACTATTGAATACAAACGCTCCGGCTCTTTAGTAAGCATACTTCCTGCACCGCTTTTAGTTATTTTAGGAACAGGACAGCCGCCGTTTATATCAATTACGTCACAGTCAGTTCTTTCCAGAACAAGAGGAACAGCCCTTGCCATAACATCACCGTTTCCGCCAAAAATCTGGACAGCATAATGCTTTTCTGCAGGCGACTTAAGCATAAGTTCTTCTGTTTTTCCAGAACCACGTGTCAAGGCTTCAGCACTGACCATTTCCGTTGTACAAAATGATGCACCGCACTCAACGCATAAAGTTCTAAAAGCACGATCGCTGTATCCGGCAATAGGAGCAAGAAAGAGGTTTCCTTCTAATTCAACGTTTCCGATTTTTACAGGGTGATATAAATCCATAAACTACTCTGGCAAGCCAAAGATTTTGCAGCTGTTTTTCCAAAGCTGATCTGCCAAAGGTTCAAGTTCCATTTCAAGCATTTCGGCAAGGAATTTTGCAGTTGAAGGAAGCATTGCAGGCATAGTGCGCTTTTTTTCACGGAATTCAGTTGGAATCATAAACGGACTTTCTGTTTCTATTAACATTCTGTCCAGAGGAACTTTAAATACAGTTTCGTGAAGGTTCCGTGCATTCTTGTAAGTAAGATTTCCTGCAAAAGAAAAGTAAACGTTAAGTCCTGCATCAAGACACATCTGTGCATAAGCTGCATCTTCGCTGTAACAGTGAAAAATTGCACCTTTTGAAGGAATTCTGTCTTTAAGGATATCAAAAATATCTTTGCCTGCTTCACGATTGTGAATTATTACAGGAAGATTATGACTTTGGGCAAGTTCAAGCTGTGTAATGAAAAGTTCAATCTGACGACGCTTGTCTCCGTACTGCTTGTAGTAGTCAAGACCAGTTTCTCCTATTGCTACAACGTTTGGAAGAGAAACGCTTTCTTCTATAGTTTTAATCCAGTCGCTTCCAGGAGTATTTACTTCAGAAGGACCTACACCTACAGCATGATAAACACCCTTTTTTGACTTTAAAATGTTGTATTCCTTTTTAAATTCGTGAAGGGAATTATTAATGCTTATGATTCTTGAAACACCGGCACTTTTTGCCTGTAAAAGAACGCGTAATTGTTCAACGGGATCATCGTAAATCAACCCGATGTGGGCATGAGTATCAAAAAATTGCATGGCTTTATCCTTAAGAATTATATTGTTCAGGAAAAGAGGTTTTAATATGGTACACAATTATTTACGTGTGGAACTGATAATCCAACTGATTTGTTTACTTACTGAACTTGTACCGATTTTAAATAGACTTTTCCAGATAAACTTCAAGTTTTCTACTTTCTATACCGATAAAATAACATAGTAATGTTCTCAAGTCAATAAAAAATTGTAACATAATGGCATTTTGGACACCTTCAACTTGTTTGACCAAAACACAACCTTATGCTATAATTGCGTGATATTTTGGAGATTTATTTTGGCACGTACCAGAAGATATAAAAAACTAGAAAAGAGCTTAGTTTCCCGCATAATGCATGGTATTGGACTGTTCTTTACAAAAATAGGACACGGATTTGCCAGCATCTTTAAAATCTTTGACGAAAAACTCACTATAATGATTGTTCCTCATGCACAGGGACGTGTTTTAAATTTTCAGACTAACGTTTTTGCCTTAATACTCGGCATTCTTGTAATATGCGGAATTTTAGGTTCGTTTGTTTACTTCAACAAGCAGAACGCTGCCACAATAGTTGAAATCAGCAGATTAAGGGAAGAAAATAAAGAAAATCTTGCCAGTTTTGATGAACTTAGAGACGGAACGCACAATCTTCTTCCTGCAGTTAAAAAATTCCAGACAGCTTTATCACAGACACTTTCAAAACTCGGTTTAAATCAAAGTTCCAGCGTTTCAAATGCTTCCGGCAGAAACAGCGACCTTGCTTCTTTATTCGACACTCAGGACATTACAACAGGAACTTTAAAAGAAACTTCTGACATAAGGCAGCTTACATCTTATCTGGAAAGTACAGTTCAGCCTATTGAGCAGATAGGTAAGATGCTTGAAAATCAGTCTTCACTTTTTACAGATATTCCTAACATCTGGCCGCTTAAAAACGGAATAGGTCATATTTCAATGGAATTTGGTCAGACAATTCACCCTATTACACAGCAATGGTACATTCACAAAGGGCTGGACTTCAGTACATGGCGTTCCGGCGATCCAATCGTTGCTACGGCTAACGGTCAGGTTGTTACAGTTGGATATGACGACAGTTTCGGCAACAATATAATCATCAAGCACAAATACGGAATTTATACACGTTACGCTCATCTTTCTACAACAAGAGTCCGCAAAGGTGACACTGTAACTCAAGGTCAAGTTATAGGCAATATAGGCAGCACAGGAATTGTAACAGGTCCTCATCTTCATTACGAAGTTCACATTGGCTCTGATGTTGTTGATCCTGCTAAATACATTAACGTTAAGTAATCAGTTTATGGCTATTTTTAATGATGATATTTCTATTAACAGTTTAATCGGACATGGGTCTTTTATAAAAGGTGATATTAAGATTAACGGCTTTACAAGAATAGACGGCGATCTTGACGGAAACCTTGAAACTCACGGCAATGTGATTATAGGAGAAAAAGCCCGCATTAACGGAAACATTACGGCCCGTTCAATTACAGTTGGCGGTGTTGTAAAGGGAAATATTATTGCGCCAGAATCCGTTCATCTTCTTTCAACAAGTACAGTAATTGGTGATATTCAGACTCACAGGCTTCGTGCTGAAGAAGACGTTGTCATTAACGGTCACTGCATTTCACTTTCTGATGAAACTGCGTATTCCAATTCAGTTTCCGAGTGGCAGAACCAGCAGGCTATTACTTCTAAATCTTTAAAATTTTAGTGTAAACGAGTGTTCTATGGAAGTTACGCCTTTAAATGTCTTTAATTACGCCGCACAATTTGCTTCCACATCTCAAAAAACTGAAACTAAAAAAACAGACAAAACTAAACGAAAAGCATTTGAATCTGCCATTGAACAAAGCAAAGCAGAACTGAAACTTAAAGAAGAAGGTTTTCCGCCGGAAATTGCCGGTCTTGAAGTAGAAGAAGCAGCCGTTTATTTACGTGATCAGGCGGAAATTGCAGCTGACACTTTACGGGAAAATATGCTTCCGGAAAATTTTTCTGAGTTTAAGAAAAAAGTTTCTGTTTTTATAAAATACGTTGAAAAGAATAATTTTAAAGTTACTTCGGAAAAACGTTTTGTAAGAGATCCAAACACTCGCTTAAAAGTTCCAATGCGTGACAGAAAAGGCAGGGAAGTTCCTCCTCGTGTTCAGATTCAGATTATAAATCAGTCTTTAGACGAGCTTACAAAATATTTTCTTTACGAACAGAAAGACACTTTTAAAATGCTTTCTAAAATTAAAGAAATAAGCGGTATGCTTGTAGACTTGATGGCGTCTTAAAAGTTATTATTTTATCAGGAGTTTTTATGTCAGATATTTTTGAGCAAGACATAGACAAAGAAAATGAAGATCTTTCTTCTTTAGAGGATGACAATATCACTGTTGAAAGTGACGGGCATTTTATTTTTCCGGATGAACTTTATAAACTTAAGCTGGAATATTCAAACGAAGGCATTTACGCAACTATTCCTGAAGGAATGGAACTTAAAGATAATGATTTTGTAATTATTCCTACACGATACGGAAACGACCTTGCCAGAAATCTTGGACGAGCCGTTACACCTGTTGGAATTAAGCCGGCAGATGTTGTGGAAGTTTCACGAATTGCTTCTGCTGATGATTTAAACCACGCTAAAACTTTGCTTGAAAAGGAAAAAGAAGCATTTTCTATTTTCAGGGAAAAAGTTGAACAGCACAAACTTGACATGAAGCTTATTTCAGTGCACTTTCTTGTTGGTGAGCAGAAAGCATTGTTTTTCTTTAGCAGCGAAAACCGTGTAGATTTCCGTGAACTTGTAAAGGATTTAGTTTCTGTTTTTAAGATGCGCATTGAATTACGTCAGATAGGCGTAAGAGATGAAAGCCGAATTACAGGCGGACTTGGTGTTTGCGGAAGACCTTACTGCTGCAATTCCGTAAGTGACAGACTTCGTCCTGTAAGCATCAGAATGGCAAAAGAACAAAACTTAAGCTTGAATTCCATGAAGATAAGCGGACAGTGCGGCAGACTTTTGTGCTGCTTAAGTTACGAATACGACTGGTACGCTCAGGCAAGAAAGAATTTACCTTCTGAAGGAATACGCCTTTACTACGACGGAACGAATTTCCGTGTTATAGAAGTTAACCCTATTACTTCAATGGTAAAAATGGCTGGCGAAGACGGAAGGCTTCTGGAAGTAAACGCAAAACGTTTTGTAAAAGACGGCAACCGCTGGAAGATAAACTAAAGCTTTACAAACTCAAAACTGCAACAAGTTTCTGACTGTCACTGCTGAAAGGTGATTTTTTGTAATCAGCGTAGAACTCTGTGTTTTTAAAACCGGCTTTTTTTGCAAGCTCTTTTATTTCATCAGGGAAAATAAGGCAGACAGGCACATTGTTCATTATCTGCAGAAGGCGTCCATTTCCTGTTTCCAGATTTTGCGCAAGAACAAATTCATTTTCTCTTTTTCCAGTGGCGCTTATTTCCGAAAAAAGCTTTACCCTAAGGCTTTCTCTTACAGGAAGCTGAATCATGGATTTGCCCTTGTAGTTGGAAAAATTATAAAGTTCCAGAACAAGTTTGCCTTTTTCTGTCAAAAGTTTTTTTGCATCAGTGAAGAATTTTTCAATAAGATTTAAATCTTTAAAAAATACAATGCTGCTGTTAAGGCAGGCTATTACGTTGTAAAATCCTTTTCCTAAATAGCGGGCAATGTCTTCGTATTTCATCTGGAAAAATCTGATGGATTCAAACTGACTGTGCTTTTTTAAATTTGCTGAATGAAGAATTTCAGCACATGAGTCCACACCAGTTACATCAATTCCTTCTTTTGCAAGATAATTTTCAAAAACTCCCGTTCTGCAATTTATGCGCAGGTACTTTAAAGGCTGTAAAAAATCAGTTGTAAAGTTTTTAAAAAAATCTTTCTGACTCTCCGAAACTGGAAAAAGTTCATCATAGTATTCAATAATATTTTGGATGTTTTCCATAAAAATATTATATGTTCACAAATTAATTTTTGCAAATTTTTATTTTACCGTGTAAGAAACAGTTTTTGCTTCTCCGTTACATTCAACTGTAACAAAATGATTTCCTTTTTCAAGCGGAATGTTCCAGTAAAAAGGTTGGCTCTTTTCACAGACAAACTTTCCGTCAGCGTAAAGTGATGCAGTCGGGCTGCTTCCTCCAACAGCTTCTATTCTTAAAAACTGCACTGAAGGCGGAAGACTTAGGTCGTAGAAGAAAAGTGAATTGTTCCTTGGATACGTTATTTCCAAAGGTCCTGCTTCCTGAGAAATTTCTCCTGCATTATTTTTGCCGTTTAACCAGTGCTGATATTCTGTAGGATAATAAACTTTAACTGTTCCCTTTTCCATTCTGTGCCAAGAACATTCCTGAAAACGCTTATCACTTAGCTTTGAATAAAATTCTTTTGTAACAGAAGGACAGTTTTTGCCGGCTTTCATTCCCGAAAGAACGCACACGTCAATTTTTTCATAACTTTCAGGGCTTTTGAATTTTTGAGCGCCATATTCTGCCGTTAAGTAATCAAGGGTTTTTCTTACAATAAGTGCCGGAATGCTGCTGCCTGTTTTTCCCACAACTGTCTGACCTTCGAAATTTCCCATCCAGACTCCTGCGGTAAAATTTGAAGTTGAACCTAATGCAATAATATTTTGAAATTGATTTGACGTTCCTGTTTTAAACATACAAGGATAATCAGTCTGGAAAACTTTTGCGAAACCAAACCCAAGCTTTCTTGAAGCATCATCACTTAAAATGTCGCACATAATTCTTGCTGTATCTTTAGAAATTACTTTTTGCATTGAAGGCTTGAAAGAAGAACTGCAGCTTAAAAACTGTGTATTTTCCAGAATATTTCCGTCGTTTGCAAAAATGCTGAATGCCTTGACCATTTCGTAAAGCGTAACTTCGCTGGAACCAAGTGCAAGAGAAAGTCCTGTAGACTGGCGTGTTCCTTCAAGAGATGTGTAGCCTGCTTTCTGGAGAAAATCCATATAATTAGTTACGCCAAGCCTGTTTAAAAGATAAACTGCAGGAACATTTAAACTTGAACCTAATGCAACTCTAAAGCGCACAGGCCCGTTGTAACCGTTGTTGAAATTAAGGGGAATATAAACTCCTTCTCCACCGTAACTTTGTGGAATGTCCGGTAAAATGCTGGAAGGAGGAAATCCGTTTTCTAAAGCAAATGCATAAAGTAAAGGTTTCATGGAGCTTCCCGGTTGATTTTTTACAAGAACGCCGTCAATTTGTCCTGAGTTGTCATCATCAAAAAAATCAGCATTGCCAAGCCAGGCTATAATTTCTCCAGTCTGATTGTTTATTACAAAAGCTGCACCGTTATGAATTCGTGAGCTGGAATTTTTTTCTATTTCACAGAGCAGTTCATTCTGGATAAGCTTTATGAGATTTAAATCTACGGAAAGTGTAAGCTGCGGCGGAATTACCTGATTTTTAAGCTTGTATTCTTTTATGACGTAATTTATAAAATGAGGCGCTTCAAAAGGATAAGTGAAAGTTTTTTCCGGTGCATAATCTTTTGGGCGTCGTGGAATAAGTGCCAACGTTTTAATCTGCTCTTCCGTAAGCTGCGATGGTTCTGCTGAATAAAATGTTCTGGCAGCACTTGCAGCTCCTTCAATCTGGTTTCCGAAAGGCAGATTGTTTATGTAAAGTTCAAGTATTTCTTTTTTAGAAAGTTTTGCTTCAAGGTGACAGGCTTTTATTGCTTCGGAAATTTTTAATTTTAAACTTACGCTTTCTTTTCTTGGAGAAATAATTCTTACAAGCTGCATTGTAATAGTTGAAGCACCGCTTACAATTTTTTTAGATTTTCTGTTCTGAAAAAAAGCTCTTGCTATGGAAAAAAAATCAACTCCATTATGAGAATAAAAATTTTTATCTTCCTGATTTATAAATTCCTGAATTAAAGAAGGCGGAAACTTTTCAAGTGGCAGATATTCTCTGTAAAGACCTTCTTCCAGCGGCATTATCTGAAGGAGCGTTCCGTTTTTGTCGTAAAACCTTGTGCTGTACTGATGATTTTTAAATTCTTCAAGTCCGCTGTAAGGAACAATTTTCAAAACTATTCTGAAAACAGTTACGGCTGAAAAATACAGCACCACTGCAATCAGAATAATTTTAAGAGGCAACGGAATTTTTTTTATAAAATTCTTTACCTTTGTCATTTTATTATCCAGAGTTTTCCGGCTGTTCTTCCAAAAATTTCATCTTCATACATACATTCTGCTGTTGCGCATGGAGTATGATAAGTTCCTTTTCTGGCTGCTCTGAACAAGAATGATGATGTAGTTGTTACTGTAGACAATCTGTCCCAGAAGTATTGAACTTCGCTATCATAAAAATCAATGTTGCTTGCACTGCTGTAAATTTTGTTGCTGTACTTGCTTGATGTAGTTTCAAATGATGAATTTATGATTTCACATCCGGCTGGAACCGGCACACGAACTGCAACGTATTCCAGAGACTTTGTAGAAGAAACGTAAACTCTTTCACGATAAACTTTTCCCTGAACAAGTTCATTTGAATCTACAACCCTGCCTGTTTCAATATCGTAAATTTCTGTGTAGATGCAAATACCTTCATCTCTAGGAATCTGCTTGCCAACTGGAATTTCATACTTCATTGAAACGGTATAATACAAATCACCTGTCCCGTCTTTTCTAATTACAAGAGGAACTTTCTGACCTTTAAACTCTTTCAAATCAGAAATAGGAATTTCCTTTTCTACAGGTTTTGCGCCAACACCTTTAAAGCTTCCTTTTACAAATTCTTCGTTGTTAAAATCAACTTGTGCCGTAAAATCTAAACTTTTAAGATTGCGGCCTGTTATGTAAGAGTTAACTGCAACCATTACTCTTGATGTAGTATCTGTGCTTTCCCAGTAACCTTTAATGCTTTGAAGTTTAAGAAGCTCGTAAATCAGGTGAGTATTTACATCGTCTTTCGGATTGAACTTTGAATAGAACATTAACATTGCAGCTAATGTATAAGATTCATCGTCCATCCAGTAGTAATCGTCTGTCTTAATCTGAACGTCTACTCCTCTTGTTGTAAAGGAAATCTGCTTTCTAAGGAGTTTTTCTATTCTTTCAGCGTCTTCCCTTCTGTTGTTGTTCAAATAAATAAGTCCTACGTAAGAAAGTGTAATTGGATTAGCGAAAGAACGCTTTTCCATCAGCTTTATTCTTTCTTCTGGAATTTTTGCGCCTAAAAGACTTGCTGCATAATAAGCATAAGCGTAAGACTGCATATATTGTGTTTTTTCTATGCCCACATTTGATTCGTCAACAAGATATCTGGCAAGACCGTCAACATCTATTTCAGTGCTGATTTCCAGATTTTTAGAACGCATGATTCCAAAAATTTCTGCAATACGTGAACTTACATAAAGATTATCATCTTTTCCGCCCGGCCAGTAAGGGAATCCTCCGTTGTCACATTGACTTTTTGCCCATGAAGCAATTTCGTATTCTGCAACTTCCAGAGGATCTTTGACTTCAGAGTTTAAACCGAACACGTCAATATATTCACCGAATGCAACTAACGGCAAAACTTTACTTGAACGCTGCTCCATACAGCCATAAGGATAGTTGAACACGTAATCTACAGCTTCACGTAAATTTCCTAATCGAGTTGCATCCAGCTGAATGTAGAATTTTCCAAATGACTGCAATGTATGCGGAACTGAAATCATTTCACGTTTAAATTTATTTTCAATCGTTCCGAATGTTGTAACTGTTTCAAAAACAAACGGTCTTTCTATTTTCAGCGGCAAACGGATTATTTCATTTACAAGTTCGCTTTTTACTGTAAACTCAACTGTAACCCATCCGTCTTTTGTTCCGCTGATAGTAAACATAACAGGCACAGTTGTTTCAGACTTTACTTTTACCTTTTGCTCTGATATTCCTGAAACGGAAGCGTTGCCTGGTAAACGTAAAGTTTTGTTTTCATTTTCAACAAGACCGGTTTTTTCTACGCCTGAATAAACTGAAAGTGAAATGTTTACCGTACTGTCTTTTTCAGAAAGATTTGAAATTACAACTCCAACTTCTCCTTTATCATTTATGCGAAGCTGACGTGGAAGAACATGCCTTACAGAAACTGGATTTGAAACGCTCATTTCATCTTCTGCAATAGTAAAGCTGTTTTCTTTTACGCCCACTGCTGTAATTCTGTATGATGTAAGTGAGTCCGGAAGTACAAACGAACAGAATGCTTCTCCTTTTTTGTCTGTAACAAGATTTGGCTCAAACTTTGCTGTAGGGTCAAAATTCTTGCGCACGTTAAGTTTAACGTCATTGCTTTCTGAGTCACCGCCAACTAAATTTTTTATTTCATAAGTTACAGGATCAATGAGGTAATATCGGGAGTCGCCGCCTGCAACTGCACAAGGAAACCGCTCTGCACTATAGAAAAATTTCACTGGGTTTGGAACGTGATAGCCGATTAAATCAATAACGCCACGATCAACTGCCATAAGTGTAATGCTTGCGTTTGGAACTGCATTTCCGTTTTTTGAAGCCTTGATTTTTACCGTTGCTTTTTCTCCAGGTTTATACGAAGGCTTGTCTGTAGAAATTTCTATGTCGAAGGAACGGGACTTTGTGCTTACGAAAATCGGAGTAATTCCAAAATAACCTTTCGGCTTGTCTAAATCAGGAGTATCAAAATCATTTTGCGGAGGACCATTTCTTACTGAATAAGATGAAATTCCTATGTAAACAACCGGCAGATACTTTTCTGTAACAGGCACTTCAATTACTGTAGCAGGCTCTGTTAAAGTAAGGATTTTTTCGCTGAGAATTCCTTCACGTTCAACTGTAATCATATAAGTGCCTTTTTCTAAAGGACTTTGAACAAGAAGTTTTGCCACTTCGCCGGGATTGTATTCGCTTTTATCAGGTGTAATGGTTATTTCCTGACTGTTGTTTCCACTGTGCCAGTACCATTCGCCGCCTGTAACGTAAAAACTGACTTCTGTAACTACTTTTCTTCCCAACGAATCTTCTGAAGAAAGTCTTAAAACATAGTCGCCGCCTTTTTCCGGAACAACTGAAATTTCTGCAGGAGTTTCTAATGCTGAAATACTGCACATCCAGTCTGCTTCCACTTCGTCAACTTTTTGCCAGCTTGTATTTATTTGTCCGTTCCATGAGCGCTGCTGAACTTCTTTCCAGTCTTTTCTGATAAGTTCAACTTTCATTTGTCTGTCTGAAGAAAAATCTGACAGTGCAGGAGTTTTTCCGTCTGGTTTTACGCACACATAATTGAATTTAACAACCGTTCCTTTTTCAGGATAAGATGTGCCTTTGCGGTTAACTCCAATGTAATATTTTGCCGGATGAACAGTCATGGATTTTGAAGAAGAAATGTATTGTCCGCCGGCATCGCTTACTTCAACTTCACAGCGGTAAGTGTAAGGTGCGCCTATTATTCTTTCATCGCCTGTTTTTTGAGAAATTGTTGTTCTTCCGTTTGTATCAAGTGAGCCTGACTTTTCGGATAAAGATGTTGTGCCTTCATAATAAAATTTAGGCCCGAAGCTGAATTTTTCCAGATTTTTGTTTTCCGAAGCAAAGTAAGAAGGCTGGCAAGTCCAGCTTGATGTAAAATTTTCGCCGCCTAAACTTCCGCCGCCAAGATACTGTGCAAAAACTTCTGCAGAAACATTATCGCCTTTGTAGAATGTTATGTCAGGAACAGTTGTCTTTACTTCAAAACGCAGCCTGTCGAAAAACTGAATTTCTATACTTTCTGTTGAAAGGTAACCGTCCATTTCGAAATACAAAAAGTAAGTTCCAGGAGAAATATTTTCCGGAATAACAAATTGTCCGCTTGCACATCCATTTTCATCAAGAACACCTTCAACTTCGCCGTAAACCGGACCGTTGTAATATCCTTTTAACTGCATTAAAAATTTATAGTTTGCCGGAATCACATATTCGCCATCTATAAGTTTACGGTCTATTACTTTAAAAGTTACAGTTTCACCAGGTTTGTACAATCCTCTGTCTGTAAAAATAAACGGAACATTTCTTTCTTTACGTGCATATCTTGGCTGAACATAGTTTATTCCGTAATTCCATATATTTGTTGTTGAAGCATTAAAGATAATTCTGTCTGTATCAGTTTTTACTTCAATAAGGAACAGTTCATCACTTGTGTCAAGTCTGTTATAATTTAAAATAGCAAGTCCGTTTTTATCTGTTACTGCTGAAGCTTGCGGCATTCCACCTTCATATAAGCACATATTTACTTTTGCATTTGGAACAGGCTTACCTGTGCGCAAACTTGTAACAAGAACGGCTGCTTTTTTATTTCCGAAACGTACAGTTGCACCAAGATCAGTTACCTGCACAACCTGATTATTTCTAATAGTATAAGAGTCTTTGACATATTTTTTTTCTGACCAGTCCCAGTATTTGCTTTCATATTTCATTGATGCGTTGAATTCAACTTCACCATGATATTCGTCTCCTACTTTTTGGAGATAAGGTGCAAGATCAACTGCCTGTGTTATCAAAGTGTTTTTCGGAACTTCTTTAGGATCAATATAGAAAACGTCAGGCTCGCTGTTTATTTTCTGTCCTGTTGCAGAAGCTGTACTTTTTAATGAATAACGTGAGCCTTCCAATACGTTCTGGTGCTGAAAAACAAGTTTAGGATAGAACTGTGCTTCCAGCATTTGTTTTCCGTAGTTTTTAAATGAAGCAAAACTTTTTGCAGCAGGAATTTCTATTTCTTCTACATAATTTTCAGAAAGTCTGCGGCCGTAAGAGTCTGTTAAGCTGCTGTTTATAAAAATCTTAAATTTTGATTCGTAAACAACCGGCAAATTTGAAAGCGTTACAAATCTTCCTGCAACTGAAATATTTTCTTCTGTAAGTTTAAAGCCCGGAAGTGTTGTAGAAATGCATTTTGCAATTTCACTTTCGCTGTTTTCTTTTAAGTAAGAGTTAAAAACTAATTTTATAGGATTTGAACCTGCATCGTACAAAGAAAGATATGCCTGCTCTAACTTAAATGGCTTCATGGTTCTAAAGCTAAGTGTGCAGGCATTTGATGTTGCAAGAAAACCTTCATCTGCATAAGAGCCTGCCGGAAGTTTTACATAAATGAGTTCGTCTTCTGATGGTGTTTCGTTTAACTGAAGATGAATTTTTTCCGGTTCAAGTTGTGATGCCTTAAAAGTATAAGTTTTATTTGAAGAGAAAACTTTTACAAATCTATTTATGACATTAAGGTTTACAGGTGAATTAAAAACTAAAGCTATGTCTTTTGCTGTTTCAGGGTAAACGCTGTCTGGATCTACGAAAATGTTTTCCTTAACAAAATTGTAGCCTGGAACTATGGAAATAAGTTTAAGTCCTTCTGTATAAAATTCAAATTCGCTCTGTCCCTTTAACGGCAGTCCTGAAATTGACTTTATTCTTTTGTTGATTTTTATTTTATAACTTTTCTGCGGAAGAGCCTTGTCTTCACTTTCAAAAGAAATTGTGTTTGTGCTTATCCACTTCCAGTAACCTTTAAGTTCAGGTTCAATGGAAACGTATTCGCTTTTATTTGATTTCATTCCAAGTGCTTCAAGTGCTACTACCGGTTCTGAAAACTGTACTTGAATGGAAGGATATGATATGAAAGCAGGAAGCTCGCCTTGTGGTGTTGCAAATGAAACAGAAAAACCGGGTTCTTCTTTTTCATTTTTTATACCAAAAAGTTTTGACCCTTTGTTTTCTATGGCATTAACTGTAAAAATAACAGCTCCAAATACAATGCATAAAAAAAGAACAGCATTTTTTTTATTTAGCATTTTTAACACTCCCAATACTTTATTTATTTTTACAGTATATCTTATTAACCTGACACTGTCACCCGACTGTGCGCTTTGCATGAGGGGCACCTGTACTTGCGAAGGATTGTACGCTTATGTGCAGCGTTTTGGAAGAAGATGCAGCTTGTTGGCAAGTACGCTGTGGCGGCGGCACTAAAAAAAGAAAGGCTGAACGTCGCAAAGCCGGGTGGCAAAACAAGGCATAAATGCCTGGGCAAATT
>CAMCRZ010000013.1 GCA_945877425.1 uncultured Treponema sp.
AGCAGCCAGAAAAAGTGGTGCGAATGGCAGTCGTTTCAGTGCGCTATAGCGCTGGTCGGTAACAAAGGGTTGTACCCGCAGAGCAAACCACCGGCTGAGCCGGTGGTTGTGATTAATGAATTATGCTTGATTTTTCATGCAATCTGTCGTATACTCTATATGGAGGCATATTATGGCAATGTTACAAGTACGTGATATGGATGACCGTTTATATGACAGGTTAAGATTCGCTGCAAAAATTGAAAATCGCTCTATTAGTCAGCAGGTTATAACTATTTTGCAAAGCTATTTTACATCGGTTCCTGTAAAAACAAAAAATGCCACAGAAGAATTCCTAAAACTTGCAGGTTCGTGGGAAGATTCTAGATCTACGAATGAAATTATTGATGATATTTATGGTTCACGAGTAAATTCAACAAGATTTGAGGCGTTAGATGGCATATTTGATTGATACCGATACAATAATTTTTGCTCTTCGTGGTGATAGTAGCGTTTTAGCAAAATTTGAAGAGAATAAAAATCTTCCCTTTTCTATATCAATGATAACTTATGCTGAATTAGTATTTGGTGCTAAGCGTTCTCAGAATGAACAAAAAAATATGATAAAGGTGAATCATATTCGAGATATTTATCCGATTGAGGAATTAAATGAAGGCGTAATGGAAGTGTTTGCTGATATAAAAGCAAAAATGTTTGATAAAGCCATAAGAATCGAAGATATGGATTTACTTATTGCTGCAACTGCGATTTACAATGAATTGACTTTGGTAACGAATAATACAAAGCACTTCGAAAATGTACCAAATTTAAAAATAGAGAATTGGAAAATTAGATAAAACCTAACATGGTTTTCAAAACCGATAAAAACTTTGTCACAAAAGTTGCTCTCCATGCCTTTACGGCGCCGCAACTTTTGTGCCAATTTTGCGCGTTGCGCAAAACCGTTTTGGCGCCTGTTTTTGCAAAGAGGTGTGCGCTTATGCGCAGCTTGGCTGGCTGTAAGTTGCAGTGCATTAGCAATCCAACCTGGTGCAGACAGGGCTTAGCCCGGGCATTAGGGGCGTAAGTCGACCGCAGCAAAGCGAGGACGATGAGCGTTAGCGAACCCCGATTGACCGGTTTACGAGAAGGTTATGCTTCAGAGGAAAATTCGTAAAAAAAACTGCATTTACTAAGAGGGTTTTCTTTAATATAATGTGCCTATGGCTAAGACTGTTGACGATAAAAAAATCATCTATTCTATGGACCGAGTGTCCCGTGCTTATGGAACTAAAGTTGTTCTTAAGGATATCAGTATTTCCTATTACTATGGCGCTAAAATCGGCGTTATTGGTGAAAATGGTGCTGGTAAATCTTCTTTGTTTAAAATTTTTGCCGGTATTGATAAGGATTATACTGGTGAAACTATGCTTCTGCCTGGTTACAGTATGGGCTATCTTGAGCAGGAACCGTATCTTGAAAAGGGAAAGACTGTTCTTGAGATTGTTAAGGAAGGTGTAAAGCCTGTTACGGATCTTCTTGCTGAATTTGATGCGGTAAATGAAGCTTTTGGCGACCCTGATGCTGACTTTGATAAACTTTGTGCAAGGCAGACTGAACTTCAGGAAAAACTTGATGCTTGTGATGCATGGAATCTTGATGCAAATCTTGAACTTGCTATGGAAGCTTTGCGTTGTCCTCCTGGTGATCAGATTGTTGATGTTCTTTCCGGTGGAGAGCGGCGACGTGTTGCTTTGTGCCGTTTGCTTTTGCAGCAGCCTGATATTCTTCTTCTTGATGAACCTACTAACCATCTTGATACGGAAACTGTTGCATGGCTTGAGCGTCATCTTAAAAATTATAAGGGAACAATCATTGCAATTACTCACGACCGTTACTTCCTTGATAATGTTGCCGGATGGATTCTTGAAATGGACAGAGGCGAAGGCTATCCGTTTAAGGGAAATTATTCTCAGTGGCTTGAAGCAAAACAAAAGCGTCTTGAACTTGAAGAAAAGCAGGCAAGTGTTCGCCAGAAGGAAATGAAGGAAGAGCTTGAATGGATTCACGCTGGTGCCAAAGGACGTCAGGCTAAGCATAAGGAACACATTACTAAGTACGAAAAACTTCTTGCTGAAGAAAGCAGCCGTGTTCAGCTTAAGGACAGTCAGATCAGTATTCCTGCAGGTCCTCGTTTGGGAAATGTGGTAATTGATGCAGAAAAGCTTACTAAAAGTTTTGATGATAAAGTGCTTTTTGAAAACCTTGATTTCCATATTCCAGCCGGTGCTGTTGTAGGCATTGTTGGTCCAAACGGTGCAGGTAAAACTACGCTTTTTAAAATGATTGCAACTGCAGCAGGTCAGAAAGTGGAGCTTCCGGACGGCAGTCTTGGTGAAGAAAAGCCTGATAGCGGAAACATTAAGGTAGGTGAAACTGTAAAGCTTGTTTACGTTGACCAGATGCGCTCGAAACTTGATATGAACAAGACAATTTACGAAACTTTAAGCGGCGGTTCTGATTTAATCAAGCTTGGTGCAGTTGATGAAAAAGGAAGGCCTTTGAACGGAGCTGTCCGTGAAATAAATGCACACGCTTACTGTTCATGGTTTAACTTTTCTTCCGCAGAGCAGAACAAAAAAATCGATGTGCTTTCAGGCGGTGAACGCAATCGTTTAAATATGGCACTTATGTTTAAGGAAGCAGGAAACGTTCTCTTGCTTGACGAACCTACAAACGACCTTGACATTACAACAACACGTTCTCTGGAAGAAGCTATAAATGCATTTGCAGGTGTTGTTCTTGTTGTAAGCCATGACCGCTATTTCCTTGACAGAATCTGTACGCACATAATTGCTTTTGAAAATAATTCTGAAGTTAAATGGTTTGAAGGAAACTGGAGCGAATATGCTGAATGGCGTAGAAAAGAGCTTGGCATAGATGAGGATCATCCTCACAAAACTGTTTACAGAAAGCTTACACGCTAAAAAAAAAACGGCTGCCTTTGCAAGATTGATTTCAACCTTACGAAGACAGCCTTTTTTATTTATTCTGATTTTTCAGTATTATCAGATTTTAATAAATCAGTACTGATCGTTAAATGCATCAAGAACAGCAAGTCCTTTGTGGTTTAAGTCAAAGAGTGCCTGATTTTCCCAGGTAGAACCAATGTTTGAACTTGCAACCCATTCGCCGCCCCAGTAGAAAACACCGTCTCCGCCTGCTGCCTTTACAACTTTAAAGATAGCCTGTAAAACTGCTTTCTGGTTTGCTGCTGTTGCCTGAATGATGCTTGTTCCGCTGTATGTTCCTGTAGAAATTCCGTAAGTTGAAGCAAGTGAACTTAAGTTTGTATAAGCGCTAGAAAGTCCTGTGTCTTTGTTGTCGTTGTAGTACCAGATTGTATTTGCAACATTGTCACTGGCGTAACTGTCAACTGTCCAAGGGAAGCTTGTTTCTGCAACTACAACTTGTTTTCCTGCTGCAACGTAAGTCTTTATAACTGAACTTAATCCGCTTAAAGTTCCATGGCTTTTAAAGAAAGGATAGTAACTTAAACCAAGAACGTCAAAGTCAAGGTTTTTAAGGTAAGCATAGCTCCAGCTGATTGTACTTGCATTTCCTCCTTCTGCAAGGTGAAGCATGATTTTAATGTCTGAGTTGTAGTTTCTTACTGCACTGATAATGGCAGAGATTACAGTTGAAAAGTTTGAATTTGTAATGTAGCAGTTGCAGTTTGGAGTTGAATTGTAGCTTGATGCGAACATAAATCCGCCGTTGATTTCGTTTCCAATCTGAACCATATCAGGAAGTCCGCCTGCATTTTTCATTATCATAAGGCAGTTCTTTGTCCATGTGGCTGCTGTACTTCCTAAAGTTGAAGCGTTTGTAATTGAATCCCACATTTTTGGTGTACACTGTGAACTTGGATCTGCCCATGTGTCTGAATAGTGGAAGTCAAGGAGAACTTTCATTCCAAGTTTTTTAGCTCTTGCTGCTACACTTGCTGCTTTTGAAATGTCACAGTAGCCGTAGTTTTCCATTGGTGTGTAATTTGCTGAAGAAGGATTGTTCCATACTCTGAGTCTTACCCAGTTTACTCCGTGATTTTTTAAGATTGTAAGCATATCAGTTGATGAGGATGAACCGCTTTCGTAGAAAAGTGCGCCGTCTTGTTCCAAAGCGTAAAGGCATGAAACGTCAACTCCTCTCATAAAGTCAGAGTTGCTTGAGCTTGAAGATGAACCAACTTTTGTAAGATTCCACTTCTGGCATGCACCGCCCCAATAGCTCCACTGAACTACATTTCCGCCGTTTGATGTACTCCATGCATAATCGTCAAGGCACGAAGAGTCACCGCTTGTTCTTGTAAGGATTGCGTAACTTCCGTCACTTTGCTTTACAAATTTAAACTGCTGGTTTGTTCCGCCTGAATATTTGTATGTTGCAATATTTGTTCCGTCTGCTGTAGATTTTGACCAAACGTCCAAAGCCTGAGTGCTTCCAGAGCAGACTGTCTTGATTGCATAATATCCGCTTCCAAGATAAACAAGGTTAAACTGCTGTGCTGTGCTTCCGTTATATTCGTACTGCTGGATGTTTGTACCGTTTGAAGTTCCGCCGTTTGCTACGTCAAGGTATTTTCCTGAAAAACTGTTTTGAATATAGTATGTTCCGCTTAAACTGGTGTCATAACCTGATGTTACAGTCCGTTTTCCATCTTCTGATACAAGTTCGTCAGAAGTTTCTACAAGATTAGAACAGCCTGTAAGAGCAATCATTCCAAATGCAAAAAATGCAAGTCCTGTTCCCATTAAAACTTTTTTAATGCGTTTTAACATACTTTCCTCCAGAAAATAAAATAGCAAGAAATTTGATTTTGGTGATAACGTGTGGTTTACACGTGTTGATTAAATCACCTTAACAATTATTCTAAGGGCAAATTTCCATGCCGTCAAATTTTTTTTTGAATTCTTAAAAATTTTTTTTGTGAAAGTTCCGCTTATTCCATTTAATTTAAATTAACCATTTTCTTTAGATGATTTTTCTATTATGTGTTAAAATGTTAAGTGTAAGGAAAATTAAAAATTTGTTATTGATTATTTAAAATAGAATTTACGGGGTAAAAAATTGTCTGATGAACTTGAAGATTGCAAGGCAGAATTACAAACGCTTAAAAAACTAAACAATGCATTTATTGAATGTTTTGACACTCTTTACAAAGCCGGTGAAAAAGACGCTACAGTTAAAACTCTTCTTTCAATAGTGGGAAAATTCCACAACTCAGACAGGGCTTTTGTTTTTGAAACTGATGAAACTTACGAATATGTAAACAACACTTATGAATGGTGCGCCGAAAATTCAGTTTCCAGAATAGAAGATTTTCAGAATATTCCCGTAAGCGTTTTTGGCAGCTGGATAGACAAACTTCAGCAGGAAAGCGAAATTTTTCTGGGCGACATTAAATCTTCCATTCCAAACGATTCACTTATATATGAAGTTTTTTTTGCTTACGGTAAAACTGACTCTGTTTTGATTATGCCGTTAAAGCCGGGAAATTGTTTCTGCGGATTCGTTGGCGTAGGAAATCCCAAAGCCTTTACTGACAATACAATTCTTCTTAAAACAGTTGCAACTTCTGTCATGAACGAAATTCAAAGAGAAAGCATTACGAAGGAACTGTTACATTACAGTTTTTACGACAAGCTTACTGGTTTACGGAACAGGCACGCTTTTATTGAACACATTAAAATGCTGGAAGGTCAGGCTAAGCCGCTGGGTATAATTTACGCTGATTTAAACGGATTGAAATCTGCAAACGACAAGTATGGTCACGAAGCTGGCGACAAGATGATTGTGGAAGCTTCTTCTTTACTGAAGGAATTTTTTAACGAAGCAGTTTACAGAATTGGCGGTGATGAATTTGTTGCGTTGTGCGAAGGTATTTCCCGAGATGCATTTAACGAAAAAATACAGGAACTTTCAAAGCAGTGGCATTCTGAGTTTACCATTTCCTGCGGAAGTATATGGCTGCCTTTGTGCGAAGACATAGAGTATTACATCAGCATTGCAGACAACAGAATGTACGAAAACAAGAAGGCATTTTACGGAGCAAAAAAAACTTCCTGCTGATGTAGAAGTTTCCGGCAAGGACAGGAGCCGCCGCCCAATCGTACTTGCCAACAGACTGCCTCTTCCTCCAAAACGCAGCAAATAAGAGTGCACTTCCCTGCAAGAACAAGGCCACCGAAAACAAAATGTGGCAACTGTAAAAAACAAACCTTTAAATATGTTGTAACCGAAAAATACACACTCTACTGAAAAACGTCTATCTTTTATTCCTGATTATAGAAGTTAAAATTGAGCAATGGGAAATTTCATAGCTCCAATAATAAAAAGTTTAAAAGAAAGACACTTTTCTAAACGAATAACATTAGTTTATTCATGTGTAATTATTTTACCGCTTACATTTTCCATGCTTGTAGTTTCAGTTCTTATAAGCAGACAGTCTTATAAAAATGCAGAAGAAATCTGTGAAAAAAATCTTAAAGACAATCTTTTAAAAGTACAGGAAAACATAAAATCAATTGAACTTGTAGAAAAAATGATAAATGCAAACGGAGAATTCCTGCTTTTTCTTACAAGCCCTGAAGATTACACACAGGACGAAGTTATAGAGATGACAATTCAGGAAGAAACAACTCTGGAGCGCATTCTTTCCATAGAACCGCATTTAAATGGCGTAAGGGTTTTTGCAGACAATAAAAATGTTCCTGAGCGCTTTCCGTCGCTGCTTTCATCAGGAAGGACAAATCTTGAAGATCAGGAAAAATGGGACTTTTCCTATAAAGTTGATTATTTAAACTATTTAAATCCGGGCGTATCAGATTCAGTGTGCAAGACAACTATTCTGTACAACGGCAGGCGCAAAATAGGTTACGTTCAGGTTTCAGTTGATGTAGAAAATTTTTTCCCGTTTATTTACAGGGCAGATGATAAATATCAGGACAGTTTCGTATTTAAATATGATTCAAGCAAAAAAGTAAAAAATGCAATCGGCACAGAGCAGTGTTCATTTAATCCGCTTCACGACAGAAAATTCGTCTTAAACTTTGAAAATGATTTCTTCGACAAAAACACAATTAAAGTAGACAATCAGATGAAGACGCTGAAGCTTCGTGCTGACAACAAAAAATATCTCATAAAGGCTGCTGCAATCCCGGACTTAAAAATCATTCTGGTGCAGGCATATTGCCTTAGTGCATCAAGTCTTGGAATAGGAGCGCTGTGGACAGTTTCTACACTGATAATCCTGATTTCATGCTGTCTGTTCTTTATACTCATTTCGTACATTACTTCCCGCTTAATGTCAGGCGTTTACACAATCGTTGACGGAATGAAGGAAATCAAAAACGGAAACTTTAACGTTGAAATAGAGCTTAATGCAAAAGTTGATGAAATCCGTGAAAGTCAGTTTGCCTTTAACACAATGACTGAAACTTTACGCAAGCAGGTTGCCCAGATTAAAAAAGAGCAGCAGCTTATTGCAGACACAGAAATGAAGGCTATGCAGAATCAGATTAACGCACACTTTCTGTACAACGTTTTGGAAACCATTCACATGCAGGCTGTTCTTAAAGAAGACGATGACACTGCAGAAAGCATTCTTGTTCTTGGAAAAATGCTCCGTTATTGCCTAAGGTGGCGCATTCACACAGTAACGCTTTCTCAGGAAATAGAGTACATCAATTCTTACATTTACATCCTTAACATCAGGAACGACTACAAAATCACTTTAAAAGCTGAAATACCGCAGAAACTTCTTAACAAGGAAATTCCAAAAATGCTCGTTCAGCCTTTCGTAGAAAATTCTTTTTACCACGGAATTGAACCTCTGGCAGAAGATGCAGAAATCAGGCTGTTTACTGAAATTGATGAAGTTCACAACAAACTGTGGCTTTGCGTTCAGGATTTTGGCGTAGGAATTTCTCAGGAAAAACTTATGGAAATAAGAGCTTACCTTAGGGATGTTGACTACGAACGTGATTCAGAAGGAAGTATTGGAATTAAAAATATTCAGCAGAGGCTTTTCATGTTTTACGGAAAAGACTTTGAGCTTGACATAACGTCGGAACCAGGAGAAGGAACTTTAATAAAAGTGCCTGTGCCTTACAAATAATTTTGCAATTTGCGTTGCAGACTCTGGAGTGCAGTATGATAACAATTGTAATAGCTGATGATGAAAAATTAATCCGTGCAGGAATACGAAAAATCCTTACAGACAATCTGGGTAAAGAAATAAATGTTTTCGAAGCAAAAAACGGTAAGGAAGCACTTGAACTTTGTCAGTCCGAAAATCCGGATGTTCTTATAACTGATATAAAAATGCCTGTTATGGACGGACTTGAACTTATGGGAAAAGTTTCGGAACTTCCTAAAAAAATAGGCGTTATAGTTTTAAGCGGATTTGATGATTTTAATTATGCAAAGACAGCCATTTCCTGCGGAGTTCTAGCTTATGTTTTAAAGCCTGTTGATTCAAAGGAACTTATAAGTGCAGTAAATCAGGCGTTAAGTTCTGCCAGAAAAATTGAACAGACTAAAAACGAAGAAACACTCCGCTCCATTATGATAGACGGTCATTTGCCAAACGACGAAATGTTCAAAATGGATAATTTTCCGGACGGATTTTATTGCGTAAGTATTGCAGGCTTTCACTGTACCGATGCAGTAATTTCTATGGAAAACAAAAATCTTTTTTATGTAATAGAACAGAAACGTGATTTGATAATTCTGATTGTTCCTGACGACAATCTTTTTGAGTTTAAAAATCCTTCATTCAGCAAATTTATCATAGGAGTAAGCGTTCATTCAAAAAGCATAACTGATTTAAGAAAGCTTAAGTCCCAGTCTTTTGCTGCATTGCTCCAGTCATTTTTTGTGGCAAACACAAGAAGTAAGGTTCCGGGAATTTATTATGCAGCAAGCGGCGGTGCTGTTTCTGACTTTACAGAATCAGACGGACGTTACGAAAAATTTACTGCAGCATTGGATTTGCTTTCAACAGAAGAAATTAAAAAAGCCTTGAATTCACTTTTTGATTTCAGCAATCTGGGAAAGGAAAAAAGCAGCGAATTACTCTTCTATAATTATAATAAGATTTTAAACAATTTGTTTAAGCGCTATCCTAAATTCCACGACACAGACACTTACCTTTATTTAAAAAGCCTTATGATAGAAAACATCGAGCAGACTGAATGTTTTGAAGAATGGAAGCGTTACGTCATAGATTATACGCTTTACCTTACCGAACTTTTAAAACGTCAGCAGGGAAAATATCCTTACGTTACAAAAGCAATAGCTTACGTAAACAAGCATTATTCTGAAAACATTACGATGGCAACTGTTGCAAATTACGTTTCCATGAACTACACATGGTTCAGCGAAAAGTTTAAGGAACAGGTGGGGCTTAACTTCAACGATTACCTTAAGAAATTCAGAATGGAACAGGCAAAGCATCTTCTGGAAATGGGCACTTACAAAGTTTACGAAGTTGCAGAAAAAACTGGATTTAAAGACGTAAAGCATTTTATGAAAAGTTTTCGTGAAATGAACGGAATGTCTGCCGGTGAATGGGCAAGAGTTCACGGAAATACGCTTGACGATTAAGTTTTGTTACTTTCATTAAATGTGATTGACATCAATGTGACAAAATGACATAATTTGTCATAATAAAATCTTTTCTTTAGAGGTATTTTTTTATGGCAAGATACGCATTTTTGTTTCCAGGTCAGGGAGCACAAACTCCTGGAATGGTAAAGGATGTTGCTGAAACTTCATCGGCTGCAAAAAAAATCATTGATGATGCATCTTCTTTAATCGACTTTGATTTAGGAAAACTTCTTTGGGAAAGTGATGCTGAAACTTTAAGCCGTTCAGACAACTCCCAGATTGGAATTACAGTTGCTTCTATTGCAATAATGGCTGCCCTTAAAGAAAAAGGAATTGAACCTTCTGCTGCAATGGGATTTTCTCTCGGAGAATTTCCGGCTCTTTATGCTGCAGGCGTTCTTTCTTTTGAAGATGTAATTAAAGTTGTTCGTAAGCGCGGACTTATAATGCAGAAAGTTTGCGAAGATATTGCAAGTGAAAATTCAGGTCATGCACCGGGAATGGCAGCTGTACTTGGACTTCCTCCTGAAAAAGTTGTGGAAATTGCAAATGGAATAAAAGACGCTTATGCTGCAAATATGAACAGCGTAAAGCAGACAGTTGTTTCCGGCACTTTTGATTCTCTTGCTGAAGTAGAAAAAGCAGCAACTGAAGCAGGAGCACGCCGTGTTGTAAGGCTTAAGGTTGCAGGTCCGTTCCATTCACCGCTTATGCAGAAAGCTGCTGATGAATTTGACAAAGTTCTTTCAACAGTAAATTTTGCTGATCCAAAAATTCATTTGTTTTCTAATGTAACTGGAAAAGAAATCAAAAAAGGTTCAGATGCAAAAGCTGCTGCTGTTTACCATTTAGTTCGCCCTGTTTTGTGGACTGCCGAAGAAGAAGTTCTTGCTTCAATAATCAAATCTGAAGGCGGAGAAGCTGAGTGGAAAGTTCTTGAGCCTGGTCCTGGAAAAGTTTTAAGCGGACTTTGGGGACAGACTGAATTTGGAGCAGTACTTCCTGCTGTTCCTGTTAATTGTGCAGAAGATATTGCCGCTTTGTAAAAGTGATTTTAACTATAAATTATGGAGAAGAAAATGTTACTGGAAAATAAAAAAGCACTTGTAACTGGTTCAAGCCGTGGAATTGGACGTGGAATTGTTGAAAAGTTTTTAAGCGAAGGCGCAGAAGTTTGGGGACTTTGTTCTAAACCTAGTGCTGCAAAAGCTGATCTTGAAAAATTCGCTCAGGAACACGGAACTAAATTTCATGAAATTTGTGCAGACGTTGGAAATGCAGATGAACTTTCTGAAGTTGTAAAAGCAGCTCTTGCCGAAGCAGGCGGATTTGACGTACTTGTAAACAATGCAGGAATTACAAGAGACGGTTTAAGTTTCCGCATGAAAAAAGAAGACTGGGACGATGTTTTGCGCATCAATTTAACATCAGCATTTGTAATTTGCCAGATTATTTCCAACGACATGATCAGAAAGCGTACTGGTTCAATTATAAATATGGCAAGCATCGTAGGACTTCACGGTGGAGCAGGTCAGGTAAACTATGCTGCTTCTAAAGGCGGACTTGTTGCCTATTCAAAATCACTTGCAAAAGAAGTTGGAAGCCGCGGCGTAAGAGTAAACGTTATTGCTCCTGGCTTTATTGAAACTGATATGACAAACGCTGTAAACGAAGAAATCCGCAAAGGCTGGGTTGAAGGAATTCCTTTAAAGCGTGCAGGAAAACCGGAAGATGTTGCAAATACAGCACTTTATCTTGCAAGCGACTTAAGTTCTTACGTTACAGCTCAAGTTATTGGAGTTGACGGCGGCATGGGTGCATAAACCGCTGCTGTAACTGTAAATAAAAACACCTGGCAGAACCTTAAAAAGTTCTGCCTTTTTTTTAAGAAAAAGTTGTTTTGCTGAATTTACCAGTGTAATTGCAACGAATGTGCTAAATCATTAAGATGAATACAAATCTTTTGCAAGTTAAAATTTGGAGTAAAAAATGAAAAAAATTATCAGTGGAAAAGTCAGGGAAGTGTACGACCTTGAAGACGGAAGAATGATTATTGTTACGACAGACAGAATCAGTGCTTACGATGTTATTTTGCCAACTTTGATTACAGACAAAGGCAAGGTTTTGAATGCACTTTCTAACTTCTGGTTTGATTTCACAAAAGATATCGTAAAAAATCACATGATTTCCTACAACCTTAAAGATATGAGTCCTGAATTCCAGAAAAGCGAATACGAAGGAAGAACAATTCTTGTAAAAAAACTTAAGATGATTCCTTATGAAGTAATTGTCCGCGGATATATGTTCGGTTCAATGTACAGCGCTTACAAAAAAGGCGAGCCGTTTCTTGGTCATTCATTTGAAAGAAAATACGAACAGGCTGAAAAACTTGAAGAGCCTATTGTTACTCCTTCTACAAAAGCTGCAGAAGGTCACGACATAAACGTTACGCTGGACTTTATGAAAAAAGATCTGGAAGAAAAATTCCCTGGAAAAAATCTTGGTGAAAAAATAGAAAAGACTGCACTGGCTGTTTTCAAGAAATGCTACGATCATGCTTACAAAAACGGCATTATAATTGCTGATACAAAATTTGAATTCGGTCTTGATGAAGACGGTGAACTTGTTCTTGCTGATGAAGTGCTTACTCCTGATTCAAGCCGCTTCTGGAATCTTGAAACTTACAAAACCGGAACAAGCCCTGCAAGTTATGACAAGCAGTTTATCCGTGACTGGCTTACAGACAACAATCTTGCCGGCGACCCGAACATTAAGTCAATTCCTGCAGAAATAGTTGAAAAGACAAGCGCACTTTACCACGAATGTGTTAGAAAAATTACGGGAAAAGATTTGTAATTCAGCTTATGGCGTACAAAGAAAGACTTGACGAAATTCTCGCAAGGCGTGGTTTTTCCACAAACAGAAAAATCAGGCGTTTTCTTCAGAGAAATGTTGTAGAAGTAAACAATATTCGTGCTTTGACAGGCGGAATTAAAGTAAGTCTTTTTGAAGATACAATCAAAATCAACGGCAAAGATTCAAATTTGCAGCCGGACTGTTTTATCATGATGAATAAAAAATCAGGCTATATTTGTTCCAATGCTGTTGATAAAAATCTAAAAACTGAAATTCCTTTAGTGTTTGATTTTCTTCCTGATGAAATAGTTCAGAATAAAAATCTTGGAACACTTCACACAATCGGCAGGCTGGACGTTGATACAGAAGGTCTGCTTGTTTTTACTACAAACGGCGACTTCAGCCACAAAATTGCCCTTCCTGAATGTCACATCAACAAAACTTACGAAATTATCCTTGAAAAAGAATGTACGCTGGAAATGCAGAATCACTATATTTCAGAATGTGAAAAAGGAATAAGTGTGTGTGAAGAATGGAATTCTCCGGCTTTTACATGCAGAAGTGCAGCCTTAGTTTTTTTAAGTCCTGTGAAATGCCGGCTTACAATCAGTGAAGGAAAATATCATCAGGTAAAAAGAATGATTGCTGCTCTTGGAAATAAAGTTGCTTACTTAAAGCGTATTTCTATGGGCAGCCTTAAGTTAGATTCTGCTCTTGAACCTGGACAGTGGCGTTTTCTTTCTCCTGATGAACTTGAACTGTTTTTCGAATAGCTGAACTTAATTTTAAAATTTCAGTCTTGCGGCGTGTAATCCGTAAAGTCAGGAAGATTTTTTGCAATATTCTGCATTCTTAAATCAGTGTTGGAAATTGTATCTGCAATGGCGCGAAGTTCCTGCTCAACGTCTTCCGGCATTTTGTAATCTTTTTTGTAGTGAAGCTGATGTTCAAGGCTTGCCCAGAAATCCATTGCTATTGTACGGATTTGAATTTCTACAGGAATGTCACGCTTCTGGTCGCTGAAGTAAACTCCAACTTTTACAATTACGTGAAGGCTTCTGTATCCGTTTTTTTTAGGATTTTTGATGTAGTCTTTTACTTTTATAAGGGAAACGTCTTCCTGATTCAGCAGCATTTTCATTACGTGATAAACGTCGCTTATAAAAGGGCATGTTATTCTTATTCCTGCAACGTCGTAAAGTTTGCCTACAATGTTTTCAAGTGTAAGTTCCAGATTTTTGCGCTGAAGTTTTTCGATTATGCTTACAGGTTCTTTTATTCTGCTGGATATTGTGCTTATAGGATTACGCTGATGTTTGCTTTCAAATTCGTCTTCCAGAATTTCGCATTTTGTTGTTAACTGTTTGATTCCGCTTTCATAAAGCATCAGTAACTGCTGGAATTCCAGTGCTGAATGAATGAATTTCTGCGGTTCAAATCCACCGAATTCTTTTGCCGCATTTGATAAAACAAGTTCTGTGTTCATATTTTAAATATAAATACAAATCAGTAAATCGCAAAATATTTTTTTGTTATAACACTACATTGTTCCGCCTGACGTGGTGTGGTTAATAGCACCTGCATTTATAACAGTTTTTTATAACAATATTGAACCGTCATAGGTCTTGTGGTAGAATTGGGAATAATTTTTTATAAAAGTCAGGAGAGAAAATGAAAAAAAGTAAAAAAATCTATTTGTTAGCAATGTTATTTGGAAGTTTTTTAACAACTTCTTGTAACGATCTTATTGATTCTGGCGAGAAGCCTGCTGATGATTTTGTGCAGCAAGAAGTTATAATTGGCGATGAGTTGATTTATGGCGAAAACTTTTCTTACCAGAACGTATATGAAGCTATTCTTGGAGAGTTAGAAGATACTGCAACAAATTGCAGATATTTAAGAAGTGCAGATGCAGAACCTTTTGAATTTGAAGACACTGATTTGGTTGAAATGGTTTATTTTTCTGCCCATCCAACTTCTTCAGATGCAATAAAATTAATTAATGAAAAAATGGGTTATCTCAATCCTGCAGAACTGGATAAAGATATTCTTCAGGCTTGTGATGCGGAAAAATCATCTTTACAAAAACAGACATATCAGAAGAAGACAATATAGAGGATTGTATTAATTTTGATGTAAAGTATTATTATATTGTCACAAAAGAAATTGCGTCAGAATTGTCTGATGTGCTTGAAGGTTTTGAAGTAATTGAAGAATTTGAAATGCTTACAGAAGAAGCATTTGCCAAAATTGCAGAAGAATGTCAGGATTTTGTAGAACTGAGTGAGTCTGAAAGTTCCAGGGGCTTTTTCAAAAAAGTATGGAAGGGAATAAAAACTGCTGCCAAAACAGTTGCTAATGCTGTATCTACTGCGGCAAAAACAGTAGTAGATTTCCTTGTAAAGCCTTACACAATTTCCGGCAAAGTATGTTATGAATATAATGGTATTTTAAAACCTGCTTATGGCGTAAAAGTAAATAATGTTACAATTGGCGGTCATAAACAGGAAACAGATATTGATGGTGCATTTAATCTTGGTACAAGAACTGACTCTGAAGGTTTATGCTTTCTTTGGCTTAATTATGAAAACGAAGCCTGTAAATTAAGTAATTTTCTTGGAGTAACGGCTTCAACTTTAATAAAAACAGCGTTACCGTCATATCTTCAGAATGTAAAAATTACTTCAAATTCTGATTATGCAAATGCAAAAATGGCAATTTGCAGTGATATGTTAAGCAGATATAAGGATGAATCAACAAGACATTCAAACATTCCACAGGCTGTAGTATGGACAACTGAATTTGGAGATGGAACTTCATCTGCACCTTCTTTCCATCTACGAGGTGTAAGTCTTCTTCCTGACATTATTTTAACAGGGGTGACTGTAGATAAAAATGAAGAAAAATGTGTTAAACTTGAGTTATTACATCATGAATACACACATTTTCTTCATTGTGTTTATGCAGAAAATAAAAATGATTTCTGGGGTGATGTTGTTCTATCAGAAATTGGGTGTACAATTGCATCTGCAACTATAGATTCTATTATTTCAACTGGTTACGAAGGTAGCTATAATTTTTATAATCCATATGTATACTTTGCTGAAAACTATGCTGAATGGTATTCGTTGGTAGGTTGCTATGGAAAAGGTATAATTGGAAAAGATATTAGTAAAAATAAGATTGATCTAAAAGATATAGGAATGGGTATATATATTTCAGGAGATTCAGATTTTTATAATCAAGATATTTTTGCAGCACTTGTAGTTCTTTTTAATAGCAACGGATATACAGATTTTGCAGATATTATTGTTAATATTGTTGATCAATATGATGTTACAACCTTTAATGAGTTGTATTCTTCACTAATTAGACAATATCCTTCTTTGAAAACTGAAATTAATAACACATTTAAGAATTACTATATAGAAAAGGGAAATAAAGACGGTAATGTAATTATTTACCAATAGGAGAAAAATCATGCACAAAATAAAATATATTCTGTTTTTGTTAATTGCATTTCTTTTTTCAAGTTGTGGAGAAATTTTTCTTGACCTAAGCGATGTTCATTGTGAACTGGATAAGTCAACTTATGCTGTAAATGAACCGATTACGTTATCGTATTATGGCAGCTTTGAAGATAGTTCTGCAATAGGTTCTCTTATGTTTTATTTTTATGTTAGTGGCGAAGAAGGTATTCAAATACTTACGTTTTATGATGATTATCAACCTGGTTTAACAACTGATGTTGATGACGGCAGTTATTATACTGTTATAAAAGAATGTGAAAAGATGACGAGTTTTGAGGATAAAATTATCTTCTCTATTAGCGAAGTCGGTACATATAAGATGGTTGTCCACTTTACAGGTTCAACTTCAGAGCCAAATCATCTTTCTGGTTGTTATACATTTACCTTACCAATCACAATAACAGAATAGTTGTTATTTTATGTTCATTATGATACTTTACATTATGAAAGTTGCAATATTTTTTGGTTCAAAATCTGATACTGAAACTATGAAAAAGTCCGCTGAAGTTCTTAAGGAATTTGGCGTTGAGTACAAGTCTTACATTTTGTCTGCCCACAGAGCAGGCGCACTTCTTGTTGAAACAATCCATCAGGTTGAAAAAGACGGTTGTGAAGTTATAATTGCAGGAGCCGGTTTAAGTGCAGCACTTCCCGGAGTAATTGCAGGAAACACTGTTCTACCTGTAGTTGGCGTGCCGCTTGAATGTATAAATCCGGGAAAGTCAAACGGTTTAGGCGGAATGGATGCATTGCTTTCTGTAGTGCAGATGCCGCCTCAAATTCCGGTTGCATCAGTTGGAATTGGAAATGCTAAAAATGCAGCCTATCTTGCCCTTGAAATCCTTGGAATAAAATATCCTGAAATTCAGCAGAAACTTAAGGCTTTTCGTGCTAAACTCGCAGAAGATGCAAAAAGCGGAATCGGCGTAGAACTGTAATTTGCAGGAAAGATAAAACTTAAAGTTAAAAGTGGAATATTATGAATACAAAAAAAGACGACTGGTTTGAAGAAGAGGAAGATAAACTTCGTGATGAATGTGGCGTAGTTGGAATTTATCTGAACGAAAAAGACGAAAGTTCCGGCAAAAATTCAGCTGATGAAGAAAAATATACCGCTTATTCTGCTTCGGATTTTAATGCAGCAACAAAAGCATATTTTGCTCTTTACGCATTGCAGCATCGTGGTCAGGATAGTGCAGGAATTGCTGTAAGTAACGGTGAAGAAATTTCCATTCACAAAGCAATGGGAACAGTTGCCGAATCATTTACAAAGGAAAATCTTGTTGAACTGAAAGGTCACATTGCCTGCGGACACGTGCGCTATGCTACGGCAGGAAGTACTTCTATTGAAAACGCCCAGCCTATGCTTCAGAAAACTAAACTTGGCGGAATTGCTGTAGCACACAACGGTCAGCTTATAAATTACGAACAGCTTCACGAAATGCTTGAAGATTCAGGAAGCTCTTTTTCTTCTACAAGTGATACTGAAGTTATTTTAAAGTTTATAGCAAAATCATACAAAAAAGGACTTGAGCGTGCCTTAACTGATACAATTCAGATGATAAAAGGTTCATTTGCCCTTGTTGTAATGACGGAAAAATGCCTTATTGGAGCACGAGACCCGAACGGTATACGTCCCCTTTGTCTTGGTAAAGTTGACGGCGGATGGATTCTTGCCAGCGAAAGTTGTGCCATTGATGCTGTAAACGGAACTTTTGTACGTGATATAAAGCCAGGCGAAATTGTTACCATAACTGATGAAGGCGTAAAGTCTTTTGAATTCGGAGAGCATACTTCAAAAAGAACATGCGTTTTTGAATACGTTTACTTTGCCCGCCCGGATGCTGAAATTGACGGAATTCCTGTTACTCTTGCCCGTGAAAAAATGGGTGCAGCTCTTGCTAAAGAAAGCGGTGTTCCTGCTGATGTTGTAGTAGGCGTTCCAGACAGCGGAATTGGAGCAGCTCAGGGTTATGCTAAGGCAGCAGGTATTCCTTTTGCAAACGGAATAATCAAAAACAAGTACATTGGAAGAACGTTTATTGCACCAACTCAGCGTGAACGGGAAAACATGGTATTCGTAAAGCTTAATGCAGTAAAATCAGTTGTAAACGGACAGCGGGTTGTTGTTATAGATGATTCGATTGTTCGTGGAACTACAAGCCGTCGTCTTGTTCAGATTTTGCGCCGTGCAGGAGCTAAGGAAGTTCATTTCAGGATTTCATCTCCGCCGGTAAAATTTCCATGCTACTTCGGCATAAACACTCCAACCAGAAACGAACTTATTTCAAGTCAGCATAACGAAAATGAAATCTGCAAGGAAATAGGTGCTGACTCTCTTGCCTTTATAAGTGCGGAAGGAATGCTGGAAGCTTTGCGTGAATGTAATGCGGAAAATTACGGTTTCTGCAAGGGCTGCTTTACCGGTGAATATCCAATTTCTGTGCCAGGTGAACTGAACGGAAAAATCACTGACGTTTAAAATAAATTTCTGAATAAAAAAAAGCTGACGGTTTAATCACTGCTTCAACTGCCTGAAGATTTTAACGGCCAGCTTTTTTTTGCACTTTATTTTGTCAGTTAATCAATAAACTGAGTCATTTCCTTGTTGCCTTTAAACTCACCTTTTATAGTCTTAGTTGTGTGGCCAACGTATCCTATTTCGTAAGCTTTCATGTCAGGAATGTCTTTCTTTGAATACTTTTTGGCGTTTGTGTTGAATGCCTTGAGAATTTTAGGAGCGTCTTCTTTTGCAACTGCAAGCACAAATCCAATTCCCATGTTAAATGTTGAATATACGTTTTTAGGATCAGCACCACGTTTTATAAGTTCATCGAAAATAGCAGGAACTTCCCAACTGTTGTTTTTAATGACAGAGCAAAGCTGCTTTTTTCCTTCAGGAGCATGAACGTACATTCTTGGAAGATTTTCATAAAATCCGCCGCCAGTGATATGAACCATTCCGTGAACTTTTCCAGGGAACTTTTTAAGTATTTCCATTACAGGCTTAACGTAAATGCGTGTTGGTGTAAGAAGTGCATCTCCAATGCGTACTTTTTTTCCGTTAAGTGTAATGACTTCTTCAAAATCAGTTACAAGCCTTCGGATTAAAGAGTAACCGTTTGAGTGAGGGCCTGTTGAAGAAAGTCCTATAAGTACATCGCCTTCCTTGATTTTTTTGCCGTTAATAATATCTGCTTTATCTGCAACGCCTACACCGAATCCTGCAAGATCGTATTTTCCTTCATCGTAAAAATCTGGCATTTCTGCAGTTTCTCCGCCAAGAAGAGCGCACCCTGTTTCAAGACATCCGTCTGTTACGCCCTTTACAAGTTCCCCTGCAATTTTTGAATCAAGCTTTCCGCATGCAATGTAGTCAAGGAAAAAGTTAGTCTTAACGCCTGAACAGAGGATATCGTTTACGCTCATTGCAACACAATCGATTCCAACTGTATCGTATTTCTTAAGTTTAAATGCAATGTCAAGTTTTGTTCCAACACCGTCAGTGCCACTTACCATAACAGGATTTTTCATTCCTTTTGGAACTGCGAACATTCCGTTGAATGCACCAAGATCTGTAAGCTGTCCCGGAATACGTGCCCGTTCTGCCTGTTTGCGGTACTTGTCCACTGCTTTGTAACCTTCGTTTACGTCAACGCCTGCTTTTTTGTAGTCGATTGTTTCAGCCATGATTTATGCTCCTGAAATTGATGAGTGATTTATTCCTTTGTAAAAACTTAATCACTTTTTAAGTATATAGATATTTTCGCATATGTTCAATGTATGGCACTTCATGCAAAACCCACGGTATACCAAAGAAATGCAAAGTGTGATACAATGGCGCCATGAAGAGATTATTTTTATTACTATCAGCTTTTTTTATTTCAGCAGGTGCAGCATTTGCAGAGTCAGATATTGAAATTGACGCCGACGATTTTTTTGATTCATTAAATGAAGTAGGAAAACACAAGACCCTTTCGGAAATTTCCCTTTGCGTTACAGGAGATTTAGGCGACGGCGTAATGACAGACGTTACGAATTCAAATTCCGGCTACAGCTATGGCAGCGGCATTGATTTTACTCAAAGTGCAGAAATTGGATTTTCAGGTTCATACACACTGTGGGAAGAATACGGCAGCGAAGAAAAGTTCCCGGAAGGAGCCTGGGGCTATAAGTTTTACGTAAGCGGCTGTGCTTTCAACGAATGTACTGCAGATTTTTCCATGCTTCACGAAGACGAAATTTCCTCAAAAGGCAAGGGAAAAGAATTAAATGCAGGCGTAGGAATTGATTTTAAATTCAATGCATTTGAACGGTTCGAACCATTTTTCGGAATATTTGTTACAGGAAACATAAAGTATTTTGACGGCGATAAAAGCTTTACCAAAAGATATTTTGACGAACTTTTCTTTGGCGTTTGCGGCGAATTAGAGGCAGGAGGAAAAGTCATACTTACAAAGGGTGAAAGTGTTTCCGTTGCCTTAAATTGCGGACTTTCAGCATTATTTATGTTGGAAGGAATAGGTTTTATAGAAGTAATGGAAGCAGGTCAAAGCGACTCATCATGGAACCTTACGGTTGAACCTACCGGAATTCCAATTCAGATGAAAGCTTTTGCAGGAATAAGCCTGTTTATATAAAATCATTTAAAATTACTTTTGGAGTACATATGAATATTGCAGTTTTAGTCAGCGGTGGCGGAACAAACCTTCAGGCGTTAATCGATTACGAAAAGCAAAATCCTCAGTGTCCGTACAAAATCAGAATTGTCATAAGCAGCACAAAAAATGCATACGCTTTGGAGAGAGCGGAAAGTGCAGGCATAAAAACTTCCGTAAAAAGCCCTTACGCTGTTTTAGGAAAAGAGCAGGCACAAAATGCTGACCGTGACACAAAACGCATTGCAGTAAGTGACGCAATCCTTGAGTTATGCAAAGCTGAAAAAATTGATGCAATCGTTCTTGCAGGATATTTAAGCGTACTTGGCGGAAAAATAATTGAAGAGTATTCAGGAAAGATTTTAAACCTTCACCCTGCATTGCTTCCAAAATTTGGCGGCGTAGGAATGTGGGGACACAATGTTCACGAAGCAGTTCTTGCAGCTAAGGAAAAAGAAAGCGGCTGTACAATTCACTTAGTTGATTCAGGATGCGATACAGGAAAAATTCTCGTGCAGAAAAAAGTTCCTGTTCTTGAAAACGACACGCCTGATTCACTTTACCAGCGCATTGCACCGGAAGAACATAAAGCAATAGTTGAAGGCGTAATTCTTTTGTCACAAATGATTAAAAAATAAATTTTCTGCACCAGACTTAAATCAGTTGCTCATAACAGTTGTGCTTCTTGGAATGACAGTAATTTCAACACGACGGTTTTGAGCACGGCCTTCCGGAGTAGAATTATCTGCTCTTGGCTTAGTTCCGCCGTAACCTTTGTAGTTGAAAATATTAGGATCCATTCCGTTTTCCACAAGAAGATTGATGATGGACTTTGCACGTTCAATACTAAGTTCCATTTGACCGTTAGGCTTGTTTACGTCAGCAGTGTGGCCTTCTACAAGAATAGAAAATTCTCCTGTCTTGGTAAATTTAATAAGTGATTCTGCAATCTGATTTATGCGGGGCAGTTCTTCAGGCAAAAGTTCAGGGGAATCAGCAATAAAATTAAGGTTTTCAACAGTAAGCCTTAAACCGTGGTCTGTATCAATCAAAGTAACATCAGGAACTTTATTTTCAAAAAAGTAACGCTGAATTTTATGATATGCAATGTAGTAGTTTTTGTTTTTATCAGGAACAGAAACTTTATGAACAAGGTGATCTTCATCTAAAAGGATAACGATTTTTCCCTGACGCAGAAGTTCAAGATTTTCTTTTTTAGAAGTGATTTTAAGGTAGTCTTTGTATGAAATAACGGGATCAGTTCTGTTTATGCCGTAAACTTTTTTAGCCGTAATCCACAGCGGATCATTTCCAGCTCTGTCAGAAAAATCTTCAGTATAATCACTTGAAGAATATTTAACTATTCCGCTGTTTTTGGCAATGTCTGCTTCTACCATATTTTTTTCGTAAACAAGAGTCATATCGTCTGCCCAGATTTTCGGGAAAAGGCAAGGGTATGCCGGACTTTCAACAAATTCTCCGTGAACATCTAAAGTGCCCCTTGCATCAATTACAATTCCTGAGTAAGTGCGCGAACTGACTGCATCAACAGGGCGTTTCTGGGTGTAAGTTTTTTTGTGCTTTACAAGAAGTGCGCCTATTTTTTCCAGAGTGATTGTGTGCCGTGTCCTTAAGTTGTCAGAAAATGATTCAAATACTGCAGGAGTCTGATTGCTGTTGTCGATTATGCGTGTAAGTTCTTCCAGAGTAACAGTTCCTTCAAGAACAAGGTCGCCTAAAGTGTATGTGTCGTCAACGTAAAGTGAAAGCAGCGGATCCTTTACAAGAACAGGCAGCTCCATCTGGATTTTATTGATGGAAGAAGCTTTTCCGCTTGGCATGGGAATTCCAGCCTTTACTACATTAAGCGAAACGTCGGAAGAAAAAAGTTTTTTTGTCCAGTTGACTGTTGACGTAGAAGTTATGACTGCCTCTTGCGGATTTTTGTGTCCCTGCATTTCCCTTGAAGCAAGAAGTTCAATTTCTTCATCTGAATATGGAATGTAGTTTTGCGAAAAAACTGATGTACAAAGTGCCAGCGTAAAAAATAAAAATATTTTCCTAAACATAAAATCCCCTGTGTATTCCCTTTAATTATCGGAAAAACACCACTGCAGTTTAAGGTTGATTTTTGGCGGAGATATAAGTATTCCTCCAAAACTTAAAGCCTTGAAGCCGTAATAATGACACCAAGATTTTCCTTTAAATTTTTTTAAAAGTAAACTATAATGAGCGGAGTTTGTCAGATTATCTGCATAATTGGAGTAACAGTATGGAAAACAACAGTGAAAAAAATCAGGGCAGCAGCGGAAGAAAAATAAAATCAGTGGCAAGACGCATCGTTATACTTTTAGTGGCAGGCGTTGCAGCATACTCGATAATTCTTTTTTCAATAGTAAGGCTGACACTTCGCAAAGGTCTGATAAACGATTACGAAGAAGAACTTAAAGAACTGTCCGTTATTTCTCAGGAAGAATTTGACTATGTAATGGAACAGGTTACAATGGCAATCAGCTGGTGCAAGGGAAATTTTGAAGATGACGTTGAAGAAAAAGGCTTAAGCTGGAACCGTCTTGATTCTCTTTGCAGTGATGTCCTTGATTTTTTCTATGCAAGTGAAATTACTTTTTTTGACAAACAGGGAAATCAGGTTTCAGACAGGGAATACGGAAACATTCCGCGCTATTCTATAGTTGATGATGCACTTAAAGGCGTTTCCAGAAATAATCTTATAAAAGAAGGTGCTGACATTTATGCAGTAAGTGCCATGCCTCTTCGTTACGACACAGAAATAGTAGGTGCAGTTGCAGTAAAGAAAATCGCTTCAGACGAAGAGCTTGTAACAACAATAACAACTTATACAAACGGCTCTTTTGCAATTCTTGATGAAAACCGTTACTATGCTTCAAATATTCTGGCTTTAACAGGAACAGAAGTAAAAGACACATCCGTAGTAACAAATGCAAAAAGAGGCGAATCGTCTGTAAGAAAGGAAAATCTTGCAGGAGAAGATTTTATTGCCTACTATTTTCCGCTTAAGGATTCAGCAGGAAATTCCATAACAACACTTTTACTTGGCAAACCACTCAGCCTTGTAGAATCAGTTATTTCCAATATTTACGTGCCGCTTCTTGTAGTTGCAGTAATTTGTTCAGCATTGCTTATATTCGGACTTTTAACTTTAACTATGGAAAGCGTAGTCAAACCTTTGAAAAGAGTTTCGGCAGCAGTAAAAAATCTTTCTTCAGGAGAAGCTGATTTAACAGTTCGTCTTCCTGTAAAGGGAAATGATGAATTTGCAGAACTTTCTCTTAACGTAAATAAATTCATCAAGCTTCTTCAGGGAATAGTAAAGGAATTAAAAGACGCCCAGACTTCCCTTAAAGTTGTAAGCGAAGAACTTGGAACTAATTCCCAGGAGTCTGCAAGTGCAACTGCACAAATTATGGCTAATATTTCAGGCGTAAGGAAACAGTCAGAAAATCAGTCTGGAGCAGTAAAAAATACATCTGAAGTTCTGGGAAAATCTTCTGTTTCAGTAAAGGAACTTGGTTCACTTATTGACAATCAGGCAGCCGGCATTACTGAATCTTCTGCTTCAATAGAGGAAATGCTTGGAAACATCAGTGCCGTTACAGCAAGCGTAAGAAAAATGGACTCAAGCTTTGAAGAATTAAACAAAACTGTTGAAGACGGAAATGTAAAGCTTACTTCAGTTGACCAGAAAGTTAAGCAGATTGCAGAAAATTCAAATATGCTTATTCAGGCAAACACGATTATTTCTAAAATAGCTTCGGAAACTAACCTTCTTGCAATGAACGCTGCAATTGAAGCTGCCCACGCCGGTGATGCAGGTGAAGGCTTTAGTGTTGTTGCCAATGAAATCCGTAAGCTTGCAGAAAATTCCAGCCGTCAGTCTAAGCAGATTAACAATGAACTTAAAGCAATTACTTCTTCCATTCAGGACGTTGTAACTTTATCTCATGAATCTCAGACAGCTTTTGGAGCAATAGTCAACAACCTTGGTTCAACTACTTCAATTATCCATGAAATTGATAACGCAATGACTGAACAGGAAGCCGCTTCAAGACAGATTTTTGAAGCATTAAGTGAAATTAAAAATCAGACTGTAGACGTAAGGGACAAATCTCAGGAAATGAATTCAGTTGTTGAAAAAGTAACGGAAAACATGGAAACCGTAAATCAGATTTCATCAACTATTCTTGGAAGCATGGACGAAATGGCTTCCGGGGCTCAGCAGATAAGTGAATCTGCACAAAGCGTTTCAAACCTTGCAACTCAGACAAAATCAAACATTGAAGTAATGAGCGAAAAACTGGGACGTTTCAAAGTGTGATTTTATTTTCAGCCCTTGCAGTTAAGTGTTACTTAAAAACAGGAATAATAAGTTTTTGATTTATCCTGAGGATGTCATTTTCCTTTATTCCGTTTACTTTGCACAAATCATCAACTGTAAGGCTGTAGCGTCTGCTTATTGCCCAGAGAGAATCACCTGCCTTAACTGTATAAATTAAAGCGTCAGTTGCAATGTCAGCTTTTTTGAGCGCTTCTTCACAGGAAGGTCCGGTTCCTTCCGGCAGGCGAATCTTGTAGTTTTCTCCGGCAGGCGTACATTTTTTTAGCAGGCATGGATTAAGGAAATCAATTACAGAACGCTCAATGCCGGTAATTTTAGAAATCTGCTCAAGACTAATCATTCCTGCAACATTTACATAATCAAAATTTTCAACTTTTGCATTTTCAATTAACTTGTCTGCAGCACCAATTTCAAGGACACCGTAATATTCAGCGTTTTCAATTATATCAGCAATGGCTATGAGTTTTGGAACGTAATAAATTGACTGTGAAGGCAGAAGTTTGTGTTCGGCAAGATACCAGAAATCTTTCCCGGGATATTTTTTCATAACACGTGTCAAAGCTCCAGCTCCCATATTGTAGGCTGTAATTGCCAGATGCCAGTCTTTAAACATTTTGTAATTGTCAGTTAATTTTTTTATGGCAGCGTCAGTTTCTTTCCATGGATCGTAACGTTCGTCGTACCATGTATTTTTTTTAAGGAAAGGATGCATGCTGTTTTCCATAAATTGCCACAATCCCACTGCACCGGTTCTTGAAACAGCTTTAGTTTTGTAATTCGATTCAACTATTGGCAGATACTGGAGAATGAGAGGTAGACCGTTTTTTTCAAGTTCCTGCTTTATGTAAGGGCGGTAAGGTTCAGAATCATATAAAATCCTGCAAAGCTGCTGCCTTCCTGTATTACTTAAATACTGGCTTATAAACTGTTTCGTAAGCGGATGATCTGTTCCTGAAAGAAAAACTTCCTTGTGTTCAGGTTCGGGAATTATGGTGTTTTCAGAAGGAATGTTTTCCTGTGCAGTTTCAACCTGTTCAGGAGAATTGTCTTCCTGCAAAAGCGGCAGAAGATCCTCTTGCGTAAATTCAACCGGCTCAAGTTCCGGCTCAGATTGCTCAACTTTGCCAAGTTCAACTTCGGCGGATTCCTTCGAGGTTAAATCTTCCTTAGAAAAAGCCTGGAAATTTAATGCAGCTGTAAAAAAAACTGATGCTGAACAAAATTGAAAAATCTTTTTAAGTTTAATCAAAGCTTTTCACCGTAATAAATTCCAGCCCATTCCCATCTTCCGTGAATATCAGGATCAGCAGGAAAATTTACTTTGCGGAAATACAGGTACCACACGTTAATGTATGTGCTCCAGCCCCATGTGCGTAAATAAGCTTCGTTTGGCGTAGAAGAAGAATCAAGTTCCGGGCTGTAACGTATGCGCTGACCGTTCATGTAATCATGCATTGAAAAACTTTGCTGGGCGTTAGAGTCAGTTTCGTCCTGCCGCCATGACATTGCAAAAAAGTTTACCTTTGACTTGTATTTGTCCAGAGCCCTGTAGTTGTAGTTTGAAATTGCAGTTTTTACCGCTGAAACAAGAGCGTCAAGGCTTTCGAAAGTCCAGTCTTTAGGAGAATTGTTAAAGTCAATCAGCTGTCTGGCGTTTAAGTAAGCGTTTGGAATTCCTGCAATCTGAATGGAAAATGCATCGTCCTGTTCAAGAAACTGATTGTAAGTTTTAAGTGCAAGAGTCCATTCGCCTTCCTTTTCATATTCAAGAGCAAGCCTGTAGTAAGATTCAGTAAGGCTGATTTGTCCCGGAAATTTTGAAATGAGTTTCGTAAAGTAAGAAATTCTGTTTGCCGGAACTGTACTTATCTGAATGAGATGCTGGAGACACAAAAAGTGAATGGAATTTTCGTTTATCATCAAATCATCGTAATTGTTGATAATCCGCTCAAAGTAATATTCAGCCACCGGTTTTGAATCTGTTTCAAGATAAGCGTATGCCGTCATAAGCAGCCAGTATGCGTTGTATGGATCCTGGGGATGATTTTCAACCCATTCAGTAAGGAAAAGCGTAAGTGAATTGTAGTCTTTAACGGAAAGCATATTTGTTGCAATCTTATTTACTACGGCAAAACGTGCTTCCTGAGACAAATCATCTTTTTCAAGAAATTCGGCAAGGCTTTTCTGTGTTTGAATATATTCCTTAGTAATTGATTTATTTTGTTCAGAGGTAACGCTGCAGCTTAAAAAAGCAAAACAAAGTAATGCAGCTGCTGTAAAAATCTTCTTCTTAAGCATAGGGCAATTTTAACAAAGCTGTAAGTTATTGGCAAGAACTTTAAGTTGTTGTATGTTTATAGGGTTAAGGCAATATTATGAGTAATAGAGAGAAAAAACGAACTTTTTTTATAATTCCACAGACAAAGGAAAATGTTAAGGCAGAAATACTTTTAGCCTGCGGTTTCATTCTGATTTTAGTGGGCTTAGTTTATGCCGTGCTTAAATTCAGGAATGGTGAAAATTCCGTAAGCGTGATTCAGCCTGTAGTTTTTCTTGTTTTAGGAGAGCTTTTTCTTTTTTCAACATTTGCTTTTTCTAAAAATGCAGTAACTTTTTGTTTAGGTCAGATTTTCATTATGACCGGGATTTTAAATCTTCTGTATGCAGTTGAAATTATAAAAGTTCCTTTTGCTCAGACATGGCCTTCGATTGTATTGTTCGTGGGATTTTCAATTTTTACTACAGGCATTTATAAAAACAGGTCAATCTGTGCAACATATATGTTTCCTTCTATTATGATTTTTCTGATGGGCGTGATTTTCTTTCTGTTTTCATTTAAAATCATTACTCAGGAATTCAGGGACGTTGTAAGCCGGATGTGGCCTTTCGTTTTTATTTGCATCGGAGTGCTTTTAGTTTCAATTTTTTTCATTCAGCAGAAAAGCAGTAAAGACTTTCCTTACATGAAAGATGATTCTGTTTCTGAAAATTTTGAAGATGACATAAAGTCTGGAGAAGGTTTTTAATTACGCTAATGGAGAACGTTTTTGAATAAAAAAAGGGCTTTCTGTAAATATTCTGCCCTTGCTGGTTTTTTAGTTTTATTTTTCTCATGCGCCAGTTCTCCTGCACCGGAAGCCGTGTCTAAAAGCGGAACGGTTGTAGTTATTCATCCTGATGTAAAGCAAAACAGAACTTTTTTTTCTTCAATAAATAAGCGTGCTGTTGAACTTGCAGAAAACGGTTCTCCAGAAAGTCTGAAAATGGCAGTTTCACTTGTACACAAAAGCAATGACGAAGAATACACTGAAAACGAAAGAGTGTTTCTGGGAATGTGTTCAAGCATTATGGAAATTCTCTGGCCTTCAGAAAACAGCACATGGGACATTCCTTCGTTTCCCCGTGAAAATCAGTATATTGGAGCAATAGACAGTGCAAGGCGCGGCATTTTCGATTCAAGTACAGGTAACTCTGATTTTTTTACCATTACGCTTCCTTCACTTGTAGTAGTTACGGCAGAAAATAAAAGCGACTACATTCAAAGTGCCCGGGAGTCTTTGCAGAATGCCCTTTCTTTGCAAAGTGATTCAGTTATGGCGCTGTATCTTTACGGCAGGCTTCTTGAAAAAAAAGGCGAATACAGTGAAGCGTTGAAATATCTGGAAAAGGCAAAAACTTTTTCTCCTTCAAATTTTGAAATCCTCTTTGCGCTGATGAACTGCTACTACAATTGCGGTGAATATAATTCGGCATACATTATAGGCGAAAGTCTTTTGTCACGTTTTCCTCAAAATGTAGATGTGCTTCACTTAAGTTCACGGTGCGCATACGGAACAGGCAATCTTGATAAGGCAGAAGAGTACGTTGTAAGAATCATTCTTCTTGAACCTGAAAACATTTCGTTTTTATTGTTTCGTGCAAAAATCCTTATGGAAAAGGCTGACTATATCCGTGCATCTTCTTTGCTTGATGTTTATTCCAGAAGTGATGTTGATGGAAAAGACTATCTGCTTCTAAGGGCTCAGCTTCAGCGTGACTGGAATAAGAATTTAACTGCTGCAGGTGAAATCATTGGCAAGGCATTGCGTCTTTATCCTCAGGACATGGAAGTTCAGCTTTTTGCAGCAGAAATTGCATCTTCTTCGGGAATTGCGGTAAACGGCTTAAAGGCTGTTGATATTGCAGGCTTGGTGCTTAAGTCTGATTCTTCAAATTACCGTGGAATGAAAGTTTACGTTACTGAAATGATAAAAATGTCTTCATGGCAGGAAGCCTACACTTACAGCAGTAAAGTTATAGGAATGTCCTGCGCTGATGATGAAGATTTTTACAGTCACATTGAAATCTGTCTTGCCCTGAAAAAAAATGATGAAGCTTCGTTAATAGTAAATAGGCTTTATTCAAAAAATCCCCAGGACGAAAACATTCTGCAGTGCTACATAAAAGTCCTTATTGCTACAGGAAAAAAAGATGCTGCCCTTGAAATGATAAACAGGCTTCTTCCTTCAGCAAATGCAAAAATGAAAAGCTTTCTATACTACGAAAGAAGTTTCTACAACACAAATGATGATGATGTTTTAAATGATTTGCGTTCAAGCCTTACTTCAAATCCTAGAAACAAAGATTCACTTTACCGCCTTTATGAAATTTACTACGGAAAAAAAGACTGGAACAGGGCGCAGTATTATTTAAAGCAGGTTGTTGCACTTGATTCCCAAAATACACGCCTTCTTGAAAAAAATGCAGAACTTGACGCCCTTCGCGGCAAAACCCAGTGAAACTTAGTGCGAATACGATAACGTAAACTTTCTACTTGTAAAATGCATAAAATAGTGTTAATCTTGATTACTAACTTTAAAAAATAGGAAGGAACTAAAATGTCTTTTATCCCTCTTTTCCTGCAGCAGCAACAAACGCAGCAGGGTAGTCCTTTTGGAATGATAATTCCATTAATTTTTATCGTTCTTATCATGTATTTTTTCATGATTCGTCCTCAGAGCAAAAAGCAGAAGGAAATGCAGAAACTTCTTGATTCTCTTGAAAAAGGAGACAAAGTTGTTACTATCGGCGGCATTCATGGAAAAATTTCTTCTGTAAAAGAAAAATCTGTTGTACTCGAAATTGATGACAACGTAAAAGTTGAATTCAATAAAACAGCTATTGCTACAGTGGTAAACAAAATAAATCCACCGGCAGACAAAAAATCTAAAAAAGAAAAGAAAGGTTCTGCAGAAAAATCAACTGACATTGCAGCTGAAATAACAGAATCTGGAGAAGCTAAGAATGAATAAGAAAAGTCGTCTTCTTTTAATTCTTGTAGTACTTGGTGCTTGTCTTGCATTTTTGTGGCCTTCTTTAACATGGTATTTCCGTACATCAGAAGAAGATCAGCAGAAAGCACTTTGGTCTCTTGAAAAAATTAAAGATTATTCAGAAAAATGTGCTGACAAAGATGTAAATGAATTTATTGCAGCAGTAAAAGCAAATAAAGATGCAGTTCTTACAGAAGATCAGGCATGGCTTGCTGATGTTGCTAAGAAAAATTACAAGGAAGCAAAAAAAAGCGTTCCTTCTCCAATGACACTTGGAGCAGCATTGGACTCTTTCGGCTTTATGGCCAGAAACAAGGAAGAAGCAGAAAACAATTTCCGTAAAATTATTGAATCAAACTACCGCACAGCTATTCTTAAAAACAAGAAAAACTATCAGAATTCAGTAAAGCTTGGTCTTGATTTAAGCGGCGGTATTAACGTTATTGTAAAGGCAGATCTTGATGCAGCAGTTAACGCTCAGAAAGATTCAGGTGCTGCAGAAGAACAGATTAAAAGAGAAGTAATGGAAAATGCCATTACAACTTTAACAAACAGCATTGACCAGTTCGGTTTAAGTTCACCTACAATTCGTCAGCAGGGCGAAGACCGCATTTACATTGAACTTCCTGGTTCAGCAGATGCAAGTCAGGTAAACGCAATCATTGCAGGTCGTGGAAGCTTAAGTTTCCGTCTTGTAAATGAACAGGCAACATCAGACTTTAACGAATATTACAAAAACAACAAGTCTTTGTGTTTTGATGATAACGGCAATCTTACAGAAGAAGCAGCAGCTTTTGTTCCTGAAGGCTACGAACTTCTTGGCGTATACGAAACAGATGAATACGGTCTTGAACAGAGAAACGTGTACACACCTTACGCTATTGTAGATAAAGTTCCTGCTCTTGACGGACAGTCTGTTACAGCAGCTGAAGTTGGCCGTGAAGAAATTTCAAACAAAATCCAGGTAAATTTCAGACTTAACGAAGAAGGTGCAAAGATTTTTGCAGACTTTACTACAGCAAACAAAGGCAGACAGCTTTGTATTGTAAGTGACGGAAAAATCAAGTCAATTGCTACAATCAACGATGCAATTACAGGCGGAAGCGTTGCCCTTACAGGTTCATTCTCTGCACAGGAAGCTGACAATCTCCGCAAAGTTCTTAAAACAGCAGTTCTTAACGTACCTCTTTCAATTGAAAGCCAGCAGAGTATTGGTGCAGCTTTAGGAGCTAAGTCAATACGTCAGGGAATTATGGCTATTGGAATTGGTCTTATTGCCATTATGATTTTTATGCTCATTTGGTACAAAGGAGCAGGCGTTAATGCTTGTGTTGCTCAAATTCTTAACCTTTACATTATGTTCAGTATTTTAAGTGCATTAAATCTTACGCTTACACTTCCAATGATTGCAGGTATGATTCTTACAATCGGTATGGCAGTTGATGCTAACGTAATCATCTTTGAACGCATTAAAGAAGAACTTGCACTTGGAAAAGAAAGGGCAGCAGCTATTGCTAATGGTTTTGATGATGCTTTATGGGCAATCCTTGACTCTAACATTACAACATTCATTGCAGCAGCATTTATGAGCCAGCTTGGTTCTGGCGCAATTCAGGGATTTGCATATTCTCTTGCAATTGGTGTAGTTTCAACATTGTTTACTGCTCTTGTAGTAAGCCGTCTTATATTCGACTTTGGTACAGAAGCCATGCACAAAAAGAGCATCAGCATCAGCTGGAGGATTAAATAATGAAAACAGTTAAAAATTTCAGCAAAGGCTTTGTTCCTTGTGCAATTATAAGCATTGCAATTATTCTTTTTGGTGCAGCAGGATTGTTTACAAAGGGAATCAATTTCGGTATTGATTTTGTTCCAGGTCTTCTTGAAGAAGTAAAAATTACAGCTTCAGCAGAAGGGAATGCAGAAAACATTTCCAGCGATGATGTAAGAAGTGCAATTACAGAATTTTCTGTTTCTGTAAAAGAACTTGAAAGCGACGGCGTAAAATCTTTCCAGATTCGTGCAAAGGCAAACAGTAACGACGACACAAACGTTGCATTGAAAAACAGCATTTTAACATCTTTGACACAGAAGTTCGGTGAAAACAGCGTAGAAATTTTAAAAGAAGATTTCGTAGGTTCAAGTTTTTCAAGCTCACTTGCAGTAAAATCGATTATGCTTGCAGTTGTAACTTTGCTTTTGATTTGGGTTTATGCAACTATCCGCTTCCACTGGGATTTTGCCCTTGGAGCAATTGTAGCTTTAGTTCATGACTGTATGATTATGTTTACATTTATTTCGTGGAGTCAGATTGAATTCAGCACAACAACTTTGGCAGCAGTTCTTACTATTTTCGGTTATTCTATTAACGCTACAGTTGTTATTCTTGACCGTGTTCGCGGAAACCTTCGCTTTGCAAAGACAAATGACTTTAAGGAAATTCTTAATAAGTCAATAACTGATACTTTAAATCGTTCTATCATTACAACAGTAACTACTTTGTTTGCGTCTATTTCACTTCTTGTGTTTACAACAGGAAGCATCAGGGACTTTGCAGTTGTACTTACAGTTGGTTTGATTTCAGGATGTTATTCTTCTATGTTCATTAGTTCTGGCGTAATTTCATTTATCCGCCGCAACTGGAAGAGCGAATATCAGGGACACGTTCATATGCCTAAAGTAAAGAAATCAGTTGAAATTCAACTTGATGACTAAAATTATTTTTAACAGTTAGTGTAATCCGCTGTGGTTTTCCATGGCGGATTTTTTTTTACAATAAGCTACAGCAGCATTGGTATTTGCCGCTTGCTGGAGTGTACTTGCCTATAACCTGAAAGTCTTTGCAACTGGAAAAATTTTTTTGTATAATTCAAACCAATGAAAATTATTAGAGCAAAAGTTTTGGGCTATTGTATGGGCGTAAGGCGTGCGGTTCAGTCAGCAGAAAACGCTTTGGCTGAACAAAACGGAAACAAAATCTTTACACTTGGCCCTCTCATTCACAATCCATGTGTCTTGAAAAATCTTGAAGAAAAAGGCTTGAAAATCCTTGACGAAGAAAACCTTTATCTTGCAGACAGCAAATCAACTGTAATCATAAGGGCACACGGAACTACTCCGTCTGTTTTGCAAACACTTGAAACTTCCGGGGCAAAAGTTCTGGATGCCACTTGTCCCAGAGTTCACTTAAGCCAGAAACGTGCTGCAGAATATTACACTAAAGGTTACAGCGTAATTATTGCAGGAGACAGAAATCACGGCGAAGTTGTAAGCATAAGCGGTTATGCCCGAAATGACGTAACTGTAATAGAAAACCATGACGAAGCAGAAAAGATGGAGCTTAACGAAAAAACTATTTTAATTGCCCAGACAACTTTCAGTCCTAAAGAGTTTGAAAAAATCGTTGAAGTGCTTAAATCAAAAAACGAAAAAATTGTTGTATTAAATTCAATTTGTTCTGCAACCTTGGAGCGTCAAAATGCTTTAAAAGATATAGCAGGGCTTGCTCAGGGAATTCTTGTTATTGGCGGAAAAAATTCTGCAAACACACGGCGGCTTTACGAAACTGCCTGCACTTTGTTTGAAAAAGCACTGCTTATACAGAACGAAAGTGAAATTACAGAAGACTTTTTCGCTATGGAAAGTGTTGCAATTACAGCAGGCGCTTCCACTCCGGATTACGTTATAGACAGAGTTGAAGAATTTCTGTCACGTAAATCAGCAGGAAAAAGCATAAACTGATGCAATTCCGGCAAATATGTATCAACAACTCAAAAAGATATCCGATAATAAAAAATAGGGGGAATTTTTCCATGAAAAAAATTGCTTTAGCAGCTGCACTTTTAACTTTAGCTGCTGCATCTTATGCTTATAATCCGCCTTTAGGTGGAGAGAATTTGCACAGTTTAACCAGCCCTGAACTTATTTCAGGAGGAGCTTCTGCAACAGGCGGTCCTATTTTTACAGTAGTTCCGGCTTCAATTACTTACAATCCGGCAATTACGGCTTTGGAGCAGCGTGTTACATTAGACTTAAGCGGAACAATGCTTTTTAACACAGAAAACAATCTTCCGGGAGATTCTTCTGTTGGCGGCGGATTTCAGCTGGGACTTTTAGTTCCTACAAGATACGGCGTTTTCACAGGAACAGTTCAAGGACTTTTCTGCGATATGTACAGCTTGAACATAGGAAATTCCGTTGTACTTCATGGCGGTGCTTCAAAAGACATTACGGAAAAGCTTTCTGTAGGAATGAACGTTTACACAGGATTTTACTTTGGCTGCGGCGGCGGTTCAGACTTTACTGTTGGTGCTGATTTGGGAGTGTTGTATCTTCCAAACGACATTGGCTTCCTTAAAGAACCAAAATTCGGCATTTCTCTTTTAAATTGCGGAAAACCTGCTTCAAGCTACAAAGTTTTAGGCATAGACAAAAAAGAAGGCAATTCTTATCCGGGAATTTTAACGCCAAGAGTTTCTTTCGGTGCAGTTTTGTTTAAAACACCTTCAATTTCCGGCGGATTCAGTGCAGATTTGTCTTTCCCAACTTGTCAGAATGTTGTGGCTGACTTTGGATTCGGCGTTACAATGGCAAAAATTATAACAGTTGCAACAAGCTGGCAGGCAAATGTCCGTGAATTGCTGGAACAAAGCAGTGACGCTGTTTCATGGCCAAGTGTGGGCGTAAACTGCCGCCTTTCATTTAAGTCTGAGAAAGTAGGAAATAAATTTGCAGACTGGAAGCAAAGCGAAATTACACCTTCTTTAGCATGGCAGAACCTTTACTCAGGAATTCACGCCGTTAGCGCAGGTGCAAAAATCAATCTTGGCATGGAAGACAAGGACGCTCCGGTTATTTACCTTTGGGACGAAGAAATGACTGAAGACGAATCAACAGCAAACAATGGGGAATAAAATGAAATTTAATGCTAAAACTTTATTTACTGCAGCAGCAATTTCGGTATGTGCAGGTTTTGCCTTTGCAGAAAAAGGTCCGGTTTATATTTCACCAAATAACGATGGTGTAAAAGATTCTCTTGAAGTTCCTCTTAAAATAAAGGAAAAGCGCTATGTAGAATCCTGGAGCTTTATTATTTCCGACGAAAAGGGAAACGTTGTCAGAACAATTGGAAATAAAGTTCAGAATGATGAAAAAATAACATTTAAAAGTTTTTTCAAAAAACTTGTTTCTCCAAAAACAGGCGTTGACATTCCTTCATCAGTTGTATGGAACGGTTTTGATGATAACGGAAATATTGTAAAAGACGGAAAATATTACTATCAGTTCAGCGCAACTGACGACAACGGATATTCTGCTACAACAAGCAAGCTTCTTGTTTACGTAGACAATACTCCGCCAGAAGTTAACATTTCACCAATCAGTGCTGCCGACAAAAACTTCGGTGAAGGAGCTAAATCTGTTCTCCGCATAAAGCAAAATGGTTCACTGGAAGATGAATGGACGGCAAATTTTTTTGATGCTTCGGGAAATGTTGTATATACAAAGAAATTTGTTGAAAGCGAGCCTTTAAACATTGAATGGAACGGTTCGGACAATAACGGCAGCATAGTTGCAGACGGAGTTTACACTTACGAAATAAGCGCTACAGACCGTGCAGGAAATAAATCAGAAAAAGCTCAGGTTACAAACATTATTTATTCTGCAGAAAAGCCTCAGACAGACATTGCAATTGACGGTTCAAAATATTTTTCTCCTCAGGGAAATTCTTCACGGAAAACTATGAATCTTGCAGTTACAATTCCTCTGCCAAAATCAACTGTAAACAATTTAACTGAATGGAAAATTGAAATTGTAGACAAAAACGACTCAAAAGTTTACATGACATATTCAGGCGACGGAAAACAGGCACTTCCTGTAAAAAATCTTGCATTTAACGGTTTAAGTTCAGAAGGAATTCCTCTTCCTGAAGGTGAATACAAGGCAAAAGTTACAGCAAAATATTCAAACGGCTACGAGCCGGCACCAGTTTATTCGCCGCTGTTCGTTCTTGACAACACTGCGCCAAAAGCAACAGCTTCTCTTGAAAACAAAAATGCCGTATTTAACGGACAGAAAGCTGTAAAAATCACACACAGTTACGAAAAAGAAGAAGCATACACTGGAGAAAAAACGTGGACAGGTCAGATTGTTGATGAAAAAGGTGCTGTAGTAAGGCAGTACGATTTTGGAAATGATTTGCCTGCTGACATTCAGTGGGATTTTGACAACAACGGACAGTTTGCTTCAGACGGAAATTACAAATACATTCTTTCTGTTACAGAGCTTGCAGGAAACAGTGCTGTGTTTGAAGAAGTACCGTTCGAACTTAATACAGCAGAAACAGTTCTTATGGTTTCAGTTTCACCTTCTGCATTCAGCCCTAACGGAAACAGCAGCCAGACAACACTTACAGTAAAGGCTAAAGTTGATGAAAATACGGCAAAAGTCGGAATTGATTCCTACACATTTAAAATTGTTGACAGCAAGACAAATGCAGTAGTATGGTCAACTTCAGGCAAAAAATCTGTACCGGAAAGCTTTACATGGAACGGAAAATCTAACGCTGCAGGAAGTGAAGGCATAGTTTGCGCTGACGGAACATATAAAGTTCTTCTTGAAACAGTTGCAGTAAGCGGTACAGGCGGAAATGCAGAAAGTTCACTTTTCACAATTGATACTAAAGCTCCGGCTGTTACCATTTCTTCACCATACACAGTATTTTCTCCGGACAATGTAAGTTCAAGGCAGACAGTTGATTTTACTGCTGATTCTTCTGTTGAATCAAAATGGACAGGAACAATTTTAAATGCAAAAGGCAAGGCTGTGAGAAATTACAGCTGGACAAATACAAAAATTCCTTCTTTTAAGTGGGACGGAACTGACGACAACGGAAACAAAGTTGAAAACGGCATTTACACTTTAAAAGTTGCTTCAAAAGATGCAGCAGGAAATACAGGCTCGGCTGAAATTACAAACATTAAGCTTGATGCACGTCCGGTTTCTGCTTACCTTACAGCTGAATACGACGGAATTTCTCCAAACAACGACGGCGTTCTTGAAACACAGAAATTCACTGTTCACACAACAGTACCTGACGGAATTTCAGCATGGACATTCGACATTATTGATGAAAAAACAGGCAAATCTGTAAGGCACTTCTCTGACGCTGAACAGGCAAATCTTCCTGCAGAAATTACATGGTCAGGAGAATCGCCGAACGAAAAGAATGAGCTTGTAGTTCTTTCAGGCACTTTCAAAGGAAAGCTTCACATTGAATACGAAAAAGGTAACACTGCAGATGCAGTAAGCAGCACATTTGTCTGTACGCCATTTGCGCCAAAACTTTCTGTAAGAACAGCTCCGGAATATTTCAGTCCTGATAATGATGGAAATGATGACGAACTTTTCATCCGACTTGACTGCCAGACTCTTGCAAACGAAAAAACATGGTCTTTCACAATAAAAGATCCTGAAGGAAATCAGTTCTGGAAAACAAGCGGAAAAGGCAAGCCTACTCAAAAAATGATTTGGGACGGAAGAGGAAACGACGGCGACACAGTTCTTTCTGCAACAGATTATTCTTACGAGTTTACAGTTACAGATGATCTTGGCATGACAAGTTCAGTTTCAGGCGTTATAAAAATTGACGTTCTTGTTATAATTGACGGTGACAAGCTTAAGATTCAGGTTCCTTCAATTACATTCCGTGGAGATGCAGCAGACTTCTGCCTTAACGGTGAAATAGACAGCAACGGCAAGAAAGTTACAAACGGTATTACTAAAGAACAGAAAGAGTCCAACGAAAAAGTAATTAAGAGAATTGCTGAAATCTTAAAGAAGTTTGATGATTACCACATTACTGTTGAAGGAAACTCAAACCCTGTAACAAATCTTGCAGCAGAGGCAACAGAAGACGGCTATTGGGGAAGGGCACTTATACCGCTTTCTCAGGAAAGAGCTGAATACGTTGTTTCAAGGCTGATTAAATACGGTGTTCCAAAATCTAAGCTTAGTGCAAAAGGTAACGGAGCACAAAACATAATTGCAGATCCAAAAGATGATGCCAACAAGTGGAAAAACCGCCGCGTTGACTTTATCCTTACAAAACCTACAAAATAATGTGATGTGAAAAATTAAGCTGACAGAACTAAGCTACCTGGGAAGTTAAATTACGTAACTTTTCGGGCAGCTTTTTTTATTTTTTATGCAAATTTTATACATTTTTTCTCTGCAGGCAAGATTTTTAATGAAACGCATTCTTTGTGTTTTAACGGCAGCAGCAGTTGCCTTTTGTACTTTGACCTCGTGTTCAACTGGAGATACAGATAGTAATCCTGGAGCAGGCGGCGGAAATGCTCCCGGTCAGCCAGGCGGACGTAATTAATTGTAATCTCTAAAGAAAAATAAAAGCTTTCAGTGCAGGCTGTTTTAAGTTTGTGCTGGAAGCTTTTTTTTATGGAAGATAAGATTTTTGCTTTACTTTTAGTGCAAAAAAAAAGACTGCAAGTAAAAACTTACAGTCTTAGCGCCCCCTGCTGGGTTTGAACCAGCGACACACGGATTAACAGTCCGTTGCTCTACCACCTGAGCTAAGGGAGCATTCACTCATTTGCGAATGTGGTTAAATACTATAATTTTTAGTAATTTATGTCAATAGAAAAATCCAAAAAAATGCAACTTTTTCTGAAAACATAAAATCAAACCGTCATACTGAGTTTATTCACAGTCTGGAACAAAATCAGAATGACGGTTTTAAGTAAGCCTTAACTCCTGTAATTTTACTTTGTTAAGAGAGCGTTCATTGCCTTTACAAATGCAACTGGATCTTTTAATTCTTCTCCGCTTACAAGCAATGCCTGATCAAGAAGAACTTCGCTTACCTGCTGAATGAAAGTTTCATCAGAAGCATCTTCAAGTTTTTTAACGAAAGCGTGGTCAGCATTTACTTCAAGAATCGGTTTTACAAAGTTTCCGCTTCCCTGACCCATTGCTTTCATCATTCTTTCCATTTGGAGGCTTGGATCGTTTTCGTCAATTACAATGCAGCTTGGACTGTCTGAAAGGCGCTTGCTTAAAACTACGTCCTTAACTCTTTCGCCAAGTGCTTTCTTGATTTTTTCCTGAACAGGCTTAAAGGCTTCTTCCTTCTTTTTAGCTTCTTCTTTGTTTACGCCAAGTTCTTCGTCACTTCCGGCACGATTAACTGATTTAAGTTCAAAGTCACCGTATTTTCCGTAAGCTGGAATAACAATGTCGTCAATTTCATCAGCCATAATAAGAACTTCAAGTCCTTTGTTTTTGTAAGCTTCAAGTAAAGGAGAGTCCCTTAAGTTGTTTTCGTCACGACCGCTGATGTAATAAATTGCTTTCTGCTCCGGCTTCATGCGCTGAACGTAATCGGCAAGGCTTGTCCACTTGTTTTCTCCAGTTCCTTCCGGTGCTGTACTTTTAAAGCGGAGTATTGCGGCAATTTCATCACGGTTTGCGAAATCAGAGTAAAGTCCTTCTTTTAACGGACGGTTGTAATTTGCAATAAATTTGTTCCATTTTTCGATTTTAGCTTTTTCTTCATCAGTTGGATTTTCTGATTTTGAAGCTTTATCTGCATCTTCCCCAAGCTTTTTGAATTCGCCAAGAAGTTTTTTTACTGACTGAGTTTTAATTGTTTCAAGAATACGGTTTTGCTGAAGAATTTCACGGCTTACGTTTAAAGGCAAGTCTTCTGAGTCAATAATTCCACGTACAAAACGCAGGTATGAAGGAAGAAGTTCCCTGTCATCATCAGTAATGAAAACTCTTTTTACGTAAAGTTTTACGCCGCTTTTGTAATCAGCCTGATACATATCAAATGGTGCTGCTGATGGGATGTAGAAAAGTGTTGTGTATTCCTGTGTTCCTTCTGCGTGTGTGTGAATGTGCATGAGAGGATCTGTACCGTCGTGAGCAATCGATTTGTAAAAGTCGTTGTAATCCTGCTCTTTAAGTTCGTTTTTATTTTTCTTCCATAAAGCACTTGCTGAATTTACCTGTTCTACAACATTTTCGCTGCCTTCAGGTTTGCCGTCTTTGTTGTACTTTGTCTTTTCGTAGTGAAGGTAAATTGCAAAAGGAATGTGGTTTGAATATTTTTTAATAAGTTCTTCGATTTTCCAGTGGCTTGCATATTCTTTAGATTCATCATTCAGGTGCATTTCAATTGCGCTTCCTGCAGTTTCATCTTTGTCGAAGCCGTATTTTTTTGCTTTGTCGCTTGAAGATGGAATTTCTTCTACTTCATAAGAATTTGTTCCGTCGCTTGACCAGTGCCAGACTTTGCCGTCTCCGCCTGCTTTTCTTGTGTAAACGTCAATTTGTTTTGCTGCCATAAATGCTGAGTAAAATCCAACACCAAACTGTCCTATCAAATCAGAATTATTGCTGCCGCTTTGTGAAAGTTTTTCTATAAAAGCTTTTGTTCCTGAACGGGCAATTGTTCCAAGGTTGTCGCCTAAATCCTTTTCGTCCATGCCAATGCCGCTGTCCTGAACTGTAAGAATGTTTTCTTTTTCGTCAAAAGTAATGTCTATGCGTGGGTTAAAGTTTAAGTTTTTGAAGTTTTCGTCTGAAACTGTAAGATATTTTAACTTGTCAAGCGCGTCTGAAGCGTTGGAAACTATTTCTCTAAGGAAAATGTCTTTATTTGAATACATTGAATGAATTATCAACTTTAAAAGCTGATTTACTTCTGTCTGAAACTGATATTTTGCCATTTAAACACCTTCTAAAAATTAGATTTAATCTAAAATATAATAATTTTGCGTTAATAAGGCAAATTTTTCTGCAATTTTATGGTGCTCTGGCAGGACTTTACGAGAGGTTCTTGTTGCATTGTAAAATAAATTTCAGTTAGAATTTCTTAATTTTTGTAACTAAACGGCAACTTACTTGTACAAATAAGTATAAACTTATAATCTGTTATAACAAAAAAATTATTAAGTTAAAAAAGTGTTGCAAAAGTAAACCATACTTTCCAGCGTTATTTTTTTAGCTTAATTTGGGAGTAAAAATGATTGAAGTTAATGGCATTTCCCGTGAATTCGGGGATTTTCGTGCAGTTGACAACATTAGTTTTTCCATTCAAACAGGAGAAATAGTAGGTCTTCTTGGCCCAAATGGTGCCGGTAAAACTACAACAATGCGAATGATTACCGGATATCTTCAGCCTACTTCCGGGACAGTTAAAATTGATGGTCTTGATGTAGTTGAAAATTCAGTAGAAACAAAGAAAAAAATCGGATATATGAGTGAAAGCGCTCCAATGTACGAAGATATGATTGTAGCCGACTATCTTACGTACGTTGCAAAAATAACTGGAGCAGATGCAAAAACTAAAGTACCGTATCTTGCAGAAGTTTGCGGGCTTAGCGAAGTAATGCATAAAAATATCGGTGAACTGAGCCGCGGAAATAAACAGCGTGTAGGTCTTGCTCATGCACTTATGGGCGATCCTGAAATTCTTATCCTTGATGAACCTACATCAGGACTTGACCCGAATCAGGTGGTGCAGGTTCGTGAACTTATAAAGAAAATAGGTGAAACACGCACTGTAATTATTTCTACACACATTTTAAGCGAAGTTGAAATGCTCTGTAACCGTGTAATCATCATAAGTGACGGAAAAAAGATAGCCGACAGCCCAACAACAGCTTTACGTGAACAGTACGGAGCTTCTAGTGAAGTTACAGTCTGCGCTGAAAAAGAAAATGCAGGCATAGAACAGTTAAAGTCACTTCTGGCAGATGTTTCCGGCGTAAATTCAATTTTAAGTGCATTTGAAGAAGACAAAAAAATCATTGCAAAACTTACAATGACAAAAGACAAAGATGTCCGCCCTGAAATTGCTGAATCAGTAATAAAAAACGGATGGAAGCTTTATTCACTTGAACATAAAAAGAACAGCCTTGAAGACGTATTTAGAACTCTTACAAATGGAGGTGAACAGTAATGGCTGAAAATAAATCATCAAAAAAATCTGTAAAAGTGTGGAGCATAATAGCACGACGGGAATTAAAATCATACTTTACAAGCCCGGTTGCATATATTGTAGGAGCACTTTTTCTCTTATTTGCAGGATTTCTCTTCTTTTCAACTTTTTTCTTAAGCAGACGTGACGAACTTAGATACTTTTTCGAACTTCTTCCAATGCTTTTTTCGTTTTTCATTCCGGCTTTAACAATGCGCGTGTTCAGTGAAGAAAAGAAAACAGGAACTATTGAAACACTTGTAACTCTGCCTGTTACATCAGTGGACATTGTTTTGGGAAAATACATTGCAGCGTTTGCCTTCAGCGTAATGCTTTTAGTGCCTACTTTGTCTTATGTAGTTGTGTGCTTTATTTTCGGCAAGCCTGATTTTGGTCCTATTTTAGGCGGATATCTTGGCGCAGTATTTCTTGCAGCAGCTTTTTCTTCAATCGGAGTGTTTTCAAGCGCAATTACAAAAAATCAGATTATAGCTTTTTTTGCAGCATTTTCAATTTGCGCAGTTTTAACTTTACTGAGTAACTTTGCAGCGTTGCTTCCTCCTTCAATTGTGCCTTTCGTTTCCTACATAAGCACTTCTACTCATTTTCAGTCAATTTCAAGAGGCATAATTGATTCCCGTGACATTGTGTACTTCCTTTCGGTGCAGGTAATTTTTCTTGTGCTTACAGTTCATACTGTTGAAAATTCAAAAAGAGGCTGATTTATGAAAAAGATTTTTTCCTGGTTTAAAAAACCTTCATTTGATATTTTTCTGTTTGCAATTCTGATTGTTCTTATAAATCTTGTAAGCAACAATTCATTTTTTAGAATCGACGTTACAAGCCCTAAAACTTACACTCTTACAAACATAAGCAGGGAACTTGTTAAGACAGTTGAGCAGCCTTTAAGCATAAAAGTTTTTTTCAGCAATAAACTTGGAGAAACAGAAAGCGTAAAGCAGGATTTAAAGGATATTCTTATTGAATACTCAAATGCAGCAAACGAAAATTTCAGTTACGAATTTTTCGATATGGACAAAGAAGAAAACCAGAAGCTTGCAAGAGATTATATGGTGGACATGGTTCAAATCCGTGAAATTAAAAATAATGAAGTGGGTTTTAAAAACGTTTACCTTGGTCTTGTTGTAACTTACGCTGATCAAATAGAAGTGATTAACGGACTTGATTCTTCTGACGGACTTGAATACAAGCTTACCGGAGCAATTTCAAAAGTAATTTCCAACACTAACGTTTTGACCGGTCTTGGTGAAAATGCAGTACTTACTTTCTACAAAAGCGACAGTCTTTCGGCATTTAATATTCAGGGCTTAAAAGACAGCGAGTCAGTAATTGAAAAGGCATTTGATTCGGCAAAAGAAAAGCTTCAGGGAAAACTTGAATATAGAAAAGTAAATCCTTCTTCACAGGAGTCAGTTGAGCTGCAGAAAACTAAAGGCATTCAGTCTTTTTCGTTTAAAAGCAAAAACGGAACTGAAGAAAACGGTGCATTCGGTGCAGTTCTTGAGCTTGGTGAAAAATCAGTAAAGCTTCCTCTTGAAATTCAGAATGTGATTTTCAGTTACGCTGTTATGGGGCTGGATACTTTTGAAGAAAATCTTGAAAATGCAGTGTTTACTCTTGCTTCAAAGTCTACTTCCGTTGCTTACATTACAGGCCACGGCGAACACGATATAAATGACGGACAAAGTTATGAAGGCGCAGCAATTTACGCTGAATCTTTACGTGATACTTACAACTTGGTGGAAGTAAATCTTTCTGAAGAAGACATTCCTGTTAACGTTCAGAGCATTATCATTAACGGACCTAAAACTGAATTTACGGAAGCTGAACTTTACAAGATTGACCAGTATCTTATGAAAGGCGGAAACATTGTCCTTAACCTTGATCCTTTTGAGCAGATTGCCAGCCAGAATCCGTATCAGTATCAGATGCCGGAATACAGAGCAATTGAAACTGGCCTTGAAAAGCTTCTTTCAAAATATGGCGTGGAAATGGGAAAAGAATATGTGTTTGACAAAAAAAGCCCTACAACTTACCTGGACAATTTTGGCGAAAAAAACATTTACTACATTCCTCAGGTTGAAAAGAAAAATCTTGATCAGAAAAATCCTGTTTCAAAAAATATGAATCTTGTTATGTTCTTTAACGCAGGATTTGTTGACGTAAAGGATTTGCCTGAAGACGTAAGTGCATCTGTTATTGCAAAAAGTTCACCGGAAAGCTGGCTTAGCGGAAATAATTTTGTGCTCAGTCCTTTTTCTATTTCTGAACCTGCTGACGAAAATGCTTATGGCGAAAAAAATCTTTGTGTGCTTCTTGAAGGAAAATTCCCAAGTGCATTTGATGGAGCTCCTTTAACTGACGAAAGTGAGTCTTCGGCTAAGAGCGAACTTGAAGTAAACAGTCACATTGGAAAAGGAATTTCAAACGGAAAAATAATTGTAACTGCAACTTCTGCAAATTCATCGCAAATTCCGTTCCAGTTTTACAACGGCAACCTTAACTACAGCATGCAGCCATTTGGTGTTTTTGCAAGAAACACTGTTGATTACGCAAACGGAAGCGGCGACTATTGTCTTATGAGAACAAAAAGTTCAAACCTTAACCTGCTTGAACTTAGCGAAGAAAATTCGAAAATGCAGTTTATTGTAAGCTGGTTTAACAAAGTGGGACTTGCCGTTCTTGTAGTTTCAGGCGGATTGATTGTTTTCTTAAACAGAAAAAAGCATAGAGAGCAGATAAGGAAAATTTACAGCCAGCATCTTTCGGAGGACAAAAATGAAAAAGTTTCTAAATAGAAAAATTATTCTTCTTGCATTGATTGCAGTTTTTCTGGGAGTTTACATTTTTCAAAGCGTATCTTCCAGAAAAAATAACATTGAAACGATTGAAAACGAAAATATTGATACAATTTTAATTTCTTACAATGACGGTGAAGTTGAAAAGAAAATCAGGCTTGCTAAGGAAAATGAACTGTATTTTGCAGGTGAAGAAAAATTCCCGGCAGAAGTTTCCGGTGCAGCAAGGATTTTTGATTCAGTAACAAACATAAAGCTTTTGGGAAAACTTGCTTCAGGAACAAGTGATGCTGAACGTTACGGCTTAAATGAAAATGCAAGAATTACAGTTTCGGCACTTAACGGTTCAGAAGAAGTTTTAAAGTTTTACGTTGGAAAAGACAATTCTACAAACCAGCAGTGTTACGTAAACATTGAAGGCAAAGACGGAATTTATCTTGCACAAAACGGAATGCACGCAATGATGAGCGTAAACGTTAACGACTTGCGTTCAAAAGAAATTTACAGGCTTGATGTTGATTCAATTTCGAAAATCACTGTGAAAAATCAGAATGAAAGTTACGAACTTACAAAACTTGCTGCAGGAGAAAATGAGCCTAAGTGGAGCCTGAATGTTTTGGAAGGAAATGCTCTGGAAAATCCTGTTGATGAAAAGACAGCCGGAACTTTTGCAACAAGAGTTTCTTCTCTAACAGCAATGGAGTTTTTGCCGGAAGATTATTCTGTTGAAGGAAAAGAGCCTTTCGTTGAAGTTTCTGTAAAATCAGGAAGTAAAAACGTTAAAGTATTGTTTTATTCTGCCGATAATGAAGATGGGGAAGCAGTTGCCGTTTGCAGTGAAACTCCTACTAAGTTTACTGTTGACAGGGCACTTGCTGAAACTTTTGGAAAATCTCTCGGGGATTTTTATCTGGCAGATAACAGCTAGTTTTTGCATTGAAAGTTTTAAATAAGGTATGGCTAAAATATGAAACGTTTTATTTCTTTGTTTTTAATAGGTTTAAGTTTGCTTACATTTTCATGCATAACGTCTAAAACTCTTAATAAAGATGTGTGGACTCTTTCTGAAATTCTGGAAAAAAATGGTGAGCTTGTCTCTGTAAACGACTTGCTTGAAATTAAAAATCAGAATATTCCATACATTTCGTTTTACGATAACAATGAAGCTAAAGGTTTTTCCGGCGTAAATCTTATTACAATGAAATACGCACTTGACGAAAAAAATAACGGGCTTTCTTTTCAGGAAGGAATTTCAACTTTAGCACTTGGAACTGAAGCAGAAAATCATCTGGAAAGTCTGTACAAAGAACATCTGCACAACACCGTAAAGTTTAAACATGAAAACAAAATGCTTACTTTATGTTCAAGTGAAGGTAAAGCCCTTATGATTTTCAAGTCTGCAAAATAAATTGTTTTTGTAAAAATATGTGCCTGAACAGAAGCGTAAAAGTTTTTGTCAGGCATTTTTTTTGCGTGATTTTTTGCAGCACTGAAATTATCTTTCTGTTATTTCAATTCCGCCGCCTTTTAAATGAGGATGACACACAACGTTGTAAATTGTATTTACTTTAAATTGCTTTATCTGTGACAAGTCGTGAACGGTTGAACCCCAGCTTTTTATTCCGTCTCCAGGATTTAAAGCTTCACTGAATGCTTTTTCAATTTCCTTACATTCCATTGAAAGTTCTGTGCCGTCTTTGTCTGTAAAAGCCTTGTAGTAAATCTTGGGGTAAGAGATTCCGTTTTCTGTGTGAGTGTAATACTGATAGATTTTTATGCTGTTTTCCTGAGGAATTTTTTCTGAATAAAGTGAAATGGGAAAAAAGACAAAGCTGTTTTTTATTTCTGCAACTTTTGAATAAACGTGAAGTTCTTTTCCTGGTACAAAAATATCTTTGGCGCCGCCTCTTTCGTTTCTGTCTTCATCGTAGAATTTTACGCTTACAAACATTCCTTCATTGTCTTTTTTAGTAATCTGAAAAGCCATGGGAATAATTTCTGACTTTAATTCTGAAATTTCGAATTCAAGTTTCTGGATTTTCTTTTCCTGACATGATTTTATAAAGCAGCTTGTACAACAAAATGCCGTTAAAAGTAATAAAAAAATTGCTGTAAGTATTTTACTCATTTTTTCTCCCATAAAAGTAAAGAAGATTGTTTCAACAATCCATTTATTTTTTAAGACTCTTCCCAATGAAATGAGAAGATGCAATAGATTACATTTCCTTCAAGCGCAAAATCTTAAAAAAGTCCAGAAACTAAATTGTATGCAACTGAGCCTGGTCTTGGCAAATCAGGAAGTGCGTCTCTTGAAAACCACTGTGCTGCGTCAAGTTCTTCTTCCTGAATTCTGATTTCTCCGCTTTCCCATTCAGCTGTAAAAGCAAGCATAAGTTCATCGGGGAAAGGCCAGCTCTGACTTCCCTTGTACTGAATGTTTTTTACTGTAAGCCCTGTTTCTTCCATTACTTCACGCCTGACTGCCTGTTCAGCGTTTTCGCCTAATTCAATAAATCCTGAAATGCACGACCAGAAGTCGTAGCTGCGGTTTTTATTTTTTGCAAGAAGGATTTTTTCGCCTTTGGTGACTAAAACTATAACGGCAGGTTCTATTCTTGGGAAAATGATGTTGCCGCAGCTGGTGCATCTTTTTGCGCTGAAGTGTGTGTCATCAGAAAGTTTGCCGGCACATTTAGGGCAGAATCTGTATTGTTCCCTGAGTTTAAGCAAACCGTATGCTCTTGCCGAAAGTGAGCCTAAGGAAGAAGGTTCTGCGGATTTTCTTTCATCTGATGATTTTGTTTCCCAGAAGAATTCCCTTATTGGTATAAGGGAACAGCCTTCCGGTACAGGTGCATCTTTTTCAAGTAAAACTGCGTTGTAGTTCAGGTCTGTTTCTGAAAACCAGTCGCTTGCTATTTGTGCAGAAAATATTTTCCTGAGTATATTTTCGTCCGGAAGATTTTTTTCTGTAATAACGGATTCCCTGCTGTTTTCCAGATTGCACAGCAAAATGTCTTTTCCGCTGAATACAAAATGTTTTTCATAAAAAAAATTGGTCTGGTTACTTATAATAGGCATAAAAAAATTATACATCAGAAAGTTGATCTGTGCATGTTTTTTTGCTTGCAAATACAAAAATCGGGGAGCTTTGTGTTGTTACAGTTTATAAAATCGTTTATACTTATAGAATTATGGCTACAACTGCAAATATTCTTACGTTATTGAAATATTACACTTCCAAACAAAAAAGTCCCATGGTTGAGTTTACGGAATTTACTGAATATATCCGCCGTTACGCCCAGCACCATATGAATGAAAATTCTGATCTTGTTGTTTATTGCGGTAATTCTTATGTGGAAAACGTAAATGAAGAAATTCAAAAGCTTGTTACGGAGCATCAGGTTGTAATGGGTTCTGTGGGAAATAAGGATTGCATTTTTGTTGTGCCGTATCTTGTGGAACAGTACGCTTGCGTTTACCAGAATATTGAAGCTAATTGCACTATTCCTTTTCCCAATTTTATTGATTTGCCTAAAAATACGCCTCATTCGGTTGTTACTCAGGTTCCTGCTGCTGATATTATTTACCGTTTGCTTGATAAGCCTGATTTGAATGATAAAAATTTGTACTGCATTGTTTTTACCAAGGGCGTGCCTTCCGTTTTGTTTCCGTCTTCTGTAAATATGCGTGTTCTTGTGGATGCTGCTCTTCATAAGCTTCAGCATCTTCTTCAAAAGGAAGAGTCTCATGATTATTTTTTAAAGAAGCTAACTGTTTCAAATCCTGGAAAGGAAATTTCCATAAAGAGTTTTTTTTCTCAGTTTGTTGCACGGCCGGAAGATGCGCTGGAAGTTATTAAAAATACAGGTGAAACTTTTTACTACTGGAGTCAGCTGTTTTACTTTATAAAGCAGGATTACAATAAGCTTAAGGATTTTACGCCGGAAGACATAAATATCCTTCAGTCTGTGGCTGTTGCCGAAATTGCTACTTCTTACTATAAGTCAAGGGCTGCGGAAAAACAGCAGAAAGATGAAGCTTTTGAATGTCTGGATCGTCTTTTAAAAAATCCGCCTTATTATTTTAATATGTCTGATATTGTCAAGATGAAGGATCCTACAGGTGTGCCGCTTTTAGGTCAGTACATGGAGGATGAGCTTCACAATCATCTTGAAAAGTTAAGTTCTGAGTCAGCAAACAATGAGCTTCCTGATCTGCTTATTTTCAAAATCAATGATGATGACGGTTATTTCATTTATAAAGATAAAGTTATGCCGCTTCTGATAAGGCTTTGCAACGATGCACGTATTCTTATTCGGGAAAGTCTTGTTAAATTGTGGTACTCTTATCTTCTGAATTATGATTCTTTGCCTGAAATGCGTGAGTCTCCTGCTTTTGAGCGATGTCTTGAAAGGGAACTTAAAAACTGTGAGCCTGTTCTTTATGCCCTGCTTAATTCGCCGTTCCTTTCTGTCATTGCTTTTGATGATAAAACTCCGGGAAGAGTTACTTTGTTCAGGGACGGCGTGCTTGTTCCTTACAGTGAGCTTCTTATGATAAGCCGTGCTGAAATTCTTTCTGATGCAAAAATAAAGCTTCCGTTCTGGTATTCCATTCCTGTGTTCTCATGGCTTTTAAGTTTGCTTTTCAGGAAGCCTAAGAAAAAAAATAAGAAGAATAAGAATAAAACTCCTCAGGCTGCAACCTCTATTGTTATGGAAGAACAGAAGGCTAAAGAGGCTGAAACTGTTAAAAAACTTGATGACAGTGACAAAGGTGATCCTAAGCTTAGCCGAAAGCGTGAACTTAGAAAGGCTGCAGGTGTTGCGGAAAAACAGCTTGTTCCTGAAAACAGCAGTCTTGACCGTGAACTTGAAGGTTATCTTAACGAATGGAATGACAGAATCGGCAAGAAAAATCACGATAATCTTACGGAGGATATGAACAATCTTATCAGGGATTATCTTAGGAAAACTCTGCGCACCCTTAAAACAGAACCTCTTACTCTGGAAAGAATTAATTCCCTTTCTGATGCTTTAGTTGATTCTCCAAGTATGACTAAAATAAAAAATCATCCTGCTTTAAAGAGATACGTTGCACTTTACATAATTAAGCTTGTAAAAAATCTCCCGTAATTCCATTTTGCCCCTTGTTTTGCCACCTGACTTTGCGACGTTCAGCCTTACTTTTCCCAACTGCCGCCTTTGTTCTTGCCAAAAAGTGTGCGATTGTAAAAAGTTATTTTTTTTGCTATAGTAAGGAAAATTGCGTTGCAGATTTTTATTTTTTAAGAAGGAGGCGCCAGTATGGATGGTGGAGCGGGTCCCAATCGTAGTTTGATAAGAAATGCGCCTTCGTTGAAAATCTATTTTAGTGTTGCGTAAAATCCAATTTACAAATCAGTTTTTCAAAAAGGCAAATGCTGTATTAAAGTGTTAGACTTTTATTTTAATTTATGCATTGTAGGTTTGAAAATGATTAAATACTGGCAGCAGGAAGACGGCAAACTTGTTCAGAAAGAAGAAGATGAACTGGTTGCAGAAAAAAATGTTTGGGTAGATGCCCGGGGCGTTTCCCGTGATGAAATTCAGGAACTTGAAAAAAAGTACAACATCGATCCTGAAAACATGCTTGATATTCTTGACCCTGATGAACTTTCCCGAATAGAAAAAAATGAAGACTTTGGCTACACGCTCACAATTTTAAAGCTTCCGGTTTTTAATCCTGGAGAAGACATAAGTTATTTTACGGCACCTTTGGGAATCATCATAAAAGAGCATTTTATTATTACAATCTGCTGGACTAATTGCGAAGTGCTGAAAGATTTTGCTGCCAACAGAATCAAAGAGCTGAGCCTTAACGATTTTCCGTCTTTTACAATCAGATTTATGGCAAGAGCAGACTTAATGTTTTTGCGTTACCTTAAAGAGCTGAACAGAAGGGCTACGACTATCCAGAATGAAATGCTTAAGTCAGTTCAAAATCACGAATTGATTCAGCTGCTGAACATCCAGAAGTCGCTGGTGTTTTTCTCTACTTCACTTAAAAGCAATCAGATGCTGCTGGAAAAAATGCGCAAGACAAAAATCCTTAAACTTGACGAAGAAGATCAGGACTGGATTGATGACGTTGAAATTGATAACAGACAGGCTATGGAAATGGCTGACACTTACACAAACATCATGTCAACTATGAACGATTCTTTCGCATCAGTTTTAAGCAACAACCTGAACATCGTTATGAAAACAATGACAAGCTGGAGCCTCGTTCTTGCACTTCCAACTCTTATAACAAGTTTCTTTGGTTCAAACGTACCAATGCCATGGAATGATGAAGGCGGCTTTAAGTTTAAAGGTGCAATTCTTATTTTGATAATTTCAGTTTTTGCTTCTATCTGCGGATGGTTTTTCTTTATGAAAAGGAAAATCAAATCTTATGAAGAAAAAGTTAAGCGTCCTTCCCTTAAACAGCGTAGGGAAATTCGTAAGGCAAAAAGATACATTATACGTCAGGAAAAAAAGTGCTCAAAGTAGGGCAGTGAATTTTATTTTCAGACCGGTTTCCTGCAAGGAGTTTAAATGTCAAAAAGAAGTAGTGCAGTTTTTTTTGCTGTTTTAGGAATGAGCTTGTTCTGTTCAAATTCAGCTGCTCAGGAAAAATCGATTTGGGAAGTAAAAAACGTTCCTTCAAAATCAAGTGATGAAGTTGTAAAAGACTGCTTTAATTCAGTTGATATGGTTGAATTTCCTGCCACTGAAGGAGACAAATGTTTTATTCTTGGAGAAGGAAATCTGCCTATAACAGCAGGGCGCAAAGTTGAAGCTTTTTCAATAAACCGCTACGAAACAACTTACCGCCTTTGGTATGACGTAAGAATTTGGGCTGAACAAAACGGCTACTATTTTCAAAATCCCGGTCAGCAGGGAAGTTCAGGCGCAAGAGGCAAAGTTCCGGCTCAAATAAATGAATGGCAGCCTGTTGCAAATGTAAACTGGCACGATGTAATTGTGTGGTGCAATGCTTTTTCCCAGATGTGCGGCAAAACTCCATGCTACTATTATTCCAGCGAATTCAGCGGCGGCGAAAAAATCATCATAAAAGATTCAAGCGATACGGCAGGCTGTGATCTTGCAGTGTGTGATTTTGATGCAGACGGTTACAGGCTTCCTACAGAAACTGAATGGGAATATGCAGCCCGTTTTACTAAAAGCGGATTTCAAAGCGGAAGTCTTGCAAGCGGTCAGGTTGATGCAGATGGAAACGACGATGAATCAATTCCTTACGTAGAAATTGCATGGTGCTGGGAAAATTCTAGCGGAACTAAAACTGTTGGAACTGCAGGAACGCCTTTTGATCCAAGTGCACCGCCTAAACCGGGAAGCGGCAATCCTAATGGAAGCGGACTTTTTGACATGAGCGGAAATGTTCTTGAGTGGTGCTGGGACTGGAATTCTGAATATGCTGATGAAAAAGATGGTGTAAGGTCAGCAGGGCCTGAATATGGTTCTGAGCGGATTATGCGTGGCGGAAGTTTTTACGAATACACTATGTTTCTTGGAGCAGGAGACCGCTATGCTTACGACCCGAATGAATCTTATGATTATTTTGGTTTCAGAATAGCAGCCTCTGTTCAAAAGTAACTGTTAAAAAGTAAAACGTTCTGAAAAACTTTTGCCTGTGAAAATCAAAGTTCACACAATTGTGCTGATGTAACTTCCCACTTTTCGTTTTTGCGGTTAAGTTCAAGAACAGCGTAATTTCCTTCTGCAAGTGCTCCCGGATTTATTACAGTTGTATTTCCTACTTTGCAAATTCCACGGCTTTCGTGAATGTGTCCTGTAATTACGGCAAGTGGTTTGTAGTCTTCTATAAACTTCCTGAGAAGGGGAGACCCAACGTGAACTTGAGGCGCAACTTTATCACATTCAGTGTCTTTTGGAGGATTGTGCATTATTGCAATAAGATTGTCCCATTCTGTTTCGCCCTGATCAGTTACAATGTTAAAGTCTGAAAGCAGTTCTTCGTCTGTAAGTTCGTTTGGTGTTTCGCCGCTGAATTTACTTCCGCCGCCGCTTCCTGCAAAGCAAAGTCCTTCGTGGCTTACCAGTGTTTTCTGAACGCTTATGTCAGCCCTTTCAATTTCGCCAAGGAATTCAGGTTCATCGCAATTGCCTATTACTGCAAAAATTGCATCATGCTTTTTTGACAAAAGTTCAAGAGAAGGCCTTCCTGTTTCAGGTGCACCGAATTTTGCAAAATCTCCGGCAAATAAAACGCCGTCACATTTTTTAAACTGAAAATCAAGTTTGTTAAGGTTATCAACTGCACCATGTAAATCGCTTATGACAAGAAATTTCATATTATCCTCTGTTTGTGTTTCTGTAAAATTGAAACTTAGTATAGCAAAACTGCCTTGAATCTTCCATAGAAAAAATATAACATTTCGGTCTATGCGCATTAAAACTCTTTTAAAATCAGACAAAATATTTTACGGCAAACTTTTCAGCCTTACGTTTCCGATTGCACTTCAAAGTTTAATGCTTGCTGCTGTTGCTGCTGCCGATGCTTTTATGCTTGGCCACGTTGAACAGAATTCAATGTCTGCTGTTTCACTTGCGTCCCAGATTCAGTTTGTTCAGAACATTTTGATAAGTTCAGTTATGAGCGTTGTTTCAATTTTAGGCGCACAGTATTGGGGCAAACAGAACAAGAGTGCTTTAAACGATATTTTCTGCATAAGCCTGAAATTTTCTACAGGATTTTCAATTTTATTTTTTGCAGGCTGTGTTTTTTTTCCTGAATATTTAATGGCTCTTTTTACAAATGAAACTGTGCTTATAAAAATCGGATGCAGGTATTTGAAAATTGCCGGCTGGTCTTATCTGCTTACGGGAATAAGTCAGTGTTACCTTGCAATTATGAAAGTAACGGAAAGGGCAAAAAGTGCTGCCTTAATAAGCTGCTGTACTGTAGTTTTGAATATCATTTTAAATGCACTGCTTATTTTTGGAGGATTTGGAATTCCTGCTTTAGGCGTAGAAGGTGCTGCTCTGGCAACTCTTATTTCAAGGGCAGTGGAACTTATCTGGGCTGTGCTTTTTTCATTCAGAAAAGATTTTATTCATCCTCAGTTAAGGAATTTTTTCAAGCGCAATCCTTATCTGGAAAAAGATTTTGTCAGACAGCTGCTTCCTCTTTGCGGTGCCAGTCTTTTCTGGGGAATAGGATTTACTTCCTACACTTCATTTATAGGTCACAAGGGAGAAGATGCTGCTGCGGCAAATGCAGTCGTTACGGTTTTGCGTGATCTTGTTTACTGTTTGTGCAACGGACTTGCTGCAGGTGCCGGCATTACTGTAGGAAATGAACTTGGCAAAGGTGATCTGGAAAAGGGCAGGCTTTACGGTGACCGTCTTGTCGTTATTGCGTTTATAACAGGTTTTGCTTCTACTTTGATAATGATTTTACTTACGCCTCTTTCTCTGGCAGTTGTAAAGCTTACTCCTGAAGCAACTTCTTTTTTAACAGGAATGATGGGAATTATGGCAGTGTATTCAATTGGAAGATGTGTAAATACTATTCTGATTAACGGAATTTTTTCTGCAGGAGGCGACACGCTTTTTGATATGTACAGTTTAGCCGTATGTATGTGGGGCATTGCAGTGCCTCTTGCAGCAGCAGGAACTTTTCTGTTTAACTGGAACGTTCTTGTTGTTTACGCCTGCACTTGTCTTGATGAAGTGGGAAAAATTCCATGGGTTCTTCATCATTACAAAAAGTACAGGTGGGTTAAAGACTTAACAAGATAGTTACAGAGTTTCCAGAACTGATTTTAAGGCTTTGTTTTGTTTTTCTGTTCCGATTGAAATGCGGACAAAGTCTTCTATTCCCGGAGTTGAAAAGTGCCTTATCAAAATGCCAGCGCTTTTTACTTTACGGTAAATTTCTTCTCCTGAAATTCCGTCTTTTTTTGCAAATATAAAATTCGTCTTTGAATCAATTACAAACCAGCTGCGGCTTCTTAAAAATTCCGTAAGGCTTTCTCTTTCCTGAATGATTTTTGCTGCATTTTCTGCGTAATAATCATAAGCTTTACATGAAGCAATTCCTGCCTGCTGCGTAATGAAATCAACAGGGAAATGGTTAAAGCAATTCTTAACTGTAAAAATTGCCTGTATAAGTTCCGGCGATGCAACTACGTAACCAAGACGCTGACCTGCAAAACTCAAGCTTTTACTGAATGTGCGCACTATTATGAGGTTTTTGAATTCAGCTAAAAGAGGAATGCAGCTTTCTTCAGCAAAGTCGCAGTATGCTTCGTCTACTACAAAAACTTTATCTTTCGGGGCTTTGCGGATCATTTGTGCAACTTCCTGTGCCTTCAATGCAATGCCTGTAGGTGCGTTTGGATTTGCAAAGATGATGCTGCTGTCTGTTTTTTCTGCTTCACTGAGCATTTTGTCTGAATCAAGTTCCCAGTTTTCTTTTAGCGGAATTCTGTTCATGGGAATGCCGTAAAATCCGCAGTAAACAGGATAAAAGCTGTATGTGTGTTCCGGCATAACGATAGGTCTGTCGCTGTCAAAAAAAGTGTAGAATACAAAGCTTAAAACTTCGTCGCTTCCGTTTCCGCAGAAAATATTTTTGCCGGTCAATTCAAACGGGAGCTTTGCATTTTTGTTTCCGAGCACGCCGCCTGTTTTGTTCAGCATAAGGGCAATTTCATTTCGCAGAGTTTTTGAATCAGGGTCAGGGTAAAGACCTATTTTTTCTATATTTGACTTAACTGCCTTAGCTATTGCTTTTGCAACGCTTTTGTGTGGCGGATAAGGATTTTCATTTGCATTGAGTTTTACATAAACACGATCTTTCGGCTGTTCTCCAGGAACGTAGGGACTTAACTTTTCAAAACGTTTGGCAAGCATTTTTTTTCTCCAATTTTTATAAAGTGATTTTATTCTTTTTACTGATTTGTAGCAACAATGTGATGTTGTGTATGTTGTGCTGCTGCGGAAAAATAAAAAGGCACCGGAGCATTATTGCTGGCTTTATTTCCAGACTTATGTTTCCGATGCCTTTCTTTTATAGAAAATTGAACTGTTTGCCGTTAAAGTTTACAGAGGAATGTTTCCGTGTTTTTTAGCTGGAGCAACATTCTGTGTTTTGCTGGCAAGGAATTCCAAAGAACGTGCAACTCTTTCTCTTGTTTCTTCCGGCTGAATTATTTCGCTGATATAATCACGCTGGGCAGCAATTGCAGGAGTCATAATGTTGTCTTTGTATTCCTGACTTTTCTGTGCAACAAGCTGAGCCTGAGCAGGATCTTTCATTTCCTTAGCGTAAAGAATTTCAAGAGCACCTTCTGCACCCATAACGGCAATTTCTGACTTTGGCCATGCGTATACAAAATCAGCACCAAGATGCTTTGAACACATTGCAATGTATGCACCGCCGTAAGCTTTGCGTGTTATGACTGTAACTTTTGGAACAGTTGCTTCTGAATAAGCGTAAATTACTTTTGCACCGTGGCGGATAATTCCCTTCTGTTCTTCCTGAGGACCTGGAATAAATCCCGGAACGTCAACAAAATTTACGAGAGGAACATTGTATGCATCACAGTAGCGAACGAAACGTGCAATCTTATCTGAAGCATCGCAATTTAAAATTCCGCCGTAACCTGCAGGATTGTTTGCAATAATGCCTACTGAACGTCCTTCAATTTTAGCAAAAGCCGTAACTGCATTAGGAGAAAATTCTTCCATAACTTCAAAAAGGGAATCTTCATCAACTACGCAATTAATAACGTCCTTCATGTTGTAAGACTGGGCACTGCGCTCTGGAAGAATAGTTGTAATTTTCTTTGCTGATTTCTTTTCGTCAAACTTAAATTTTGCATCTGCAACAATTTCTTCGCCGTAATAATGTGGAATGTAATCAAGAAGCTTGCGTACTTTTTCGTAACATTCGCTTTCACTTTCACAGCGGAAATGAGCAACGCCACTTTTTGAAGAATGAATTGAAGCGCCGCCTAAATCTTCTGCACTTATGTCCTGGAACATAACTGCCTTAACAACTTTAGGTCCTGTAATGAACATCTGGCTTATTTTATCAACTGCAAAAATAAAGTCTGTAATTCCAGGGCTGTAAACTGCACCGCCTGCACAAGGTCCTGCAATAATGCTGATTTGCGGAACTGCACCGCTGGCACGAACGTTCTGATAAAACAAATCACCGTAACCGCAAAGTGCATCAACACCTTCCTGAATACGAGCTCCGCCGGAATCATTTACACCGATAACGGGGCATTTTGCTTCAATGGCTTTCTGGATAAGTTCAGCAATTTTCTGTCCGTGTACTTTTCCAAGAGAACCGCCCTGAACAGTAAAGTCCTGAGCGTAAACTGCAACTTTCTTTCCGTTGATTTTTCCGAAACCGGTTATAACGCCGTCGTAAGGAATGACTTTTTTGTCCATGCCGAAACTTGTACAGTTGTGACTTGCTGCAGAATATATTTCGTAAAATGAATCTTTATCACATAAAGCGTTTATGCGTTCAATTGCATGAAGCTTTCCTTTGTCGTGCTGTTTTTGAATGTTGTACTTGCTTGTGTCCATAAAATTTCCTCTTAAAAATCAGAATTTTAGATTTATATTAACGATTATGCAAAAATTGGTCAACAATATGACAAAAAATGTAAAATTGTCAAAATTAAATATTGCGCCGGATTCTGTGCCGCCTGCTGTATTGCAAAACTTAAAAACTTGAAACTACATTCTGTAATTTGAAATTTCAGAAATAAGTGCTGCTGCTTTTTCCAGTTCTTCGTCTGTGGAAATAAAATCGTACTTGCTGCGTAAAATGTTTATTGCTTCGTTAAATTCATTGTTTTCTACAGCGTCCTTGTAGTCAGTAAAAAATTCTGCCTTTTCAAATTCTGCTGTTTCTTCCTGTGACTGCAAATCCTGAATGAGCCATCTGTCTTTTTGGAAAATCAGAGTAACGTCAGCCTGTGTTTTTGTAACCTGCATTTTCTGTTCAGTCTGGGAATCAACAAGGAAAAAACTTACGTGATGAGTTGCCGTTGTTTCCTGAGGAACTGAAACTTTTGTACTGAAAACTGAATCTTTAAGCGGTGCATTGAAAAATGTTTCTGCCGGTTTTCCGTCTATTTCAAACTGGGAAATTCCGAATATGCTGTAGGAAAGTTTGTTGTAGCAAAGCCATTTTGAAAGTGGAACTGTATCTGCCTTTATGTCGTAAACTGAAAGCTGCTTCCCTGAAATGTAAATGTTGCTTATGACTGATGCTGCCTGCTTCATTTTTTTTCCTGTAACACAAGTGTCTGCGTATTCGTAGTTTAAAGTGTTTAATCCTGTAAAATACATTTCAACTGTCTGGGCTGAAGTTAATGTTTTTGTGGTTGGCTTTTTCATGTACGAGTGGAAGTAAGCCAGTGCAACTGCGATTATTACGGCAAGGGAAATTGCGGCTGCTGTTAATGATGTGGAGTGACGGCGCAACCATCTTTTTTTAGAAATTGATTTTTCTTTCTGAAGGAATTCGCTTTCGTCTGTTACGGTTTTATGTTCCACAAAGTTAAGTTTTCCGTTTTCAGGAATTGTGCCTTGTTCCGTTAAGCCGCATTCTTTGTAGAAAAGTTCCAGTGGAAAAGGTGATGCTGCAAGTACGTCAAGAACTTTCTTGTCCATTGGCGGCTGGCTCAGTGCATTGTCAATGTAAAGTGAAAGCTTTCTTTCTACGCCTGAAATTTTCTGGTTGATGTTTTTGAAGTTTTTGTCACGGATATCTTCACGGCGCTGTTCTGCATTTAAATTGTCAAATGGGAAATTTCCCGTTAAAGCTTTGTAGGCAAGAACACCCTGCATAAAGCGAAGTCTGTTTGTCTGTGTTAAAAGCGGCTGAATGTAAAATCCCTGATTATGAGAAAAATCTTTTTCGCTGCAGATTGAAGCTGATGTTGAAAAGAAAATTGCCGGCGGAATGAAAAAAGATGTATTGTCCTGAGAAATGAAAATTCCTCCTGCACCGCACAAGTCGATTTTAAAATCCGAAGAAACTGCATTTTCCAGCATTGTGATTGTCTGCGCTATGAGGAAAATTTTTTCTTCCTGGCCTGATGTTTCCAGTTTCTGCTTTAGTGTTGTGCCGTTAAAAAGGTTTCCGCTAAGCAAGACAAAATTGTTTTCGTCTTCTGATGTTTCTGTAAATTTCCAAGGTGAAAACTTGTAGCCTGTTTCTGTTTTTACTGCTACTGTTCCTTCCTGATTCATGCTTTCTGAAAAACGTGCTTTTGCAAATCCTGATGCCGTAAGTTGTGTGTTTAGAAAAACTTTATTGTCGTGAGAAAAAATCAAATCTTCCATAAAATATAAATTATTGAAATTCCACTGTATGTTCAAGTTGTGGGGTTGGGGCGGCGCGTACTTGCCAATGCACTGCAACTTAACGCCAGCCACGCTGCACATAAGAGCACGCTGTTCTTCCAAAGTTCCAGCCGCAAAAGTTAAAGCCTCCGCTTATTTGTAGAGCCCTTCTCGTGAAGTGAACACTTACTAGCAAGAATAGGCGCCGCCGTCACGCCGTCATACCGTACTTGCCAAAGAGTTGCTGTAATTAGAAAAGGTTTTCTTGAGTTTTTCCTGAAATCACGTAATAATGTAATGAATTATGACACAATTTTTCATACACTAAGGGGGAAATAGATGGTTAAGGAAAAAATTGCAGAAGAAATCGCTGGCGGAAAAGCAGTACTTGGAATCGAATTCGGTTCAACACGTATAAAAGCTGTATTGATAAACAGCGAGCACGAACCTGTAGCAGGCGGCGCTTTTGACTGGGAAAATTCTCTTGTAGACGGAATCTGGACATATTCACTGGAAGAAATCCACAACGGCATATCAACAGCATTTGCAGAACTTAAAAAAGACGTATGGGAAAAGTACGGCGTAAAACTTACAAAACTTGCAGCAATGGGCATAAGCGCAATGATGCACGGCTACCTTGCATTTGATGCAAAAGACAATCTCCTGGTTCCGTTCAGAACATGGCGCAACACAATCACAGGAGAAGCCTCAAAAGCATTGACAGAACTTTTTGACTATCCTATTCCGGAAAGATGGAGCATTGCCCATTTATATCAGGCTGTATTAAACAACGAAAGCCACGTAAAAGACATATCATACTTTACTACACTTGCAGGCTACGTACACAAAATGCTTACAGGCAGAAAAGTCCTTGGAACAGGCGATGCTTCAGGAATGTTCCCTATTGATGATAAGACAGGCACTTACAACGCAAAAATGACAGCACAGTTTAACGCACTCGTTGCAGACAGAAATTTCAGCTGGAAACTTGAAAACATTCTCCCGGAAGTTTTACCTGCGGGAAAAGAAGCCGGAACTTTAACAAAAGAAGGTGCTGCATGGCTTGATAAAGACGGAACTCTTGAAGCAGGATGCGTATTTGCCCCTCCGGAAGGCGATGCAGGAACAGGAATGTGCGCAACAAATTCAGTTTCACCACGGACAGGAAACGTAAGCGCAGGAACTTCAATTTTCAGCATGGTTGTACTTGAAAAGCCTCTTACAAAAACATACTTAGGTTTAATCGATGTAGTAACAACACCAGACGGAAAGCCGGTTGCAATGGTTCACGGAAACAACTGTACCGGAGAATACGACAAATGGATCAAAATGATAGGAGAAGCAGCAGAACTTCTTGGTGCAGAATTTTCAAAAGGTGAACTTTACGACAAGCTTCTCGGCTCGGCAATGAAAGCAGACAAAGACTGTGGCGGATGTGTTGCATACAATTACATTTCAGGCGAAACAATTACAGGCTTTAACTCAGGCAGACCGCTTTTTGTACGGACAGAAAACGCAAACCTTAAGCTTTCAAATTTTATGAGGGCACAGTTAAATGCAGCATTAAGTCCACTTAGAATAGGAATGGACATTCTCTTTGACGAAAAAGTTCCTCTCGAACGCTTAACAGGTCACGGCGGATATTTTAAAACTGAAGGCGTAGGACTTTCCCTTATGTCAGCAGCAATGCACACACCTGTCAGCGTAATGAGCACGGCAGGAGAAGGCGGACCTTGGGGAATGGCATTACTTGCATCGTTTGTAATCAGTGGAAACGGAGAAACATTACCGCAATGGCTTGAAAAGAAAGTATTTGCCAGCGCAAAAGTTTCAACAGTAAACCCAGAACCGTCAGACGTAGAAGGCTTTAACAAATTCCTTGAAAATTACAAAAAAGGACTTGCAGCAGAACGTGGAGCAGTAGACAGCCTTAACTGATTTGCCCCAGCAGCCCGGACTAGCCCCAAACGCAGCCCGGACTCAGCCCGAAAAATCAGCCGGAACTTTTACACAAAATTTTTACAAAAAACTTTATGGAGGAAAAATCACTATGTCAAAATATCAGACCTTAAAAGAAGAAGCCTATGAAGCAAATATGCAGATACCTGTCCAGCACCTTGCCTTGTACACATGGGGAAACGTAAGCGCATTTGCCCCTCAGCTGGGAGTATTTGCAATAAAACCAAGCGGAGTACCCTATCCTGAACTTACAGCAGAAAGCATGGTTATAGTAGACTTAGACGGAAAAGTAGTAGAAGGCACTTTACGCCCAAGCAGCGACACACCAACCCACGCAGTACTTTACAAAGAGTTTGCCGTAAAAGACGGAGCAAAAATCCGTGGAATAATACACACCCATTCAACCTATGCAGTAAGCTGGGCACAGGCAGTAAAACCGGTACCGCTGTTCGGAACAACCCACGCCGACCACATACAGACAGAAGTACCATGCACGCCATACCTTTCAAAAGAAGCAGTAGAAAATGATTACGAAAAAGAAACAGGAAACTTAATAGTAAGCCATTTCCGCTCACTTAAACTAAACCCGGAAGAAGTAAACATGGTACTTGTGGGAGGACACGGACCATTTTGCTGGGGCTCAACAGCAGACAAATCAGTATACAACGCAGCCGTACTGGAAGAAGTAAGCCACATGGCAATAAACACACTTGCAATAAACCCTTCCCAGAAACCGCTGCCGGAATACATAGTCCAGAAGCATTACCTGCGCAAACACGGGCCAAACGCATACTACGGTCAGGAAACAAAGCACTGATTTTTATTTTTCCGGAGCATAATCAACTGCAAAAGAAAAACGCCGTGAAATAAGCATAAACCTTAAAGCATTACCCGCTTTCCGTGGCTTACCCTCACGGCCGGTCTTTCGCTTCGCTCCAGACTTGCTCTGCAACCACTACAATCGGGGTCAGGCATTTTCCAATTCACGTGGAAAGAACAGCCCGCCGTCGTGGAAAAACTTCCGCAGAAGATGATGAACTTAAAAATGAACTGCTTAATGATCCGAAAGAGAGGGCTGAGCATTTGATGCTGGTGGATCTTGCCCGCAATGATCTTGGCCGGGTATGTACAAACGGAAGTGTTGAAGTTACCCGCTTTATGGAAGTAGAGCAGTTCAGTCATGTAATGCACATAGTAAGTGACGTTCAGGGAAAAGTTTCTCCGCAGTTTAAACCTATACAGGTTCTGCGTTCTGCATTTCCTGCAGGAACTATAAGCGGTGCTCCAAAAATCAGTGCCATTCAGATTTTAAGACGCATAGAAAAAACAAAGCGCCGCTTTTATGCTGGAGCAGTAGGTTACATTCAGTCTAACGGAGACCTGGATTTCTGTATTGCAATACGCTGTGCCTTGAAGCAGCAGAAGGTATGGAGCCTTCAGGCAGGGGGAGGAATTGTTTATGATTCAAATCCTGACCGTGAATGGACAGAAACCTGCGAAAAACTCGGTGCGTTGCAGTCTGTATTTAATTCGTAACTGTAATTTTTTAAGAACTCAATTTTAGAAGAATCCTGTGTTTTCTTTTTTGAAGATACAGGATTTTTTTTCTCAGGGCAGCAGATTCAAAAAATGTAAGTATAAGGAATGACGGATGATTTTTTTCTGTGGGAAAATTTAATTACTACTCAGTCCAGAGTTTTAAAATAATTCTTTATGGATTCCTGCATTACAAGAAGAAGATTTTTTTCGATACGGTGAATACTATATCCGGTATCATTTTTTTCTGATGCATTTGCTGAGAATAATCTTTCATAGCTGACACCTAGTGCTTTTGCGATAGATTCTATTACTTCAAGAGATGCGGACTTTCTTGCAAGTTCAATCTGAGTCATAAATGGAACTGAAATACCTGTTTTTTCTGCAAGATACTCCTGTGTCCAGCCAGTCTCTTTTCTTAATGTCCGTATGTTTCTTCCCAGAACTGTTTTTATATCATCCATGACAAAAAGTATATTGCTATCAGCAAATATTGAAATTATCTGATAGCAATATTATAATGTTGAAAATAGCAATATTTTAATATAGCTGTTGGATATAGGAGGTAATTAAATTGGGATTTGAAAGTGGTAAGCGAAAAGGAAATATCTGGAATGATGTTCTTTTTATTGACAGTTTGATTAAACAAAAAGGTGCTTCTACTGATAAGAAAAATAACAGTGGAATTATGAATATTTCCGGTAAAGATGAAAGAACCTTTGAAACTAGATTTTCATCTTTACTTGAAGCTAATACAGACAGATTGAACGGTAAAATTATTACTCAACAGAATAATGATACAAGCGTACAGGCTGTTTATTGTTTTGGGAAAAAGCATCGTCCTGATATGTCTGTTAATGAGGATGGAATTGCTATTGAAATAAAATATATTAATAATTCCCTTGATGGATTAAAAATGGCTTTGGGACAGAGCCTTATGTACAGGCTTAGATATAAGTTTGTCATTAATCTTATTGTTGTTTCTGAAGAAAATAAGGAAATATATGAAAAAGCTATTAATGATGAAGAGAAAGATTTGGAAGATATTATGAAATATCTTGCTGATTCATTAAACATTTTTACATATATTGTTCCTGGGTTTAGTCTAAAAAATAATCAGAAACGTGTGTTTGAGGTTAACGGTTTAGAAATACCTCAACAACAAAAATAATTTGGAGGAAAAATACTATGAAAAAGATTATAGGTTTAGTTTTAGGTACAATGATGATGTTGGTTTCTTGTCAGAATAATGTTGATGGAAATGAATCAGTTGATAGACTTGCAAAATATTCGTGCGAACTCAACGATGAATCAATCACCAAAGCATATGAGTTGAAATCAGAGGGATACAAATTTTACATCAATGGCGAAGATTATACTTCAGCAGTCCGTGTAAGTATTAATGAAATATCTCGTGTAAACATGTATCATCTTGGTTATATGGATAGAAATCTTGAAGGAACTGCCGAAAAAGCAATTTATTTACAGTATGTTCCTGAAGGTGCTTCAAATATTTGGTATACAATAAATTTTGTTCTTCACGACAATACACTTATTGCTGATTATAACTTCAATACTAGAGAAGATTTTAATAGCGACATAATTAGCATTGAAGCAAATACCACTGAAAAAACAATAAATCTTGTAGTAGAAAACTTTTAATCATGAATATACTGAATAAATAAAAAGGGGCTGTCCTAGAAGTAATTAAAACTTCATCAAAGGACAGTCTTTTTAT
>CAMCRZ010000014.1 GCA_945877425.1 uncultured Treponema sp.
AGCCATAACAAGACCGTCAGCTGTTGCACCGTAATGGTTTGAAGTAGGGAAGCCCTGAGAGTGCATGCGTCCTGCACCGCCAGTTGCAAGAATAACAACTTTTGCCTTTGCAATGTAAAGTTCATTTGTTTCCATGTTCATAAGAACAGCACCGCAAACTTCACCCTTATCATTTTTAATAAGTTCAATTGCAGAAGTAAAATCAACTACAGTAATGTCATTTACACGGTTAAGGGTTTCATCACGCAAAGTACGCATGATTTCTGCACCTGAATAATCTTTACAAGCGTGCATTCTCTTACGGCTTGTTCCGCCGCCATGAGTAGTTACCATTGTTCCGTCTGCTTCTTTGTCAAATTCAACGCCAAGATCGTTAAGCCATTTGATTACAGAAGGTGCTTTGTTTGTAAGTGTATAAACAAGTTCAGGTTTTCCGTCAAAATGTCCGCCACCGTAGCAGTCAAGATAATGCTGTGCAGGAGAATCGTTTGGTTTGTCAGCAGCCTGAATACCGCCTTCAGCCATCATTGTGTTTGCATCGCCTACACGAAGCTTAGTTACAAGAAGAACTTTTGCACCGGCTTCAGAAGCCATAATTGCAGCACTTGTTCCGGCACCGCCACCACCAACTACAAGAACATCAGTTTCGTAGTCAACATGGTTAAGGTCAATTTGTGAAGGTTCAAAGCGTGGTTTTGCTTCAAGCATCTGTGTTAATTCGATAGGTGCTTTCTGACCTTTATTTGGACCGATTTTTAATTCAGTGAACTGTTCTTTAATTCTGTCAGGGTGAAATTTTAAAAGCAAATCATCCTTTTCTTCAGCAGTAAGACGGGCATGTTCAAATTTAAGGTTTTCTTCACGTTTTGCAGCAACAATTTTAGCTGCTTCGTCTAATTCGTTTCCGTACATTTCTAACTCCTTACCTTATTTTTCAATGTCCCTGTTGTTGTAAAGATTTTTAATTGCATCTTTATCACCTGTAGACATTTTGATAAATTCCTGAATTGCTTCTTCGCATTTACCTGCATCAATTTCTGCAACTCTATCAAGTAAGTGCTGGCTCTGTGGCTGAAGGTACTTTCCGTTTATACGGCGTGCAAGTTCTGCAACCTGAGGGTGACTTATTCCAGCAGGACATCTTGAAGAACAGCATCCGCACATTACGCAGTCAAAAGACAAATCTGCACAGGCTTTGAAATCACCGCGCTGGGCATAAGCAATGTACTGCATTGTGTTAAGGCTCTGTGGACAGGCACGTGTACAGGCATTGCATCCTACACAAGAATAAATTTCTGGGTAAAGCTGCATCATAACTGCCTGTTCCGGCTTAATCTTGTTAATGTCGTAAACCTGTTTTACAAGAGGGAAGAATGGAAGTGTAGCAATGTACATTCCGTCAATAACTTTCTGTGAACAGGCAAGACAAGTTTTAAGCTGATTGTCTCCCTTTACACGATAAATTGTAGCACAAGCACCACAAAATCCGTTTCTGCAACCGCAACCACGTTTAAGCTGATATCCAGCGTATTCCATGGCGTTCATAACAGTAAGAGCTGCCGGTACTTCATATTTTTTACCAAACAGATATATTGTTGCCATTTCTTTTTCTGCCATTTTATTACTCCCAAAAAATCAATTGAAAAATCGATTTTAATCTGACTTTTGTTGAAAAAAGTCTGCAACGCAAACTTTAATAAGATAAAAACTACAGATTTTACTGCAGCGTTTATCTTATGCTTTATTTTTTAGTATTCTGGTGGAAGTTCTCCAAGCTGATCAAAACTGAATACAGGACCATCTTTGCACACAAATTTGTTGCCTATATTACAGCGTCCGCATTTACCGATACCGCACTTCATGCGCATTTCCATAGTTGTAAAAATCTGATTGTCTTTAAAACCAAGCTTTTTCAATGCGTCAAGAGAAAGGTGAATCAAAATCGGAGGACCGCACATAATTACAGTCATACTTGGGTCTGGATTAAGTTCTGTAACGTAAGGCGGAACAAAACCAACGTGTCCTTTCCATCCTTCTTCTGCACGGTCGATAGTTAAATCAATTGAACAGTTAGGCTGTTTCATCCAGACATTCTGCATTTCTTCAAGGCGTACAAGGTCTGCCATAGAGCGGCTTCCGTAAATAACTTGAATTCTGCCGTAATTTTCCCGATGATCCATCATGTAATTAACTACAGAGTGAACTGGAGCAATACCGATACCGCCGGCAATTACAAGAATGTCTTTTCCCTTAAGTGCAGTTTCAACAGGGAAGCCGTTTCCGATTGGTCCGCGAAGACAAATTTCCTGTCCTACTTCTGCATTGTGAAGCCATTCAGTAACATGACCGCACTTTTTAATGGAAAATTCCATGTGGCTTTCAAGAGTAGGAGAAGATGTAATGGAAATCATTGACTCACCTACGCCTGGAACAATAAGCATTGCACACTGGCCTGGAATGTGTTCAAATAATTTCTTTCCGTCAAGTCCCACAACACTGAAAGTCTTAACATCAGGAGTTTCCTGTCTTATATCAATAATTTTTCCTACATAAGGAATAAAGCTTTCAAAGTTTTCCATTTTCGTTTATCTCCTTATTCCTTAAATATCACCGGCTTCGTTTGCAGCCTTTATTACTTTAACAATATTCATGTTAATAGGGCAGTTTTCAAGACATCTTCCGCAGCCTACACAGCTGAACTTTCCTTCATGAGCCATAGGGTAGTAAACAAGTTTGTGCATAAAGCGCTGGCGGCTTCTTTCTTTTTGAGTATGACGCGGATTTTCTGCAGCCATCTGTGTAAAGTCAGAGAACATACATGAATCCCAGCATCTTGTCTGTTTGATTTCGCTTCCTGTGTTAAAGTCACGGACATCAAAGCACATACAAGTTGGGCATACATAAGTACAAGTACCGCATCCAAGACAAGTATTGGAAACTTCTTCCCAAATTTTTGAGTTAAAGATTTTAAGCATATTTTTGCCGTTGAACTTAGAAAGATCAAGGTGAGCAAACGGAAGCTTTTCTATTTTGTCTTTAATGTCAGCCTTTGCTTTTTCTACACAACCGTCACTTTCTTCTGAAAGTAAAGCTTTTGCCTGGTCAAGAAGGGCTTTTCCTTTTTCAGAGTTTGCCTGGAAGAAGTATTTTCCTTCTGACATCCAGCATGAAACGTCTCCGGCAGGATTTGCTGCATCTATTCCATAAGTTGAACAGAAGCAGGTTTTTGCAGGTTCAGAACAGGCAAGAGTAACAATTGTTCCATGATTGCGGCGGTTCTGGTAGTAAGAATCAACTGGATCCATCTTAAGGTAAACTTCATCTACTACAGTTACGGCAGCAGCATCACAGGCTCTTACACCAAATACAACAAAGTCTTCAACATCTTTTCTAGGATCTACAACTTCAACAGACTGACCTTTGCGTTTGTAGTTTACAAGACTTTCTGACTTTGGAAAGAAGAAGTCTTTTACAGAACGAACTGTCTTTAATGCTGATGAAAGTTTTGAACCTTTTGTCCAGAATTTAAATTCAGCAGTTGATTCAGTTGTATCCTGTGGGATGTAAAGTGCTTTGGAAGAAGCAACAGCTTCAAAGAAAGAATCAATTTTTTCTACTGGAAGTGAAAGCATTATTCGTTACCTCCATTATTAGGGTCACGGTCGTAAACAATTGAAGTTTCCGCATCATCAGTTTTAAAAGTAAGCATTGGAGGTTTAGTTTCCAAATCGCTTCCAGCCTGATATTCACCGTAAATTTCGTTAATGTCTTTTGCAAACTTGCGGTTAAGAAGGTAAAGCGGAATGCCCTGAGGACAAACTCTTGAACATTCACCGCAATCTGTACAGCGTCCTGCAACATGCCATGCACGAATTATATGGAAAAGATTTTCTTCAAAGTCGTTAACGGCAACTTTCTGTGATGTATAAAGTGCATTGTTGTCGAATACGCATTTTTCGCAAGTACAGGCAGGACAAACGTTACGGCATGCGTTACAGCGTATGCATCGTGAAAGTTCGCCTCTCCAGAAGTTGTAGCGTTCTTCTTCTGTCATAGCTTCGTATTTTGCAACTACATCAAGACGTGCAGAAGTTCCTGTAGATTCTTCTTTTACGCCCATAAGTTCATCGCAAGATACGTGTTTTTTTCCTGCACAGCTTTCACAACAGGTATTTTCATCTTCAAGGGAATCCTGACATGGAATACCGATTGCATAAACATCTTCACGTTTAATGCGGTTTTCTTTAAGAAGTTCAGTAAAAGAATATGTATCACCTGGCTTAAGGAACACAAGCACTACTTCGTTAGGAATAGGTGCTTCCGGTGCGTTTGGATCACGACTTTTAGCCATAGTGTTATTCATTCTTACCGTACTTTTTTTAGTTTCAATTTCTCTTGTGATTTTTACAAGATATTTTGAAAGGTTAGAAGTACAGAATTTGTTGTAAACAAAATTTTTGTCTAAATCTTCAGCTGTTGTAAAAGTTCCTGGTGTAATGTCTTCGTCAAAAAGACCTTTTCTCCAGCCTACAACGCTGTGAACTTTACCTTCTGCAAGTAATGCTTTTGCCCTTTCAATTAACTGACTGCTTAATTCTTGCATCTTAAGTCTCCCAGGCGTTTATTTTCACCAAGTTCTTTAATCTTATCAACAAAATCATTCATGATTCCTGCAAATCTTACACCTTCAGCGGCAGAACACCATTCAACACGTGTTCTTTCCTTTTCTATACCAAGAAAGTTAAGCATAGAAAATAAAAGTGTCATGCGGCGGCGTGCAAAATAATTTCCTGTAGAATAGTGACAGTCTCCAGGGTGACATCCGCACAAAATTACGCCATCAGCACCTTTTTGGAATGCTCTGAGAATAAAAAGTGGATTCAAGCGGCAAGAGCAGGGAATTCTGATGATTTTAACGTTTGCAGGATATTCAAGACGGTTGTTTCCGGCAAGATCTGCACCTGCGTAAGAACACCAGTTGCAGCAGAAAGCTACAATCTTTGGTTTCCATTCAGTATTTACATTTTCCATAGTTCAATTTACAGATTAAAACTGATTTTAAGGCTAGCCTCTAATCAATTAAAATACTGCGTCAACCTCCGACATAATTTGCGCATTGCTGAATCCGTTAAGATCCATTGCTCCAGAAGGACAAGCTACAGTACAAGCTCCACAACCCTGGCACATAGCAGTGTTGACTTGTGAAATGTGACGTGTAATTGTAGTTCTGTTAGGACCACGGAAATCTTTGTCAATGTAAGTAATTGCCCCATAAGGACAAACATTTGCACACTGGCCGCAACCGTTACATGCATTTTCATTAGGATGAGCCGTACATGGATTGTTTTTAAGTTTATCCTTTACAAGAAGACATATTGCCTTTGCTGCAGCACCAGAAGACTGGGCAACAGTTTCAGGAATATCTTTTGGCCCCTGACAGCATCCTGCAAGGAAAATACCGGCTGTAGGACTTTCAACAGGACGAAGTTTTGCATGAGCTTCAAGGAAGAAGTCATTTGTGTCCATAGAAGTTGTAAGCATAGTTGCAAGAGGACGTGCAGATTTGTCTGCTTCAATACTTGCTGCAAGAACAACCATATCAGCCTTTATATGAACCTGTCTGTTAAGGATAAGGTCTGAACCCTGAACGTCAAGAGTGCCGTCTGCCAGAGGAGTAACTTTTCCAACCATACCTTTTATGTAGTGAACTCCATACTGTTCAACTGCACGGCGGTAGAATTCATCAAAGTTTTTGCCTGGAGTACGAACATCAATGTAGAAAACAGTAATATTTGTATCAGGATAATGGTCTCTTGTTAAAATTGCGTGTTTTGCAGTGTACATACAGCAGATTTTTGAACAGTATTCATGTCCTTTTTCTGCATCAGCCGAACAGCGTGAACCTACACACTGAATGAATACAATTTCTTTTGGTTCTTTTCCGTCTGAAGGGCGCAGTAAGTGACCGCTTGTAGGACCGGAAGCATTGCAAAGACGTTCAAATTCAAGAGAAGAAACAACATCAGGACTTTGAGAATATGCGTATTCATCAAACTTTTTAAGGTCAATAGGATTGTAACCTGTTGCTACAATAATTGCACCGTATTTTTCAGTAATGATTTCTTCCTGCTGAGTAAAATTGATTGCTCCTGCAGCACAGGCTTTTTCACAGAAACCGCACACATTGTCCTTGCCGTTTTTAAGGCCTTTCATGTGAAGACAGTAATCTGCTGCAATAGAGGCTACTTTTGGAACAGCCTGAGCAAACGGAATGTCTATGGCTTTTCTGTTGTTAAGGTTAAGGTTAAATGCATTAGGAACTTTCTTGTTAGGACAAACTTCCATACATGCACCGCAGCCTGTACACTTTGTTTCATCAACATAACGAGGATGACGCTTGATATCAATTGAAAAGTTACCGATGTATCCGTGAACTCCAACAACTTCACTGTAAGAAAGTATTCTGATGTTAGGGTTCTGGCTTACTTCCGTCATTTTTGGAGTAACAATACAAGATGCACAGTCCAGAGTAGGGAATGTTTTATCAAGCATTGCCATTTTTCCGCCGACAGTTACATTCTTTTCAACAATGTCAACCGGGAAGCCTGCATCTGCAATGTCAAGGGCTGCCGTAATGCCTGCAATTCCGCCACCAATAACAAGTGCTCTCTTAGTCATAGGAGTTTCACCTGGAGTAAGAGGAGTGTCAAGGATTGTTTTGGCAATAGCTGCTTTTCCTAATGCAATGGCTTTTTCTGTTGCATCATCTTTATCTTTCATAACCCATGAACACTGTTCACGGATATTTGCAACTTCAACCTTGTAAGGGTTAAGTCCCGCCCTTTCTGCACAAGAGCGGAATGTTTTTTCATGCATGCGAGGAGAACAAGAACAAAGTACAACACCTGTAAGCTTGTCTTCCTTGATGCGTTCTTCAATCATCTGCTGACCGGCAGAAGAACACATATAAGTGTAATGTGTTGAATAAACAACTCCATCAACTTTACCAAGCTCTTCTGCAACTTTAGCTACGTCAACTGTTCCGGCAATGTTTGTACCGCAGTGACATACAAAAACACCAATTCTTTCCATCTTGATTTCCTATTTCTTGTACTTTCTAAATGCACTGACAATTGCCTGCTGAGGCATATCATCATCAAGTACTTCCGGTACTTTTTCTGCCGGCAAGTGCAAGTTGCCTTTCTGTCTTTCAACAAACTGACGTACTGCTTCAATTATCTTAGTAGGTTCAACCTGACGTGGACATCTTTCAAGACAAGCAAAACAGCTTAAGCAGGCGTATGTTGACTTTGACTGAAGAAGTTTTTCAATTTCTCCGTTTTCAACCATCTGCACAAACTGATGAGGATGATATTCCATTGCATCGTAGTTTGGACAAGTGCCGGAACATTTACCGCAAACCATGCACTTTTTTGGATTTACACCGCTTATTTCAAGAATCTGATTCCTTGCCTGTTCAATTTCACTTTTAAGCATAGTTTACTCCTTTACTCCAAGAGCCTGTGCAAGAAGTTCTGTAAAATATACTACATCAAGTGCAGAATCCTTCTTGTTTTTAATAAGGTTATAGCGGCACAACGGGCAGCTTGTTACAAGTAAATCTGCACCATGCTCCTGTGCATTAGTAAGAATAGATTTAACTCTTTTTTCAGGAATTGATTTATCTTCAAAAATAGTGTAAGCACCGCAGCATTCGTTTCTTTCGCCGTAAATAACCGGAGTTCCGCCTATTGCCTTAATAAAGTCTTCAAGAAGCTGAGGATTTTCAGGATCATCAAGCTGAAGAACTTTTCCAGGGCGCAGGAGAAGGCATCCGTAGTAAGCGCCGATTTTTACGCCTTTAAAAGGATTTTTTACAGCTGCCTTAACTTTGTCCCAGCCAATAGTGTCACGGAGAATTTCAAGGAAGTGAACTACTTTTGCTTCACCGTTATACTGAATGTTGTCAGCCTTAAGGTAGTTGTTTACTTTTAAGATTACATTTTCATCTGTAATCATATCATTGTTTACCTGTTTCAGCACGTTGTAGCATGCAGAACACAATGTAACCAAATCCTGACCTGCATCTCTAGCAGCAGCAAGTGCCCTTACTGATGAAAGTTTAGTTGCAATTTCATCTTTTGAAAGCGGATATTCGCCTCCACAGCACTGCCATTCAGGAATTTCCTGAAGTGTAAAACCTAAAGCTTCAGCACTTTTACGGGCATAAATGTCCAGATCAAGTGCCTTGTTCTTTAAAGTACATCCAGGAAAATAAGAATAAGTTAATTTTTCATCACTCATTTCTTAACACCTGCCATTTCTTCGGGGTGGAATACCTCGTCAAATTTTTCCGCAGTAAGAAATCCCAGCTGAACGCAGGCATCCTTAAGGGAAATGTTTTTTTCGTAAGCTAAATGTGATGTTTTTGCAGCATTTTCGTATCCGATGTAAGGATTAAGTGCTGTAACAAGCATCAGTGAATTGTAAAGATAATCATGCATCTTTTCTTTGTTTGCCGTAATTCCTACTGCACAGTTCTTATTGAAAGAAACAATTACTTCTGCAAGAAGACGTACAGACTGAAGGAAATTATATGCAATAACAGGCATGAAAACGTTAAGTTCAAAGTTACCCTGAGAAGCTGCAAATCCTATAGCTGCATCGTTGCCCATAACCTGAACGGCAACCATTGTCATTGCTTCACACTGTGTAGGATTTACTTTTCCAGGCATGATGGAAGAACCAGGCTCGTTTTCCGGAATATGAATTTCACCCAGACCGTCTCTAGGTCCTGAAGCAAGCCAGCGTACATCGTTTGCAATTTTCATTAAGTCAGCAGCAAGGGCTTTAAGTCCGCCGTGAGTAAAAGTAATTTCGTCTTTTGATGTAAGTGCATGGAATTTATTAGGAGCAGTTTCAAATTTCTTTCCTGTAAGTTCAGAAACTTTTTCTGCTACCTTAACGTCAAAACCTTTTGGAGCATTAAGCCCTGTTCCAACTGCAGTTCCGCCAAGAGCAAGCTGTTTAAGATATGGAAGTGAAGAAGCAATCATTTCCTTGTCACGTTCCAGTGAAGTTCTCCAGCCTGAAATTTCCTGAGAAAACTGAATAGGAACAGCGTCCTGAAGGTGAGTGCGTCCTGACTTTACGATTCCTTCGTTTTCTTTTTCAAGGCGCTTAAATGTTTCTACAAGAGTGTCAATTGCAGGGAAAAGCTTGTCTTCAACTTCAACAACAGCAGCAATATGCATTGCAGTAGGAAATGTGTCGTTGGAAGACTGGCTCATGTTTATATCATCGTTAGGGTGACAAAGTTTTTTTCCGGCAATTTCATTTGCACGGTTGGCAATAACTTCGTTAGTATTCATGTTGCTTTGAGTACCGCTTCCTGTCTGCCATACAACAAGAGGGAAGTTTTCGTTTAACGAACCGCTTATTACTTCATCACAGGCCTGGGAAATAACCTTAACTTTTTCATCAGTCATTTTTTCTGGCTTAAGTGCATTGTTTGCAAGAGCAGCTGCCTTCTTTAAATAACCGAATGCTTTAGTAATTTCTCTTGGCATTGTTTCAATTCCAACTCCAATGAGAAAGTTTTCGTGACTTCTTTCTGTTTGTGCTCCCCAAAGTTTATCTGCAGGAACTTTTACTTCTCCCATGGAATCGTGTTCAATGCGATAATTTTCCATTATTTTCTCCAAATATAAGTTAGCATAATCTAACTAGTGCCCGTAAAGCAGTAGAAGACCTTCCGCTTAAATTTCCCAGGGAAATCAAACAAAAGGCCTTCTATTTTCAGTTAGAAAGGTATTTATTTTAGTTCAAACTGAACTGTTACGTACTGTGTATCTGCCTAGAATTCAAGCTGAGATATTACTTTCTTAAGACAATCTGCACTGTTTCTAATAGAAGCAAGTTCTGAATCTGTAAGTGGTGCTTCAAATCTTCCTTGTACACCGTTTCCGCCAATTCTTGTAAGGATAGAAAGTGCTACGTCGTTAATTCCGTATTCGCCTGTAAGAAGTGTAGAAACAATTGAAATGCATGTATTGTCGTGCTTGATTTGTTCGCAAAGTTCTGCTGTAGTTACGCCGATTGCATAGTTTGTGCATCTTTTTGCTTCAATAATGATTCCGCCCGACTTGCGTACGTAAGATTCAACTTCATCTTTGTTTACCTGAATAGGGAAGTGTTCAACAGGAATAGATGCAACGTTTGCAAGAGACCATGGAACGAAAGAAGAATCACCGTGTTCACCGAAAACGTAAGCATGAACGTTTGGCTGTGCAACTTTACAGTCATCTGCAAGGCGTGTGCGAAGACGTGCTGTATCAAGAAGTGTACCTGTACCTATAACACGGTTAGCCGGAATTCCTGAAGTTTTAGCGAACTGATATGTAAGGATGTCAACCGGATTTGCAACAAGAACGAAAATTGCATCAGGACAAGCTTTTGTAACTTGAGGAATAATGCTTTTCATGATGTTTACGTTAGTCTGAGCAAGTTCAAGACGGCTTTGTCCAGGTTTTCTTGCAACACCTGAAGTAATGATTACAATGTTGGAACCTTTTGCATCTTCATAAGAACCTTCATGAATGTTGATTGGACTCATGTAAGGCGTACCCTGACGGATGTCCATTGCTTCTCCCATTGCACGCTTTGTATCAATGTCAATTAATACGATTTCTGTAGCTGTGCCTTTAAGGGAAAGTGCATAAGCGATAGAAGAACCAACCTGTCCTGCTCCAATAATGGTAACTTTGTTTGCCATAAATATATCTCCTGTAAATAAAAAACACCGGCTGTTAACCTGACAGACGAGCCTGAAAACAAGCCCGAATATCAACAAAAATTATAATTCAAAAAAATGTAATTGTTAAGTGTTTTTAATCTTAAATTCCTTTATTTATTGAAGTTAGGGAAAAATTTAACAAATATTGTGAAAAAGTTCACATATAAAAAATCATATTGTGAAAAATGTCACATATTAAAATTACGGCTATTGTTGAAGTTAAGTGTTAGTGATAAAATCACATTATGGATATAACCGAAAGATTTACTCAGCCTGTAATTGATGCTATGAAAAGCGATGTTCAGCAGGCAGATGGAAATGAAGTTTTTTGGACCGGCATTATAGACGAACAGGGAATTGTTACCGAAGTAAAAGCGGGTGCCAGAGGAAATGAAAATTCCGTTATAGTAAACAGCAGTTTTGCAAGAGAAGGTCACGTTCTTATTCACAATCATCCCAGCGGAATACTTTATCCCAGTGAAGCAGACCAGATAACTGCCTCTAACTCAAGTGATACGTCTCTTGGCTTTTACATAGTAAATAATGATATTTCTGACGTTTACGTTGTAGTTGAACCGGTTAAGCCTAAAAAAATTGAGCTTCTTGATGCTGATGAAGTTGCTGCCGTTATTTCCAGAAACGGACCTTTTGCACGGAAAAATCAGAATTATGAAGAGCGTCCTTCGCAAATCGAGCTTTTGAAGAAAATAGTTCAGTCTTTTAACGAAAATAAAATAGGTGTTTTTGAAGCAGGAACTGGCGTTGGAAAAAGTTACGCTTATTTAATTCCTTCAATATTCTGGGCTGAAAAAAATAAGGAAAGGGTTGTTATTTCAACAGGAACCATAAATTTACAGCAGCAGCTTTTTGAAAAAGACATTCCTGCAGCACTTAAAATTTTAGGCACAGACGTAAAGTCAGTTCTGGTAAAGGGAAGGCAGAATTATCTTTGCTTAAGGCGTCTTGCAGAAGCGGGAAAAGAGCGGGACTTGTTTAACGAAGATACTGAAGTTTTTGACAAAATAGCTGACTGGTCTAAATCAACTTCAACAGGAAGTAAGTCTGATCTTGCTTTTCTGCCTTCTGAGTCCGTGTGGTCTAAAGTTAACAGCGAAAGTGATGCCTGTCTTGGAGGAAGATGCCCTTACAGAGAGCAGTGCTTTGTAATGAAAGTAAGGAAAGAAGCTTCTGATGCTAATATAATAGTAGTAAATCATCATCTTCTTTTTGCTGATATAGAAAGCCGGATGAACGGTGCAGGTTATGATGATGCAGCAGTTTTGCCTCCGTACAGAAGAATTATTTTTGACGAAGCTCACGGCATTGAAGACAGTGCAACTTCTTTTTTCAGTGAAGAAATTACACGGTTTAAAATAATGAAGCAGTTGAACCTTCTTTTCAGAACTTACAGGGGAAGTACGGCAGGTTTTCTTGTTCAGATGGCAGTTGCTGCAGAAAATGATTTTCTTGATAAAGTCCTTGAGTGCGTAAATAAAATTAAAAATGCCGTTATATGCCTTGACAATGCAGGAATTGAGTGTGCAGGAAATGAATATACAGTTCGCATAAACGGTGAAAATGCAGCCGGTTTTGAAAGAATTTTCAATTGTTTTGATGATTTGAAGAAATCAATAGGTGACTTTACTGCAATGGTAAGGGAATCCATAGACAATCTTTCTGATGATGACAAGGAACTGCCTTCTGTGTGGGAAAGCAGGAATATCCTCCGCCGCCTTGATACTGTGGTGGATTTTTGCAGCAAGTATACTGTATGGAATGAGCATGAAAATATAGTCTTCTGGTTCCAGAAAAAAATCATTCCGCCGAAAAAAGCAGGTGACGAAAACATTGTTTTTGCCCAGTTTAATCAGACTCCTTTAGACATAGCGCCTCTTATGAACTCTGGTGTTTTTGAACCTATGAGCACTGTTGTCTGTACAAGTGCAACTTTAAAAATCGGCAGTACATTCAGTTATTGGATGCGCCGTACAGGAATTTCTTTTTGCGAAGAAGATAAAGTTCTTCAGGGAAGTTTTGAATCGCCGTTTCCTTATGAAAAAAATGTGATTTTTGCAGTTCCAAACGATGCACCTTTTCCGGACTCAAGGGAATATCAGCTTTATGTAGAAAATATAATTCCTCAGCTTGTATTTGCTGCAAAAGGTAGGACCCTTGTGCTTTTTACTTCTCACGACAGTTTGCGCAGTGCATACAACAGTTCAGGCTTAAGGATTATGGAAGCAGGCTTTACTGTAATGAAGCAGGGTGATGACGACAGGTTCCGTCTTCTTGAGCGATTCAAGCAGGACAGGGAAAGCGTTCTGTTTGCTACGGAAAGTTTCTGGGAAGGAGTAGATGTTCCCGGTGACAGTTTAAGTCAGGTTGTAATAGTAAAACTTCCTTTTTCCGTGCCTACTGATCCGGTTTTTGCTGCCAGATCTGAACTTGTGGAAAAACAGGGCAAGTCTTCCTTTATGGAATTAAGCGTTCCTCAGGCTGTCATAAAATTCAAGCAGGGGTTCGGCCGTCTTGTTAGGAGAAGCGATGATAAAGGCGTTATAGTTGTTTTGGACAGGCGCATTGTAGAAAAGCCTTACGGTAAAATCTTTACGTCAAGCGTTCCTAAAACACGGAGAATGTACAATCCTGTTTCCTATATTACAGATTCCGTTGAAAAGCTTCTTGGGGAATAATTCAGGAAAGCTGCAGCCCTGTATATTCCATTGTGTTCCATTGCCGAATGTATGAAAAAAATGTATAATTCTCCTATGTTAACTTTAATTACTTTATTATGTTTAGGCGGAGCATTGCTTTTTCCTACAATGATGCTTTGCTTTACTTATCCACTTAGCAAAAAGTGGGCGCTGTTCTGGTCAAATTACATTACAAACCATACTTCCAGAGTGTTTTTTGCCATATTGAAGACATACAGGAATTTCGACTTTATCGGCGATAAAAATGATGTAAAGAAGCTGCCTCCTCAGTTTACCGTAATTTCTAACCATCAGAGTTTAATTGATATTGTAGTGTACTTAAAATATTTTTATCCTGACAGAATTGTTCGCTTTGTTGCAAAAGATACGCTGAATAAAGTTCCTATGGTTGGAAAAATGCTTAGAAGCCAGGGTCATTGTATGATTCCAAGAAAGGGCGGTGCGGGAATTGCAATGAAGTCTATAGAAAAATTCGGTTACCGTGTTCTTGAAAGAAATCAGAACCCGCTTATTTTCCCTGAAGGAACAAGAAGCAGGGACGGAAAATTAGGAAGCTTTTACTCTGCAGGATTCAGACGTCTGGAAGAAACTGTTAAGCTTCCTGTTGTAGTTTGTGCTCTTGACGGCGGCTGGCAGCTTTCACGGCTTACTGATGTGCTTAAAAATCTTTACAAAGGTGCATACAAAGTAAAAATACTTAAAGTTTACGATGCTCCTGCTACAAAAGAAGATGAAAAGAAAATCATAGAAGAAGCACCTGGTCTTATTCAGGCTCAGCTTGATTTATGGCGAAGTGAATAATCCACTGATTGACACTTTTAAAATAAAAATTTATAGTTTCAGAATATCGATATATTAGTTATGGAGGAAAGTTATGGCTGGAGCCAGTAAAAACTCTCGTACTACTGTTGCAACACAGAAATTTATCTGCCCTGATTGCGGCGGAGAAATTGTAATGAAGACATTGTTTGAAAACGGAAGACTTAAGAATCAAGCTGAATGTCAGAAATGCAAGCGCGTAGAACGCAGACCAAAGGATTTTAAATAATTAAAATTTTCTGTCTGTTAAATAGAGGGATTGCTTTTTATTTTTCTGGAGAAAGGCAGTCCCTTCTTTGTTTTAAAGTTATGGAAAAGCAGGCGTAAAGAAACCTATCTTTTTAGCATATAAGAATTTACGTCTTGACTATTGTTTTATGATTTTATATCATAGTTAAAGTTTTTTTTATGGGGGGTATACCTTTGGCTACAAAACAGACTTCTGCAGAAAAAAGACATGCTCAAAGTGAAGTTCGTCGTCTTCGCAATAAAGCTGTAAAATCTGAAGTGCATACAAGTGTTAGAAAATTTGTTGAAGCAGTTCAGAAAAAAGATCAGAATCTTGCTCTCAGTGCTTTAAGGGCAGTAGAATCTGAACTTGATAACGCAGGACGTAAGGGTGTTATGAAGCGTAATGCTGTATCACGCAAAAAGAGTCGTATGGCTAAGCTTTATAATGTTACTTTTGCTGCTCCAAAAGCTGCAGCTCAGTAATGTAAAGCGAAATTGCTAATCTTAAAAGATGAAGAAGGATGCTGTTGCTGCAGCATTCTTTTTTTTCTTTATAAGGAATTCTGGAAATCCGTGTTGGGAGTGTGATGATGTCAGCTGACAAAATTACTAAAAATGATTTAGTGGAAGCCGTTTACCAGAGCACAAATTGCGAAAGACGGATTGTTCAGTCAGTAATTGAAAGTTTTTTAAGTAACGTAAAAGTTTCCCTCGAAAAGGGTAAAACTATTGAACTTCGTGGTTTCGGTACTTTTGAAGCAAGACTTAGAAAAGGCAGGCTGAAGGCAAGAAATCCAAAAACTGGAGAACAGCTTTCTGTTTTGCCCCATTACGTTGCAGCTTTTAGAGCCGGACAGGAGTTAAAAAAAGCTTTAAGCGCCATTCCTGTTGAATCAGAAAATGCAGAATAAAGAAGAACTGGTCCTGGAACTCCAGGGCTTTTTTTTTGTCTTATGTTGAAAGAATTGCCTTAAATGTGTAGAATTGTGCTATGTCTAAAGAAAATGAAAATTTAACTGTATTTGGAAAAGAAACAGAATTTAACGGGGTTTTGGAGTTTACTGACAGCCTTGTTATAACTGGAAAATTTAACGGAACTATAAATGCAACAGGCACTTTGGAAATAGACAAATCTGCTGTATGTAAAGTTGATTCAATTTCTGCTGAATCAGTTGTAGTTTCCGGGCAGGTAGAAGGCAATATAAACGGTTCAAAAAGTGTAGAACTTTGCAACGGAAGCTGCGTAACAGGCGACATTCATACATCAAGAATAAGAATAGCAGATAACGTAGAATTTGAAGGCGAAGTTTCCATGATTGAAGGTGACGTTGATATTTTTTCTGTAGCTTCCAGTGAATATAAAAACGCTTTGCTTATAAAGTCCAGTGAAGCAAGGTAAAATTTTTATAAAACTATTGCCTGATTATAGAAAAATAATTATATTTTATTTACAGTTTACCTATTCTTTTACTAGTAAATTATTTAAAAAGTTTAGTTTTGTATTTTAATGTTAAGGAAATAAAAATGGCAGAATTGCTGAAAATTGAAAATTTAAGTACTGATATTAACGGAAAATCCATTCTTAAAGACATAAATCTTACTGTAAATCCCGGCGAAACTCATGTTCTTATGGGACCGAACGGAGCAGGAAAATCAACTTTAGGCTACACTTTAATGGGCAGCCCTGAATATGAAGTTACATCGGGAAAAATCATTTTTGATGGGGAAGATATTACAGGCGAAAGTGCTGATGCAAGGGCAAAGAAAGGCATTTTCTTAAGTTTTCAGGAACCTCTTGAAGTTCCGGGCATTTCTCTTGAAAGCTTTATCCGCTCTTCTCTGACACAAGTAACAGGTACAAAAATCAAACTTTTTGCCTTTAAAAAAGAACTGGAAAAATGCATGGATATTCTTAACATGAATCATTCCTATGCTGAACGTGATTTAAACGTAGGTTTTTCCGGCGGCGAAAAAAAGAAAAGTGAAATCCTTCAGCTTTTAATGCTTAAGCCTAAACTTGCAGTTCTTGACGAAACAGATTCAGGTCTTGACGTAGATGCCGTCCGTACAGTTTCAAAAGGAATTCAGGAATATCAGAAAGCAACAGGCGGCTCTCTTTTAATTATAACTCACTCAACACGTATTCTTGAAAGCTTAAACGTAGACAAGGCTCACATTATGGTAAAGGGCCATCTTGTTTACACCGGAGACGGTTCTCTTGTTCAGAAAATTAACGAAGAAGGATTTGAACAGTTTATTCCTCAGGAAGTAAAAGATGCAGAACGTAAGGAAAAACTCGCTGCTGCTGCAAAAAATGCAATGGACGCTGTAAAAGCCAGTGCTGCCCGTGAGCTTGAAGGTATGAGCATGGAGCAGGTTAAGGCTGAAATTAAGGGAGGCAGAATATAATGGCTGACCAAAGTGAAGGAAAAAAATCACAGGTTGCCGACATTAACCGTTCCCTTTACGATTTTCGTTATGAAGAAAGTGATAAGGATTTTTACAGAATTCGTGCCGGCCTGGATGAATCAATTGTTGCAAAAATTTCAGAAGAAAAAAATGACCCTGAATGGATGAAGGAATGGCGCCTGAAATGTCTTCGTCTGTACAATCAGATAAATGAACCGGAATGGGGTCCTGATATAAAAGATCTTGACATTCAGAAAATCGTTACTTACGTCAAGCCTAAAACAGAAATGGCAGCTAAATGGAATGACGTTCCTGATGACATAAAAAATACTTTCGAAAAGCTTGGTATTCCTGAAGCAGAGCGTTTAAGTCTGGCAGGCGTTGGCGCCCAGTATGACAGCGAACTTGTTTACCACAATGTACAGGAAGAAGTTGCAGCCCAAGGTGTAGTTTACGTTGGTTTTGAAGAAGCACTTAAATCAGAAAAGTGGGGACCAATGGTAAAGGAATACTTTATGCATTTAGTTCCTCCTTCAGATCATAAATTTGCAGCTTTGCACGGTGCTTTGTGGAGCGGCGGAAGTTTTGTGTACGTGCCGAAAAATGTAAAGGTAAAAATTCCACTTCAGTCATATTTCCGTTTAAATGCTGCAGGAGCCGGTCAGTTTGAACATACGCTTATTATAGTTGATGAAGGTGCTGATCTTCACTTTATAGAAGGCTGTTCTGCTCCAAAATATAATGTTGCAAATCTTCATGCAGGATGTGTCGAACTGTACGTTAAGAAAAATGCACGACTGCGCTACTCGACAATTGAAAACTGGTCAAAAAATATGTACAACTTAAACACAAAACGTGCAATTGTTGAAGAAAAAGGCCGTATGGAATGGGTTAGCGGAAGTTTCGGAAGCCACGTTTCATATCTTTATCCTACTACCATTCTAAAAGGCGACGGTTCAACTTGTGAATTTACAGGAATTACTTTTGCAGGAAAAGGTCAGAATCTTGATACAGGCGCAAAAATGATTCACATTGGAAAAAACACATCAACTGTCATAAATACAAAATCCATTTCCAAAAGCGGTGGAATATGCACTTACAGAAGTTCCATTGAAGTAAAGGAAAATGCCAAACATTCGAAAGCAAGCGTTGACTGTTCAAGTTTAATGCTTGACGACGAAAGCCGCAGCGATACTGTTCCTGCAATGGACATTCACACTGATGACTGCGATATAGGTCATGAAGCAAAAATCGGACGTATTTCAAACAAGGCAATATTTTACCTTATGAGCCGCGGTATAAGTGAAGAAGATGCCCGTGCAATGATTGTAAGCGGTTTTGCAAATCCTGTAAGCAAGGAACTTCCTCTTGAATATGCCGTTGAAATGAACAATCTTATCCAGCTTGAAATGAAAGGTTCTATGTAAGGAAGGTGAGTATGAGTACAGAATTAAATGTTGATGTAAATCAGTTTCCAAGCCTTACCTGGAATTTTCTTAAAATAAACAGAACTCATCTGAATACGGTACTTGAAAAAGATTCAGGCTTTACTGCAATTGCCGGAAATGATGAAATAGATTTAAAGGAAGTTGATTTTTCTGCAGTCAGTTCAGAAGTTAGGGAGATTGAAACAGGCTTAGGCAAATCTTTTGACAAGGCTTTTGATGATTTTTCACAAAACGGTAAAACTGTTGTGGTAAATCTTCCTGAATCAAAGGGCTGTGCTTCTTACCATAAAGTAAAAATTCTTCTTGAACAGCTGGACTGTGAAACTAAGGCAAAGGATTTTGTCATTCACGGTGAAAAAAACAGTTGCGGCATGGTCTTATTTACTTTTAAAAACGGTCAGCTTAACAATGGAACTCTTGGCGTAAGAATCCGTGTTGTTGCAGAAGAAAATGCAGACATAAAAATCTGTCTTGTAAATCTTTTGGGAAACAAAGTAATTCATTTTGTAAGTTTAGGTTCACTTGTAAAAGACAATGCCTGTGTTGACGTAACGGAACTTCAGCTTGGCGGAGAAAAAGTTTACTCAGGAAATTTCCAGCAGCTTTCCGGCTACAAGTCAAAATGTACAGGCCATACGGCATACCTTGCCCGCTTTAACTCTTCTTTCGACTTTAACTACGTTGCAAATCACACTGGAAGGGAAACAGAAAGCTTTATGGCTTGCGACGGTGTTGCAGATGACAATGCTGAAAAAGTGTGGCGTGGAACAATTAACTTTGTAAAAGGCTGTGCTGAATCAAAAGGTGATGAGCAGGAAAACGTACTTCTTCTTTCGCCGAAAGTTGTAAACAAAACTTTACCTGTTATCCTTTGTGATGAAGAAGCTGTAGAAGGACGTCACGGTGCATCTATAGGCAAGGTTGGAAGTGATATGCTGTTTTATCTTCAGAGCAGAGGCGTTACGGAAAAAGAAGCCCAGCGTCTTATGGTTATGGCAAAAATCAATTCAGTGTGCCGTTACATCACTGATGATGAAACTGTTCAGGACGTAAACTCTTACCTTAACGAAATTTTCGGGGAAAAAGATTAATTTTAATATATAAAAAACAAGGTTCGGTAAAAAAATGGATACTTCATTATTCAGAAAAGATTTTAAAATATTCAGCAGCCCTTTAAATAAAGACTTGATTTATTTTGACAACGCAGCAACTTCTCAGCGGCCTGAATGTGTAAATGAAGCAGTTTCTGAGTTTTACGACAACCATAATGCAAATCCTCTCAGGGGACTTTACGGTTTAAGTGTTCGTGCAACTGAAATATATGAAGAAGCAAGGGAAACTGTTGCAGGATTTTTAAATGCATCAGAAAGCAGCGAAATTATTTTTACAAGAAATGCAACTGAAAGCTTAAACCTTGCAGCCTGTTCTTACGGAATGTCATTTGTTGAAGAAGGCGATGAAATTGTCATAAGTTCCATGGAGCATCATTCGAATATACTTCCCTGGCAGATGGTCTGCAATGCAAAAAAGGCTAAGCTTGTATGGCTTGAGTGCAATGAAGAAGGCGTAATTTCTCCTCAGGAATATAAGCAGAAAATTACATCTAAAACAAAAATAGTTTCAATTGCCCACGTAAGCAATGTTTTTGGAGTTACGAATCCTGTAAAGGAAATATCAGATTATGCTCATAAAACAGGCAATGGAGGAAAGGGTGCAGTTGTTATAGTTGACGGTGCCCAGTCTGTTCCTCACATGAAAGTTGACGTTCAGGCTCTTGGTGCTGATTTTTTTGCATTCAGCGGACACAAATGTCTTGGACCTATGGGAATAGGCGCACTTTACGGAAAGCGTGAACTTCTTGAAAAAATGCCTCCGTTTTTAAGAGGCGGCGAAATGATTGAATACGTAACACGTGAAAGCGCAACTTTTGCAGAAGTGCCTCATAAATTTGAAGCAGGAACTGTAAATGCAGGCGGTGCAGCAGGTCTTGCCCAAGCGTTGAAATATCTTCAGCAGGTTGGTCTTGAAAATATTGAATCTAGCGACAACGAACTTACTTCAATTATAATGGACGGAATTAAAAACATTCCTCACGTACATGTTATTGGAAGCAGCAGAAGCGAAAATCACTGCGGAATAATTACTTTTACAATTGATGACGTTCACCCTCACGACATTGCTTCCATGCTTGACTCTGAAAACATTGCAATCAGGGCAGGACATCATTGTGCCCAGCCTTTAATGCAGAAACTTGGTGTGGGAAGTACGGCAAGGGCAAGCCTTTACTTTTACAATACAAAAAAAGAAGCTGAAATTTTTCTTGAAAAGCTTGCAAAAGTCCGTTCATTTATGGGACTTGACTAAAAGAGGTTTAAAATGGATTTAAAATCACTTTATCAGGAAATTCTTAACGAACATAATTTAAGGCCTTCTCACAAAGGCGTTATTGAAAACGCAACATTTACGCTTCAGGGAGTAAATCCAAGCTGCGGGGACAACATTTACCTTCAGCTTAAAGTTGATGATAAGGGAATCATTACTGACGGAACTTTTAACGGTTCTGGCTGTGCAATTTCCCAGTCTTCAGTTGACATGATGCTTGATGACATAATCGGAAAGTCAAAGGAAGAAGCATTGCGTCTTGCCGGTCTTTTTATGGACATGATTCAGGGAAAGGAAACTGATGATTCTAAAATCGAAGAGCTGGACGAAGCTGCTGCACTTAAAAATATCCGTACAATGCCTGCCCGTGTAAAATGCGCTGTTCTTGGCTGGCACACAATGGAAGAAATGCTCAGAAACAACGTTACTTGCGGCAACGGAACTGAAAGTCACTGTTCAACTGAAAGCATATAGTTTTTCTGCAAAAATCAAATAAAATAGCGGACAGATTAAGTTTTATGCATTAGGCACTGAACCTGACTGTCCGCTTAAATATTTAAATTAAATCTGACAAAATAGAATTATTTCTTGTTAACAGCATCTTTAAGGGCTTTTCCAGCCTTGAATTTTGGAGCCTTAGAAGCAGCAATCTTTATTTTTTCTTTTGTTAAAGGATTAATTCCTTCTCTTGCAGCTCTTTCTGTTACAGAAAATGTTCCAAATCCTACAAGAGCAACGTCTTCTCCGTTAGACAAAGCTTTAGTTACATTTTCAATAAATGATTTAAGGGCAGCTTCTGAATCCTTTTTAGAAAGACCGGTGTCTTTGTTGATTGCGTCTACTAATTCTGATTTGTTCATTTAAAATCTCCCAACTGACTTTTTAAGTGCTTCCCTAATGTTGCAGCGCAAGTGCCTGCCGGAAAACACAGAATATAAGGAAGTCTGCAACGCAAACTTGTGCAGAAAAACTTCCATGCCTTTGAGACAGGCTTTTACTGCACTTTCCTGTTTTTATATTTTGTCATAAGTCTAGAGTTTCATTATAACTTTAAAAATTACATAATTCTAGTAGCAGAAGGGTATAAAACAAGGGTTTTAGTAAAAATAATAATTTTTTAAATTTTTTTTGCTGATTTTTAAAAAATCTATTGACACTTTTTTTTGTATTTGGTACATTTATATCACTTCGTATGGAGGATTAGCTCAGCTGGTACGAGCGTCTGGTTTACACCCAGAATGTCGGGGGTTCGATCCCCTCATCCTCCATATTATCGGGACGTAGCGCAGCTGGTAGCGCATCTGGTTTGGGACCAGAGGGTCGCAGGTTCGAATCCTGTCATCCCGACTTTTAGCTTACGGTTTGTAAGCTTTTTTTTTATAAATTATAAGTTAATCAGTTAAAATCCTTTCAGCATTTCTTTTTTTGTTTCCTGACATTTTTAGTTGACAAGTGATAATTTTAAATCTAGTATTTTATTACAGGTTTTTGAAACTGTCTGAAAGCCTGCTGACTGATTCTTTAATTATATCATCAATTTATTTTAGGTAATTTTTTTGAAATCCACATTATTACTATTTTTTTATATCTATTTATTTAACTCAATGGAGAAAATAAAATGCCATTTATGAAGCGCAAATCTGAAACAAATGAAGCATCGGAAAATCAGGTTGAAAACGAAAAAAGCGAACAGCTGGAACATACAGCCGCAGAAAGTACTGCCGAAACTGTTGCCGAAACTGCTGCAGAAGAAAAGCCTAAAGTTGTCCGCAAAAGACGTGTCGTAAAAAAAGAAGTGCCTGCTGAAAAATCAGAAACAGCTGATTCTGGAGAAAATCCTTCTGCTGAAGAAAATGCCGGCGCTGAAAAATCGGAAAATACAGAAGATGCAGCAGCTTCTTCTTCAAGTGAAGAAAACAATTCCGGCAGTTCAGAAGAAAATGCAGGAGAAAACGGTTCTGCTTCTGGAGAAAATTCATCTAGGGAAAAAGGTCAGAACTTCCAGGGAACTAACCGCCGGTGGGTTAACAGCAGCCGCTACGGCAATAACCGCAGCAACAGGCGTTACGGCAATAATTACAGAAATAATGGCAACTATGAGCGTAACCTTCAGGCTCGTCTTGAAGCAGTTGAAGCTGCCCAGAGAATTGAAAATCCTGAAGAATATGAATCTAAGCCTCGTCTTGAAATCAACGAGCTTACTAAAATGAGTATGATTGAACTGAGAAATCTTGCAACTCAGTACGGTCTTCTTGCTGATGATCTTGCACCAATGAAAAAGCAGGATCTTATTTTCAGCATTCTTAAAGCACACACAGAACACGGAGGAATTATTTTTGCAAGCGGTGCTCTTGAAATTCTTCCTGACGGATATGGATTTTTAAGAAGTCCGCAGAATTCTTATCTTCCCGGACCTGATGACATTTACATTTCACCAAGCCAGATCCGTCTTTTTAATCTTAAAACCGGCGATACAATTTACGGTCAGACAAGAAGCCCTAGGGAAGGAGAAAAATTCTTTGCATTGCTGCGTATAGAAAGCGTAAATTTTGACGACCCTAGAGTTGCCCAGACAAGAATTCCTTTTGAAAACCTTACGCCTCTTTATCCTAACGAAAAATTCCATCTTGAAACTGTTTCAACTGAATTAAGTACAAGAATAGTTGATCTTTTTGTTCCTATTGGAAAAGGTCAGCGCCTTTTGATAGTTGCTCCTCCGAAAGCAGGTAAGACTACTTTAATGCAGAAAATTGCAAATGCAATCACTTCAAATAATCCTGACGTTTATCTTATTGTGCTTTTGATTGATGAACGCCCTGAAGAAGTTACGGAAATGGAGCGCTCTATAAATGCAGAAGTTATTTCTTCTACTTTTGACGAACAGGCTACACGTCACGTTCAGGTTGCAGAAATGGTTCTTGAAAAGGCAAAGCGTCTTGTTGAGCATAAAAAAGATGTAGTTATATTCCTTGATTCAATTACCCGTCTTGCAAGAGCTTACAACCAGACTGTTCCTACAAGCGGTAAGGTTCTTTCCGGCGGTGTTGATTCAAATGCACTTCACAAGCCTAAGAGATTTTTCGGTGCAGCACGTAATGTTGAAGAAGGCGGAAGCCTTACCATTATTTCTACTTCTCTTGTGGAAACAGGAAGCCGCATGGACGAAGTTATTTTTGAAGAATTTAAGGGAACAGGAAACAGCGAAATTGACCTTGACAGAAAGCTTGCTGAAAAGCGTCTTTTCCCTGCAATCAACATTAAGAAATCGGGAACACGTAGGGAAGAGCTTCTTCTTACTGAAACTGAATTGCAGCGTATGTGGATTTTAAGAAAAGCATTAAATCCTATGGAAGATGCCGATATGCTTGAAGTTATCATGACAAACATGAAGAAAACTAAAGACAATAACGCTTTCCTTTCCAGCATGAATACAGGAACTGCAGCTATTGACTAAAGAACATTGATTAAATATAATTCTAGAACAATTTTTATCTTGTGATGGTGATTTGATTATCTGGGGCTTTTAGATTCAATGCCTGTTTTCTTCATCATCGGGCAAGAACAGGAGTTAAATTATGAAAAAGGGAATTCACCCGGAGTACAAACTTACAAAAATTACTTGTGTTTGCGGTAACGTTATTGAAACAAGCTCAACTGTAGAAAACATCCACGTTGAAATTTGTTCTGCATGCCACCCGTTCTACACAGGAAAGCAGAAACTTGTTGATACAACAGGTCGTATCGATCGCTTCAACAAGCGCTACGGCATGAAGGCAGAAGCTAAATAATTTTCTGTACTGTAGTTTGTAATAAACTGAAAAGAGCTGGTCTTTTGGCCGGCTTTTTTTTTGCACAAATTTTTTGAAAAATCACTCATATTTAATTTTGTTATAACTTTTGTTAACATCTTTTACTTTTTACTTGAAAAAACTAGAATTATGTTGAGAGTTTTGTAAAACCGTGTGTTTTATTTTTGAGGAAATTTATGTTAAAAAAGGTTGTTTGTTTTTCGGCTGCACTTTTTCTGTGCGGCTTTGTTTTCAGCGAAAATACAATAAGCGAATCTGCAGCAGATGAATCAGTTATAGATAATCAGGAGAAAATTGTTTTTAATGAACAGGTGCTGGAAACTAAAGATAAGAAGCATTTTCTTATGGCTTTTTCCGGAACTTTGGCAAGTAATCTTGTTATAGGAAGCTATAACCGTTTTGTAACTAAGTCAAGCTGGGCTCAGGTAACTTTTGACGATATATGCAGACCTTGGGAAAGGGAAGTAAAATTTGACCGTGACTGGTATTGGACAAACTTTGTACTCCATCCTTATCAGGGAGGTCTTTATCATCTTTCGGCAAGGAATTCCAACTTAAACTTTTATGAAGGGCTTTTCTTTACAACTTTAGGTTCTGCAATGTGGGAATACTGTTTTGAATTAAATGCACCTTCTACAAATGACCTTGTATACACAAGCATAGGCGGTTCAGTTGTAGGCGAAATGCTTTACAGGCTTTCCATTGAATCTGATTCCATTGCTCCTCTTGCAGGCTTTGTAATTAATCCTTTGAAGCACCTTACTAAAACAATTATTGGATTTAAACCTCAGGCAACTAGAGGCAACATAAAGGAACTTTCAATAAGAACAGGATTCAGTGCAGCCAAAGCTTATGCTTCACTTTCTTCTGATTTTGAAACTTACCGGGGTGAAACTTTTAAAGACAGCGGTGAAACTTTTCCTGCATCAATTTGTGCAGATTTTTCTGTAGTTTACGGCAATCCTTACGGCCATTATTCCAACAAGCCTTACAGTCAGTTTGAACTTTCCATAGGCGGTGCTTTTGGAAAAGGAAGCGGCAGTGCATTGCAAAAGTGGCAGGAAAAAATTATGTGGGACGTTTTCATAACAAGCAACGGAATGCTTTTTTCAAGACCAATAGAAGGAGAAAATACTGAAACATCAATCGGTATGGTTCTTGACTACGACTTCCGCTGGCACACTTTCATGATGCTCTCAACCCTTAGTCCCGGATTCTGCATCAAACAGAAAATCAACTTTGAAAAGTCAGATTTCCAGTGGCAGTTCCATGGTGACGTCTGTCTTCTTGCAACAACTGAACTTTACTATTACAACCGCAATCTTGTAGACACAGATGCTTACCTTTCAAGCGAATACAGTTACTGCTTTGGACCGGAAATTGTTTTGTACACACAATGGAATGCAAAAAGCGGACACAAACTTTTCTGTAATTTAAAAGCCCTTGCACTGTACGACTTTAAAAACCAGAAGCAGGCTTTTGGTTCTACAGGTTGGGAATATCTTTGTTTTCTGACAGGCGGATACGAATTTGCGCTTAACGAAAATATCAGTCTTGGAGTAGAAGACGAACTTTACTTGAAAGAAAGCGTTTATGCTTCTCTCCCGGATGTATTTTCCGTTATGAACACAGGCAAGTTTTTCGTAAGGTTCAGTTTTTTGTAATAAGCCATGCCCTGTGAATGCGGGCGTTTTTGTAATCTTCCGGAATTGTAGAAGCAGTTATGTCTTTCCACGAACACTGGAGTTTTCCCTGAGAGTCTGACGGCAGAAGTTCCGGGTTAAAGGAAAGGCGCCGGCTGTTAGTTGAAAAATAAAGTTTTCCTTTTGGATTTAAAATGGAAAGGCATTTTCTTACAAGATCCGGCCAGTCTCTGTTTATGTCAAGAGTGTGTTCTGTCTTTTTGGAATTGCTGAATGTAGGCGGATCAAGAATGATTATGTCGTAGCGGTTTGTTTCTTCAGGATTTTCTTTTTCAGCATTTTTCTGATTTAAAAAGCCGTTTGCGTCCTGCCGTGTAAAGATGTACTTTTCCTTGTCTGTAAAGCCGTTAAGTTCCATATTTGATTTTGCCCATTCAATGTAAGTGTTGCTCATGTCTACGCTTTCAACACGCTTTGCTCCGCCTTCTGCAGCATAAACGCTGAAACTTCCCGTATAGCAGAAAAGGTTAAGCACGGATTTTCCTTTTGAAAGTTCCCGCACAGTTTTCCTTAAAGGCCGATGGTCAAAAAAAAGTCCTGTATCAATGTAATCAGTAAGGTTGATTTTAAAAAGCTGCCCCTGTTCCTGAGTTAAGCCTGTAATTTTTACGGAAGACTCAAGCTTTTCGTACTGGTATCTTTTGCCTTCATCACTTTGGTGGCGGCGTGTTTTTGTCAGGATATGGCTTATGTCTACTCCAAGAGTCTTGCCTGCAGAAAGTGCCATTTCTTTAAGCCACAGTTCTTCTTCTACTTCATCTTTTTCGTAAGGCCGCTCGTAAAGGTAAATCAGAATGTAAGTATGCTGTAACTGCCGTAAAATGTATTCTGATGCAAGAGGAGAATTTTCGCTTATGGCAGAATTCTGTTCCATAAGGAATTTTGCAGCTTCAATTTTTGAAGTTACGTCTTGTGGAAGAAAAGTGTAAAGGTCTATGGCAAGGGGAATTTCCGGAATGTCCTTGTCGTAAAGCCTGTAGCAGCTTATGCGGTTTTTCCGTGCCCATTTTTTCAGCATTTTATGATTTTTCTGCAGGCGGTTTGCAAGAAGCTGTGCCTGATAAGTGTTTTTCTCTTGTGTATTCATAACATTAACTATACTTTATTTATAAAAGTTAGTAAAATAGGCTGCTTTATGCTTTTGTTTAATTGACTATTTTTTTTAGGATAAGATATGAAATTTACAGAATTAAATTTGAATGAAATGCTTCAGAAAGGCATAGAAAGTGCCTGTTACGTTGAATGTACGCCTGTTCAGGAGCAGGTAATTAAAACAAGTCAGGAAGGACGTGACCTTTACGTTCAGAGTCAGACAGGAACAGGAAAAACTGCTGCTTACCTTATTTCCATTATCAACGAAATGATGGTGCGCCAGGATTTAAAGGGAAGAAAAGCTTTGGTTATGGTTCCTACAAGAGAGCTTGCAGTACAGGTTCAGCAGGAAGCAGAAAAACTAAGTGCCCAAACTGGATTGAAATGTGCATCTTTTTACGGTGGCGTAGGTTACGACAGACAGGTTGCCGCTTTAAAAAAAGGCGTGGACATTATAATAGGAACTCCCGGCCGAGTAATTGACCTTCACGAAGGAAATCAGATGGATTTAAGCCAGATTGGTTTTCTTGTAATTGATGAAGCTGACAGAATGTTTGACATGGGATTTTACCCTGAATTAAGCCGGCTTATAAAAGTTCTTCCGCAAAGCGAAAGGCGCCAGACAATGCTTTTCAGTGCAACGCTTAACATCAATGTAAAGAATCTTGCATGGGAATATACGCGTAATCCTGCCGAAATTACTATTGCTGCAGAAAACATTACCGTAGAAGAAATATCACAGCTTCTTTACCACGTTTCCAGCGATGAAAAAATGACTCTTCTTGTGGGAATAATCAAAAGGGAACAGCCTGAAAGCCTTATTATCTTTACCAATACTAAAAAAAGTTGCGAAATTGTTTCAAAAAGGCTTAACCTTAACGGAATTGAAAGCGAATACATAATCGGTGATTTGCCTCAGAAAAAGCGACTTGCCATTATGGAAAAATTTAAGTCTGGAAAAGTAAAGTGCCTTGTTGCAACAGACGTAGCTGCCAGAGGAATTGACGTAAACGATCTTGCCATGGTCATAAACTACGATCTTCCTAATGAAGCAGAAAATTACGTTCACAGAATAGGACGAACTGCACGTGCCGGTAAATCAGGCAAAGCATACACTTTCTGCAGCGAACAGGACGTTTACAGTCTGCCGGCTATCGAACGCTACATAGAAAAAAGCATTCCTTCAGAAGTTGCACAGAAAGATTTGATGGCAGAAGACAAAAGCGCAGACACTTACATTAAGCTTGATTCTTACCGTGAAGATTACAACGACAAAAGCGAATTCGGCCGTAAAAGACAGAAGGAATACGAAGCATTTAATTCTTCAGGAAAAAAATCTTCTGGAAAAAGACAGGGCAAGGGAAGAGGGCGCTACTCTGAACGGAACCTGCAGAAGAAAACTGAATACAAGCGTGACAGACGTGTCTTCAGTGCGGAAGAAGAAGCTTCGCTTGCTTCAATGTCTACGGAAGAAAGAATGGCACTTTACCGCAGGAAATTTGCAGGTGAACGGAATATTGCTGCCATAAACGAAGGAAAATCAGCCGGAACAGGAAAAGGCAGCAGAAAACGCCCTGATACTTCAAAAAATACAGCTGCACAAAAAGGCAAATTCAAGTCGAAATCAGCAGCAAAAACACCGGCTAAACCTAAAAAAGAAGAAAAGAAAAGCTTTTTTGGAAAGATTAAGTCTTTGTTTTCAAAAAACAGCCGTTAAAATGCAGGCTTAACGTTTAAAAGCAAAAACTAAAGGTTGCGTTGCAAATCTTATTTTATAATACTGCGTTTTGATTTTTTTGCAGAAACGCTTTAACTTTTATGGGGGAAACTTTGATTACAGTTAGTGATGTAAGTCTTAAGTTTAGTGAAAAGCCTTTGTTTAAGGACGTAAACCTTAAATTTATGAAAGGCAACTGTTACGGAATCATCGGTGCAAACGGAGCAGGAAAATCTACATTTTTAAAAGTTCTTTCAGGTGAACTTGAACACGATTCAGGTGAAATCAGCATGACTCCTGGAGAACGTATGGCAATTCTCAGCCAGGACCATTTTAAGTACGACGAATATTCTGTAAAAGAAACAGTTATGATGGGATTTCCGAAACTTTACGAAATAAGCAGGGAAAAAGATGCCATTTACTGTAAGGAAGACTTTACTGAAGAAGACGGAAATAGGGCTGCAGAACTTGAAGCTGAATTCGGCGAACTTGGCGGATACGAAAGCGAAAACCAGATAGAGCAGATGCTTAGCGGACTTGGTCTTGAAGAAGAAAATCACGACAAAATGATGAGCGAACTTGACGAAAGCCAGAAAATCCGTGTATTGCTTGCCCAGGCACTTTTTGGAAATCCGGATTACCTTATTCTTGACGAACCTACAAACGGTCTTGATCTTGAAAGCATAGGCTGGCTGGAAGATTTTCTGATTAACTTTGAAAACTGCGTAATTGTAGTTTCCCACGACCGTCACTTTTTGAATGCAATATGTACGTACATCTGCGACATTGATTTTGGAAAGATTACTCAGTTTACCGGCAACTATGATTTCTGGTACCAGATGAGCCAGATTTTGCAGAAGCAGCAGAAAGACCAGCAGAAAAAGCGTGAAGACAAAATGGCAGACTTAAAGGCATTTATCCAGCGTTTTGCTTCCAACGTTTCAAAAGCAGGTCAGGCATCTTCCCGCAAGAAAGTTCTTGAAAAGCTTGAACTTGAAGAGCTTCCTGTTACAAGCAGAAAATTTCCTTTCGTAGGATTTACAAGCGACCGTCAGATTGGAAACTTTGTACTTACTGCAGAAAATATTTCTACAAAAGACGATGAAGGCAACGTTTTGCTCAAGAATTTTGACATTACGATTCATCCTAACGAAAAAGTTGCATTTGTAGGAATGGAGCATAATTCAATTACATCACTTTTTGACGTTATTGCTGGAGAAAAGAAGCCTGCAGACGGCGCTGTAATAAACTGGGGTCAGACTACAATCCGCACTTACATGGGAAGGGACAATTCCAGATACTTTAACAACGACATGAACATTACTGAATGGCTTAAGCAGTATTCTAAAGAACAGGATGATTCTTACGTCCGGGGCTTTTTGGGAAGAATGCTTTTTTCTGGAGACGATTCACTTAAAAAAGTAAAGGTTCTTTCCGGAGGAGAAAAAGTACGCTGCATGCTCAGCAAAATGATGTTAAGCGGAGCAAATGTCCTTATCCTTGATGATCCTACAAATCACCTTGATCTGGAAAGCATTGAAAGCTTAAACGAAGGTCTTGTTAAGTTTAACGGCGTAGTTCTTTTTTCAAGCCACGACCATGAATTCATAAGCACTATTGCCAACAGAATCATTGAAATTACACCAAACGGCATTATTGACCGCATGATGAATTTTGACGATTACCTTAAGGACGAACAGGTAAAGGCACTTAGAAAGGAGTATTACAAAGGCATTACTAAAAAGATTCGTTTCTAATGCAGAAGGGATTTTTCTGATTAAAAAAGGGGTTTACAAATATAATTTTTCTGAGAAAATCTTGAAAACTTTTTGTAAAGTTGCTTTTTTATAAGGAAAAAATCCCTTTTTTTTATTGATTTTTACTTAGATTAACGGTATTTATAAAAATGGGTATGAAAAGATTATTATATTTTTTAAGAAACATCTTGTTTCTGTTTGCAGTTCTTTTCACTTTCGCAGGATGTAATCTTCTTGACGGAAACAGCAAGACAGGAAATTACACTGTAAAGGGAAAAGTTGTAAACCGTTTGGGAGAAGCTGTTTATGGAGTTGACGTTTGTGTTTCAGGAACATCTTCAAATACTACAACTAATTCTTCCGGAGAATATACTCTTGAAGGAATAGGAAGAGGCACTATTGAAATTTCAGCAAAAAAGTCAGGCTATACGCTTATTCCTGAATTTAAGAATGAAAATACAAGTGCAAACGGTTTCTATTTAAATGTTGGTTCTAATGCAGAAAATGGAACTGTTTACAATGCAGATTTTATTGCAGTAGAAGAAGGTTCCCTTACCATAGCGGAAGTTCAGGGCACAGGTGCAGTTTCTCCTCTTGTAGGAAAATACGTTACTGTAACAGGCGTAGTTACCATGATAAGCAACATGGCACCTCACTGGAATTACGACAATTCAAATCTTGCAGGTGATGATGTTGCCCAGCTTGTAGGAACAGACGGAATTTTCATTGAAGCACTTCCTGAAGACAAAGATTTTTCTGGCTTAAGGTCTAACGGTATTTTTATTGATACTCATGACTATTCTTATGGCAGCGAATCAAAGTGGAAAGACGGAATTCCTACAGACCTTCAGGCAGGAGACGTTATTACCGTAAGCGGCATTGTAGAAGAACAGCGCACTCTTGACCGTTACGGCTCTTCTGCAGGAAGCCTTACACGCACTCAGATAAATGCAGACTTTGTTGCAAACGTAACAGTTAACGGTGTAAATAAAACTTCACCATATCCTGCCGGAGTTCTCATTACATACAGCCAGAGCAAGGCAGATGCATGGAAAAATACAACTTACACTGTAGACGGAAAAACATATAACAAAGAAGCAAGGGTTATGTGCTACGACCTTGACACATCAGCACCAATGCAGACAGCCATAGATATTCTTGAAACAATGGAAAGCATGGTTATCCGCATAGAAGACCCTCTTGTTGTAGGTGCAACTTACTATAACCAGACAAGTGTTCTGGCAGACGGCGGAAAAGATGCAGACGGCAATTATTTCCGTACATTTAACGAAAAGTGGATGGGCAACGTCATTCAGCAGAATTCTGCAACAGGATATCAGGATTTTAACGAAGAAGTTTTGTTTGTTGACTATCAGCCTGTAGACTGGAAAGCTTATGCTTCAAGTATTCCGCAGATTGGCGACACTTTAACTGACAGTAATGGAGAAAAAGTTTTCAGAGGCGTTCTGGATTATACATGCGACGGCATTTATATGGCACATCCTTTAAATAACTTGCAGAAAATGTATCTTACATCAAGTGAAGGAAACTTAAACAAAACTCCTTGCTACACAAGAACGGATACAGCTGCCATAACTGATGTTGAAGGAAATACAGTACCTAATCAGTTATGGAACTTCAGCAACGACAGCCAGTGGTTCCAGAGTCTTGATACAGGAAGTTTCGGCACAGTTACTAAGACTAACGTTATTAAGTACATGAAAGAGCAGGGAAATTCCAGCAGTACTAACTATGCAACTATTAAAGCATGGCGTACAGGAACGTCGGCAAGTTCGAGTTTTAATGCAGGTTCAGTGTTTATGCCTAAGTGGACAGAAAAATCTTCTACTTCGAAAGGCAACAAGGAAGAAGACAGCCTTACTGTAGCAGTTTTTAACCTTGAAAATTACGAAGCACAAGGCGGTTCTTACAGCAAAGATGCAGACGTTGCTCTTGTAATGAAAAACAATCTCCTTTACCCTGATGTACTTTGCGTTGTGGAAATGGGCGATGATGTTGAAACTTCCCAGATGTATGAAAATCAGGATAATGCTTACGTTATAAAAGACGGATACGTAACAGCCGTAAGAAATTTCAGCGGAATTATTGACGATATTCGTGCAAACGGCGGACCTGCCTACGACTTCAGGTGCATTGACCCTAAAGAAGGTGATTCAGGCGGAAAAGGCGGCGTAAATATCCGTGTAGGCTTCCTTTACAATACAGAACGTGTAGTTGCAGTAGACAGCGGTCTTGTAACAAACAATTACGCAAATACTCACAAAAAAGACAGCAGCGGCAATACACTTTACGGTAGCGAAAATCTTCTTGACGAAAGCCAGTGGCCTGTTCAGACTTTTGCAGACAACATTCAGGGTTGGACTTTAGCAGATGCAGTTACTGCAGCATACAAAGGCGAAGACGGAAGGGCACACATTTCTCAAAGCCCTTGTTACGTACACTCAAGTTATTTTAACTACAGCCGCCGCCCTCTTATCTGCGAGTTTAAAATCAAAAGGGAAGACGGAACAGTTTCAGACGAAAACTTCTTTGTAATAGCCTGCCACTTAGGTTCCAAGAGAGGAGACTATCCTTTGTACGGAAGTGTTCAGCCTCCGCTTCTCTTAAGTGAAGTAAAGCGTAACGGTCAGGCTCAGGCAGTTAACGATATGGTAAAATCTATCCTTCATGCTGATGAAAATGCAAGAATTGTTGTAGCAGGCGACATGAACGACTTCGGCTATTCAACTCCGGCAAAAGTTCTTACAGGTGAGCAGGGCGGAAATCAAATACTTTACAGCCTTACGGAAGAATTTATGCCTGTAAACGAACGTTTTTCGTACGCTTTTGAAGGAAATCTTCAGCAGATTGACCACATTTACGTAAGCCCGGCACTTTTTGAAAAAGCTGAAACTGCAAAAAATGCAAACGGCTTAGGCTGTGGTGCAGGAGATGAATGGCAGAATGTTTGTTTTATTGCCCACATTGACTCAATGTTTACAAGAAACAATCACTACAACCTTTCGGATCACGATGCGGACATAATACGCATACCTGGTGCATTTAACTTTGAATAATGGGAGAATGAAATGAAATTTTTTTCAAGAAAAAATATTTTAACAATTTCTGCTGTTTTTCTCTGTTTAAGTATTGGATTTTTACTTTCCAGCTGCAGCCAGTCAGAAGATAAATATGCGGAAATTACGGGATTTAGTTTTGAAAAGTCAGGTTCTCTTTTACAGACTGTCCGGGGCACTGTAAACCAGCAGTCAAAAGTAATTACAGTGTATCTTCCGGAATACGCTTATAGTGATGAAGACATACGTTCTTCGCTAAAGCCTTCATTTTCTTTAGGAAGCGGAACTTCACTTTCTACCAAAATTGAAGACATGGACTTTACTGCAAGCCCTGTAAAAGTAGGCGTTACCTGCAGCAATGGAAATACTGCAACTTATAAAATCAATATTTTAAAGGAAGCAGCAGACGTAAAACGGAACAGCCTTTTGTTTACGGAGTACTATTCCGGCCAGGAAGCTTCTTACAAAGGTTCAAACAATCAGTTTATTGAAATTTCAAACAAAACTTCTTCTTCAATTGATTTAAGCAGCGTAGTCCTTACAAGGCATTGCTGGGAAAACGGAGAAAGAGTGGCTCAAAAAGACCAGAGCGTAAAGTTAACAGGCACAATTCCTGCAAACGGACTCCTCATAATTTATTCACAGCGATGTTCTTACTTTGCTTCAAAAAGCGACACTGTATCCGTTGTGTACCAGAGTGACAGAATGTACAACTCCATTATTACCACGCAAGGTCAGGACGGCTTTACTTTAACAAGCGGCGGCGTACTTTTAGACTGTCTTGGCCCGGATAACGGCAACGGAACTGGCTGGAACTGGGGCGTTTCCAAACACATTCAGCGTAAAAACGGACTTGCTTTTTTCAGAAAATGGGACGAAGCCGAATGGATTACGGAAGTTGCAGAAAACAAAGATTCAGACTTTTCTTCTACGGCAGGTGCTGAAACGGCAAAACTCAGTTCTACTGCAAAAGACATTACGTACTTTGCAATAGAAAATCTTTCTACACCAGTTTACGGCTCTATTGACAATGAAAATCATACTGTTGAAGTTCAGTTAAATGATGATATTGGTACTGTTCACAACATTACAGTAAGTACAAATGGTTCTTATGTTTACTACAATGGGAAAAAAGTAGTTTCAGGAAGTACTGCAGTTGATTTTGCCAAGCCTTTTACACTTAGAGTTTATTCTGAAGGCGGCGATACTGTTTCTTATACAGTTACATCAAAAATAATTCACTACAATCACAGTAAGGCACCTTCAGGAACATACGTTCTTTCTACAGACTATCCTAAAGACAAGGACATAATCTTGCTTTACGATCCTGACAGCAATAATTTCCTTGGTTCAAACGCTTCCGGCAATGGACTTTTAGGAGTATCATACACTCCAGACGGTGAAGAAGTAGAATTTGCTTCAGGAATGGCTGCATTGTGCGTAACTAAGCTTGGGGAAAATGAATACGGCTTAACTTATAACGGAAAATATCTTGTAGCAGAAAAATACAGTAGTTCTACATCAGCACTTAGCTTAAGTTCTTCTCCGGGAAATTACAGTGTATGGGAATTTTCAAAAAGTGACGGAACTTTTACCCTTAAGAGTAAAAATTCTACGGACGGCACGAATGTTCTTGGAATTGAATATTACAGTGGATTCTACACTTACAAATCCTATTACTGTTCATTACAAATGTATGTAAAGAAAAACTAACCTAAAACCCAATATAGAGGAAATAAATATGATAAGAATTAAATCTTTAACTGTAGGAATTTTAACAGCAGCAGTTACACTTAATCTTTTTGCACAGACAACAAAAAGTTCCCTTGCTCCGGAATTCAGTGCAGACATTACATTTTCTTCCGGCGTAAAGAATATTGACGACAACCTTACCGTAAAAGAAATCCCCGGACTTTCAAGCGAATATCAGGCAGTCGTAAATTTCAACCTTAAAGGCTCATTTTCAAAAGATTCAGAATGGGGCGTAGAAAAAGAAGACGGCATTGAACTTAAAAGCGGTGTAGGTTACGAAGCAGGACTTGCAGTTGACATGGCAAAAGTTTACGCAGCAGTAAACGGTTCTTCAAACTACAGCGAATCAAGTGACACAAGCCATTACTCGCTTATTCAGCCAATGATTGACTGGTACGAAAAAAATCAGAGTAAGTACGCACTTCCTGCAGATCCATGCGGTTCACTTGCAAAAGAAGGTACAAAATGGCCTGCAAAATGTTACGGCGAAAGTTCAGAACGGTATCAGTTTATTTCAGGCTCTACAGTTGAACCTGCAAATGACGTTAACTGGACAAGCGAAAAATGGGCTGATGCAAGCTGCCTTTACAATGACATAAAATACGCTATTTCTTCGGCAATAGATCAGCTTTACGGCGACAGCTTTGCTACAGGAAACATTGACCAGAACGAATATGCTTCTTTCAATTCAGATGTAAAGCGTCTTGCTGAACTTAAAATGAAGGCAAAAAGAGAATTTGCAGACGTAGCAGCAGGAAAATCTTCTTGTGCAGATTTAAAGGATGCAGTTACAACAGCTTACATTAAAATTACAAACATTTGCGGTGCAGCTGATGCAAGAATTGACTTTACAGGCAAAAAGCTTAATGTTGGAAAAATGCTTTATTCTTCACTTGCAGGACAAAGCACAACAGGTTCAGCACTGGAACTTTCCCTTAAAAAAGGCTTGATTCAGGGATTTGAAGCTTCTGTTTTTGCAGGAATTGCAGGCGGAGAAGAACAGATTGCAGAAAATTACGATACAACTAAACTTGACTACTACGAAGGCACAAGCGGAGAACTTGCAGTAAAAGGCGCAGCACGCTATACACGTTATTTTGAAAAGACAGGTTCAACTGTTCAGTTAAGTGCAGAAGGAATATGGTCAGACCTTCTTGAAGCAGAAGAAAACTATGCATTTGACATTGCAGCTTCTTACGCAGCAGACGGATTTATAAACTACAGCGCAAACGCAGAATTCCTTATGCTTAACTGGAAAGACCGCACAGATGATTATGATGATTACACAGGTGCATACTCTTTTGCAGCAAAAGCAGCAGCAAGGGCATTCGGTGCATCATTAAAACTTGAAGGCGCATATAAAACAGATCAGTTTTCACATCAGAAATGGAATGTGGAAGACAGATTTTACGGTTATTCTTTAGACAGCGACTATTACATTGCAAACGAAAAAAGTTCAGCTTACTTAAAGGCTCAGATTGAATTTAATCCCCAGTATTTTATCCTTTATGATATAGTTGACCTTTCTTTAGGCGCAGAAGCATTTGTTTACGACGGCTCGATTGCAGGAAAAGGCGCATTTGGAAAAGTTGCACTTAACGCAGGAGATTTAATTCCTCTTCCTTTAACAGTTTACGCACAGGCTGATTATTACGAAAACAGCGAACTTGCAGAATTCAGTGATTACAGCACACTTCCGGATCAGGAATTGATGGACTTTACAAAAATAAGGGCGGGAATTTCATACAAACCTGTAAATAATTTTGAACTTTCTGCAGAATACGTAAGCGAACCTTCTTATTCAAGAAGAAATTCAGAAAGAGTTTCTTCAATTACAGTAAACGGAAAAATCAGTTTATAACGTAAACAAAGTGAGGAAAAATATGAAAAAAATATTAAGCGTTTTGGCAGCAGTTTTTCTTTTGGGAAGTGCAGTTTGTGCAGAAACAATCCGCAAAATGGGAACAACAAATGCTGCTTCAGAAATTCTTGAAAACGGAAAATCAAAGTATGTAAGCATTTTTGCAGTAAACGATTTCCATGGTTCTGTTGAAGAAGATCTGGCAGGAAAAAATCCGGGAATGGCAAAACTGTATCAGGTTTTAAGCGAACTTCAGACTGTAAACCCGGAAAGCATTTTTGTTTCAGCAGGCGACAACTATCAGGGAAGCGCTCTTTCTAACTTAAGCAGGGGAAAAATTGTTTCTGACTTTTTCAAGTATGCAAACATTGCAGCAAGCACTGTAGGAAACCATGAATTTGACTGGGGCGATGAAATGTTTGCCCAATGGTCAAAAGACGGAAACTTTAACTTTCTTGCATGCAACATTATAGACAAGCGTACGGGAAAAATTCCTGAATGGGCAAAAGAATATGAACTTTTTAATATTGGCGGACATTTAATCTGCATTATAGGCTGTACAACAGGCGACGTAGTTTACACAGCAAGCAAAAGCCGCATAGAAAACTATGAATTCATTGAATCAAGTGCAGCAGTAAGAAAAGTTTTGCGTAAAGTACAGGCAACTTATGCTCCTGAAGCAGTAATTGTACTTTCACACATTGGAAGCCACGAAAACCGCCTTACTCCAGGAAATCCTGTAAGTGCAGACAAATCAACTGAACTGGAAGACGTTTGTGCCATAAAGGGAATTGATGCAGTTATTACAGGACACAGCCACGAGTACATTAACGGTACTGTAAATTCAGTTCCTGTAGTTCAGGCAATGAATTACGGTCGTGCAATAAGCCAGATTAAGCTTAAGTTCAACAGCGAAGGTCTTGTAAGTGCCAGCGGTAACATAATTGAAGTGTACAAGCAGAAAGACGTAATTACAGAAAATCCTGAACTTATTTACCTTGCAGCAGATTACAGGGCAAAATACGGAAGCGAATTAGGCGAAAAAGTTTGTGTTGTAGAAGATGAACTTAGCCACGAAGAAACAGTTCAGAATGTAACTCCTTTAGGTTACGTAATGGCTTCGGCAATGCGTGCTGCCTACAAAACTGATTTTGCTGTAACAAACGGCGGCGGATTGCGTAAATCTGTAAATGCAGGAACACTTACTGTAAACGATATGTGGGAACTTATTCCTTTTGACAACACCGGCGTAGTCCTTACTGTAAAGGGAAGCGTTCTTAAGAAAATAGTTGACCATGGAATAAATTCAGTAGGATTCCGTGCAGGACAGTTTGCTGGCGGTAAAGTTTACTATTCAACAAGAAAAAGCGAAGGCTTTAGGGTTTCAAGAATTGTACTTGACGACGGACGCAATGTAGAAGACAACGAAATTTACACAGTTGTAGTTAACGATTTTATGGCAGAAGGCGGCGATAAATACACAGTTATTTCTGAAGGCATTAAAAACGGTTCAATTAAGGCAGACAATACTTACATTCCAATGCGTGATGCAATAATTGAACAGCTTAAAAACTGGGGAACAATCCGCAGAAGCTGGAGCGAAATTCCAAAGGTTCTTTTTGCAGAATAAAACAGACTTTTACCGAATTTTAAAAACTAAGGGTTAAAATTCTGTAAAAAGATATTAAGAAAAGTGTGAAATTTTCTTAATCGTATTAACTTTTTCTGTTTATTTTTATATTATTGAGGATGTAACAGAGGTTGTCAGGGTTACGTGATATGTACAGGCAGCCTCTTTGCAAAAATATTTACATAATAAAGGAGTTGCTATGAAATCATTACTTAAAACTCTAGCAAGCGGCTTGGCGGCAGTAAGCCTTTTAATAGGAGCAGTTGCCTGTAGCTCAGATGACGGCGGAAGCAAACCTGAGTATGTTGCTCCTGTTGAATTTAAATTGCAGACAGGTGGAACTTTTACTGATATAGAAGACGGACAAAAAATTGCGTTAAATTCTTCAATTTACCTTTCTTCTGCTACTGAAGGTGTAGAGATTTACTATACAAAAACAACAATGGAAGCTGATAATGTTGTTCCTGCAGTTGTTATGGACAGTTCAAATGCTCAAAGTCTTATTTACAAAGGAGAAGCATCGTTATTATCAGTAACTGGTACTGTATCAGTTGATGTAGCTGCTGATAATTTTGAAATTTATGCTGTTGCAAAAAGTGAAAGCGGAAAGCTTTCTGCTGTAACAAAAATTAGTGTTGAGGTTGCACCTGTTCCTACAAGTGTTGTGTTTACTCCAACTGCAGAGGCTGTAGGTGGTAAATTTACAAGAGGTACAACTGTAACACTTTCTTCAACTTCAGCTATAGTAGACGATACCATTACGATTTACTATTCATTAAATTCAGAATTAAGTGAAAGTAACTATACAAAAATTGGTACACTTTATGAAACTGCCCTTACTATTAATGATTATGTAACTTACTATGCAATTGCTGTAAACGAAAATGGTTGCTCTGTAGTTTCAAGTTGTTCATTTGACGTTCCTGTTCTGTATATTGAAAAGTCTGAAGAGAAAAACTACGGTCTTACTGATGGAAAAATTGGAACTGTTCTTGATGCAATACGCGGTTCTTTTACTTCTGTGACATTTGATTCTATTACAGTACAAGGCTATGTTGTATCTGCATCTTCAAGCAGTTTATATATTGTAGATGATAATCATGGTATCCAGATTTATAAAAGCAGTGCTTTTAGCGGATATGAAATTGGTGATTATGTAGTTGTTTCTGATTGTACTGCAGGTTGTGTATATAAGAAGTCTGGCTGTGCTGAAATTACAAGTTTCAATACTGTAGAAAAAGATGTATCTAAAAAGACAAGAAATTTCTATTACACAAAAATTCCTAGTTACGAAGCAGACTTTACAAGTTATATTACTTTTGTTACTGATACTGAGCTTTCAAATGGTGATTGCAGTATTTATGCATTCAGAGGAACTCCAAGTGAGCATCAAAATTCACCAGATTATGTTTATGTAGGTTCTTCACTTGTTTCTGATCAAGAGAAAACTAATTTTGGTTATGTTTCTAAAACAAACGATGGACTAATTGAGCTTTCTGTATTGTTCCAAGAAGAAGCAGACACAATTGAAAAAGATGTACCTAATGTTTATAACGTTGACTTTGACAAAGATTCAGATGAATATGAGAAAGACACAGTTGTAACTCTTAGCTGTAAGACTAGTGATGCAACAATTTACTACAGTACAACAGAGTTTACTGTTGAAAGTTTTACTCAGTCTACTGATAAGAGTGAATATACACAAGGTAATACAGTTACTATTGATGGCGACAAAACTATTTATGCCATTGCAACTTTAACTACAGACGGACAAAGTTACTGTTCATCTACAGTTACTAAAAGAGAATATTTAGTAAAAAATAATATCACATATGTAGAAATGCCTGCAGAAACTCCAACAGATGGTTCATTTGCTGTTGATGGTGGAATTGCTAATTTCCTTAATCTATCTGGTTTTGCTTCTGCTGGTGATGCTTTTAATATTTCAGATGGACCAACAATTACAGGTATTCTTACATTAACTGCTGAATCTAGGCAAAACTGGATTTTACAGGATAAAGACAATTCTATTTACTTCTACAATGTTGCTCTTCCATTTAACGCCCGTGTTGGTGATAAAGTTTCAGTAAAACCTACTGAGGCACAAAATAGATACGGATCAAATCAAGTTACAAAAGTTGATACTGATAGTTTTGTAGTAACCAGACACGCAACTTCTAAAATTTACTATAATAACCTTTCCTTGTTAGATGATTTTACATCATATATAAATAAGGGATTATGTGCTTTGAGAGGTTTAAAGAGTGATTACGTATATTCAAGCGGAAAAAATCAAACTGCTGTTTTAACAAGTTACAATAGTAATTCTCTTATTCTTCCTTCTGAGGAAAAAACATTCTTTGGTTATGTTGAAGATTATTCTGAAAAATCAGGCAGTACTCACATTGAATTATACGCACTTTCTGTTCAAGATGCTGAAACTATTAACTATCCTACAAATATAACTTCAAACGTAAAAATTAGTGATTCTGGAGAATTTTCTGGTTCTATGAACGTTACGCTTTCTTGTCTGCAATCTGATGCAGAAATTTTCTATCAGATTATTGACGAAGGTGATGAATCAAAAACACCAATTACCACAGAAGCTTATGATTCAGCTACAAAATATGAAAATGATGTAACTATAAATAAGAGTTGTATTTTATATGCTATTGCTGTAAGAACAGTCAATGGTAAAAAGATAGTTTCTGATGTAGTAAGTGCAACTTACACACTTATGCCTGCTAATGTGTACAATTGTGTATTTGCAGATTTAGGTTTGAGCGATAAGACAGATCTTTCTACCTCACCTGTAACTTGGAACGGCTTTACTTTTACTTTTGCTTCTAATGATGGTAGTACTCCTCTATATTATTCTAACGGTACTAATTTCCGAGTTTATAGCAAAAACACTTTAATAGTTGCACCTACAGATTCATCAAAGAAAATTACTAAGATAGAATTCACTTGGGATAAGTCTAATAATCCTTCAGCAGATACCGATTGGACTTCAAGTTCAGGTTCATACAATATTAGCAATAAAGAATGGACTAGTGGAGATGCAAGTGGTGTAGAATCTGTTACTTTTACAGCTGGTAAAAAAATGTTCTTTACTTCAGTAAAAATCACTACAGATGAACAGCCGTAAGCTGCTCTCTTAACAAACTAATGTTTGCCGTTCACTTTTGAGGTGCGCTTTACTTCAAAAAGTGGGCGGCTTTTTTATGGTGTGTGCATTGTGGAATGTTGTATATGGTTAAGGTAAGAAAAATTTTTGTTTTGGTTTTAGGTGCAGTTGCTGCATTATATTTTACAGGTTGTAAAACAGAAAATTCAGACCAGCAGCCGGTTGTTTCTCCTGTAGAGTTTTATCCTGCAGCCGGAAAAGTGCTGAAAAATTCTGTCATTACTATGAAAAGTGCTACAAAAAATGCAGAAATTTATTATGCTTTTTCTCCTATTTACGCAAATGACTGTATGGAAAAAGGCACTAAAGGTTCATCATTTGAAATTACGGAAAGCTGCAAAGTTTATGCCTTTGCCGTAGACAGTAACGGAAATGTTTCTAGCCGTACAACTGCGCAATACACTGTAGTAAGCACTGAAGGCTATGAACTTTTAGGCACAAAAGGTTATTTAAATTCACAATCGTATATAGACAGCAGTTATACAGTTATAACTTATTCAGAAAACAATCCACTTTATTTTGGAAATCCTTCTTGGGCAACTTCAAACAAAAGCTTTGAAAGAAATTATCTTGTAAGCCATGAACCTTACTTTACCCTTTCATTCAACAACGTAAATCATATTTCAAACTGGGTAGGCTGGCACCTTGCTTCTTCGGATTTGGGAAGCGGCTCTCGTCCTAATGGTGAAGATGTTTTTTATGGAGATGAACTTCTGCCTTCTTCATTTTATAAAGTTCAGCATAAAGATTATTCTAACCAGAATTTTGACAGAGGCCATTTGTGTCCTAACGGTGACAGAACTTTATCTGACAATACCTGCTATGAAACTTTCAGGACTACAAACATTGTGCCTCAGACTGCAAATAATAATCAGAAAGTCTGGGAAAAACTTGAAGAATACGAGCGTAAACTTGCCGAAGAGTATTCTAAGGAACTTTACATTTTTGCAGGTCCTTATGGTCAGGGTGGAGAAAACAGTTTAGGCACTTTATGCAATTACATAAAAGGCTACAGCGGCACTTCTTACACTTATCCTTTAAGTGACAACGGCATTTTAGTTCCTGCTTCTGTGTGGAAAATCATACTTATTTTAGATGAAGGCACAGGAGACTTAAACCGCGTAACTGAATCAACTAAAGTAATTGCCGTAGACATACCGAACACTACAACATGCACTTCTGTTGCAACTAGTGCCGGCTATTCTGAAAAAGACGCCTGGAAATACTACCTTACAACTGTAGACGCTATAGAAGAGAAAACTGGCTATAACTTTTTTTCAGAACTTCCTTTAGAAATCCAGGCTTCAATAGAAAGCACTGTTTATTCAGACTGATTTTGTGCAGCAGTGGGAATGTCAAAGTTAAGGAAAATTTCGCCGTTTAAAGTTTCTGCCTTTCCGTAAGTTCCCATTGCCACAGGAACAACAGGACTTATGTGCCCTATATCAGCGTCCATAATAATATCAGCATTGTATTTTGAAATAATGTCCGTTACTGCATTGTACTGGTTAACGCCCATAAGTTCCTGCCCGTAAGAAGCTAAAGGCCTTCCTATAATAAAGCCTGCAGCATTTTCAAACCAGCCGCATTTGTCTAAACGCCACATTGCACGCCTTATGTCCATAGGGTTTAAGTCACAAGCTTCTAAAATCCAGATTATTTTTTTGTTTTCTGCAGCAAATTGTTTTGTTCCGTCTAAAGGTGTGCCGGCTAAATTTGCAAGAACGTCAAGACATCCGCCTGCAAAAATTCCTTCCATCTGCAAAACTGAATTTTCACTTTGTTCAACTGCTTTTCCTTGAATTGTCTTGTAAAGTTTTAAATGCTTTGTTTCGTCCAAAACGTATTTTGAAAGAGGGTCTGATTGTTTTGCTTCAGTTCCGCTTTGAGGGTTCTGGAAAAGTTTAAATCCCTGAACAGAAGAAATTTTTCCTTCCAAAAGTTCAATAGCGTAATCTTCACTTTTTTCCCAAGGTTTGCCAAAGCCTGTAATTGTGGGGCCGTAAACTGAAGCTGTGTTGCAAAGTGTTAAAAGCGGGTGTATGAAATTTGTGTTGTCGCTGTAGCCCATAAACCATTTTGGCGGCGCATTTTTTATTCTGCTAAAATCAATAAAGCCTGCAGTTTCGCACATAAGTTCTCCGCCGCCGCAGCTTATAATGCACTGAATTTCTTCTGAACAGTAAAAATCTTCCAGTTCTCTGGCGCATACTTTCGGATCTGAACTTATTCCCAAGCCGTCGCTTTTAAAGCAGGTTTTTCCTGCAACTATTTTGTAGCCTCTTTCCCTGAACTTTTCTATGGCATAGGAAAAACGTGTTTTGTAAGGTTCGGTTGTTGCTCCAAAAGACGGCGCTGTTACGGCAATAGTGTCACCTGGTTTCAAAAAGGGCGGAATCTTCATTTTTACCTCTTGTTTGTGGAATTTTTTAAAAAAGTTTAAAAATATTTTACAGTTTTTGCGGTTTTTGAGAAATCAGTTAAATATAAATAGTATGAAAAAGTTTTTATTTTTAAATCTGATTTTTATTCTGGCAGTTTTTGTTACTGCAGAAGTTTTTGGTTCAGAAAGCAGCAAGTTTAAGAATTTTTCTGTAAGCAGCGTAAATTCCAGCGAAGAACTTTTTGCTTTTCTGTATGAGAAAAAATTTTTTCTTGCCACTGAAAGCAATGGAAATTTTATAAGCCTTAAGGAAACAGATGTTTTTGAAAACCAGGAATTTGTTTTTCTTAGAAAGTACGAAACTCTTTTGCAGACTTTGTATTGTGCCGTAAATTCCTTTAACGAGCTTTATGTTGTTCAGGTTGCGGAAAATAATGTGGTTGTTAAAAAAGTGCCTCTGGAAAATAAAATGGACTTTAAGGTGTTTAACATGGAAAATTCCACAATGAATAATCTGTGCCTTATTTTTTCAAGCGGCAATTTTATATTCAAAGCTGATTTTAATTTAACTGATGAAAATTTTTCCTGCGAAATTCTTTATGAAAAAAATAATGATGAAAGTTTTACAAAGGGCGCTGTTTACGCAAATGGTTTTGGCGCAGTTTTTTGTGTGGAAACTGAAAGTGAGGTAAACGAAAGCAAGGCTGTTTTTTTTAAGGAATGGGGCGGAGATTTTTTTAAGGAAAGAGTCTTTTGTTTTAAAAAAGGTTTTGACTTGAAAGTGTTTGAAACAGAAAATGATTTTTATGTCAGCGCTGTGGAAAAAGAAAGTCTTGCGGAAAGTCTGGATGCGGAACAGAAGTTTTGCTGCAGAATTGAAAGTTTGGACACAGAAAATTGCTTTTACTTTTCTTTAGGCGGCGTAAAGGAAGTGCTTGATTTTCAGATTACTGATGACGGAAAAAGATTTGTGCTTTTTTATAAAAATGTTCTGGGAAAGAGTTTGTTTCTTTTTAAAAATGAATTTGAAGAAAAAGTTTTTGAGTGTGAAAAAGGAACAGACGGAATTTCTGAAGAAGGCTTATGGTTTAATTTTTTCTTTAACGGAGAATTTTATTTCTGTAAGGAAAACGGAAATGTTCTGGAATGTAAAAAAATCGGTGCAGAATGTTTTGCAGAAAGTGCTGAAAGTTCCGGAGAAAAAGCTGAAAATGGCGGCGGAAGTAAAGTTTTGTTTTTAGATGAAACAGAAATTATTCAGATAGATGAAAAAAAATTTTTTTATTACATTGTGAAAAATAATGAGTTAAAGCTTGAAAAAAAGTTAAGTTTTTCTGATTTTGATTTTACAAAGCAGTTGAATGAGAGGTTTATTGTTCATGATGAAGACTGTACGTATTTAGTTTTTGAAGAGTGTGTTTTTCTTTTGGATTTTAAAAATCAAAAAACAAGTTACTGTAATGATTTTCTGTTTTATTGCTATGAAGACATAAACGGAGAAGATAAATATTTTTTCAGAAGTTTCAATTAAAAAAGTGGAGACAGGGTTTATGAAGAAAAAAATCTTTTTTGCAGCAATATTGTGCTGTTTTTTCAATGGATTTTTATTTGCATCAGTATTTTCAAGCAGCTGCAAAGGCGGAAAAATCTGGGTTAATGCAAATGGTTATGAAAAAATCCTTAAAAAAGACGGCATTTTTTACATTAAAGGCGAAAACGTTTCTTTTACAGGCGATCATGATTCTGAAAAGTACTGGTATCCTATAAAAAAAGAAGGTCCTTCTTACGATAAAGAAAATTTCAGGCTTTACTATTACATTAAATTTTCCAGGTCCGGCACTTTTAAACATTACAACAAAAGCACCTGCATAAAGGAAAACGTAATTTTTGACAATACGATTGTTTTTCCTCAATTGGAAAGTACGGCAAATTACATAGAAAAAGATGGCAGGCTTTTTTCACGGCATAATTTTAATTTAAACTTTTCACTTTCTCCTGATGAAGCTGATTTTTCTGAAAACGGCATTGGCTACGAAAAAGTGCATTATGTACTTGACGGCGAAAAAAAAGAACTTAACTGTACAAACGAAAACATTTATTCTGTAGTAAAATTTTCGGGCAACGGACAGCACAGTTTTTCTTATTACATTCAGGACAAGCTTGGAAACGTTCTTGAAAAAAACTTTGACGTTTACATAGACAGCGAAAGTCCTTCAATAAAGATTTTAAATGTTCCTGATGAAAGCTATCACAAAAACTATACTTTAAGATTTGAACTTGCAGACGAATTAAGCGGCGTAGATTTTGAAAGCACGGAATATTCTCTTGATAACGGAAAAACATGGAAAAAAGATTTTGCTGAAAAAAATGCAGTTTATCTTGAAGAAAGCGGACAGTACAACATTCTTGTAAAGGCAAAGGACAACTGCGGAAATCAGAAAGTAAGCGAAAGTTTTACTGTTTACATAGACAGCAATGCTCCTGTAATTGATTTTGATGATTACGGCAGCCAGTGGTTTTCCAGTGAAAAAGTGGACGTTCTTCCTGCTTTGTATGATAACGAAAGTGAAATTGACTATTCAACTTTAAAAGTTAAAGTAAACGACGGCAGCTGGAATTTCATTAAAAGGTCACAGCTTCCTTTTTCAGTTACAGATGAAGGCGTAAACACAGTTACTTTTTCTGTATGCGATGCTGCGGGAAATTATTTTGAAAAAAGCGTAGAAGTAAAAATAGACAGAACTCCTGCTGAACTTAAAGTTTATGCTGAAAACGAAAAAGAGTGGAACAATAAAGTTGTACTTAAATACTCTTTCAAAGATGATTTGTCAGGAATAAAAGACGGCAGCTTTAAATATCAAGACGAAGAAGGCAATGAATTTTTTGTTACTCAAAATGAAATTGTCTTTAACGAAGACGGCATTTACAGTTTGACTTTTTCTGTAGAAGACAATTGCAATAATGTTGCACAGCAGAAAGTTGCCTTTAAAATCCACACAAAAAGTGCAGAAGTTTTTTCTGATTTTGATTTTGATTTGTGGCAAAGCACCAATAAGGACAAGTATATAGTTGTAAGTGCAAAAGATGAAATTTGCGGAATAAATAATTCTACATGGAAATATCATATTGACGGCAGAACTTTTTCTATGGAAAATTCAAGGCTCAACATTGCAAATTTAAAATTTCTTGAAAACGGAATTTATACTTTGCAGTTTTCTGTAGAAAATAATGCGCAGACAGAAAGTTTTTCTCCGCTGTATCAGATTAAGCTGGACTCTGAAATTCCTGAAATCACTTTTACCCAGAACAATGAAACTATGGATTTTAAGATTAAGGAAAAAATGTGTCCTCTTGATAAAATTTATTTTGCTGTAGACGAAAGCCCTTTTTCTTTGTACAAGGGAACTGATTTTTCTGGAACCATTCCAATTGATGCGGAAAATAATTTTTCTGTTGAACTTAAAGTTCTGGACAAAGCAGGAAACTGTGGCGAAGAAAAAATTGAAATTAAAAAAGAATACATTAAAGTTCAGCTTAAAAATGAAGGCAAATGGTGTACTGGCGAAAACTGCATCGCTGTTCTTGAAGGCTCTGAAGGCAGAGAGTGGAATTATTTTGTTTACAATAACGCTAATGAAATTGTTGCAGAAGGAAAGGGCAGTTCTTTTGATTTTTTTCAGGACGGAGTTTTTAAAGTTAAGTTTAATTGCGTAAACTCTCAGGGCAGAACTATAGAATCAAATCTTTCGACAATAAGAGTTGACACAAAGGCTCCTGTTCTTGACTATAAAATTGATTATAAAAAAGAAAAAATTTTTCTAAGCGCATTTGACTGGGGAAGCGGAACTGACAAAAACTCTTTTGAATATTCTTTTGACGGAACAAATTATTTTAAAGGAAGCACTTTTACTTACGAAGAAAATAAATCTGAAGTTTTTGCAAAAGTTTGTGACGCTGCAGGAAACGCTGCCTCTTTAACTTTTAAAATTGAACGAAAAGATTTGCAGGAAGAGTCTGTAAGTGAAGAAATTTATTCTGATGAAAATGCGCCTGAACTTCTGGACTTTAAACTTTATTTTGAAAACAGGCTTCTTGAAAATTACAGTTGCATTTCAACTGAATACGCTCTAGACAAAAATCTGGAAATTGAAATTTATTTTAGGGAAGAATTTCCTGATGCATTAATTGTTGAAGGAGAAAATTCTTTTGTAGAATTAAATTGCGAAGAAAAAAATTCATTCAGCATAGAAAGCCTTTCTTTAAAAGACGGAATAAACGAACTTAAAATTTATTTAAAAGACAAAGCTGGAAATGTAAGCAATGCAGAAAGTTTTATTGTAAATGTTTTAAATGAAAAACCTTTGGCACCGCAGATAAAATCTTCTACTCACAAAAATTATTATGCAGAAAAAACAGTAAACTATTCGCCAAAATGCAGCTTTACTTTAAATGCAGAAAATGTTCCGGCAGAACTTTTTTCTTCGCTTAACTGGGTTTTGCTTGAAAGCTTTAGGGAAGATTTTTCTCTGGAAAATTCAACTGTAATTGAAGAAGGCTTTTCAAGCAGCAAAAGCATAAACTTAAATTTTAACCTTGCAGATAAAATTGATTCGGACAAATACTTTTTTGTCAAAGCTTGGGTTCTTGGAAAAAATAATATTTTAAGCAATGAAGAAATTTTTGAATTTAAAATTCAAAGTGCAGATGAAATTTTAAAAATCCTGAATTTCAGCAGCAGTGAAACAGAAGAATTTTCAGATGACTTTATTGAGCTTCAATGGGAAACTCTTCTTGCAGACAGTGAAATTGTTGATTTTGTTTTGGAGTTAAACTGCAAAAATAAAAATGTTTATAAAGAAATTTTTTCTGGAAAAGAAAGAAAGTTTATTCTTAATCTGAAAAAGATTTTTGGAGAAAATTTCCGTAATGAAGTTGAAGTAACGCTTTCTGTAAACGACATTTACGGAAATGCATATTCTTACGGAAAAAATCTTTTGCTTGAACTGGAAAACGTTGATTCAGGCAGCCTGGCTATTGATTATTCAGATGGAACTTTATCTTTGGAAGGAGAAAATTTTTCTAAAGAAATAAGTGTAAGCGTTTTAAATCTTTTGTCTGGAAAAAGCATTTACAGCGAAAATCTTTTGTTCAGCAGCGAAAACAGTAAAAAACTCATAAACGTTGAATATGAAAATTTCCTTGTTGAAGTTACTTATGAAAATAAAAACGGCAGGAAAATTAAGGCAAGGAAAATCTTTACAGGCGGAAGTGAAGAAGAAATTTATTTTACTTTACTTGACGATTGCAGACTTTTTGAAGTTGAAACAAATTTTTTAAGAAAAAACAATGAAAACATAATTTTAAATTCACAACTGCGCTTTAAAGAAAATGCTGAAATTTTTATTGAAGGAAAAAAATGCAGTTCAGTTAATCTGGAAAACGTAACTTTCAGCAAAAAACTTGCATTTGAGACAGGCAGATTTTCTGAAAATGAAATTACTGTTTCCTGTGGCGAAAATAAATTAACTTGTGACGAAATAATTTTTAACTCTGATTTAAGTGCATCTTTCCGAAACGTTAAAATACAGACGGCTCATTCTGCTGCTTTTGAGTTTCCTTTGTTAAAGATTTTTTCTTTTGAAAATAGTTTTGCAGAAAGTGGTGAAGGCGACTTAACTGAATATTCGGGAAGCAATGATTTCTTTTTGGAAAACGGAACTTTTGTTATAGAGAATTCCTGTATTAAAAACGTTGATTTTTCAGATGCAGTAAAAGTTGAAGGCAGGGAATTTTTTGCTGAAAACCAGCGCCTTAATTGTGGAAGTACAATTACTTCCTTGAAAAATGAAAATCTTATTGAAATAGGAAAAAACAGTTTTCATATTGAAAAAGGATTTGTAACTGAAAGATTTTTAATTGCAGAAAAAAGTTTTATATTGCTTAGCGGAAATATTTATTCAGGAAATGAAGGCAGCAGTGAAAAATTTGAAGTAAGGAATTTTGCATTTGACTTGAAGAATAACCGCTTTATAAAGCTTAATGATTTTTACTGTGACACACTTTATTCTTCCGGAAAAAATATTGAACTTGGAAAAATTGAATTTGACGAATACGGTAATATTTTAATTTCAGGCAGCGTTGGAATAGACGGACTTACTGGAAAAAGTCAGTGTGAAAACATAACTCTGGAAAACGGAAAGCTTTTGCTCGAAGACCTTGATTTTGCCCGGCAGCTGAAATTTTCTGTTCACGGTTTTGAAATTTATTCTTCAAGCGTAAGCGTTTTTGAAAATTACATTTGCATTAACAGCGGCGTTTTGTCTGCGTTAAATCAGAAAATTCAAGTGTCCCATTTGGAATTGTTTTTCCAGAATGAATGGAAAGTTTTAAGGGAATGTTCTGTTTCTAAAGCCGTTGAGTTTAAAAGCGAAACTCTTGGCAAAATGATTTTTTCTTCATTAAAGTTCAGCTCTTCAGGTTTAAGGGGAACTTGCTTTGTAGAAAAAATCGGCGGAACTTTTTTAGATGTGGAAATTTCTGCTGAAAATAATTTTAACTCTTCTGTCTGCAAATCTGAAAAACTTAAACTTTCTAACTGTGAAATTTCTTATGAAACAATTTTGCTTACGGAAAAAAATCTTAGCTTAAAAAACTGCGAAATCATTCTTGATGCAAAAAATTATAATGGCAGCACCATAAGTTTTACTTTTGAAAATCTTTTGCTTAGCGAAAATAAAATTCTTCTTGGAAAAAACAATTCAATTTTTACAGAAGAAGAATTTAAGTTTGCTGCATCACAGGCTTATGCAAGCATTGACGGCGTAAGTTTTTCCGGGCAACTTCTTTTAAATGCAGACGATTATGTAACTTACAGCAATGAAAGTTCTGAGCCTGAAGAAAATATTTCTCTGGAAGAACAGAAAGTTTCAGAAGAAGAAGTTTCTGTAGATGAAGTTGAAGCTGAACAAGATGGCGGTGAGCAGGAAGAGTCAGACGAAGAATCCGAAGAAGAGTCATCTAGTGGAAATGAAATTTTCAGCTTGTCATCTGCTGAATTTAACAAAATAATTCAAGATTATATTAATTCACCGGAAAATTCCACAAAGATAGATTTAAGCAATTATGATTTAAGCAAATATGATGAATACTTTGCGGAAGATCAGTACGATGAAGATTATTATGCTGAAGATTACTACAAATACAATTATGATTCTTCTGATGATTTTTCTTTTTATTCAGGCAATTCAAGCTACTACGATTTTTTTGATTATGATGAAGAAGAAGATGACGATGAAGAAGATGAAGAAGAATTTGATTATATCTTTTTCGCGGATCACTATTGCTGCGTCATTAACGTTACTGATTTCTACGGCTTCGGGAACAGCGGAAAAATTAAAATTGACAACTCCCTGAAAAATAGAATTACTTTATCTGGTTCAGATTTTTCTGCAGAAGAATTGATTCTTGAACTTACTGAAGAAAGCAGGACAATGAAGATTTTAAATGCAGTTTACCTTCCTGACTTGAACCAGGAAATTAAGGCAGGAAATTTATCTTATGATGTATCTGCAAATAAATTAAATTCCACTGAGTTTAAAATAGAAAAGGAAATTGAAAGCAATAACAGCATAAATATTCGCAGCGGAGAATTTTCTTTTAAAGATTCAAAAATTTCGGGAAATTGTGAAATCTCTTTGCCTGGCTCAAGTGAAACTTTAACTTGCGAAGACGCATTTTTTGACACAAATTTTAATTTGTACATGCAGAAAACAGACTGTCCTTCAAGTTTTACTTACAACGGCTGGAAAGTTTATTTTGAAAAAGCAAAAGTCAGCAGATATGAAATAACGTATTATAACTGTTCAATTTATTTCAGAAACAAAAAGCTGAACGTCGGCAACTTGGTATTTGATACAGACGGTTCATTGTACAGCTCAAAAATAAAATATTGCGAAGAACCGGTTGAAATTTTTTACAGCAACGGAATCATTAAGAACATTCATTTTAAAGACAAAGGCGTTTACGTTTACCTGCAGATTTCTCTTCCTGGAATTTTCAATAACGAAGCTTTGCATTTTGACGACTGCCTTATTGAGCCAAACGGAAATTATAATGTAAGTCGAATGTATTCCGGTCAGAGAATTGAGCGGGAAAATTTCACTATTGAAATCAATAATATTGTCCTTAAAAACGACAGAATTTCCTGCGGCGAAAGTTTAATAACTTTTAACTGTCTAAAAGATGCAGTCATTGAAACTGACAGTTTTGAAATTTGCGAAGACGGTTCTTTTGAACTGAACAACGCTTACATTATGCCTTTTGAAGCAGACGGTCTTGAGTTCTGGATTTCCAACCTAAGCTTTGACGGCTCTGTGTTTGATTTTTCAGGCTCAATTATTCTGCCTTATTACCTTACAGGCGTTTTCAGCGGAATGATACTTTCAATAGAAGACTTCCAGATTGATTTGAACGGAAACGTAAAAAAGTTTTATGCAGGAGTTGAAAGTAATTTTACTACAACGTTGTTCAGCATGTGGCAGATTTCATGTACAAAGTTCGGCATTTCTTACAAAGACAATGCTTTTCATTTTATTCTTGAAAAAGCATTTCTGATTTTTCCGCCGGGATTTGTTGTTGATGAAATTGAAATAAGGGCTTTGGAAATTGATTTGACAGACGGCTCTGTTGATTTTGATGAAATTACTTTTTACAAGGAATTAAATCTTTACTACAGCGGTTTGCTTTTCAGGCTGAACACTGTGAAATTTGACAGCAGCTTTAATTCTTACTTTACAGGTTCAGTGGAATTTGTTGATGAAAAGTTTCCGGAATTTTTAATTAACAGAAAAATTGAACTTAAGGAATTCCAGATTTTAGCAGATGGCGGAATAGGAAATTTTGAACTCAGCATAGAAAAAATCAGCGGCAATATTTTAAAAGACAACGATTCAATTTATATAGAAGACGGAGTTGTTTCGGTAATAAAAGATGAAGAAAAAATCTTACTCTCAATTGAAGGAAATATTCTGTTCAGAAATAAATTTTCTCAAATCATTGAAAGCAAGACTTTTGAAAAAGGAATTAAAATTAACAAATTTACTTTTGACATTACATCACGGGAAATCGTTGATTTGAACTGCAGCATCAATATTGATTCAGTTTTATTCTGCGGCTGTGAAGTAAAAGACTTTACGTTTAACTTTTCTTATCTTGAAAAAATAATTACTGTAAACGGCAAACTTCAGATGCCGGAATTTATTCCTGGTGGAAATAATTCTGCTGCAATTGAATTAAAGGATTTGAAAATTGATTTTGAAGGAAATATTTTAAACTTTGAAAGTTTTATTCATGTTCCTTCGTTCAGTATTGGAAACATTCTTGTAAAAGATCCTGATTTGAAAATAAGTTTTAGTTCTGGAAAAAGTGAATTTCTTATAAGTTCTTTTTTTGAATACAGCTGCGAAAGTCTTGGGGAAAATTCTCTTGAAGGAAAGTGCGAAATTGTTTTTTCAGAAAATAAGCTTGAAAGTTTTACCGGCGAATGTAATGTTGAAAATTTTGAAATCTTCAGCTGTTTTTTAATTGAAAAGGGCAGTTTCAAAATTCTTAACTTACAGGGAGAAAATCTTTTAGGCTTTAACGGAAAAATCATTTTCTTGAAGTCCACAGAGCTTCCTCTTGAAAACACGGAATTTGAGATAGAAAATTTTGAACTGGATCTGGAAGGAAATGTCCGTTCGTTTTGCGGTTCAATTAAAAACATTAATTTCAGCCTGTTTGAAAATGTTTCTTTCAATGATACCACACTTAATTTTTCATGGGAAAACAGCGATGTTATTATAGACGGAAAAGGAAATGTTGTTTTAAGCGGAAACGATTTTGCTTCTGAAATAAAAAATCACACTTTTGAAATTGATGAGTTTAAATATTCAGTAAACAATGGCTTGATAAATTTGTCTGTTTTGCCTTCTTCAAGAATTGCATTTAAATTTTTCGACATTCTGGAATTAAAGTTAAACTCTGTTGAAATTACTTCTAAAGGTTTTTCGTTAGACGGCATTGTAAAAATTTCCTGCAACGATTTGTTCTTTGAAGACAGCGAACTTTTAGTAGAAAATTTTCAAGTGGACTGGAACGGCAAAATTAAAAATGTAGATGGAAAAATTGCAAATTCAAAAATCCAGTATGCAGGCTTTAGCGGTGAAATAAAAAATCTTTCTGTAAAAAGTGAAAGTGAAAATTTCAGAATTCAAATCAGCGAAATGAACATTGTACTTCCTGAATTATTTTCCAGCGGTGAAAAAATAAAAGTTGATTTTGAAAATGTTTACTATGATTCTAAAAGCAAGAAATTCAACTGTGATTTAAAACTAAAGGAATTAAAATTCAGCGTATGCGACTTTACTTTAAAATGTTCAGACATATTTTTAAATACAGAAAAACGTGTTCTTGAAATTGATAACGTAAAATTAAAAATGCCTGCTGCTTTCGGTAACAGCGAATTTTCTCTGGACAAAATTTCAATTTCAGAAAGTGAAGGAATAAAATTCAATACTCTGTCATTTTCACTTCCTGATTTTAAAATCGGAGAAATGGGTTTTAAAAACATCATGGCAGAATTTATGATTGACGGAGAAGGAGAATTTTTTATAAGCGGCTGCGGTTCAATCTTAATTCCAAACTGCGGACTTCTTGAAGCAAGCATTACTTTTACTTCAGTTTCAAAAAAATATCCTGTAGGCGTAAAGCACGCATTTTTCAGCTACGAAGCACTTGTTGGAGGAATTCCTATCGGTACAACCGGGCTTTGTCTTTCAGGAATAAGAGGTGGCTTTGCTTATGGTGCTCCAGATGAAGTGCCTGAAAAGTATCAGAGTATTTTCAACAGCGACGGTGCCAGATTGCAGCTTGGCTTAACTGTAAGCGACATGGAAAGCAGCGGCAAACTTTTAAAAATGAAAGCTGACTGCTGGGTTGATTTAACTGACGTTGCTTTTGTTTTAAATGGCGATGCGTATATTTTAAACGGAACTTTAGACATAAAGGCAAATGCTGCGGCAATTATAAAATCAAATTTATTTGCTACGGCTTTAAGTGTAAAAATATTTTTCATTCAGGGAAAAATTGAACTTTACGTTTTTGATTTGGAAGGCGAACTGAAATTTTCCGGCAAAGGATATGTTTCATTTAAACTTCCCAAAGGCTGCATTATTGACAAAAAATTTATAACAGTTCCTCCTTTTGATTTAACTCTTGGTGAAGTAGGCACAATGTTCGGCGATTTTACAAACGGAAAGAGGGGCTTTTTGGGATATTTCAATTTGAAAATCTGCAGCATGGACTTTGGAAGAATAGGTGCATTTGTGGGAAGCGGCGGACTGACTTTTAACGTGAATAATTTTGAAATACTTAAGCCTAAGAATGTAAGTTTGTCTGTTATGAAAAATCCTGATTATGAGTTTAACTTAACCGGCGAATTTGATTCTTACAGTGAAGAAGAAATTGTCCGCAATGATGATTATTATTTTGTAACTGAAAAAAATACGGAAGATATTTTTCTTTTAGTTGGCTGGGAAAACCTTATGCCTGAAGTAAAAGTTAAAACTCCTTCTGGAAATTTTGTGAAGGAAAGTGCAATAGAAAAAGCTGTTCTGGAAAATGCTGCTTATTTTAAAATACCCAATGTTGAAACAGGCAGATGGACAGTTGAATTTGTTGCAGACGAAAATTCTGAAAACTTTAATGCAGAAGTTTTGCTTACGAATAAAAAAACTGATGTTGCTTTTTATGCTCCTGAAAAAAACACTGTGCAGGCAGAAGACTTTATTTTTGTAAACGGCTGTGTTTCAGAAGAATGTAATGTAATGCTTTTTTTAGCTGACTCAAACGGCGCAGAGTATTTTTTAGATAAGATTGATGTTGACAGAAATTTATGCTTTGAAAAAAATGTTTCTCTTGCCAGCTTAAAAGACGGCACTTACAGATTATTTTTCTGCACTGAAAAAAATGATTTTCATTCGGAAAAAGAATATGCCGGAACTAAAATTATTTTAGACCGTTCAAAAGAAAAAATTAAACCTGCAGATAAACTTTACGGTTACTTTAACAGCAGCAGTGAATTTATTCTTAAGTGGAACAATCCAAACGGCGGTCAGACTTACGGCTATGAATTGCTTTGCAAAAAAAATGATGTCTCTTCACTTGACACTTTGGGCAACATAAACACGCTTACTTTTCCTGCAAACTTTGATTTTAACGGCTGCGAATTTTTTGTAAGATGCTGTGATGTGTACGGAAACAAAAGTGAATGGAGCAATGGTTTTAAAATATTACAGGAAGACTTTGCTGAAGAAAAAAATATTCCTGTTTTTGTTTCAGAAAAAAATCAGAAAGTTGTTGCAGACAGCAGTAATTTTTTTGAACTTGAAGTTTCCGTAAACATTGAAAACTTTGAAAAAAGTGAAGGCTGCTTTTCCGTTATAAAATTTGAACTTGCAGAAAACGGCAGCGAGTTTAACATTTTGGATTCAGAAAGAATTCTTACAGGAAAAACTTTTACGGGGAAAGTAAAAATTTCTTTTGATGAGTTTATGCTTTGTGAAAACAAAACATTCCAGCTTAAAGTGTTTAATGTTCTGCAGCCTGAAAAATTTGACACAATGGAAGTTTACGTTGACATAAGCTGTGTACCGTTTTTCATAGACAAAATTTTTCCTATAGAAATAAACGGCAACGAAAAAAATGAAATAGACATTTACGGAAGCGGTTTAAACAGCCAGTGCCAGTTTTTTGTAAATAATGAAGAAGTTGCTGTATTAAACAGTGAAGAAAAAAATTCTTATCACAAAAAGCTTGAAATTCCTGAACTTGAAAAAGGTGAAGTTTTACTTTCTGTAGTAAGAAAAGACGGCAGAAAAATCACTGAAAAGCTGAACGTTATTTTTCCTGATATTGAAGTAACTTTTTTCCAGACTGATTATGAGCTTGTAAAAAATAAAACTCTATCTGTTCCGTTTTATGTAAAAAGTTTAAACGGTTATGATGAAGAAGTGGAATTTTCACTTTTGTCAGATTTTAATTTTCTTCAATGCAGCACTGGCGAAATTAAACCAGATGAAATGAATTTTCTTGAAATTAAAATAGACGACTCATTTGCAGAAGAAAAATTAGAGCTCCTTGTTCAGTTTAACGGAGAAAAAACTTTTAAACTTACATTCAGCTTAAAGGAAGAACTTCCTCAGCCGCAGATTTTTGCTTTAAGCCGCAGTTTTGGAACTCACGGTTCAACAGTTGAAGTTTACGGTCAGGACTTTGGCAAAAAAGGAAAAGTTTTATGGAACAGCAAAAAAGTAAACATTGTGTCATGGACAGAAGAAAAAATTGTTTTAAAGATTGAGAAAAAACTTTCTGCAGGAAAATCAAGGCTTGCTTTTATTTTTGAAGGATGTACTCTGGAAAAAGACTTTCAGATTTACGAAAATAATTTTTCAATAAACTGTGACTTCAGTAAAATTTTGTATGATAAAAACGGCATCAGTCAGTTTAAAATTCTTCTTTCAGGAAAAGGTGAGAATTTAAAATACAGAATTTACTCACAGGAAAACTTTCCATTTGCTCTTTCTGTTAACGGAGAAATCAAATGCGGAAAAACTTTTGTCCTGAATGTTTTAAAAAATAATGTTCTGGAAAATAAAAATTACAGTTTTACCGCAGAAGTTTACAATGAATATTTTTCAGCATTAAAAGAGTTTACGGTTATTGTAAAAGATGAAATTTGTTTTGTAACGGAAAAAATTCCTTTTGCAAACGTTAATGCAGACTTTAGCTTTTCTCTTGAAGTTGAAAACGTAAATGGCAGCGCAGAATTTTTTGTTTCAGACGGAAACTTGCCTGAAGGATTTGCCATGAATGAAAATGGAAAAATCTACGGAAGAACAGAAAATGCAGGAGTTTACGATTTTGAAGTTACGCTGAAAACGGAAAGTGAAATTATTTCAAAAAGCTATAGTCTTAAAGTTTTAGACAACTGCTGGAACCAGAAAAATAAAGACGGCGGAAATAATTTTTATGCCTTCAGCGAAATTCCTTCTGTAAAGCAGATTTTGTGGACACTTCAAAATGAAAGCAAAATTAAAAAACTGTATTCCAGCGGCAAAAACCTTATTGTTCACAGTTCAGACAAAATTCAGACTGTAACTGAAAAAGGAAAAATCATTGCAGAAATTAAAGGTGAATATGAAAAAGTTGCAATTGTAAATGATTTTATTTTATGTCTTGACAGTAAAAATGTCCTCCGCAATTTTAATCTTTACAACGGATATGCTGTGTGGGAAAAAGAAAATGTAAATGATTTTTCAACTGATGGACAAGCCCTTTTAATTTGTGAAGACAACATAAAAATCATTTGCTGCGAAACTGGTGCCTGCGAAAAAATCCTTAAAGTCAAAATGTCAGATTTTAAAAATACTTTCTGGCACAAAGGGGAATGTTTTTACTTTGCAAAAAATAAAATTCTCAGCCTTGTTTCAAATGAACTTTATCTGGAAACTGAAAGTGACATAAAAAATGTTTTCTGTGACAGCTTTAGAATTGCAGCCGTAACAGAAGACAGCATAGAGTTTTTTGAAGGGAAAAAATTTCTTGGAAAAGTTAACGCTGCTTTTGGTGGAGATTTAAAATTTTATTTCAGTAACAGTTATATTCTTTATCACGACGGAAAGAACCTTGTAATTCTTGATAAGGAAAACCTGAACTTGGAAAAAAATATTTCTTTGCAGGGAAATGTTTTAGTTGGAAACGAAAAGATAATCTGCTTTTTCAAAAACAAGTTTAAAGTTGTAAATCCTTATTCGGAAAAAATAATCTGGGAAGAAGATTTTAACTGCCAGGACTTGATTATTTTCAACAATAAAATTTTCTGTGCCAGTGAAAATAAAATTTCATGCTACTGCGGAAATCCAAATTTCTACAGACCGGAAATTATTCTGCAGCAATCAGTTTCCAAACCAGATGGAAAAAACGGTTGGTATGTAAGTATGCCTGAAGTTTACATTTCCACTGAGGACAAAGAAACATTTGTTACTGAAACAAAAATCTGGCAGCAGGACAAATGGTGCAGCCTTGACAGCATAAAGTTTAGTGAAGGAGAAAATTTGTTAAAGTGCTACAGCCTTGATTCAAAAAATCTGCAAAGTGAAATGCTGGAAGTTCAGTTTAACATCGACACTGAAAAACCTTACACGTTATTGCTGCTTAACGGAAAGCCTGAAGTAAAAGAATGGTACAACGAAACTGTCTGTCTTACTCTTGAAGCTGCAGATAAAATTTCTGGAGTTGATGTAACTATCCTTAACGGCAGCGAATACAGAAAACAGGCAGAATATTCTTTAGACGGAACTTACACCATAAAGTATTTTTCAAAAGATTTAGCCGGCAATGTGGAAAACTGCAAAACCCAAAACTTTGGAATTGACAGAACAAAGCCTTTTGCAAAACTTGAAAAAGAAAAAATAAACGGTTTAACTTTCATTACTCTGCAAGCTTATGACAATTTAAGCGGAATAGAAAAAATAGAATATTCAATAGACAAAGGTGAAGTAAAGACATACAGAAATAAAATTCTTTTGCTAAAGGAAGGCACTCACCAGATTGATTTCTGGGCTGTAGATAAAAGCGGAAATTGTTCTGTAAAAAATAATTTTTACCTTAACGTCCACAACGATGTTCAGAGAAATGAAATAATAAAAAATCCTGTTTTCAATAATAAAGAAGCGAAGGTTTTAAATGAACTTAACAGCGGCAAAATAATTTTTGAAAGCAGTGAAAATGAAGATAATATTATGTACTCATGTCCTGAATATTGCGTTGAAGGAGAATTCATTTTGTTAAGCGAAAAAGATTTTTTAACTGAAAAAGAAAATCAGCTTTCATTTGAAGTTTCTTCTGACTGTACAGTGTATTTGTTTTTTGAGAATTCTGAAAATCTGGAAAAGCTGAATCTTGAAAAATGGAAATGCAAAGATAAAAATCTTTTTGTAAACAAAAAGATTTTTAAAGATAACTGCATTTGTTTCGAAAGGGAATTTACTAAAAATGAATTCTTTAAGCTTTATATGGAGAATGGAAAAATGCCTTTTATTGCAGCTGTAAAAAAATAAAAAAAAATTGTCCAAAATTGCGGTTTTTATAATATCGATGGCAATATTAATAGTAATGAGACTAAAAAAGATTTTTATAAAAACCGTGCTGCTTCTTGCCTGGAAAATTTTTGCCAGTGAATTTTCTATTGAAAAATCAGGTGCAGAAAATTTTAGCCTTAGGCTTGAAGTACATCAGATGGCTTTTACTGCCGAGGTTATTCCATTAGAAAAAAATGTTCTTCTGGGATTTTATTACAACGAAGAGGAAAAAAAGTATTACATTTATAAAAATGAATTATGGGAAGAACTGTCTCAAAAAGATGCATTTACTTTTCAGCTTGCAGATTACAAATCATTTTCTAAAGTGGAAAATGAAAAGGAGTATGACGGCTATATGAAATTTAAATGTAAAGTTTCTGAAATGAAAAAATTATCATTTATGAGTTCTTTCTCTTTTTCATCTTTGTTAAAAGAAATTGGCGTGCAAAGAGTTTTTCTTCCGGAAGTTGAAACTGGAACTTTATTTTTATTTTTCGCTCGTGGTGATAAAAAATATATCCTTACTCTTGAGTTTAACAATGCATTTTACAAAAGCGTAAAAAACGGCACTCTTGATAATGCACAAAACCGTAAGTTTTTAAGTCAGATGTGCATGGAAACTTTTTGCCACAAAGACTGGATGGAAAATTTGTACACTTCTCCAAAAGAGTACACACTTAAGGTTGTAAAAAAATTCTTTGACGATAAGCAGAATATTTTTCAGAGTATGTTTTCCGGCAAGAGTGAATACAAAACTGAATCCTTTACAGAAAGCGACAACATGGCATTTCTAAAGTTACTTGCAGATTTTTATGAAAATAAATTTACCAAAACTTATCAGGTTGAATCATTTTTAGAACCGATTATTTCGATTACAAAAAACAGTGCATCTTTTAACAAAGAAAACATTCACTACAACAATTACATTTTGCCTGACTTAAACAGTTTGACTTACGGCGATTTAGTAATTGTTTCAGACAAAAAAAATGATTTAATTGACGTAGCAGTTTTATATCCCAGCAGTAAAATTAAAAATACGGAACTGTCAGATTTAAAAATAACTGATATTGGAAAAGTCAGTGCTCTTTCAATTCACACAAACAAAATTGAATTGATTCCGCTTATATTTTTTGTCGGAAACAAAAATTATTATTTTGTCCGCCTTACTAAACAGACTAAAGAAAAAAATTCCGGAAAGTCAGACAACATGATTGATATGCACATAGAAAACTCCAGCCTAACAATTAAGAATTATTACGAAAGCAGTCAGACTGACAGAAAAAAGTGGAAGTTCATTCCGAATACCGGAGAGTTTCTTATTCTTGATGATTTTGAATTGAAAGTTTCCAATGCCGGCGGTGCAGATCTTTCTTTTTACTTTAAGGAAAATTTATCTATTGAACTTAGCGATGCATGGGACTGGAATGTTTTTTACGAACAGCAATCCTATAAAAAACGCAAGGCTGTGTATGAAACAAAAGATGAATTTCTTAAAAACAATTCAGACGAATTTGAAATAGTTTTTTTTGACAACAAAAGAAGAATCCTTGGCAAAGGAATTTTAAGAAGACTAGACGGCAGCAGTATCAGTTATACTTTTATTCCTTCGAACGAACGTACACTGCATTTAAAGCTTAACAGTGAAAACATAATTGTCTACGAAAACGGTGAGCATCTGCGTATAGGAATAAGAAATTTAGAGCCTGAAACTTTTGCTCCAGGTGATGATTTGCTTCTTACGTTTAAGCTGACTTTAAAAAATGGAATAGAAAAAAATGTATCATGCAACAGTGACTGTTTTGTTTCAACTTATGATAAAAAAATGCTGTGGCGGGGAAACCTTTATATAAACGAAAGTGTTGACTCAAAAGCCAGTGACTGGAACAACGTTCATTTGTGGAATGTGCCTGTAAGTGATTCCGAGGGAAAAATTTCTTCAGTTCTTAAATTATTTGGGAAAAAAACAATTGAACCGTTCTGGACTTCAAAATGGGGTTACAATCAGTGGAACTGGAAATTCAGTTTGTTTGACGACCTTGACAACTTGGCAGACCCTTCCTCTGAATCAGGAAATCAAACTGTACAGTTCCCGGAATACACACCTTTCAGGCAATTAGGCTCATATAAAAATCATAAAAGTGTAAGTTATGACTACAATTATGAAGACGAGCAGAGAGCATGGGACAGCCCTTTTGATTTTATATATAAACTAAAAAAGCAGTCGGACTGTCTTCGGGAACATTTTTTAGAAACTACAAAGAAAAAGCTGTTGGAAAACAGTGAACTAAGGAAAAAATCAAGCTTTATCTTTAGTATAAAATCAAGCACCGCCTCAACAACTTCCGCAAGCACCGCCTCAACAACTTCCGCAAGCACCGCCTCAACAACTTCCGCAAGCAC
>CAMCRZ010000015.1 GCA_945877425.1 uncultured Treponema sp.
ATGCTTGGCGCCAGCCGACGAGAAGGAATAAAAGAAGGAATAAAGCAAGGCTTAGAACAGGGGTTAGCCCAAGGTCTTGAGCAGGGAAAACTGGAAAGTGCACTGAACCTTTACCAAAACGGAGTCAGTTTTGACGTAATAGAAAAGTGTACGGGCATTACAAGAGAGCAGATTCTGCAGAAGCAGAACAAAGTTGATTGAAAAAATCACACTAAACAGAAAAGTTTCTGTCTTGAGATAAGTTAAATACAAGAGTAACATTTGAACATAAAGTTAAGAAATTAACTTTTGTGTATGAAAACCTTAACATAAATACACCTCCTTTTCCCCAGTTTTGTCGTTGACAGACTGGGTTTTTCTTTTTAAACAGCCCACTCAAAAACGCCTGGCCACCGTACTTGCCAATGGACTTTCTCTTACATACAGCCAATCTGCACATAAGAGCACACTCTTCTTCCAAAACCACAGCTGCAAAACTTAAAGCCCTCCCGCAAAGCACACACCCAAATCTCCATCCCTAAAAAAGAAAACCCCACAAGAACCAAAGACACCCAACCGAAAAATACCTACCTATCCTTTGGGGCTCATCGGGGTTACTATGAAACAAGGTTAAATTTTAGTTTATTTAGGAGGAAAAGATATGTTGAAGTTAAAATCAGTAGCTGCAGCTTTTCTTGCAGCAGGATTTATTATTTCATCATTAGTTTCTTGCTCAGACGGAGGAAGTTCTGGCGGATCTTCTGCTCCAGTTCCAAAAAGTCTTATAGTAGACGCACCAAAAGAAAAAACAGAATTTAAAGCAGGAGAAGTATTTAACAGCGAAGGACTTGAAGTACAGGTAGTTTATTCTAACAATTCAAAAAAAGCAGTTACATCATTCCAGTGTTCAGTTCCAGAAGCAAACACAGACGCAGACGGAAAACTTCAAATTTCTGACAACTCAACAAGACAGGATGTTGAAGTAACAGTTACAGCACTTGGAGTAACAGGCTCTTACCACATTACAATTGCAGCAGAGCCAAAATTACTTAAATTAAGCGGCACACTTACAGCAAAAAATTACTGGGTAGGTGATAAATTTAATGCCAGCGGATTAAAAGTAGAAGCAGCCTATGTAGATAAACCGGTAGATGCTGATTACGTTGACGTTACTGAATACGCAGAATTTGATGTTTCTACAGAAGAAAGCGGCACTAAAACAGTAAAAGCAGAATACGCCGGTAAAGAAGTTTCAAATGGTGAGATATCAATCAACGTATACAAAGTAGAACATTCAATTGAACCTTCTTGCTCAACAGCTGATGAAATTAACAAAACCGTAAAAGTACTTCTTGGCGAAACCGACGCAACAAAAAACTTTACAACAGACGTTACAGAAAACGGCACATCAGTTGGCACAAACCTTTCTAAAGGAACCCACACATTAAAAGTTTCAGTTACACCAAACGCAAATGCTGAAAATCCAGTTGATATTCGTCAATATACAGAAGAAGTTGAAGTTTTCGTTACACTCCCTGTAGAAAAAATTGAACTTGAAGGTTTAACAGATTCAACAATTTCTTTGTGGAAAGGCGATGCAGTAGACACATCAAATGTAAAAGTTAAAGTAACTTATGTAGCTGCCGATGGTGCAGAAGCAGAAACAGAAACACTTGCTCTTACAGCTTCAGGCGTAGTCGTAGAAAACCTTCCAGACGGAACAGCAAGCGGTTCTTCAACAGTAACAGTATCTTACGGCGGAAAAAATGCATCATTTACAGTAAACGTTTACGATATAATAGGAGCAGAAAGTTTAGCAGAAGCAACAGCCAACCTTAAAACAGATGACAGTGTACCTAGCCTTTCTGGAGTAAAAGTTGTACTTGGCGAAGAAGAAGTAGAAGGATCAGAAGTTGCTCTTTACAAAGATGATGCAAAAGTTGAAGGCTCAACATTTACATCAAGCGGCACATACAAAGTAATTGCAAAAGTTGGAACTCTTACAAAAGTTGTTAAAGAATTTACAGTAGCAGAAAACACAGAAAAGAAATTTAACGTTACAGCAGGAAGATTTGAAGGTTCTGCAATTCTTATTACAATTGATTGTAAAGATGCAGGCTTAAGTTGGGCAAATGACATTCTTGGTAAATCACTTACTGCAGAAGTTTCAAGCGGCACATTATCTACAGGAGCGAATCAGCAACCTCAATTTATTCAGCCAACAGAAGCTGATGGTGGTGTATTACAAAGCTATGTTGCACAGATTATACTTACTTCACCTCCAGCTAGTGATATAAAAGTTACAATCAGTGCTACAATTAAAGGCATAAATTATTCTGCAGAAGTACAGTTTGCTAATGGAAAGTATATTCCAGCTGGCTACGTACCAACAGGACTTACAATTTCTCCGGCAACAAAAACAATTGCACCAGGTGCAGAAATTAACTTTACAGCAGCAGACACAACATACAGCGTTGACTACACAGACAAAGTAACTTGGTCTATTGAAGGAGAAACTGCCGGCTGTTCAATTGATAAAACAGGAAAGTTCACCGCAGCCAGCGATATTTCTACTTCAACAGATGTAACAGTAAAAGCAACACTTAAAGCTAACACAGAGGTATCTACTATAGCAACAGTTACAATTGACCCTTCAAAAGTAGACACCTCAAATATATATGCCGTTAACATTTATAATAAAGAAAATAAAGGAGGATGGGGTTGGTGTGAACTTACATGGACTGATGCAAATTATGCAATTAGTGCGTTAAGCCAAATTTCAAATTGTACAATGAACGGTGCAGCTGTACAGACCGTTACGGCTGGTTCTGCTATTACTAACGGATATAAGTTCCAGTTTATTACAAATGGAGCAGCTTGGCGTGGTGCACCAAATAATACCCTTGCATTCCGTGTTACAACTACATCTGCTTGTTATGATATTACAGTAAAATTCGATGATAGAGATCTTGCTGAAACAGGTTCAACAACAGAAGTTAAAGAAACTACAATTGAAGAAGTTAAGCAAATTACAGCTTCTGTGTCAGAAATATCTTTCGAAACAAAAACAGCACAGACTTTTACAGTTGGTTCAATTGGTATAGCTGATTTTAATGTTGGAAATGTAGAAGTTGAATCTTCTAACGCAGATGTTGCAACAGTTGCAATAGAAAATGATACTGTAACAGTTACTCCTGTTGCTGACGGCACTGCAAAAATTACAGTAACTTATGGTAGCTTAACAAAAGAAGTTGAGGTAACAGTTCAGACAAATCTTACTCAAAAAGCTCTCGTATTTAATTCCGGGTCATCAAAAATAGAAGGTGCAGGTATTTTTGTTTATTGGACAAATAGTTTTACTTCACTTACTGCAGAAGATATTTCTTCTATTGACCTTGTATTTAAAGATAACACTGGGAAGTATGGAGAATATGAAAGTTCACTGTCAAAATCTTACACACCAACTTGGGTGCATGACGATGGACTTTACTTTACAGTTGCTGCTGGATTTGAAAATAATGAAGATTATACTCATACTGTAACTATTACCATTATTAAAGATGGTGTAAAATATACAGGAACAATCGTTTATAAAGGAAACGTTTATCAGGCTACTGCCACTGATTCAACTGAAGGGGAAGCATAATCACCTGTAAAATGATTTACATATCATTTTGTTAACTCCTTGCCCTCGCTTATTAAGTTAAGCGGGGGCTTTTTTTTAGGTAGTGGAAAAAGGTGCAGTAAATCTTTATAATCACTTTATGACAAAACTTCCCCAAAACAAATTAAATGTAAAACTCATAGCATTAGACTTAGACGACACTCTTCTGGACAACAACGGCAATATCAGCAATGAAAATGTTCTTGCTTTACAAAAATGTGCAGCCCAGGGAATTTACGTAGTGCTGTGTTCCGGCCGCCCGGAAGAAGGAATTTTACCTTTTGTCCGCAGGCTTAACATTGCAGGCGAAAAAACAGGACGCTTTCTTATAGCCATAAACGGCTGCTCGGTTTACGACATGCATTTGCGCCGTCAAATTTACCGTAAATCAGTTTCATCAGAAATACTGCTTAAAGTAAACGCAGAAGCTGCAAAACTCGGACTTGACACAGAAGTCTATTCTCCTGACACAATTTTTTACGGCAAAGAAACTGAATGGACTTTAAAAGACGTTTTGCTTTGTAAAATAAAAGGCAAAGTTGTAGAAAATTACGAAAAGTTCCTTGAGAATGATTTTCCAAAAATGCTTGTTCCAGGTTCACCGGAAAAACTTTCAGTTCTGGAAAACAAATTAAAATCAGAATTAGGGCAGGATAAAGTAAGCGTTTTTTTAAGCAAGCCTTTTTTCCTTGAAATCTTGCCTCCTTCTTGCGGCAAAGGTTACGCCATTGAATTTCTTGCAGAACATCTTGGCATTCCCATGGAAAACACTATGGCTTTCGGCGACAGCATGAACGATGAAAGCATGATTCGTCAGTGCGGCTTTGGTGTAGCAATGAACAACGCCAGAACAGAAATCAAGGAATGTGCAGACTTCATTACAGCTCTTGACAACAACAATAGCGGCGTAGGAGACTTTCTGGAAAAATACGTGCTGTAACTTTCTGCTAAAAGTCCTCCTTTATCTCTGATAGCTCTGAAAAAAATCAACATAAAACATAAATGTGTTGTATAATAAAACAGTTGAAGGAGGCAGATTATGAAGCATTGTATAATCGTAAAATTCATTCCGGAAATTTCCAGGAAAATCGAAAAGTCTTTTGTTCAGCAAATAAGGGAACTTTTTGAAAACTGCAGGGAAATAGAAGGCGTTCATGGCGTAAAAGTCTTTAACCGCTGCAACGAAAGGGAAAATCGTGCCGACATCATGATTCAAATCGACATGGAAAAATCTGCTCTTGATGCCTACGACAAAAGCGACACTCACTTAATGTGGAAAACTGAATACAGGCGTTTTATTGATTCAAAAACAATTTTCGACTATGAAGACGAATAAGGCTGAAAATCCATTCGCTGCATTTGTATAAAGTGCAGAAAAGTTTTATATTAGAACAAAGAAATTTTTATAGGAAAAAAATATGAAACTTACTTGTGGTATTGTAGGACTTCCAAATGTAGGAAAGTCAACTATTTTCAGTGCGCTTACAAAAGCACCTGCTTCTGCAGAAAATTATCCGTTTTGTACAATCGATCCTAACGTAGGAGTTGTAGATTTACCGGATGAACGTCTTGATTTTATGGCAAGCGTTTTTCAGCCTAAAAAGAAAATTCCTGCCAGCGTTGATTTTGTTGATATTGCCGGTTTGATTAAAGGTGCGTCTAAAGGCGAAGGTCTGGGAAATCAGTTTCTTGCAAATATTCGTGAAACAGCCGTAATTGCTCATGTTGTACGCTGCTTTGACAACCCTGACATTCAGCACGTTCGTGAAGATGCTAAAACAGATGCATCAATTGACCCGGAAAGCGACATCCTTACAATCGACTTTGAACTTGCTCAGGCTGACCTTGATACAATCAATAAGCGTTCGGAAAAAGTTACAAAGCAAATCCGAGCTCTTGGTGCTGCAGAAGAAAAGCGTCTTGCTCCATATTTCAGTGCCATTGAAAAAATAAAGCCTTTGCTTACAGAAGGAAAGTGCGCCCGCATGGCAGACTTATCTGATGACGAAAAAGCTGCTGTTTACGACCTTCACCTTCTTACAATTAAGCCTCAGGTTTACGTTTGCAACATTGATGAAGATACAATAGCTTCCGGCACAAACGCTTACGTAGAAACTGTCAAAAAAATCGCTCAGGAACAAAGAAGCGGCGTAATCGTTATCTGCGGAAAGTTCGAAGCTGACTTAAGTGAAATTACAGATGAAGCTGACCGAAAAGAGTTTATGGAAAGCGTGGGCCTTAAGGAAAGCGGACTTACAGTTTTAAGCCGTCACGTTTACAATCTTATGGGTTTAAGAACATTCTTTACTGGCGGTGCTGATGAATGCAGGGCTTGGACTATTCATGCCGGCGATAAAGCTCCTCAGGCTGCAGGTGTCATTCACACTGATTTTGAAAAGGGCTTTATTAAAGCAGAAGCTTACACTGTAGACGATTTACGTCAGTTTGGTTCTGAAGCAGAAATTAAAGCTCACGGAAAATACCGTCAGGAAGGAAAAGACTACGTTGTTCAAGACGGCGATGTTCTTTTCTTTAAGTTTAACGTTACAAAATAAGTTTCACTTCCAATAAGGGAAAGTCTGGCTCTACCGTTTAAATTTAAAACTGCACAAATAAATTTAAATTAGTAAAGCCAGACTGTTTTTTTGCATTTTAAATAATTTTTTTAAATAGTTTTTTTAAATAAGTTTTTAAACACGCTGATTAAACTCTGTATCTGATTAAAAATTTACTTCTTCACCCTCCTGTTCTTTTTGAGCGGCAGCGGCTGCTTCGGCAAGCATTGCAAGTTTCTGCTTTTTTGTAAGCGCCGGAGTTCCAAGATCCGCAGAAGCAGGACCTTCTTTTTCGTTAGCTTCACTTTTTGCATTTCCCGTTGAATCTTTTTTGTTAAAGTACTTAAACTCAACGTGCTCTGCAATGATTTTAACCCTCGACTTGGTTTTACCTTCTTCCGTCTGCCAGCGTTCCTGCTTTAAACGTCCTACTACACGAATTCCTCTTCCTGTTGGACACCATTTTTCGCAAGCTTCAGCAAGGTTTCCGTACGTGTCTACGTCAAAAAAAGAAACTTCATCTGTTGTAACGCCTTCAGTGTTTCTGTAATGACGGTTTACGGCAAGTGGAATGGTGCAAACTTTGAATCCGCTTTGGAGAACACGTTTTTCCGGCTGACGGACTACATTTCCTTCAAGAATAATCTGATTAAGTGCATTCATAAACTAAAATCCTTGTACAATAAATTAAAGACTTACGGCGCCGAATTGTCTTTATATATAATATTCGAACTGATATTCCAAAAACCGCAATTTCGCGCAAAAAAAAATTGAATTTTTTTAAAAAAAATTAATTTTCCTGCAAACCATGGTGGAAGAAGCACATACTTTATTGCTATGACCCTCTCGCAAAGCATACACTTTCTCGCAAGAACAGGCGGCGCCGCCGGCGTACTTGCCAACAGACTGCCTCTTTCTCCAGAACGCTGCACGAAAGAGTTCACTCTTCTTTCAAAGTTTTAGCTGCATAAGTAAAGCGTGCACTTATCTGTAATGCCTGGTGGAAGAAGCACATACTTTCTGGCAAGAACAGGCGCCGCAAGCGTACTTGCCCACCAGCCGCATCTTACATACAACCAGGCTGCACGAACCAAGCACACAGGAAAAGACGTAACGGCAGTCGTGGCAAAGTGTTTTGAAATATTGTAAAATAAATCAACATTAAAGTGAAAAATCTATGATTTTGGAGTAAAGCTATGGATTTCAGTACAAACTTTTTCAGTACAGCTGCAGGTTCTTATGTTTTGAAAGTTATGCATTTTTTGCTTAAGGTGATGTACCCTCTTTTCGTATGCAGCGGAATTTTCGTTTTGCTCTACGGTTTGTACGCTTTTATCAAAGAATGTAAAATCAGGAAAAATGAAAATGTAAATCCGCTGGCAGTTTTTTTTGACGGAATTTTCTGCGGCATAATTTTTCTTGTAAGAAAGCTCCCTTACTTAATCCTGATTTTTTGCGGCGGTCTGATTGTAAATTCAATTTTTGCCTTTATAAATGAAGTTGACCAGATTAAAGTCAATAATCAGCGTATAAAAGAGTTAAAGGCTGTCGTGAAAAATCTTTCCCGTGCAGATGCAGTTGCCCTTATAAAATGCACTGACGTAAATCATAAAGACGGCGGAAGTGTCAGAAAAACTTACGAGTTTACAGTTCTGTCCACAGCAGGCGATGAACTTGAAACGGAAGTTTTTGAACTTGAAGGAAACGAGGTTTTTGTTGACTCCATCATAGTGAACTTTGAATATTCTGAAATTGAAAGCGGAAAAGTTTCCAACATTGCTTATCCTTACCGCATTTATTCAGAAAAGATGAAGCCTGAAGACGGATTTGACATTAAGTGTATGTTAAATAATGAAAATGTTCCCGTAATCTATTATTTTTCCAAGCCTGATGAAGACGGAGTTTACGGAATCGACAGGGAATCATATCTGGAAAGGCTTAAGGAACTTTTTGAAATTATAAACGACGACACAAAGAGCAGGGAAGCAGGAATAAGAAGTTTCCACGGAAGCGCTCCTTCATGTGAGCTTAAAAAAGGTGAAAGCAGAATAATTAAAGTGCAGGGAACCGGCGGAATCCGATTTGACGAAAATTCCCTGTAGCTACATTCTTACGTCTAAGCCGTCAAGCATTCCTTCGTAAGGTGTGTCTTTAAGCTTAAAAATCAATGCACCTTCTGAATCAGACCCGATTTCGATTTTTGTAGGAATCCAGTCTTCACCAACTTTTACTTCAAAACTGTCTCCAAACTGAATTTGAGTAAGGGGCGACTCATCTTCGCAGGTAATCCAGAAAGTGCCTGAGTTTATGTCAAAAGTCAAAATACCAGTAATTTTTTCAGCCATGTAAATCCTCGCAACTTCATTGTAATAAATAAACGCCTTCATGTTAACTACTGACCCGGGAAAAATCTAGCAATGTTTTATGCAACTTTAACAGGCACCCTCTTGAATAAACGGCAATTTTTTTATACCATTTTACAAAATGACATTTTTTGATATTTTGTCATAATCTGAAATTTATGTTACAGGAGTTTATAATGCGTAGAGTTGTTGTAACAGGACTTGGTTGTGTTTCACCAGTTGGAAACAGTGTAGAAGAAACATGGAATTCTATCAAAGAAGGAAAAAGCGGAGTTGGTCCTATTACTCATTATGATTCAACCCCTTTCAAAGTAAAGTATGCTGCAGAAGTAAAGAATTTTGATCCTGCACTTTACATGGATACAAAAGCAGCACGCAAAATGGCACGCTTTACAAAATATGCAGTAGCCGCTGCAAAAATGGCTCTTGAAGATTCAAAACTTATAGACAACAAGGAAGTTCTTGAAGATACAGCTATTTATCTTGGTGTAGGAATAGGCGGATTTGAAGTAACAGAAGATTCTCTTGGAAGCTATTTCAAATCAGAAAAAACACGTATTCCTCCAATGACAGTTCCTATGCTTATTCCAAACGAAGCAGCAGGAAACATTTCAATTTGTTTTGGCGTACACGGTGCAACACATACAGTTTCAACAGCCTGTGCTTCAGGAACAGACGCAATTGGTGATGCATTGGATCAGATTCGCTGCGGACGTTACGATGTAATTCTTGCAGGCGGTGCTGAATCAACACAAAACGGATTTGCAAACTTAGGATTCAGCGTGCTTCAGGCACTTTCAACAAAATGGACAGACTGTCCTGAAAAAGCAAGTCGTCCTTTCGACAAAGAACGTGACGGATTCATTATGGGCGAAGGCGGAACAATTCTTGTACTTGAAGAATACGAACACGCTAAGGCTCGCGGCGCTCACATTTACTGCGAAGTTGCAGGTTACGGAGCTTCTACAGACGGATATCACCTTACAGCACCAAACCCTGACGGAATCTGCGGTGCAAAAGCCATGACTATTGCAATGAAAGATGCAGGCATTAAACCGGAAGACGTTACTTACTACAATGCACACGGAACTTCAACACACCTTAACGACAGCGGCGAAACAAAAATGCTTCACATTGCATTTGGTGATGCAGCTTCTAAACTTCACATTTCATCTACAAAGAGTATGACAGGCCACTGTCTGGGAAATGCTGGTGCTCTTGAAGCAATGATTTGCGTTAAGGCAGTAGAAGAAGATTTCATTCCTCCAACAATCAACCTTGATAATCCTGATGTAGAAGGCGGATGTGATCTTGATTACACTCCAAACAAAGGCTTAAATATTCCAGTTGATGTTGCAATGAGCGGAAACTTCGGATTCGGCGGACATAACGGAATTCTTGTTTTCAAGAAAATCAAATAAACTGAGTGCTGCATTTTTACGCTGCAGACTTACTTTATTAGGAGAAAAAAATGGATACACCTTTTACAGATATTGAATCACTTTTGCCACACAGAAAGCCTTTCCTTTTTGTAGATTCCATTGACAGCTACGATGAAAACGGCTGCGTGTGTACAAGAAAATTTACAGAAGAAGATTTTTTCTTTAAGGGACATTTTCCTGAATATCCTGTTGTGCCTGGAGTAATCCTTATTGAAACAATGGCTCAAGGCGGCGGTGCTGCTTTAAGTTTACAGAAAAAGTTTAAGGAAGGAAGCTTGTTTTTCCTTGCAACAGTAAACAACGTTAAGTTTAAGCATCAGGTGCGTCCGGGTGATACAGTCAGAATGGAAGTTGTAAACAAAAGAGCAACTCCAAATATGGTTGTACAGGCTGGAAAAGCATACGTTGGTGATACACTTTGCGCTCAGGCAGAATGGATGTGCCTTGTTGGAAATGCTGACAGCGGAAAATAATCTGTAAGCAAAAAAAAAGTCCTGGCTTTATTTCAGTCAGGACTTTTTTATTGGTACACAAAAATGCAATGCATTGTCACAGTGAATTCAGTTCAGGCTTTGCATGCCGAAATTTTTTCAGCAGAAAATTTTTTCTACAAAGCTTTTAAACTTGTTTCCTCTGTCAAATTCATTTGTAAACATTCCGAAAGATGTTGCTCCGGGACTGAATACTACAGGAATAGACGGAACTTCTTCCACAGTCGAATAAAGTGAATCTGCATTTTTTCCAGTAAGATTTTTCTTAAGAACTTCAAGCAGAACTTCCAGCGAATCAAAAGGGCCGTTGTACGAAACATTACGCTGGTCAAGCAAAGGCGTAAGCTTGTCTGTGCCGCTTCCAGACAAAAGATAAATTTCTGCAGGAACATAGCTTGTGTTGTTTTCTCCCTTTAACGTTTGTGCTAAAGGCAGGAAATTTAAAGACTTGTCAGTGCCGCCTGTAATGAAAATAACTTTCTTGCCAAAAGACTGACTTGCTGCAGCAGCTGCTTCCGGAACGGTTGCACAACTGTCATTGTAGAAAAGAATTTCCCTTTCAGTTTCAGGAGTATTCCATTTGTGGAAAAATTCAAGCCTGTGTGGAACGCCTTTCCATGAACCAAGAACAGACAGAATTTTACTTTCTTCCACATTCATAAGGTAAAGTGCTGCAGCTGCATTTAAAACATTAGTTTTCATGTGACTGCCGGGAACAAAAAGCGAACCCATGATTTTTATTTCTTCGGAGCCTGACTTAAAGTAACCTTCATCATTTTTCTGGTAAACGCCGTCAATTTCAGGAGGAAGTTCTTTTTTGCTGTAACGCAGGACTTTTGCCTTGGTTTCTTTTGCAAACAAATCGCCCCAGCAGCGAATGTCATCTTTTGGTTCAGCACATTCAGTTTTGTAATCGTCATCATCAAAATCAAGAATGGTAAAATCGTTTTCGTCCTGATCAGCATAAATGAGCTTTTTGTCCTCAATGTAACTGTCCATGCTGCTGTACCAGTTCTGATGATCCGGAACTATTTTTGTAATGATTGCAATTTTAGGCTTAAGTGCTTTTCTTCCGCGTAAATCAGCAAGCTGCCAGCTGGAAAGTTCAAGGACAACAGGTGTTTTTTCATTTGTCTTGTCTAAAAAAGTTAAAGGGCTTACTGTTATGTTTCCGCCTAAAAAAGAAGTAAAGCCTGCATTTTTCAGTCCGTAATCAATTGCACTTACTGTAGAAGATTTTCCCTTGCTTCCTGTAACTGCAATAATCGGTGACTTTGTAAAGTGAAGGAAAATGCTTATGTCAGTTTCAATTGCCTTTGCTTCGGCAAGATATTCGTTGCCCTGAATTTTTACGCCGGGATTTTTTATGACGCAATCAGCATTTTTAAAATCTTCAATTCTGTGTTCGCCTAAAACGTACGTAAGCTTTGAAAGATCAAGTGAAGTGTCATGACTGATGGAATCAATTGTAGGTTTAAGCTGCTCCTGAGTTTTCATATCAGTTGCAATAACGTAAGCGCCATGCTTCAGGAAAAACTTAACGCAAGCTTCACCGCCGCCGTTTAAACCTAAACCCATAACAGTTATATGCTTGTCTTTTATGTCTTCAAGTGAATTAAAAACGCATCCTTTAGGAAAAATAAATTGCTCCATAAAATTAACCCCATTTAAAAAGAAAATCTAAAATCTTGACGTACACAACTGCTGCTTTGCATTGTAAGCTGCAAGTGCTTCGTCAAAAAGATAATCAATTAAGTCTGTGTAGCTTAGCCCGAAAACTTCGCACATTTTTGGAAACATACTTATTGAAGTAAAGCCTGGAATTGTATTTATTTCGTTTAAATAAATTTCATCTGTATCTTTGTCAATGAAAAAATCAACTCTGCTTAAGCCTGAAGCGTTTACTGCAAGGTATGCCTTTTTTGCCATTTCCCTTATGAACTCAAGTTTTTCTTCAGAAAGCAAAGCTGGTATCTTTAATTCAGCACCGTCCGGGTCGTTGTACTTTGCGTCGTAGTCGTAGAATGTGTGCTTAGGAATGATTTCCCCGGGACCGTAAGCCTTTAGCACAGTTGATGAAATGTCAGGAGACTGGGTAATTGAGTTGCCTGTAACGGAACACTCTACTTCACGGGCGTTGATTGCTTTTTCAATAAGCACTTTGTTGTCCCAGCTGAATGCCTCCATAAGTGCAAAACTTAATTCCTTAGGATTTGAAGCTTTGTTTGCTCCGTCACTTGAACCTGCTGAACAGGGCTTTACGAAAAGCGGAAACTTTAAAGTTTCAATTGCCTGTGCTATAAGTTCATCGTATTTTTTTGAATCGTTAACGTCTGCTCTTGTAATGCACATTGAAGGCACTACAGGAATTCCTGCATTTTTTAAAAGGATTTTAGTGATGTCCTTGTCCATTGTTGCGGCAGAAGAAAGTACGTTGCAGCCGACATAAGGAACGCCTGCTATTTCCATTAAGCCTTGAATAGTTCCGTCTTCTGAATAAGTTCCGTGCATTACAGGAAACACAACGTCGCATTGTATGAATTTTCCGTCTGCAAAAAATATTCTGTCTTTTTCATTTCCAGGCATTACTGCCACTGATTTTTTTTCGTCACAGTGAACTTGAAGTTTTGCCTGAGGATTTTTTCTTATTTCCTGAAAAACCCTTTCATCTTCAAGAAACCATTTTCCTTCTTTGGAAATTGAAATAAGTGTAACGTTATGATTTTTGCTTATGGCACGGATTACGCTGGCACATGAAATCAAAGATATTTCGTGTTCTCCTGAGCGTCCGCCGTAAATTAAGATTACATTCATTTAGTATTGTTCTCCTTAAGTTCAGCCAGTGCTTTTCTTGCTTCTGAAATTTCATCGTAAGGCATAATATGGTCTTTGTAGATTATGGAATTTTCGTGGCTCTTTCCAAGTAAAAGTACAATGTCATTTTCACGTGCCATCTGGAATGCACTGCGGATTGCTTTTGGTCTGTCTGGAATGATAAAGAGATTTTCTCCGTCAGTTTTGCCTTCTTTTCGTGCGCCTGCTGCAATCATTTCAAGAAGTTCTACGCTGTCTTCTCCACGAGGATCTTCGTCTGTTAAAATTACAGTGTCGCAAAATCGTGCAGCAATTTCTCCCTGAAGAGGCCGCTTTTTTACATCACGTTCGCCGCCTGAACCGAAAAGGCAAATCATCTTTCCGTTGCATCGTTTTCTGACCGGCGGAAAAATTGTTTCGAAAGAAGAAGGCGTGTGGGCGTAATCAACTATAACTTCAAAGTTCTGGCCTTCTTCAATTACAGTCATTCTTCCTTTTACAGGCGTAAGTTTTTCTACGAGAAGAGTCAGCTCTTCCATGGATTTTCCTGTTGTACCGTGAACTGCTTCCATTGCTGCCAGAATGTTGTAAGCGTTAAATGCTCCTGGAAGCTGGGCCTTTATGTGAATGACAGGATTTTCGTTTTTAAGGCTGTCGTGATTTTCAAAACGGTGGATTGTAAAGGAAAGTCCGAATCTTGCGTTGGCAATGTTTCGTGCTGCAAGGTAAGGCATATCTTCTGGAATAACAGGCAGAGGCGGTGCGTTAAGATTTTCACCTGCACTTTTTCCTGCTTTACCTTCTGTTGTAAATCCGATTACTTTTTTTGAAGTTGCATTTTTAAAATAAACAGCTGCAGGGTCTTCAAGATTTACAATTCCAAAGGCAGGCACTTTTGTTTCTTTTCCGTTGATGATTTTAATGTGATTGTGCTTGTCCAGTGCCCTGAAAAGATTTGCCTTGTCGCTTTTATACTGTTCGTAAGTTCCATGGAATTCCAGATGTTCAAGAGTAACGTTCATAAAAACTGCACAGTCAAAAAGTACATTGCCAAGACGGTTGTTTTTTTCGCTTAAGCCGTGAGAAGAACTTTCAACTACAGCGTGAGTGCATCCGTTTTGAATCATTTCGTAAAGTTCCCGCTGTACAATAGGAGCTTCAGGAGTTGTCTGGTGCTGCGGGTTGTCTATTGCATCGCCGCCAAGTGAATACTGAACTGTAGAAATAAATCCTGCTTTAAAACCGCTTAGTTTAAGGAGCTGCCAGATAAATGCAACTGTTGAACTTTTGCCTTCTGTTCCGGTAACGCCGTAAATTACAAGCTTACTTGAAGGGTTGTCGTAAAAACACGAAGAAGCCGGGCTCATTGCAAAACGTGCTGACGGAACTTTTACAAAAACAATTTTTCTGCCTGCACAAGATTCTGCCTGCTCAATGGAAGCCTTTTCTTCATCAGAAAAACTGCCTTCAAAAACTATAACGCATGCTCCTTTTTCAATAGCCTGAGAAATGAATTTGTTTCCTGTAGTGTGGGTTCCGGGTAAGGCAAAGAAAAGTGAATTTTCCTTTACGTCTCTGCTGTCGAAAACAAGGGATTCTATCTGTACGCTTTTTGCAGCAGCTTCACATTCATTTTCAGAAAGTTCTGTCAAACCGTCTGACTTTACGATTTTATGTTCGAAAGAATTTAAAATATCAAAAAGTAGTTTTTTCATTGTTCTAGCATTTTACTCCTTAATGATTTTTTTTGCAAATTCACGAAAGTAGATTTATAATCTAGTTAGAGTTTTGATGGAATTAAATGTTTCGTCGCTCCGGTTTGAGTTCAAACTTATATTTTAAATGTGCAATTTTATCAGTTAAAGTTGTGCAGCCGGTTATTCTGGCTCAAGGAGTTGCCCTATGACAAAATCAATTACTGCTCACGGATTTTCTTTTCAAAAAGATCAGTCGGATTTAATCAATCAGAAACTTAAAAAAATTGATTATGCAGATGATTTGATTATTGATTTAATTCTTCGGGTTAAGGAAGAAAAAAAGTTCTACTTTGACGTTACAATCAATTTCCGCTGGGGTGCAAACGCTCATGTTACAAGTGAGGATTTTGATTTTGCAGCCGGAATGAATAAACTTATAGATGTTCTTGAAATTAAAATTAAAAAGGAAAAGGAAAAAGTTCAGTCTAAAAAATAAACCTTAAAGCATACACTTTTATTTTCTGATTGCTCCGGAAGATTTTTTCGGGGCATTTTTTTTGCAGAGTTTAAAACTGATTATTTACTTTCTTGCGTAAGAAGATGCAATTTCCAGTTCACTTCTGTATTTTGCAACAGTGCGTCTTGCAATTTTAATTCCCTGCTGTTCAAGAAGAAGCCGGATTTTTTCGTCGCTTAATTTTTTTTGTGAAGACGGATTTTTTTCTGCATTTTCTACAATTGATTTTATTGCGCTGAACACATTGTCTTTGCTTACGTTTTTGCTGCTGTCTTTGGAAACTGAATTTGAAAAGAAATATTTAAGCTTGAAAAAACCGTAGCTGCACTGAACGTATTTGTTGTTTGCCATACGAGAAATTGTAGTTTCGTGAAGTTTTAGATACTCTGCAACATCTTTTTGCCTTAAAGGGTGAAGGTGACCTTTTCCGTTATTTAAAAAATCGATTTGTCTTGAAAAAATAAAAAAGCATGCCTTCAGCAAAGTGGATTCCCTCATCTGAATCATTTTAATAAGTTCTGCCGCTTTTTTTATGTCAGAGTTCATTGCCTTGACTTTTTCTTTTGAAATGGAAGAATTGTTTTTTACCTTAAGATAGTCGCTGCTTATTTCAATGTCCTGAAAAGAAGAAGGCAGTTCTATTCTGTAAAAATTTTTTCCGTCGTTTACGTATTCAAATGAAGTGTCGTATTTTATTTCGTAGGGTTCAATTTTTTTTATGTAAATGTCAGGCTCAATGTAATGAGTTGAGTCGCAGGAATAATTTGTTCCCGGATGGGGATTAAGTGACTTTATAAAATTAACTGCCGTCATAACGTTTTCTATTTCACAGGGAATTTTTTTGAGAGGCTCTTTTGCTCCGAATTTATTTTTCTGTTCACGATAATATTTTTTTATGCGCTCGGAAATTATTTTAAAATCAATTGGCGGCTGAAGAAAAGTTTCAAATTTTCCGTCTAAAATAAAAAGCGCAAGTGCATTTTGTGTTTCAGAATTTTTTGCCTGAACAAAAAGACTTTCCTGCCAGTTGTTTGTGCAGCATCCTTCCGGCTCGAAGTTCTGGATAAGTTCAGTGAGTTTTGCAAGCATGGGCTTTTCGGAATTTGAATTTATGAATGTAGTTGTAACTTGTCTGTTAAATCCGTTTTTGTCCAGATTGTAAATTAAGTTTTCACCTACTTCAATTTCTCTTTCCGTAAGATTAAGGGAGTACAGCTGATCCAGAAGATGATGCTGAAGCGTTTCCCTTTCGTCCATCTGATTTTCAAGAGCCATCTGGTTACGGTCGCTGGCTTCTTCAAGAGATGCACTTGTTTTTGATGAAGTTCTTGTTTTGTCCGGCTTGTAAGAAATGGCAGGATTTTCACGGACAGCTTTTTCTATTTCATTTTTTAATTCAGCGTTTGAAAGAGAAAGTATTTTCAGAGAATGAATCTGCCGTTGACTTAAAATCTGGACTTGAGCAGTAATCTGCCTTTGCTGTGAATTAAAATCCGCCATAACCAAACTATAGCACAATTTTTTGATTACAGATATAATTTTTTTTACTATGAAAAATTTTAACGAATTCGGTTTAGACGTTCCTGAAATTCTTCTTCCAAAAAACAAAGAGTTGAATTCATGGAGCGTTATTGCTTGTGATCAGTATACGCAAGATTTGGATTATTGGAAAAAAGCTTCAGAAAGTGCAGGTTCAAATCCTTCAACATTAAATCTTATTTTGCCGGAAGTTTATCTTTCTTCTCCTGACAGAAAAGAGCGCATTGAAAAAATCAGAAGTACAATGTCTGAATATCTGCATAACGGAATCTTTGATGAAGGTGAAAATGAATTCATTTACCTTGAGCGCAAAACTTCTTACGGCAGAATACGCCACGGTTTAGTTGCTGCAATCAACCTTGATGATTATGAGTGGAAGCCTTTCAGCAAAGCCCTTATCCGTGCAACAGAAGCTACAATCGTTGACCGCATTCCTCCGCGAAAAGAAATCAGAAAAGATGCACCTGTTGAACTTCCTCACATAATGCTTCTTGTTAACGACAAAAATCATTCTCTTGTAGAAGAAACGGGAAATCTTGTAAAGAACAATGCACCTGTTTACGACGGCGACTTAATGCTTGATTCAGGACACATTACCGGCTGGGCTGTAAAAGATGAAGCTGCACTTGAAAAAGTTTTTGCTGCTCTTGAAAACTTAAAAAAGGAAAATACTGATTCTGACGGAGACGCTTTTATGTTTGCTGTAGGAGACGGAAATCATTCTCTTGCAACAGCTAAAGCCGTTTGGGACGAATATAAAAAAGAACAGCTTGAAAAAGGCGTTAAGGAAAGTGAACTTGAAAAATCAGCTGTGCGTTATGCCCTTGTTGAAATAGTAAATATTTTTGACACAGGCTTAACATTTGAACCTATTCACAGAGTAATTTTTAATGCTGATAAAAAATCACTTATTGAAAATACTGCATCAAAACTTAACGGAAAACTTTCAGCTGTTTCTAGTGAACAGGAGCTTGAAGAAAAAGTAAAGAATTCAAAAGCAAATTTCGGTTTTGCTTACACTGAAAACGGAAAGACAGAATATGTGCTTCTTGAAACTTCCATTAAAGAACTTGCTGTAAGCCGCCTGCAGCCTGTTCTTGATGATTTTATAAGCGCTGACAAAAAAATTGAAATTGATTACATCCACGGAAGCGATGAAGTGTTCCGTCTTGGTAAAAAAGAAAATGCAGTTTCAATTCTTCTGCCGCCAGTTGCAAAGGATTCATTTTTTGACACAATAAATTCTACAGGTCCGCTGCCGAGAAAAAGTTTCAGTATGGGTGAAGCAAGCGAAAAAAGATTTTATCTTGAATGCAGAAGGCTTTTCCCTGAACAATAATTTTTCTAGCCTTGACCTTTTGTAATTTTTAAAATGTAATAGCCGAACCTTTCTGCTTTAGCCTGACCTATTCCTTCACATTGCAATAGAGCAGAAAGTGTTTTTGGTTTTTTATCTGCAATGGAAAAAAGTGTTCTGTCGCCGAAAATAATAAACGGAGCAACCTGAAGTTCCTGTGCAGCTTTTTTTCTCCATGCACGCAGTTCACTTTCTATGCGTTCAGTTTCAGGATCGCTTAAATCAAGAGAAATGATTTTTCCTTTAGGCACAGCTTTTTTTACAGGCTTTCTGTATGACTCAAATTGAACTGGAAGAAATATTTTGCTTCTTTCTGCAAGTGCTTCGTGCGCTGCTTTCGTTAAGTAAAGTATTTTGTATTCGTCTGAACGGAAAATGTAGCCTGCATCAATCAAGCACATGGCAAGTTCGTTCCAGTCTTTTTTTGAAAGTTCTTTTCCAATTCCGTAAGTGCTTAAGTTAAAGTGACCGTTGTCCATTATCCTTGAAGATTTGGAGCCTGTTAAAATGTCTATGATGTAAGATGCACCGAACCTTTCCTGAGTGCGTAAAATGCAGCACAGAAATTTCTGGCTTTCTATAGTAACGTCTGTAGTTTCAATGTTTCCTCTGGCACAGATGTCGCAGCAGCATTCTTTTTCAATATTATCTTTGTAAGTTTCGCCAAAATACTGAAGGAGGATTTTTCGCCTGCAGCTTCTGCTTTCTGCGTAGTGAACCATTTCTCTAAGAAGTCGTTCTGAATTTTCACTATCAGCACTTTCGTCAAAGAAAAACCTTATTTTATGAATGTCTTTCAGGCTGTACAAAAGAAGAGCACATGCCGGCAATCCGTCTCTTCCTGCTCTGCCTATTTCCTGATAATACTGTTCTATTGATTTAGGAATGTCGTAGTGAATTACGTAGCGCACGTCAGGTTTGTTTATGCCCATTCCAAAAGCTAAAGTTGCAACTACTACATTAACTTTGTCGTTCATAAAATCTTCCTGATTAGTTTTGCGTTTTTCGTCCGGAAGTCCTGCGTGGTAGTTTAAAACTTTTACGCCTTTGTCTTTTAAAAACTGAGTCAGTTCATCAACCTGCTTTCTGGAGTAACAGTAAACTATTCCGCTTTGATTTTCGTGTTCCTTAATAAAATCGTAAACCTGAAAATTGGGGTTTTCCTTTTTGCATACTTCAAGAAAAATGTTAGGTCTGTTAAAGCTTGAAATTAAAACTGCAGGATTTTCCATTTTTAAAATCTTGATAATGTCTTTCTGTACTCGTTTTGTAGCAGTTGCTGTAAGGGCAAGACACACGGCTTGAGGAAACTGATTTCTTACGGAAGCAATTTCAAGATAATCGGGCCTGAAATCATGTCCCCACTCAGAGCAGCAGTGGCTTTCATCAATTGTAATGCAGGAAACTTTTACTGTTTCGCAGTGAAGTAAATTCTGAATGCGTGAAGTGTTAAGTGCTTCAGGCGAAATGTACAGGATTTTAACTTTTCCTGATTTTACAAGAGCGCACATTTCTGTGTACTCTTTCCATTCAAGAGTTGAATTTAAAAATATTGCATTAACGCCAACGCCTTCAAGTTGACGCACCTGATCCTGCATCAGTGAAATGAGAGGAGAAACTACAACGGTAAGCCCTTCCATCATAAGCGCAGGAATTTCGTAGCACAGTGATTTTCCTCCGCCGGTGGGCATGACAGCAAGCGTGTCCTGGCCGTTTAAAACATTTTGAATTACTTCTTCCTGAAGAGGACGGAAACTTTCGTAGCCGAAAATTTTTTTAAGAAGTTCATGGGGAGTTGTCTTGTAGTTCATTTGGTTTAACGATTCCATATCTGCAGCGTAGTCATTGAATAAAAGCGAAGTCTGCCTCGCAATTCTTTTAATGACGTTCAGCATGTTATTGTACTGTAATTCTTCCAAAATTGAAACCTCACAAATTTTTCCGTTCAAAAGAGCTGTGAGTTAAAGTATGTTTTTTACTACTTGAATAAAAATTTTTCTTTTGCTATATTTAACTCACTTGCCGGCTTGGTGGAATGGTAGACACGAAAGACTCAAAATCTTTTGCGCGCGAGCGTGTCAGAGTTCAAGTCTCTGAGCCGGTAATTTTTTTTGCCCTTTTAAATTTCCTTTTATAAAATCCCTGAAATTAAGTTTATGTTTTCATTTGATGAGCGCAGGCTTATTGCTTCCTGAATTTCATCTTTTCCTATAAGCTCTTTTTCGTTTAAGTCTGCAATTGTCCTTCCAAGTTTTAAGCATCCGGAAACTGCTCTTGGAGAAAAATCATGCTTTTCTATTTCCGTGTTGAGAAAACTCTGGGCTTCTGGAGTTAAAGTGCAGTATGCGGCAATTTCTTCCGGCTGAAGTTTTGCGTTTTGCCTGCACTGACGCTTTTGCTGAAAAATTATTCCTTTAGAAATTTCTTCCCTAAGTTTTGAAGTAGATTTTGCAGAACCGCTTTTGTCGCCGCTGTTTTCCACTTGAATGCGTATGTCTATTCTGTCTAAAAGCGGTGCGGAAAATTTTTTCCAGTACTGCTCAATGCTTCTTGCTGAACAAAGGCAGATTTTTTCTTTTGAACCAAAGTTGCCGCAGGGACATGGATTTGTTGACATTAAAAGCTGGAACTGTGCAGGAAAAGTTGTGGAACGTCCTGCTCTTGACAAAGTGATTGTTCCAGTTTCAAGAGGAACACGGAGCATCTGCAAAACGCTTGAACGGAACTCTGCAGCTTCATCTAAAAATAAAGTGCCGTTGTGGGCAAGGGAAATTTCTCCTGGACCGCATCTTGTACCGCCGCCGCACATTCCCTCAACTGTTGCAGTTTGATGAGGCATACGGAAAGGCCGTGTGCGTATTGTCCCGGAGTTTGGAGCAAGAAGTCCTGCTACAGAATAAATCCGTGTTACACTTTGCGATTGTGATGGAGAAAGCAGCGGAACTAAAGCAGGAAATTTCTGGAGTGATAAAGTTTTGCCGCATCCTGGAGGACCGAATGCCAGAAGATTGTGTCCGCCTGTTGCAGCAATTTCTAACCCGCGGATTAACCTTCCCTGATTTTTTACATCGTAATATTCGTACTCTTTTTGTTCAGCAGGAAAATAAATGCCGTTTACATTTACAGCGCCTTCAGGAAGCTCTTCTTCCAGAGCAGAAGATTTTTTTGCATTGGTAAAAAATTCAGCGTTTTTTAAAGCGTCAAAAGCCTGCATTAAATTTTCAGCACCAAAAACTTTTATGCCGCCAGTTTCAAGCGCTTCGTTTTTATTTTCTTCAGGAACAATGCACAAATTTATTCCTGCAGATTTTGCCGTATTTACAGCAGCGTGAATTCCTTTTACGCTTCGAACCCTTCCGTTAAGTTCCAGTTCGCCCATAATCAGAATTGAATCAATTGAAGAAGAAAAAGCTTCCTTTTCTTTTAAGCTTTCATACAAAACCGCAAGAGCTACAGCAAGGTCAAAGCCTGCACCTTCTTTTTTCAAATCAGCAGGAGAAAGACTTATCAAAACTCTTTCAGGTGGAAAATCAAATCCGCAGTTCCTGATTGCACTTCTCATTCTTTCACGGGATTCTTTCACTGCACTGTCTGCAAGCCCCACAATGTCTACAGCCGGAATTCCTCTGCGTAAATCAACTTCCACAGTAACCAGCGAACCTTCATAACCAAATGGAGAAAAACAAAATATTTTCATTTTAAATTTATACCTCACTATTACATTTACACTGAAATTCAAAAATCAACAAAAACGCGCAAAAAAAATAAAAAAAATTACGCTTTAAAAATAAAATCAAATAAAATAGAATGCATTTATGAAAGACATAACTCTTCTGTGCAAAGTTGTTGATAATTTCGGAGACATTGGTTTTGTTTACAGATTGTCCCGTGCAATTTCTGAATTAAATGACGGAAAAAATTTTACACTTAGGCTTGTTGTAAGTAACCTTGAAGCTTTTAATACAATGGCTGAAAAAATAAATCCTGAACTTGCCATGCAGGAATTTAACGGCTGGAAAATTTTAGACTGGAATAAAAGTGAAGTATGCAGAAATGAATATTTAAAAAATCCTCCTGAAATTATTCTTGAATGTTTTCAATGCGGAAGACCGGACTGGCTTGAAGAAATTCTCTTTCAGAAAAATTCATCTAAAACCGTAAACATCATTAACGTGGAATATTTAACGGCAGAAAGCTGGGCAGATGATTTTCATCTTTTAAAAAGCGGAACACGAAGCAAGTTTGTGAAGAAAATAAATTTTATGCCTGGCTTTACAAATAAAACTGGCGGTCTTGTTTTAGATAATGATTTTATTTCATGCATAAAAAATGAAAGTGAAAATTCAAAAAATAAAAATGCACTGGAAAAAATTAAAAAATATTTTCTTCCTGAACAGTTCAATTATTTTCTGGATAAAAATATTTTTACAGTTTTAATGTTCAGTTATGATAAAAATTTTGATGCTGAAATTCTTGCACTGAAAAAATTCCAGAGCGAAAGGCAGAAAGAAAATTTGCAGTTTAAAATAAAAATTTTTTCTCCTTCAGGAATGAGTTATAATTCAGTTTTAAAATCCTTGAAAAATACAGGCTGCAATATTGAACTTGTTCAGCTTAAAAAAATGGAACAGACAAGCTGGGACGCTCTTTTGTGTTCAACTGATTTTAATTTTATACGCGGCGAAGATTCTTTCAGCAGGGCTTGTTTAAGCGGTGTTCCTTTTTTGTGGCACGCATACATTCAGGAAGAAGAGTTTCAGATTGTAAAAGTTGATGCACTTTTAAAAAGAATGGAGTATAATTTTTTGCCGGAAGATTTTAAGCTGATTGAAAAACTCTTTCTGATTTTTAACAGGAACTTTGAAAAAAAATGCGGCATGGAAGCAGAAAATGCTTTGCTTGAAGCTGGAGTTGAAAATGAAGTTTCTTCTGAAAAAAATGAAAATCTTCTTTTTAACGTTCTTGTGAATTACGAAAATTTTTTGATATCATACAGAAAATTTGCCAGAGAACTTTTGCATAACGGAAATCTTGCGGAAAACCTTATAAAATACATCAGCACTATTTAAAAGCAGCCTGTGCCTTAACTGCATGAAACTTTTGCATTCAGTCAATAACTGTCTGCTAATACTGTTGAAAAGAAAAAAAAACTTTAATATAATGTTAGAAAAATTATTCTAGGGAAGAAAAATATGTTAACAACAAATGAAATTAGAGTTGGAACCGCTTTTATGTTTGAAGGTTCACCTTTTATTGTTCAGCGTATGCTTGGTCAGAAATCAGGACGTGCCGGTATTACAGTTAAGCTTCGTGTAAAAAATATCGTTACTGGCGGAACTCAGGACTTAGGTCTTGATGCCGGTGAAAAATTTGATGAAGTTGATCTTGATGAAAAGAAAGTTAAGCTTTCTTATGTTGACGGTGATGACTTTCACTTTATGGATCAGGAAACTTACGATGACATTTCTTTAACAAAAGAAGATCTTGGAGATAACGCAGGATGGATTTCTCCTGATGATGATTATGAAGTTACAATCACTTTCTACGAAGGAAAAGCTGTAGGTGTTACACTTCCTATTAACGTTGTACGTTCAATCACTTACTGCGAACCTGGAATTAAAGGCGATACTTCTGGAAAATCACTTAAGCCGGCTACACTTGACACAGGTGTTGAAGTAAGAGTTCCATTGTTCATTGATCAGGGTGAACGCATTGTTATTGATACACGTGACGGTTCATTCGTTGAAAGAGCAAAAGACAAATAATTAGCATAAAGTGCTGCCGGAAAAATTCAGCGTAACTTCTCCGGCAGTTCATTCGATCCCGTAGCTCATTATGGATAGAGCGTCTGCCTCCTAAGCAGAAGGTGGCGAGTTCGAACCCCGCCGGGGTCATTTATTTTGAAACAGTTCAACTAGTTTCTGTGAAACCTTTATTTCATTAAGAAGAGAAGACAGGCGCTTTTCTGAATTTGAAATAGAGGTTTTATTTTTTTCGTTTTTACGGATTGCCCTGATGAGAAGATTTTTAGGCGTTCCTTCAAAATCAATAAATTCAAGCATCTGGACATTGTAGCCTTTCTGTTCAAGAAGTTCTCCGCGGATTGCATCAGTTGCAAGGGCAGCAAACCTTTCCTGAATAATTCCCCATTTTTCCAGCGAAGCAAAAGGGCTTTCTGCATCACACTTTGATTTTTCAAGCTGAAGATTTATTTCGTGCTGGCAGCATGGTATGCTTAAAATTGCAGCTGCATTTTTTTCCACAGCGTACTTTAAAGCGTAATCGGTTGCAGTGTCACAGGCGTGAAGTGTAATCATAATGTCAGGAGGATTTTTGTACTTTGATTCTGCCTGGCTTACATCACCTGTTTTAAAAATTAAATTTTCGTAACCGCATTCCTGTGCAAGCTTCTGGCAATTATTTATGACTTCTTCCTTTAAGTCCAGCCCTGTAATTTCAACAGGAATATTTTTTATCTTATTCAAAAAATAATAAACTGTAAAAGTAAGGTAAGATTTTCCGCAGCCAAAATCTGCAATACGAAGGGGACGTTCTTTAGTAAAGTCATTTTCTCCAACGCAAAGTTTTTTTACATCATCAAGTATGTCGTCTATGAATTCAAGAAACCTGTTTATCTGGCGGAACTTATCGTATCGTGAAGAAACAACTTTTCCTTCCTTAGTCATAACTCCAAGCTTAACTAAAAAAGGAACAGGCGTACCTTCTTTTAAAATATAATTTTTCGGCCTGTTGCTTTTAGGAACAATCAGCCGGGATTTTTCAGTTTTGATTTTTTTTGTTAAAGTTTTGATTTCACCTTTTTTGTTAGCAAGAGTGGTAATTTCTTCGCCCTCTTTTCTGCATACAACATTTTTAAAAGTAGTGCCGGCATTTTCTGCATAAAATTTTTCAACTTCGCTTAGGGAAAGTTTTTTTTGAAAGGCCTGCTGCTGTGTAAAAAATTCTGCTTCGTAAACAGGCTGAATGTTTGCCAGAGAATTTATTTTTACAATGCGGATTTTTATGTAAGGCTTTCCCAGTTTTTCTGCAGCGGATTTTGAAGGTTTAGAAAAAGTTATGCTTAAAATCATAAAAATATTTTATCAAAGTAAGGGAAAAAATCAATTGCAGCTATATGGCGGTTTTAGGGGGAATGTTTTTCCATGCAGTGAATTTTACTCTTGCGTGAAACAGTTTTTTTGTTATAATGTTTCACATGGGAAAAGTATTTGTTTTTGTTAACCAAAAGGGTGGTGTTGGTAAAACAACTTCGGCAATTAATATTGGAGCTTACATTGCTGTTGCCGGAAAAAAAGTTCTCCTTGTTGATTTCGACTCTCAGGGAAATATGAGCAGCGGCGTTGGTGTAGATAAGAAAAAGCCAACTATTTACGAACTTATGGCAGGAACTGCATCACCTGAAGAGGCTATTAAACATACTGGCGTAAAAAATCTTGATGCAATAAGTGCTTCCATTGATTTGTCTGGTGCAGCCATTGAACTTGTTGAACAGGAAAACAGAGACTTCTTTTTGAAAAATGCAATTGCGCCTGTTCGTGACAAGTACGACTATATTTTAATTGACTGTCCTCCTTCTTTAGGAATGCTGACACTTAACGGTCTTGCTGCAGCTGATGAAGTTCTTGTTCCGATGCAGTGCGAATTTTTTGCAATAGAAGGAATTACTCTTCTTCTTCAGACAATTAAAAGAGTTCAGCAGGGAATCAATACTGATCTTAAAATAGGCGGAATTTTCTTTACAATGTATGATTCAAGAACACGTCTTGCTCAGGAAGTTGTAATGCAGGTAAAGGGATATTTTAAAGACAAAGTGTTCAACACAATCATTCCTAGAAATGTCCGCTTAAGTGAAGCACCTTCTCATGGCGAACCGATTTGTCTTTACGATCCTAATTGTGTTGGCGCAAAAAGTTATCAGAAACTTGCTGAAGAGGTAATTAACCGTGGCTAAAAAATTTGGTTTAGGAAAAGGTGTTGATGCAGTTTTTGCTTCTGAACCTGAGGACTCGTCTTCTGATTTTGACTCTGCTGCAAATCTTTCATCAAGTGCAATTCTTGGTGATGAGTCAGAAAAAAAATCAACTGGAGTAAAAATAAAAACTTCTCTTCCGGAAGGCATTACTGCTGATGAAAACGGAACGCTTTGGGTAAATCCTTTGCTGTTAAAACCAAATCCACGTCAGCCAAGGCAATTTTTTGACGAAGCTAAACTTGCAGAACTTACGGAAAGCGTAAGGCAGGAAGGCGTACTTTCTCCAATCATTATTGAAGATGCAAACGACGGCACATTTTTTATTATAGCTGGTGAAAGGCGTACAAGGGCAGCAAGAGCAGCCGGTCTTGAAAAAGTTCCTGTTCAGCTTAGAAAATATTCTGAAGAAAGAAAACTTGAAGTTGCACTTATTGAAAACATTCAGCGTGAAGATTTAAATCCTGTGGAAGAAGCTCAGGCTTACTACAAGCTTATGGAAATCAGCGGTATTACTCAGGAGCAGGTTGCTCAGCGTGTAGGAAAAGATCGTTCTACTGTTGCAAACTGTCTGCGTCTTTTAAAGCTTCCGGAAGATATGCAGCGTTCTCTTGCTCAGGGTTCACTTACAAGCGGTCATGCCCGTGCTTTGCTAAGCGTAGTTAATCCTACAGACCAGCGCATACTTTTCGGAAAAATTGTAGGGCAGGGAATGTCAGTTCGTCAGGCTGAACAAATTGCCCAGGAATACAACGGAAAGAAGAGTGCAAAAATTACAGACAGCAATGCTTTGAAAAAAGACAATCGTGATCCAAACTTTATTGAAATTGAACACAAGCTTATTGAAACGCTGGGCACAAAAGTTCAGATGAAAGGCAATTTTGACAAAGGTTCCATTACAATTGATTATTTTTCCAAAGATGATTTTGAAAAGATTTACAACATCATTACAAAATAATTCTTTTGCTGAGAGTTTGATTAAATGGCGCAGCCTTTTCTTTTTACGTTAATTGACAAAGCAGTTTACGATTACAATCTGATTGAAAGCGGTGACAGAATTTTAGTAGGAGCTTCCGGTGGAAAAGATTCAACTGCCTTAATAGAATATTTTGCAAACCGTAAGCTTCGTCCTTCTGAAAATTTTGATTTTACTGCTTTGCACGTTCAGTCTGAATTCGGCGGTCCGATTCCAGAAAACATAAAAGCTTCTTTTGAAAAGTGGAAAGTTGATTTTAAAAAAATTGAAATTGACATTCAGGGTCGCCTTAAGAGCGGAAAAAAAATGAACTGTTACTGGTGTTCAACTCAGCGTAGAAAAGAACTTATGGATTATGCAATTAAAAACGGCTACAACAAAATTGCCCTTGGTCATCATTTAGATGATGTGCTGGAAACTCTTTTGATGAATGTTCTTGAAAAAAGCGAACTCAGTACAATGGTTCCAAAACTTGATTACAAAAAATATCCTGTTACAATTATCCGGCCTATGACTTATTGCTGCACAGATACAATTGTTGAACACGCAAAGCTAAACGGATATTTCGGCTGGACATGCACCTGTAATTTTCAGGACAACAGCGCAAGAAAAGATGCACGTAAAAAACTTGAAGTTTTAACTGACGGAGACAAAATTAAAAAAGAACATTTTTTTAAAGCACTAAAAAACATCAACAAAGAATATCTGCCTTAACTTTTCAGGTTATATTTCAAGAATTTTAAAAGCAAACAGTTCAGGATTTTCTTCTTTTTCTATGCCGCCGTTTTGTAAAGCAATGCTGATTTTTTCTTCAAGAGACAGTTTGTTTTCCAAATCAATTGAATGTAAGGACAAACCTTCCCTGTAATTTTTTCTGGCAAGAACGCCTGTGTTTTCATCAGACTGAATTTCAAAATGCAAGTTTTCCAGAGAAATTTTTTCTAAAGAATATGGCACTAAAACTTGATAGCTTAAAAACGGAAGTTCACATTTTTCTACAGGCAGAAAATTTACGTCTTTGTAACAGGCGCCAACTGAATTGCGGATAAGTTCATCACCTGCATTTTTGCTGTAAGATTTTAAATTTCCCATTGAACCTCTGGGCACAGATTTACCGTTTTCAGTTTTAAAAATCCGTACAAAAAAAGGAAAGTTGTTTTCCGTTAAAAAAGAATTTACTCTGAAGCCTTTGAAATTTTCGTCATCACAAATTAAAATTCCTGCCCTTATTACAGGGGTCTTTTTTGCCGAAGAAAAAATTTCTACTGTTGACTTTACGATTTTTAAAATATCTTCTGAGCAGAGTTTCAGTTTTTCAGTCATAACAAAATTATAACATAGCGTACTTTTAAATTATAGTTTTTAAGTGTATAATTTTCCAATGAAACTTTTTGACATTTGGGACAATAAAGCCGGCACTGAAATTTTCAATCCTGACTTTCAATGGTCTGTGAAAAAATATCATTCTATTTTGTGCAGCGATTTTCCTGATTTCCTTGATGAATACATTCAGCTTCCTTTTTTGCAGCGTCTTGAAGGCGTAGGACTTTTGTGCGGCACTGACTGGACAAAACTTTTTCACAATAGATTTTACTATTCCAGATTAAATCATTCTGTGGGCACTGCCTTAATTACATGGAATTTTACTCACAGCAAAAAACAATCCATTGCAAGTTTGCTTCATGACATTTCCACACCGGCGTTCAGTCACGTAAATGATTTCAGATGCGGAGATGCTTTAACTCAGGAAAGTACGGAAGATTTAAACATTAAAATGATAAACGAATATGCTCCTTTAAAAGAGCTTCTTGAAAAAGACGGACTTAACCTGCAGGAAATCAACGACTACCACAAATATCCTGTTGCTGACAACAAAATGCCTTGCCTTAGTGCTGACCGTCTTGAATATATGTTTCCAAGCGGAGCCTCTTTAACGGAAGAGTGGACTCTAAGTGAAATTGAAAATGAATACAGTACAATCAAAGTTTTAAAAAATGAAAAAGGAATAGATGAACTTGGCTTTACGGATCTGGAAGCAGCTCTTGAATATACAAAAAAATTCTGCAGCACAGGTTTAATTCTTCAGCGTAACGAAGACAAACTTTCCATGGAACTTTTGGGCAAAATAATTTCCCTTGCAATAAAAAACGGTTTTCTTTCAGAAGATGATTTGTACATTATGAGCGAAGATGAAATTATTGCACTGTTTGATGAAAAAGCTGAATTAAATTATGACGAAGAATTTTCTTCTTTATTTGAAACTTTCAGAACAATGGAAAAAATCATTCACAGTCAGGAAAAAGTTGAAAACTGTTTCTGCGTAAACCTTAACGTAAAAAAGCGCTACATAAATCCTCTCGTAAAATGCGGCGAAAATGCAAAGCGTCTTTCTCTTGTAAGCAAGGAAGGTATTGACTGCATAGAAAATTTTCTTTCTTTCAACGATACGCCTTTTGGATGCGTTCCCATAAAATTTAGGAATTAAAATGATTAACTTTAAACCAAGAAAAATTATTTTCGTAGGCTCAGAAAGCAAACTCATAAAATTGTGGGCTAAAGACAATGAAACTGAAGTTGTTTCTTCTGTAAGTTTTTTAAATACTCTCGTTCAGCGTTTTTTCCCGGACTTAATTGTTTTTGATTCAGTAAAAAATCTTAATGTTATGGAAATCCGTAAAAATCAGAATTTGTCTACTGTGCCGGTTTTAGTTGTTCAGGAAAGTTTTAAGGAACTGGACAATTTAAATTTTCTTACAGGATTTCCTGGAATTATTCTTTGCAACGAAAGTGCTGCCCTTAGCGAAAAATTCTATGAAAACATTCTTGCCGTTACAGGCGGGAAAAAATCAATTCTTCCTGCAAGAACAGGCGCCATTGTAAAATATGCCCTTCTTTTTATGAATAAGAATTTCGGCAAAAAACTTACTCGTGAAAGTCTTGCTTCTCAGGTTGGCGTAAGCGGAGACTACCTTACAAAAATTTTCAGGGAAGAAATGGGACTTTCCTTGTGGGATTATTTAGTTCAGCTCAGGCTTAACGAAGCAAAGTCAATACTTACTTTTTCTGCATTAAGCGTAAATCAGGTAAGCGCTATGTGCGGATTTTCCAGTGCATCTTATTTTAACAAAGCGTTTAAAAAAGCTTACGGAATTTCACCGGGACATTTTTACAAAAAAATTTAATAAAACCTATCAAATTTGTAGACAATTTTTTCTGAATAATATATTATACATATAGGAAATAGGTGAAAAAATGAAAATCTCAACTCGCGGAAGATACGCATTACGGTTTATGATTGATCTGGCACAGCACGACAGTTCTTCTTTTGTTGCACTAAAAGACATTTCTGAACGTCAGGGTATAAGCATAAAATATCTTGAACAGATTACGTCTTTGTTAAGTAAGTTTGGGCTTCTTATAAGCGTTCGCGGTCCTCAAGGCGGATACAAACTTTCGAAAGATCCTTCTCAATATACAATCGGAGAAATTCTTCGTGTTACAGAAGGTGATTTAGCTCCGGTTGCCTGTCTTTCTACTGCAGTAAATTCCTGCGAGAAAAAAAATAAATGCGCAACATTACAGTTTTGGAAAGGTCTTTCAAAAGTCGTAAACGAATATCTTGACGGGCAGACTCTTCAGGATGTTATAGACGGCAGGAATGATGTTGAAAAAACTTTGTAAAAATAATTTATCTTTTTTATAAGAGAGGTTGTTATGGCAGAAAAAATTGCAAAGAAAGTTACTGATCTAGTAGGAAGAACTCCGCTGCTTGAAGTTACGAATATTGAAAAAAAGTTTAACTTAAAGGCACGTGTTCTTGTAAAGCTTGAATCTTTTAATCCTGCAGGAAGTGCAAAAGACAGAATTGCAAAAGCTATGATAGAAAAGGCTTTTCAGGAAGGAAAGATTAACAGCCAGTCAGTTTTGATTGAACCAACTTCGGGAAATACGGGAATAGGTCTTGCTTCTGTTGCTGCAAGTTACGGACTTAAAATTATTCTTACAATGCCTGAAACAATGAGTTCAGAGCGTCGTGCACTTTTAAAAATCTACGGTGCAGAAATTGTCCTTACAGAAGGTGCAAAGGGAATGAAAGGTGCTGTTGAAAAAGCAGAAGAACTTGCAAAGGAAACTCCAAATTCTTTTATTCCAAGACAGTTTGAAAATCTTGTAAATCCTGAAATTCATTATTTAACTACAGGTCCTGAAATCTGGGACGATGCTGATGGCAAAGTTGATGTGTTTATTGCAGGCGTTGGAACTGGCGGAACCATTTCCGGAACAGGCAAATTCCTTAAGGAAAAAAATCCTGCAGTAAAGATTTACGCTGTTGAACCTGCTTCAAGTCCTCTTCTTTCAAAAGGTCAGGCTGGTCCTCATAAAATTCAGGGAATAGGCGCAAACTTTATTCCTGCAACTCTTGATACAAAAATCTACGACAAAGTAATCACTGTTGAAAATGAAGATGCATTTGCTTTTGGAAAAGAAATTGCAAAAACAGAAGGCGTTCTTGCAGGCATTTCTTCAGGAGCAGCATTGTGGGCAGCAGTTGAAGAAGCTAAGAAAAGTGAAAACGAAGGAAAAACAATTGTAGCTTTCCTCCCTGATTCTGGAGACAGATATCTTTCAACTCCTCTTTTTCAAGACTGATTTAAAACTTAAAAGTAAAACTTAATGAATTAATTCCGGCATTTATTGAAGTCAAGCCTTTGTCTTTATTATTTAGTGCCGGAATTATTTTTTTGTGGACAAACGGAACTGCAAATCCGAAGAAAGAACCTATGGCAGCACCGGCAAGCACATCTGTAGGAAAATGATTTCCGCTTAAAATCCTGAGAATTCCTGTTCCTGCTGCAATTGTGTAGGAAGAAGCAATAACTCCCCATTTCCATTTTGAATCAGGAAAGTACTGCCAGAAAGTGTAGCTTACAAAAGTTGCCGCACAAAATGTATCTGCCACATGAGAGCTTGGAAAAGAAAAGTGAGCGTCGCCGTTTTCAGCACCAGCTTCTTCCCAGTTGTCAAAGTACATAAACGGTCTTGTTCTAAGTACAGCCATTTTCAAAAGCCCTGAAGTTCCCTGTGTTAAAAGAAAAGACTGGGCGTACATAACTGCAGTTTTTACAAGTTCATTTCCAGAAAGTGATTTGTTTAAATAAGCAGCAGCAAAAACTCCTGCAGGAAAAACAAGACCTGCACCGCAGGCAACGTCTCCTGAAAGATCAAGGACTTTACTGTATTGTCTTGCAAATTTCCTTTCAGCAGAATTCAAATCGTCAAGATCGTGCTGCAAATTGTCTGCTCGTTTTTCAAAATTGTAAATCTTAGGAATAAGAAGTGAAGTAAAAGTCTCCGCTGCACCGATTGTAAAAATAGCCGTATCTGCAAAAAGGTTCAGTTCAAAAGGAGACTCTTTGTTTTTTTTATTTTGCTGACCGTAGCAGAGTGAAGTAAGTGAGAATAACGTAAATAAAAAAAATATCAGCTTTCTGAAAAAAATCAATTTCATAAAATTATTTCCTAAGTTCGTACATAATTACAGCAGCAGCCTGAGCCACGTTTAAACTGTCAACTTTCGGGCCTGCTGAATTTCCAGACATTTCTCCAAAAGGAATAATTACAAGGCTGTCACAGTTGTCCTTTACTTCCTGACTTATGCCGTTTTCTTCATTGCCAAGTACAATGATTGCGCCTTTTCCTTTTTTAATTGATTTTAATTCGGCAGTAGTTTGCTTTGCATCAAGTGAAGTTCCTATGCGTACCATTCTGCCTTTCATGTCACGTAAAAGATAAGGAATTGATTTAATTGAATAAACGTTTACAAATTCCATTCCGCCTTCTGCAACTCTGTAAGAACTTGTTGTTATGGAAGACTGTGCTTCGTCAAGGGGAATTATAATGTTCTTTATTCCGAAAAAAGCTGCACTTCTTATAATTGCGCCTAAATTGTTTGCGTTGCCTACTCTGTCTAAAAGAACGGCATCTTCGTTGTTTTCAGCCCATTGTGAAGTAATTGAAGTGTTCAGTGGAAGAATTTCCGGCGGTTCAATCATGGCAACTACACCCTGATGATGTACGCTGCCGCAAAGTTTTTCCAGTTCGACAGGATCTTTTACTTTATTGTAAGGCTTTTTTTCAGCAGAAAGTTTCTTGCATAATCCGCCGAACAGAGGAGCTTTTTCTTCAGTAAAGTAAAGCCTTTTTATTCTTGAAGAGTTGATTTTTTCCAGTGTCTTTACGGCTGCAAATCCGCAGACAGCAAGTTCGTTGTTTTTTGTATTTCGCATAGTTTATTTTACACTGATTATGCAAAAAGTTTCAATTATTTGTGCTGTCTTATTTAAAATTCCTGCAGGCCTTTTTCCGAAGTCTTATTAAGTGAATCAATTTTCTTTATGAAAAAATCAAGGTTTGTGCCTACAAAAAGTGCGCTGTAGCCGCAAAGTGCTCCTGCCAGAGAAATTGACGTAATGAAAGCCTGAAGTTGAGTAGTGCGGGCAAAAATTATAAAGAAGAAAATTCCCACTGTAAGAAGAATGCCGTAAATAATCCACTGGAAAATAGTAACTTTGTATTTTTCCGGATTGTAGTCAGGAGCAATCTGTTCAATTATTTTTTTAACGGAAGCAGAATTTTCTCCGGAAGAACTTTTTGCGTACTTTGAAAAAAGCTTTTCAGATTTTGTAAGAAGCCGCACCTGACTTCTGCAGTTTTTGCATTTAAGAAGATGAAGGGAAACACTTAACGGAATACGTTCACCTTTATCAAGAGCAAGGAATTTGTCCATGTAAAAATCACATTTGTTTTTCATAATAACTCTTTTAATTTTTCCCTTAAAACTTTTTTAGCACGAAACAAGTGAGACTTTATTGTGTTTACAGGAATTGATGTAACTTGCGAAATTTCTTCAAGGCTTAAATCCCCGAAGAAAAACATATCTACACACAGCTTATAATTTTCAGGCAAATCTTTTACGGCATCTCTTATTGCTTCAACAGTTGCTTTTTTAATCTGTGCATCTTCCGGCGTGTCATAATTTGAAACAAGCTCCATCTGTTCTGGAATAGAGTCTGCTTCTTTTTTTCTGGTTACAGAATTAAGTGCAGTGGTATAGGCAATACTTGTAAGCCATGTAGAAAATTTACTTTTTCCCTTAAACGAAGAAAGATTTTTGTAGGCTTTTAAAAACACTTCCTGAATAAAATCTTCTGTGTCTGTGGAATTGTGAAAAAAACTCATTCCCAAAGAACGAATTCTATTTTCATTTCTACTTATGAGTTTCGCAAAAGCACTTGTTTTTCCCTTTAAAGTTTCTTTTACTAACTTCTCATCATCAAGTAAAAAAGGCATTTTAATTTTCTATTTTCTGAAATCAGGATTTATTTTGTAGAAAACTAAAAGCATTACTCCAAGAACAAATGGAATAAGTCCGCCTAAAAGATTCCACGAAACTGGTTCAATTAAAATAAAAAGTACAGTTAAAACGCATCCCACTCCAACAAGACAAAGCCCTGTTAAAAGAGAAAATGCTTTTATGTTGAAGTTTACCGGCTCATAAGTTCCGTTTTTGATTTTAAGAACTGTTTCTCTGTGCCGCCATAAAAGTGCAAAGAACACAAGAATGGCTGAACATATTATTCCCACAATCGGAATAATCGAAATCAGAATCTGAGCTACATGGGAAACTGGTAAAATTGAATTCATAATATCATCACCTCTTGTTTTGTATGACACAACTGATTGAAAAAGGTTGCACTGTTAAAAAAATTATTCAAAGAAAAGATATTCGTCAAAGTAAATGTCATTGATTTTTCCAAGAACAAGATTTTCGTTTATAGATTTTTTTAAGTCACTTTTGATTTTTTCTTCGCCGATTGAACGAAGCTGATTTTTTGTCCTTGAAGCATAATATTCCTGAATTATGGAAACAAACTGTTTTTCCTTACGGTACAATTCTTCAAGCAAAACGCTGTCTCCTGCAGGATAAGAAAACCATGGCTTAATGACAACAATGCTGTAACTCTGGTCTTCATCTTTTTTAGTTACTGCCCTTACTTGTCCAAGTTCAGTAAAGGCGTTAAGTTTTGTATTGTTTTGACTTTGATTTATGATTTTCTGCGGAGAAGGATCTTCTTTTCTAAGGTCTTTTGCAATTTGTGCTTTATCAGAAGCAAAGGCTAAAACTGTTGTAAGAAGAATTCCTGCTGCAATTCCAATGAGTATGATGATTAAAATTTTTTCCAGTGAAAGTTTAAAGTGTTTCATCAGAATTTCCTCTTTATTTAAGATAAGGCTTAAGCAATGCAAATGTCCTGCTGGAACTGTTTAATCTTGCTGTAAGGTAAACGCCGTCTTCAAGCCATTCTTCTTTTTCTATAGTTCCGTTTTTTCTTGCAAGGTCAACTAAGTCGCTTCGGGAAAAAGGCAGCACGTATGTTCTGGAAGTTCCTAAAAGTGATTCCGTAATTAAAGCAAGGAGAGTGTCAAATCCTTCGTGAGTACAGGCACTTACTTTTACTGCATCTGGAAACTGAGCGTTTAGGCGGCATATTTTAAGAGGATCATTTTTTACGCAGTCGATTTTGTTCAGCACTGTTATACGTGGAATTTCATCAGCATTGATTTCTTTAAGGACTTCTAAAACCTGTTCGTACTGGAAAATGCAGTTTTCGTCACTGGCATCAACTACAATCAGAAGCAAATTAGAAAGAGCTGTTTCTTCCAGAGTTGATTTAAATGCATCAATTAAAGTGTGTGGCAGATTTGAAATAAATCCTACAGTGTCTGTAATTAAAACAGAGGAGCCTTCTGCAAGTGCAAGTTTTCGTGTCGTAGGATCAAGTGTTGCAAAAAGCTTGTTTTCTACAAAAACATCTGCTCCCGTAAGTTCATTCAGCAAACTTGATTTTCCTGCGTTCGTGTAGCCTACTAGTGCACAGCTTGCCGTACAGGTGCGTTCCCTTTGCTTACGCTGAGTTTCACGGTTTGTTTCTACCTGTTTAAGTTCTTTTTCTATAGAGATGATTTTATCTTCTATCTGGCGTCTGTCCAGTTCAGCTTTAGTTTCGCCGCTTCCTTTTGCACCGTAATTTCCGCCTCTTTGACGAGCCAGGTCGCCGTACATGTGGCTTATTCGTGGAAGTGAATATTTAAGCTTTGCAAGTTCAACTTGAAGGGCTGCTTCTTTTGTCTGCGCCCTCTGTGCAAATATTCTGATTATAACTTCATTTCTGTCAAATACAGGTTTTGAAGCAAGCTTTTCCCAGTTTCTCTGTTTTGAAGGATCAATTCCCCAGTCAAAAATTATGCAGTCAGCAAAAACTTCTTTTGCCTTGTCTGAAATTTCCTGAGCCTTTCCTGTGCCTATTCCGTAAGCAGCAGTTTTTTCAATTCTGTTAAGGACAATTATATCTGCAACTTCCATTCCCAAAGTGTCTGTAAGTCCCACTAGTTCCTGGATTTTCCCGTTTTCGCCTTCACTTGTTTTGTCCGGAGCACCAACTAAAAGACAGCGCACTTTTTTTTCTTCTTCTTCAGCAACATTTACCATAAGCAGATTATACTTTTCAAAAGCCTTCTTGTGAAGAAGCATAAAGTAAGAGTTTGTGTTGTGCAGAAAGTTGTGCCGTAAAACTGATACTGTAAAAATCTTGAGAAATTCTATATTATAGTGTAGGCTATTTTATTAAGCAGGCGGAAAATATGTCACCAAAAATAAAAAATGTAATAAGTTTAATAGTTTCCTTTTTAGTCTCTTGCATGGCACTTTTCTTTGTCAGCTCAGGCGGATTTAATTTCATTGAAGTTAAGTTTTATGAGCCAAGGGTGCTGGAAAATATTAACGCCCAGATTGAATCAATTCAGAAATTTTACGACAGTTATTTTCAGCGCCTTAATGATGATTTTTCGTCTTACGTTTCAAAAAAGTTTATGGCATCTTACTTTGACCGTGAAACAGATGAAGCAGAAGAACAGCAGCGTGTTTACGAAACAGGCGTACTTTTTGAAAAAAATCCCGGTCTTGAAGGAATGAGGGTTATAGAAAACGACGGCATTCACATTCATTACAGCACTTACCGTGAAGACATTTTGAAGGAAGACAATGCAACAGTTTCCTACAAAAATTACAATACAGTAAACGACATTCCGTTTGACCTTCTTCAAAGCGGATTTGTGTGGGACGCAGAAAGAAATCGCCTTATTTTCAGTTACAATTTTTCTGATTCATTTGACGTTAACAGAGGAACTTTTGTTTTCTATATTTCAGGTGATGATTTTACGCGCTGTCTTGTTGCAGCAGACATTGTTCCACTGAACACAAGAGGTTATCTTGTTGACGAAAAGGGCATAATATTTAATTTGCCTGGAATAGGAAGGGACAGTCTTGCTAAGTTTGCAGCTGAAAAATGGCAGCACAATATTTACGGAGTTGAAGCTCTTGCATCTGATGAAAATATAACCCTGTTCGTTGTAAGTAAAAAGTCTGCAAGCGGATTAAGTGTAGGCTGGGTTGTGCCGGAAAGTGATTTTTCTTTTACCAGCCAGGAAAAAATGCTTTTGATGGTTTGCATTTTCATTACAGTTTTCCTGATTGTCTTTCTGATATTTAATATCCGCCACGATGATTTTGTCGTTATAAACAGCCGCATCAGAAAATTCCAGTATACGCTTTTAAGGGAATACATTGACCGTAAAGACACATTTGACTGGAATACTATGGCAAAAGAAATCAGCCGTAGAAAAATGGAAGTAAACGATGAAATTAAAAAAAGCTTAGGTTCAAGAGGCAGGCGTCACAGCAAGGAAGTGGATGAACTTCTGGACAAAAGCTGGTCTCAGGTAATGGGCGCTCTTGCAGGAAACATTTCAATTACTCAGGTAAATTCCGTTCATGCTGATGAAAAAGTTGCCGCAGATGTCGCCGAAGCAGAAGCTGTAGAAGAAATTCCTGCAGCCGAAGAGTTAGAGCCATTAGAAGAACTTGAAGAAGCCGAGCCGTTAGAAGAAGCAAAACCAGCCGAAGCCGAAGAACTGGAGCCGTTAGAAGAAGCAGAACCAGCCGAAGCCGAAGAGTTAGAGCCATTAGAAGAAGCCGAGCCAGCCGAAGCCGAAGAGTTAGAGCCATTAGAAGAAGCCGAGCCAGTTGAAGCCGAAGAACTGGAACCATTAGAAGAAGTTTCAGAGCCAGAAACTACAGACAAAGCCCAAACTGCACTTTCTGATTCAAATGACAGTAACAGCAGTGAAGTTGAAATTCAGGAAACAACACTGGAAGAATTCCTTGCCGAAGAAAATTTGCTAAACAAAAGAGATGAAAATGCCGAAAAAAGAAAATACGAGGCAGAAAGAAACTTTTCTGTTGAAAGCCTTGATTTTTCGGAATTAGATAATGGCTCAAAAGAAGAGTAATATGCCTTTAATTAAAAATATGGCAGAGTTCAGTGAAATTTCAGACAAAGAACAAACTTCCTCTTTTACCGGCGGACTTTTAAAAAAAGCCATTGCTGTAAGGGAAACAAATGTTTCTTTAAAAGAAAAAACAGGACTTCTTGCCGCAATTGGAAAAAAAGAAATGCAGGCATCTAAAGCAGAAATCTCAAATGTAATTCAGTTAAAAAACGGCGTATTTACAATCAACAGTAACGTTGAAACTTCAGCAGTAAAAGTTGATCCTTTCCTTAAACAGTTAGTGGAATCAGTTTTAAAATAAAGCATAAACTTACAGACTCAGGGTTTTAAGCCTTCTACAAGAAATTCCGGCGGAAGTTTTGCAGGCGTACCTGAATTATTTACGCTTGCCCAGGTAACATCGGCTAAAGCACATACAGTGCCGTCTTCTTTTCTTATAACCTGATGAATAGTGCCGCTTACTGCTCCGATTTTTACTGGAGTAGTTTCAATTACAATTTCATCATTAAGAAAAGCTGAACTTTTGTAGTGAATGTCAATGTGGGTAACGTAAAGTGAATATCCGGCTTTTACAGCTTCATTGTATGGAAAATTTATCTGATTTAAGTAATCCATCCGTGCAAATTCAAGGTAGTTTAAATAAACTGCATTGTTTACATGGCTGTAACTGTCACATTCGTAAGAGCGTACTTTTAAAGTTGAAGTGTAAGTCATAGTTTAATCCTCGTCAATTTCAATGTGATAAGTCTGAATAAGTGAAACAAAGGCGAAAATCTTTTTGTAAACGTCAATGCACATTTCTTTAAGGGCGCCTTCTGTAAAGTGATCAAGTTCTTTCCAGTTCATGAGAAGTTCACTTTTAGGAAGCTTGACAAAATCTTCCAGAAGCATTTTAAGGTTTCGGCCGTAAGTGATGAAATTCTTTGTTGCTTCAAGAATGGAATTTGCAGCCATATTGTTTACGTCTTTAAGTGTTGTATGGATTATATTCCGGGCTTCTTTATCACGCTCAGAACGAGGCAAAAGTGTTTTAAGCTTAATTCCCACAGATGCTTCTTCCGCAAGACTGTTGTCAAGTTCAGTAATTTCTTCGGAAGTCTGAATAAGCTGGTGGAATGCTTCGCTCATTGGCTTTGAAAGCTGCTGGTTTGTCCATTCACCGCGGATAACAAGAACATCGCTCAGTTCACGAATATTTTTCTTTGTATATTCAATAAGGAAATTCTTTAAGTAAGCAAGAGGATTTGAATATAAAAATGCACCAAGCTGTTTCCTTTCAAAAGGAGCGCTTCCTAATTCATTGTAATATTTAAGTTTAGGAACATCAGTAGTACCGAAAATTTCACTTAAAAGCTTTTCGATTTTTCCTTCAGCCTGTTTGCGCTTAATATTGTCTAAAGCAGTTTCTGCAGCCTTTTTAACTTGAGTAATGTAATCGTCTGCAATGTGAAGGTCTTCAACAGCGTAATCATCTTTGTAAGAAGGATTTTCAAGTATAAGCTGAAGGAGCATTTCGAATATACGCTTTTCTTTTACAGTGCGCACTTTGGAAAGAACACGGCGCCACAACCCTTGAGATATAGGTTCAGAGCCTTTAACTGATTTGATAAGTTTAAAAGCATCGTCCCAGTCAGTTTCAAAAGGCAAAACCCATGCTACGTCTATAAAGTTTTTAATGTCTTCGCTGACGTATGAGCCGTTTATTGAATTAAATCGTGGTGCTGATGTAAATACACCTTCCCTTATGCCGCCGTCGAACTTTTTTACTATAAAGTAATAGTCGTAAGTGCAAAAGTTCATCATGACTACAAGTTTTGAATAAAGTGCGTCAATTTTGGTGATTTTAGTACTGTCAAAGTCAGAAGTGATTTTTTTTATATCCTGATTTACTTTTTCCGTTAACTGAGGAAGCGGCATTTTTCTTGCCTGTTCGTTTATTGCTTCTTCGGAAAGTGAATCAAGGAGAAGTTTCTGTTCTTCGGAAAGTGAAGTGTTTATAACTACATTTTTCAGTGCATTTTTATTTGTTGACTGGAAAATTACCTGCAGCGGATAAATTGCCTTGTAAATGTCATAGAAAAATTTCCCCAAACCAGGTTCTGCTTCATGAGATGAAGTTTTATAAAAGTGACATTTTGTCCGTTGAAGATTTTTTGAAATGTTTTTAAGAACACGTTTTTTCTGCGATTCAGGGTCACTTCCGCTAAAAAGTGACGAAAAAAGATTTGCTAAAAAATTGCCCATAGCTACAAGTATATATAAAAAGGAAAAATTATACAATAAAACATCTTTAATGAGAAAAATTGCTGCCTGCAGCCTTGTCTTTGCCAGAAAGATTCAGCAGAACGTGGAATTTTTCCTTGACAATTGGAATGGGTGTGGTATTATGTATGACAGAATGGAAGCAGAAACGTACTTGGTTTCAGGTGCGTATTCAAAGTTTGTGTTGCAAGCTTAATCTATTCAAAAATATGCACTTTACAATGCAGTTTAGTTGTAAAGGTAGGAGTTTATTATGAAGAAGGCTATGTTAGTTTTAGCTATGGTTGCAGGAATTTCAATGGCATTTGTTTCTTGTGGAAAGAAAGGAAAATGCGCTGAGTGTGGAAAAGAAAATGTTTCAGTTACAACTGTAACAGCAGATGTTGGAGGAGAGACAATAACAGGAGATCTCTGCAAGGACTGCAAAAAAGCATTCGATGAAGCTATGAAAAAATAGATGCAACTGGACTCGCAGACTAATTTAGTTTTTTTAGACTAATTCAAATAAAAAGGCTTTTTCGGAAGGTTTATATCTTTCGTAAGAGCCTTTTTTTGTTTCCTCACTTATCCAAAAAACACCACAGCACTTAACAACAAACTAGTTGCTTTTGCCCTGAATTTGATGAACACCGCAGTTTTCCCCCCTCTTGACAGACTTAGTTAAAGAATTTATCCTTGATTAAATGGAATAGAACAGTAATTCTGAACGTATGTGCAGAGTTGCAAAGTTAGTGTTTCTAGCTTAATCTATCCAAACATATTTTTACTTTACAATCGAGCTTAGTTGTAAAGGTAGGAGTTTATTATGAAGAAGGCTATGTTAGTTTTAGCTATGGTTGCAGGAATTTCAATGGCATTTGTTTCTTGTGGAAAGAAAGGAACATGTGATGTATGCCAGAAAGAAAATGTTACTGTTACTGAAGTAACAACAGAAGTTGCTGGACAGAAAGTAACAACAAATCTTTGCAAAGACTGCAAAAAAGCAGCTGATGCAGCAGAAAAAGCTCTTGAAGTAGGTGCAGCAGCTCTTGAAGCAGGTGCAGCAGTTCTCGGTGACTAATTTAACCGTTTTTATAGCATTTGTGCTTTAATATTTTAACAAAAGGCTTTTTCGGAAAAGTAATATTTTTCGTTAAAGCCTTTTTTTATTGCCTGGCACTGTAATTTTTCATTTTTATATGACAATTCTAAATTAAAATGATATATTACAGTAATGACAGAATTATTATCTCCTGCGGGAAATCCAGAAGCACTTGACGCTGCAATAGGCGAAGGTGCAGATGCAGTTTATTTAGGCTTAAAAAGTTTTAATGCAAGACTCCGTTCTTCAAATTTTGCGTGGAATCAGTTTGAAGGAGCAGTTCAAAGTCTGCATAGTATGGGAAAAAAAATTTACGTTACAGTAAATACAGTTTGCGAAGAACGTGAAACAGAGCGCCTTTACAGATTTTTAAACTATCTTAATAAAATCAAGCCGGACGGACTTATCGTTCAGGATTACGGCGTTATAAGAATGTGTCAGGAATTTGCTCCTGATCTTGAACTTCATGCTTCAACACAAATGAATGTTGCTAGTGCCGCAGCTGCAAATCTTTTGTGCAAGCAGGGAATCAAGCGTGTCGTAGTTGCCCGTGAACTTGGACTTGATGAAATCAGAAAAATAAAAGAAGGAACTAATGCAGAAATAGAAATGTTCGTTCATGGAGCACTTTGCGTAAGTGAAAGCGGACTTTGTCTTTTTTCAAGCTATCTTGGGGGAAAAAGCGCAAACCGAGGAATGTGCACTCAGGCTTGCAGGCGTCTTTACAATGCAGAAATTCCAGGTGCATTTGAATCAGGATATTACTTTTCTCCATGCGACCTTCAGCTTATAGATCATATTCCTGAACTTATGGAAGCAGGCGTTGACAGTTTCAAAATTGAAGGCAGAATGAAAAGTGCAGAATACGTTGGAGCAGTAACGGCAGCCTACAGATTCGTAATGGATCACTGGAAGGAAGACAGAAAAGGTGCAATAGCAGAAGGAAAGCGCATCTTAAGTACAGATTTTGCCCGTTCAAAAACTGATTACTGGTACGGCTTTAAAGATACAAAAGAAGGCGTTGAAAATGCAGGCGAAAAAATCCTGAATCCGCATCAGGCTGGAGGAACAGGAATCTATCTTGGAAAAATTGCACTTGTAAGGGAATCAACAGAAGAAGAAAGAAAACTTTCCATGGAAGGCCGCCCTGACGCTAAAACTGAAGAAGAAAGAGTTTCAAATTTCATACAGATGGCAACACTTAAAGGCGGTTCCTACGCACCGGATCCGGGAGACAGCATACGTCTTCACAAAAAAGATGACTCTGGAAGGGAAAGTCATAAAGTTCGTGTGGTAAATACTGATGAAAAAGGCAACAGGTGGATTGATATCCCTCTTGGATTTAATAACGGAGACAGCGTTTACCTTTTGCAGACAAAATCAATGTCAAAGCGCTACAAGAGAGTTCTTCCCGCTGACCTTTCACGATGCAGAAAACAGCCTGGCCCGGAAAGACTTCCTGTACTTGATTTAACGCCTCTTGAAAAAAATGAATTGAAATGGTTTCCGGAAGGACTTTACATTGCAGTTTCAACAGTTGCAGATGCTTATGCAGTTCAGCTGGCACATCCTGTAAGGCTTATTTTGGAACTTAACAGCGAAACACTTTACGACTTAATGAACAAAGATTCAGCTGAAAAACCGCTTTTGCCTTTCAGCAGGAAAATGGTAATCATCAGTCTGGATCCTTTTGCAGCAAGCGGCGAAGAAGAAAGCCTTTCGCAGAATTTAAACGCTTTAGTTGAAAAAGGCTATACAACGTTCATTGTAAATAATCTTGCCCACATCACGATGCTGAAAAAATATAAGAACGTCAACATGATTGCAGGACCTTATCTTTACACCTTCAACAAATGGGCTGTAAGTTTCCTTGAAAACCTTAACATTATGGCAGTGCAGACTCCTATTGAAAATTCACAGGATAATCTTGAAGAAACGTTCCAGACAATAAGCGAGCGTTCCCGTGTTTTAGTAAGCTGTTTTGCATATCCTTCACTTTTCAGGCTAAGGTTTAAGCTTCCTGAAAGCTACGACTTTACTTACTTTACTGACAAAGAAAAAATGACGTTTAAAGTGAATTCCACTGCAGACGGTTCATTTGTCATGCCGGAACTTCCTTTCAGCATTGTTGATAAAATGACATCTTTAAAAAACAAGGGCTGGACTCATCAGCTGCTTGATTTTTCAAAGACAAAAGTTTCTAAAGCAGAAATCCGTACTCTCATCAATATGATAAATACACACTCTGTAATTCCGGGAGCTTCACGGTTTAACTGGAAAGACGGATTTTATAATCCTGAAAAAATTGAAGCTTACCAGAAAGCAGCAGAACGAAAAGCTGAAGCTGAAAATATGAAAAAGCCAGGCTCAAGAAAAAGACGCTAGGTTATTTAAGGGTTAGTTTTTATGGAAGAAGAAATTATTGTTTATACTGACGGCGGATGTTCTGGAAATCCCGGACCAGGTGGCTGGGGCTGTGTTATTTTAGACGGAACTGAAGAAATTCAGCTTAGCGGCGGCGAAAAAAATACTACTAACAACAGAATGGAACTTACTGCAGCAATAAGTGCTTTAGATGCAGTTTTAAAAAATCCCTTGTGGCGTGGAAAAAAAGTTCAGGTGTATTCTGACAGTCAGTATGTAAAAAACGGCATTACTTCATGGATTTTAAACTGGAAAAAAAACGGCTGGAAAACTGCTGCAAAAAAGCCTGTACTTAATAAGGAACTTTGGGTTGCACTGGATTCGCTTTACGGTCAGCTTGATGTTGAGTGGAAATGGGTAAAAGGTCACGCCGGCGTTAAATACAACGAAATGTGCGATTCACTTTGCAAAATGGAAATGGAAAAGTTTTTCCTTGAATAATAATAAAATTCGGTTATAATTTTTTGGTAAGAAACAATTTAACTCATGGAGGAAAAAAATGGGTAAAGCAGGAAAAATCAGCATTGGACATTTGATTATAAAAGTTGCACTGGCTGTAATTTTTATTATTACAGGACTTGCTCTTTTAGGAGACAACGGATTTTTTGCAACAAGTCAGATAAGAAGTGCAATCAATAAACTGTTTGGTTCAGATTTGCGTAAAATTGCCTGCATCGTAATGGGCGTTGTGCTTTTGCTTTGCGGAATTTTCATTGGATTGAAAGTTTTTGCCTTGAATTTCGGAAAAATCGACAACGTTATTTACATTGTTACTCTTATTGCATGGATTGCAGTTATTGTTTTAGTTGACATTATTCCTGGACTTGACATTGACAATTCTGTATGGTGGGGAAACTGCGGTAAAGACCTTCTTATTTTAGGAAGCCTTTTGACAGTAAGCGAATAATTTTTGCTGAAGAGCTGTCCGTTAAGCTGAGTTACGGTGCTGCCTTATTTAATTAAGTCTTGCGGTACTTTTTAAGACTTTGCTTTTGTGGCGGCTCTTTTTTATTTGCTTTTAATCTGATAATCTTAAAATAAAATGTACGAAGTAAGAGTAAACACTGATTTTGCAGCTGCCCATTTTCTTAAAGATTACAATGGAAAGTGCGAAAATCTTCACGGTCACAATTATAAAGTTTATGCCCACGTTAAAGGCTCAAAGTTAAACGAAGGCGGAATGCTTCTTGATTTTACTAAGTTAAAGCAGTCTTTGCGGAAAGTATGTTCTTTTCTGGATCACACAAATTTAAACGACAACAGTTATTTTAACAACAATCCCAGTGCAGAGCGAATTGCATCATATATTTTTGAACAGATAATTCTTCTTCTTCCTGAATTAAAGTTCAGTGGAAATAAAGAAGAGCCTTATCTTTTTGCAGTTGATGTTTTCGAAACTGACTCAAGCAGGGCACGTTTCACTATTGAGTAAAATTCTTTTTGATTTTTTCTGCAGATAACAAATTTTTTTTGATTTAAATTACCCCTTCTGTTATTTTTTAGATTACAGAAATGGAGGAGAGTTATGTTCTCAAAAAAACTCATCGTCCTTGCCTGTGCTGTTTTAACCGGTTCATTTTTAGCGGCTCAGGAAGAATTACAGGAAAAAGAAGAACTTAAGCTTACTATAGAGCAGGCTGTAGAATGTGCAATCAAGGGAAACATTTCTATAAAGGAAAGTGAAATTTCTTTGGAAAGTGCAGGCCGTTCTAAAAAGTATTCGTGGAATTCCATAAGTCCTAACATTAAGGCTACAGGCAGCTATTCAAAAAGCCTTCCCGAAAGTGTTGAAATTGCTTCAAGTGACGGAACTGTTTCTCTTGGTGCAAATATTACTTTTTCTTTTTCGCCTTCACTTTTCGGGGCTGTAAAAACAGCTTCACTTAATTACGAAAAGCAGGAAATTTCTTACGAAAGTGCGTGCCGTACTATTGAACTTAACGTGCGCAAGGCATTCTGGGCACTTCTTCTTGAACAGGAAAACATCAACCTGCAGAAAAATAATATGGAAAGTTCAAAAAAGCAGTACGAAACTAACCTTTCAAAGTACAATAGAGGCGCTTTAAGCAACCTTGACGTTTTAACTGCACAAGTAACTTACCAGAATGCAGAACTTACTTATGAAAGTGCAAAGACAGACTGGGAAAATGATGCAGCAAGTTTCCTTCAGCTTTTAGGACTTGATATAGACCAGAAATTTTACTTGGAAGGCTCTTTGGAAGAAATCCTTACGCTTTCTGAAATTTCATCTGAAACTACTAAAGACATAAAAATAAATTCTCTGGAAATAAAATCCCTTGAAAAGCAGATTGAAGCAGCAAATGCATCTCTTCTTTCTTCAAGATTAGGCTCTTACGCACCGTCTCTTTCGGCAGGATATTCCTATTCACTTTCAGCTAAAGACAGTGAACTTTCTTCCATAGCGGACAATGCAAAAGGCACGCTTTCTGTGGGAGTTTCCATTCCCTTAGATTCATTTTTTCCATGGTCATCAAATGCACTGACTATTGAAAGCCAGAAAGACAGCATTGCAATCCTTCAGCTGGAAAAAGAAAATGCTGAAACTACTTTAAAAGTTACAGTCCGCAACTATCTTAATCAGATTGCAAAAAGCCAGGAAAACATTAAGTTAAGAAAATCAAGTATTTCACTTGCGGAACAGACTTACTCCATGACTTTAGATGCATACAATCACGGCACACGGGATTTGCTAAGCCTTCAGACTGCTTCTTACAACCTTCTTGCTGCAAAAGTAAATTTAATGTCAGAAGCAAACACTTTAATAAATGCAATTCTTGATTTAGAAAATACTCTCGGTATGGAATTCGGAACTTTAGGAAAATAAACTTTTACGGAGATATAAATGAAAATTTCTAAGCGCAGTTCGATTATTGTAATAATCTGTTTTCTTGTTTTGGCAGGAACTTTTGTGTGGACTAAAGCTTCAAAAAACGGCGGCGGCAAATTTCCAGGCGGTGGACCAGGCGGTAAAGGCGGAATGGAAGGCGGCAGTGAAATTGAGAATGTTGTAAGCGTAAAAACTCAGCTTGCAGAAATTACCACTTTGCAGGATTACGTAAATACTAACGGCGAAATAGAAAGTCAGACTTCAATAGACGTATTTCCTGACAGAGGCGGAAAAATTGTAAGCGTAAACATTCACCTTGGCTCTTACGTAAAAAAAGGCGACGTGCTTGCTGAAATAGATCCTTCTGAACCTGGAGCACAATACGCTCACTCTCCTATAATCGCACCAATCAGCGGAACTATTACAACTACGCCTTTAAAAAACGGCACTACAGTTTCAGCTTCATCTGTCTTTACGACAATCGGTGATGTGGAAAATCTTCAGGTAACAGCCAACATTCCTGAGCGTTACGTTTCAACTTTAAAAATCGGGCTTAAGGCAAATGTTGTTCTTGAAAGTTACCCTGACGAAGTTTTTAAAGCTTCCATTGTACGTGTTTCTCCAGTTGTTGATTCAAAAAGCAGGACTAAAGAAATAATACTTAACTTTGACAAAAACAATCCTAAAATTAACGCTGGTATGTTTGCAAAAGTTACTCTCTTTACAGTTGAATATTCCGGGGCAGTTACAGTAACGGAAGATGCACTTATTGAAAAAGATGACAGCCATTACGTTTTTGTAGTTTCTCCTGATGGAAAAAGCGTTAACTTACGGGAAGTTCAGGTGGGAAATTCTGTAGACGGAATAGTTCAGATTACAAGCGGTGTGGCTCAAGGCGAATACATTGTCGTAGAAGGAATGCGTTCACTTGCAGAAGGTTCGCTTATACACGACATTTCTGAAAAAGAGGCGTTAAATGATTAGTGAAAAGACTTTACAGCATCCTATTCTTACACTGATGATTTTTGTCCTTCTTGGTTTAATGGGACTTTTTACAATAGGCAACACTTCCATTTCCCTTATGCCTGATGTTGATATGCCTTATCTTACAGTCAGTGCATCTTATTCAAACGCAGGGCCTGAATCAGTAGAAAAGTCAGTAACTACTGTAATAGAAAATTCCTTAGTTTCCTTAAGCAACTTAAAATCAATTTCTTCAACATCCCAGGAAGGAAGCAGCTCTGTTTTCCTTGAATTTAACTACGGTACGGATCTTGATGTTGCCATAAACGATGTGCGGGACAAGCTTGACCGTGCTGCAAGAAGTCTCCCTGATGACGTTACACCTACTATTTTCAAGATGGACAGCAACAGTATGCCTATTATGCGCATTGCAGTAAGGGGCAACCGTTCGGCAGATGAACTTAAGCAGATTGCAGAAGATTCCATTGTTGATATTCTTGAGCAGGCAAATGGCGTTGGTGAAGCTAATGCACTTGGCGGCCGTGACAAAATAGTAAGAGTTGAACTTGAACAAAACAGGCTTCAGGCTTACGGACTTACGCTTACGGAAGTTTCATCGGCGCTTGCAAAACAGAATATTGAACTTGGTGGCGGAACTATTACGGAAGGAAAAACAGACTATTCCATAAGAACTACCGGCGAATATTCTGATATTGAACAGATAAACAGCACTGTAATAAAAACAATTAACGGTTATGACGTAAAGCTCAGCGATTTAGGCAAAGCTTTTATGGGCTACAAAGATGCAACAAGCATTGTTTACATTAACGGCGAACCTGGAGTTTACATTTCAGTTACAAAGCAGTCAGGAGAAAACAGTGTTTCTGTAGCCAATGCAGTTTACGAAAAAATCAAAGAACTGGAAAAAACGCTTCCTTCTGACATCAGTCTTGAAATAATCCGTGACGACACTGAAGGCATACGTGACACAATCGGAACTTTACTTGAAAGCGGCGGGCAGGGTCTTATTCTTGCAGTTATAGTTCTTTTTGTTTTCCTCTGTTCGTTTAAGAGTACAATAATTATAGGCATTTCAATTCCTCTTTCCATGATTATTACACTTCTTTGCATGAATCTTGCAGGAATCACTTTAAACATGATGACTCTTACAGGACTTATTCTTGGCGTAGGTATGATTGTTGACGCTTCCATTGTTATGATAGACAACATTTATTCTTACAGAAGCCGCGGCGCTAAGGCAAAAGTTTCTGCCATTCTTGGAACTCAGGAAATGATTATGTCAGTTATTTCCGGCAACCTTACGACTATCTGTGTTTTCGTTCCGTTCCTCTTTTTTATGAAAGACTTGGGCTTTATGGGTCAGATGTTTAAGGGAATAATTTTTACCATTGTAATTGCTTTAGTAAGTTCACTTTTTGTCGCAATATTTCTTGTTCCTGTTTTAGCCGGACATTTTCTTCCCATTACAAACAGAACTGAAAAACCTGTAAGAAATAAATTCCTTATCTTGCTTTACGGCTTTTTCAACAAGTGCCAGAATTTCCTTACAGGCATTTACAGAAAGATTTTACGCAAGGCTTTGAATCACAGGGCTGTTACAATAATAATTTGCTGTACTGCCTTAATTGCTTCCTGCCTTATTTTCCCTACAATGCGAATTCAGATGATGACAGGCGGCCACGATGACAGCGTTACTGTAAAGCTTACTCTTCCTGTAGGAACAAGCCTTGAAGAAACTACGGAAACTGTAATGAAGTTCCAGCAGATTGTAGAAGACGAAATTCTTGGTTACGAAACACTTATTACAAGCATCGGTTCTGGCGGACGTTCAGGTACATCTTATTCAGGTTCCATTCAGATTTCTCTTCCGGAAAGCAGCAGGCAGATTGATAACGACGAAACTATTCAGAAAAAACTCAGGGCGCATTTTGGAGACTTTCCGAACGTCACGTTTACATTCGGTCAGGGAATGCGTCAGTCTATGACAGGTGATGATATTGACATTGCAATCAGGAGCGGAAGTTTAGACAAGGCACTTTCTGTTGCAAAAGACATTGCTGAAGTTATGGAAAATATTTCTGATTTAGGCGAAGTTTACATTGATACTCAGGAAGGGCTTCCTCAAGTTGAAATTGAAATTGACCGCCAGAGAGCTTACAGTTTCGGCGTAAATGTCTACACTGTTGCAAAAGAAATCAATGCCTGTATAGAAGGCACTTCATCAACTGTTTACAGAAAAGACGGTGAAGACTACACAGTTTACGTAATGCTTCGTCCTCAGGACAGGCAGAAAGTTATAGATCTTGAACAGATTTACGTTTCCGGAACAAATGGTCTTGTAAGCGTTGCAAACTTTGCCAAAGCTGTTAAAGGTTTAGGCCCTGTAAGCATAGAAAGGGAAAACAGAACACGTATAGTTCATATTACTGCAGGAATTTTAAGCGAAGAAAATGCAAACGTTGTAGAGCAGAAAATCAAAGACGGAATTGCTTCAAGTTTCATTATTCCAGATGGCGTAAGTGTAAGTTACGAAGGTTCATGGCAGGATATGCAGGAGCAGGGTGCAACTTACGGACTTATAATTTTAATGGCAATTATTCTTGTATTCGGCGTTATGGCAGGAACTTACGAAAGTTTTAAGGCTCCGCTTATAAATCTCTGTACAATTCCATTCCTTGTAATCGGCGTCATACTTATTTACAAAATTTCAGGACAAGCCATTTCCATGATGAGTGCAATCGGACTTATTATGTTAGTGGGTATTGTCGTAAACAACGGAATTATTCTTGTAGACTATACGAATCTTCTTATTGACCGTGGAATGAAAATGAAAGAAGCCTGTCTTGAAGCAGGTACAAGCCGTTTCCGTCCTGTTCTTATGACAACATTAACTACAATTCTCGGCATGATTCCAATGTGCTTTGCTACAAGCGGAAGTGCAGGAATGGTTCAGCCTATTGGTCTTGCTGTAGTGGGCGGACTTACTTCTTCAACATTTATAACACTTTTCTTCATACCTGTTTTGTATTCTCTTATAATGAAGGAAAAGCAGAATGTAAAAAGCCGCATCAAAGTTGATTTAACGCAAATTGAAAACTAAGGAGGAAAAATGTACAGAATAGAAATCATTTCAAATAAGTCAGTTGAAGACGATATAACTGAAACTCTTGAAGAACACATACCTGACATTCTTTACACAACAGTTCCTTTAGTTTACGGTAAAGGCGGAAATGACAGAAAGTTAGGTACAACAACCTGGCCTGAAACTAATTTCGTTATGGTGAGCTACATTAAGGACAATGAACTTCCTGTGGTAAAGGCTGTAATAAAAGCTGTAAAAGAAAAATTCAACGGCGAAGGAATAAAACTTTTTGTAGTAAAAGCCGAAGAAATTTAGTTTTACTTTGATTTTATAATCATCATAAAAAGCCCGATTGAAAACAAAACAGACGGTGCTACGGCAAAAATAACTGAAGTAAGTGGAATGTTAAACAGCAGAAGCTTGTCAACAAAAATAATGTTCAGGTTAAGAAGAAGATTGTAGACAACTCCTGCATAGTTCAAAACTATTCCGCCAAGAATTGCCATCCATGCACCGTCTCTTGTTTTGCTCCAGAGCATGATTGCAAGAAATGCAGCACATCCTTCAAAAATAAGTCTTATAATAAAAACAGCAAGCTGATTTTCCATTTACAACTCCAGATTAAATTACAAAGGGATTTTTTTCCAGTTTTCTAAATACGCCAAAGTCTGCTCCAAAAGGAACAATTGAAGGCTTTTCAAAATAAGGATTTATTACAATTTCACATTTAAGGCAGTGGTTTACAAAACCGTCATATTTTTCTTCGGGAATTTTTGGAAAAAGATAAGGGCCTTTCCGTGTAAAATATTTACAGAGAATTTTATCGTAAATAAACCAGTCTTTTTCCTGTCTGTTTTGAAGGGCTGCACTTAAATCATAAAATGAACGTGTTATGGCAGTTAAAACAGGCGGCGCAATTTTTTTTGCGGAAATTTCATTTTCTTTTTTATCAGTCAAATCATTTTCCAGAACTGCAAGAATAAAAAATTCTTCTGTCCATGGCAAAGCAGGTTCCATTACTATTGCAGAGACAGATTCCCAGTTTACATTATTTTCAAGCCATGGTCTGTACAAAACGGCATCTTTTCCCGTAAGGATTTTTGCTCCATTAAGTGCCTGAGATTTTTCGTAAAAGACAAAAACTTTTCTCCGTGAAGTAAAAAAATCACTTACAGCTTTTTCCAGCCTGTAGGTTTCGCTTGTAAAGTAACTGCCGGAAGTTCCTCTGTTTAAAACATTTTTCAGCATGGTAAATGCACTTGTTCCGCCCCAGCCTAAAATTGCCCTGCCGTCTTCCTGAAACAAATCAGTTAAGCGCACGCCTTTTGTCGTATACAAAAAAGGTCCTCTGGATCTTTTTACGCTGCCATAAGTTGAATGGAGATTTTCTAAAAGCAAATCAAGTTTATTCATTGTGATAAAATTATACACAAATTCTTTAATTTAGAATATATTTATTATAGAAAGTAGAATAAAACTTATTCAAAAGGCAGTCAGATCTGGAGGTATGGAAAAATGAATTCATCAATTTTAAAACTGCAAAATGGAAGCGATATCCGAGGAGTTGCCATAGAAGGCATTGAAGGAGAAAACGTAAACTTAACTTCAAAAGAGGCAAATGTAATAGGTCAGAGTTTTGCTTTGTGGCTTAGTAAAAATACAGGAAAACCGGCGGAAGCTTTAACAGTTGGCATTGGAATGGACTCAAGACTTTCAGGTCCTGCTTTGGCTGATGCAGTAGCAGCCGGTCTTTTAAGCGCTGGAGTTTCTGTAGTAAACTGTTCCCTTGCAACTACGCCTTCAATGTTTATGTCTATAATTTTCGAAGAGACGAAATTTGACGGTTCAATTATGATTACAGCAAGCCATCTTCCTTTTAACAGAAACGGAATTAAATTCTTTAACATTGACGGCGGACTTGAGCACGATGATATTACGGCAATTCTTGAAAAAGCAGGCGGGCTTGAAGAAAAAAGTGCTGACCTTACAAAAATAAAAAGCTTCGACTTGATATCACTTTACGCAGATCATCTTGTAAAGGCAATCCGTAAAGGCTGCGGTTGCGGTGAAAATGAAAAGCCTCTTTCCGGTCTTAAGATTTTAGTTGATTCAGGAAACGGTGCTTCAGGATTTTTTGTAGATAAGATTTTAAAACCTCTTGGTGCAGATACAGCTGGAAGTCAGTTTCTTGAGCCGGACGGACATTTTCCAAATCACATTCCTAACCCAGAAAATAAAGATGCAATGAATTCAATCAGAAATGCTGTTTTAAAAAATAAAGGAGACTTAGGACTGATTTTTGACACTGACGTTGACAGAATGAGTGCAGTTTTGGACAGCGGAGAAGAAGTTAACAGAGATTCAATTATTGCAATGACTGCTGCCATTCTTGCGCCTGAAAATCCAGGTTCAACTATTGTAACAGATTCCGTTACATCTGACAGGCTTACTGTGTTCCTTGAAAAAAACTTGGGACTTAAGCATTTGCGTTATATGCGCGGATACAAAAACGTAATTAACAAGCAGAAAGAACTTAACGAAAAAGGCATAAACTGTCCACTTGCAATGGAAACTTCCGGCCATGGAGCTTTAAAAGAAAACTATTACCTTGATGATGGTGCATATCTTGCGGTTAAGCTTATAATTGCACTTGCCTTGTCTTCAAAAGAAAATAAAAAGCTTTCCGATTTGATTTCTTCACTTGAACCTGCAGGAGTTGAAGGTGAGTTCAGGTTTAAGATTTTAACTGAAGATTTTAAAACTTACGGAAAAGAAGTTCTTGAAACTTTTAAGGAAAGGGCAGAAAGCAAAAACCTTATTTTGCCTGAAAGTTTTGAAGGAATACGCATCAGTTTTGATTTGCCTGAAACAAAGGGCTGGCTTCTTTTGCGCTTAAGCCTCCACGATCCTGTTATGCCGCTTAACATAGAAGGTAAAGACAAAGAAAGCTTCAGCTCAATTAAAAAAATTGCCTGTGAACTTTTGCAGGGATTTGACAAATTAGATCAAAGCTGTCTGAAATAAAATAAAAAGCCTGCAAGTTATGCTTTGTAACCTGCAGGCAGTCTTTCCGTTTATTCTTTTACGGGAATCTTTATTACAATCTTTTTTACAGGTGAACACTTGCCTGCACAGATGCATGGCTGATGTCCGTCTTTTGGAGTGTATACTCCAAACTCTCCGGCTGTAAGGACAAAGTCTGTGCCTTTAGGAGAATGAGCGTAGAAAGCAACGTCTTTTTCTTCATTGTAAGGTTCAGTTACTTCAAGAAGCTCAACAGGGCAGACAGAAATTATTTCCGTTCCTTTTAAAATCATCTGCACATCAATAAACTTTTTGTGAGATTCATATTTTGTTTCAATGCGTGGTTTTGTTTCATACTCTTGAATTGAAACGTAAGCTCCGTCTTCCAGCTGAACTTTTCCTGCAGAAAGTTCTTCTTCTTTCCCTAAAACTTTGTTTACGATAAAGTCATAGGCACTTTCGTTTAATTCCTTGATTTTAGAATAGTCTTTCATTTTAAACCCTGGTTTTTACAGTTTTTGTTTCAGTACAAAACTTACTTGGAAAAATTACATTGAAGAAAGTTTTTTGGAAATCAGTTCTGTAGCAACTTTCGGGTTAACTTTTCCGCCGGAAGCTTTCATCACCTGACCCATAAGCCAGCCCACAACGTTAGTCTTGCCGCTTTTGAAATCAGCAACGGCTTTTGGATTTGCAGAAACAACCTGTTCAACTATTGCTTCAATTGCACCGGTGTCAGAAACAGTTTCCATTCCGTCTTCTTTAATGATTTGTGAAGGAAGCTTGTTTGTTTCCATCATTTTTGCAAAGACAGTTTTTCCCTGAGCATTACTGATTTTTTTGTCGGCAATTGCATTTACAAGTTCAGTAATGTGCTGCGGTGTAATTGCAACGTCTGTAATTGTCTGCTTTTTTTCGTTAAGTACGGCTAAAAGTTCAGCAAGAATCCAGTTTGCTACTTTCTTAACGTCTTTTGCATTTTCTGCAGCTTTCTCAAACCAGATTGCAAGGTCACGGGTTTGAGTTAAAGTTTCAACATCAAAATCACTTAAGCCGTATTCTTTTTGCAGGCGCACTCTTTTTGCTTCAGGAAGTTCACCAACTTTGTCTTTTGCCCTCTGAATAAGTTCGTCGCTTACGGTAAAAGGCTTGATGTCAGGCTCTACAACGAAACGGTAGTCAACAAAGGAATTTTTTGTACGCTGAATGACTGTTTTGCCGTTTTCATCGTCCCAGCCCATTGTAACTTTAAAGCCCGGATTGAATTCCTGCCTGTCTTCCTGGAATTCCTTAAGCTGACGCTGAGCTTCGTAAGTGCATGCATCTTTGATTTTCTGGAATGAGTTTAAGTTTTTAATTTCAGATATAGGCGTGTGGTAAAGCTTACCGTCTTCCCAAACGTTAAGGTTTATGTTTGCATCACAGCGCATATTTCCTTCTTCAAGATTTCCGTTTGTAACTTTTACGTAGCGCAGTATTTCCTGAACCGTTTCCATAAAAAGTGCAGCTTCTTCCGGCGACGACATATCAGGCTTAGTAACAATTTCAATAAGCGGAACTCCGCATCGGTTGTAATCAATGTAAGAATGGCTGCCCTGTAAGTGAAGTGATTTTCCTACGTCTTCTTCTAGGTGAATGCGCTCAACACGAATGCGCTTGTACTTTCCGTTTTCTATAATGCAGTCTTCGTTTTTGAAATTCTTTGTACAGCATCTTTTTCCGCCAAGCTGCTGCTCTTCAGGAAGTTTGTGCATCGGAAGATCCACGTGTCCGTCTGTACACAAAGGAATATCGTATTGCGTTATCTGATATCCTTTTGAAAGGTCTGGATAAAAATAATGCTTGCGGTCAAATTTTGTAAAGCGGGCAATGTTACAGTTTAGAGCGTGTCCTGCAACGGCTCCAAGTTCAACGTAACCTTTGCTTATTCTAGGCATGGCTCCAGGTAAACCTAAGCATACAGGACAAACTCTTGTGTTAGGCATACCAGCATAACGATTTTCACAGGCACAGAAAGCTTTGGTTTTTGTCAAAAGCTGAGTGTGAATTTCGCATCCAATAACAATTTCCCATTTATCAATAGCCATTTTTTACTCCAAAAAACGCATTTCTTGCGCAAATTAAAAATCTTCCTAAAGAATATATCAGTTTTTTTTAAAAATCACAATGCACTTGTAAATTTCATTGTTACAAAAAAAGAATTCCTGCTGCTGCTCCAAGTACAACGAAAAATGCCGGATGAAGTTTTGTCTTTGCAAGTAAAATTAAAAACAATCCGTAAAATCCTATGGCGTAAAAGTTTAAGACTTCAGAAACACTTTGCCTTGAATAAAACAATGACTTTGCTGCTTCGATTATAGGATTTTTGTCTGACTGAATTTTAAGCATTGAAATGGAAAGTACCTGCACTAAAGCTGTTAAAATCATTCCTGTAGTAACAGGGCGCAAAACAGAAAACACTGATTTTACCAAAGGCTTTTCCTGCACTTTACTGAAAAACTTTGCAATTATGACAATTATGATGAAGGAAGGCAGAACTTCTCCAATTGTGCAAACAATTCCGCCGGCAGGTCCGAAAAGTTCCGTGCCTAAATAAGTTGCAAGGTTTACGCCGATAGGTCCCGGTGTGCTTTCTGATATTGCAAGTATTGAGTAAAATTTTTCTGCGCTTATAAGGCCGTACTGTTCAACAAGTGTCTGCTGCATGAAAGTTGCTGCTACAAGTCCGCCGCCTATTGCAAAAAGTCCGATGTAAAAAAATATAAAAAATAAATGGAGTAAGGTCATTCTTGTTCTTCCTTATTTGCTGATGAAGATGACGGAGAGTTTTCTGCTTGAGAAAAATTTTTTCTGTTAAAAATAAAATGAGTTGCAATTCCCAAGACGAAACTTGCGGGAATTATGATTGCTGTGTGGATGTGGAAAAAATAAATTGCGCTGAACGACAATGCAAATAAAATTACGCTCCAGATGTTTTTAAAGTTTTTTTTGCAAAGCTTGAAAATGGAGTTTGTAAGAAGTGCTGCTACTGCAACGTTTATTCCTTTAAGTGCGTGCTGTACGATTTCGTATTTTTCAAAGTTGGACACAAAAAGTGCTATTACCGTAATTATTATCAAGGCAGGTGTGATGAGTCCTAGTGTGGAAAATATGCTGCCTGAGATTTTACGTCTTTTGTAGCCTATAAAAGTTGCTACGTTAACGGCGATTATTCCCGGTGTTGACTGTGCTATGGCGTAATAGTCCAGCAGTTCGCTGCTTGTTGTCCAGTGGCGTTTTGTTTCAAGTTCCCGCTCTAAAATCGGAAGCATGGCATATCCTCCGCCAAAGGTGATGCAGCCTATTTTAAAGAATGTAAAAAATAAATTGAAAAGTTCCCCAGCCATTTATGTCCTCAAGTTATGTGATTATATTAACAAACGCTGATTTATACAATTCTTTCACCGAGCGGAGTACTTGCCAGTAAGCTGACACTTCTTCCAAAGTCCTAGCTGCAAAAGTTAAAGCGTGTACTTCTTTGCAAGCCCCTCTCGTAAAGAAGACACTTATTGAAAGAACAAGGGCGGCGGCTAAAAAAGAACGGCTGAACGTCGCAAAGCCGGGTGTCAAAATCGGGGCACTTATGCCCCTACACAC
>CAMCRZ010000016.1 GCA_945877425.1 uncultured Treponema sp.
GCAGAGACAGGGTTGAGGAGTAACTGATGGCTCGAATTGCGGGAGTTGACCTCCCTAACAAGCATGTCAATATTGCATTGACATATATCTTTGGTATTGGCCGTTCTGCAGCAAACAAAATTTGTGAAACTACAAAGGTTAATCCAGATGTTTTAATTAATGATCTTTCGGAAGATGATTTAAACAAGCTTCGTAAGACAATTGATGAAGAGTATAAAACAGAAGGTAGACTTCGCTCTGAAATTGGTTTGAACATTAAGCGTCTTATTGATATTGGAAGCTACAGAGGTTTACGTCATCGTAAAGGTTTGCCTGTTCGTGGTCAGCGCACACGCACTAATTCTCGCACACGCAAAGGTAAGAAGAAGACCGTTGCAAACAAGAAGAAGGCATAAGGCGGAGGGTAACTAATGGCAACCGTTAAAAAGAGAAAGGAAAAGAAGAGTGTTTATGAAGGTAACATCTATATTCAGGCTACTTTCAACAACACAATCGTAACAATTACAGATCTTAGAGGAAACGCAATTTCTTGGGCTTCTTCTGGTGGTCTTGGTTTCCGTGGAGCAAAAAAATCTACTCCATTTGCAGCACAGTCTGTTACTGAAAAAGCAATACAGGGTGCAGCAAGTTATGGCTTGAAGGAAGTACATGTATTCGTTAAGGGACCAGGAATGGGTCGTGAAAACGCAATCCGTGCTATTGGTGCATTGGGACTTACTGTAAAGTCTATTTCTGATGTAACACCAATCCCTCACAATGGATGTCGTCCTCGTAAAACACGCCGCATGTAAGGAGATTAGGCAGATATGGCAAGATATACAGGTCCTGTTTGCAGACTTTGTAGAACAGAAGGAACAAAATTGTTCCTTAAAGGTGATCGCTGCAAGAGCGATAAATGTCCAATCAATAAAAAACGTGCTGCACCAGGAAAAGATCCAAAGGGTCGTTCTGGAAAACGCAGTGAATACGGTACTCAGCTTCGTGAAAAGCAGAAGATTAAGAGATTGTACGGTGTTCAGGAAAAACAGTTCCATTTAACATTCGAACAGGCTCTTCGTATGTCAGGTGTTACTGGCGAAAATCTTATTCGTTTGCTTGAATGCAGACTTGACAACATTGTATTTAGAATGCATTTTGCTGTTTGTCGTAATCAGGCAAGACAGGTTGTTTTACACCGTCATGTTATGGTAAACGGACGCATTGTTAACATTCCAAGTTACCAGGTAAAACCAGGTGATGTTATCGAAGTTAAAGAAAAGAGCAAGAAACTTGCTGTTATCCAGGACGGATTAAAAGAAATTGAAAAGTCTGGAACTGCTTCATGGATTAATGTTGACACAGATGCTGTTAAAGGTACTTTTGTTCAGTATCCAAGAAGAGAAGAAGTTACAGAACTCGCAGGTGTTAAAGAACAGCTCGTAGTCGAGCTTTATTCTAAATAATAAGGAGTTCAGATGGCTCGCAAAAATCTGCTTAAAGGTTTTAAAAAACCAAAGGGCATTACATTTGAGCATCTCGAAACAAATCCTAATTATGGAAAGTTTACAGCTTATCCTTTTGAACCAGGATTTGGTACTACAGTGGGAAATACTCTTCGCCGTGTACTTTTATCTTCGATTCAGGGATATGCTATTTCTTCAGTTAGAATTACTTCGTATGATGCAGACAATGTTCCTCATGTTGTTTCCGGTGAATTTGAATCTATTCCAAATATTTCTGAAGACACACTGGAAATCTTGAACAGCTTGAAACAGATTCGTTTGCGCCTGCCGCAGGGTGTTGAACAGGATACACTCCTTTACGAATTCAAAGGACCTGGTACTGTCAAGAGCAGCGACTTTGAAAAAGAAGGTCAGCTTGAAATCATGACTAAAGATGTAGATATCTTTACAATGATGGAAGGTGCTCATCTTGAATTTGAAATTCAGGTTGATTTAGGTAGAGGTTATGTTCCTGCTGAAGTAAATAAAGATTACGTTGAAATTGTTGGTACAATTCCAATGGACTGTATTTTTACCCCTGTTCCAAAGGTTAAATACTCTATTGAACCTTGCCGCGTGGGTCAGCGTAACGACTACGACAAACTTATTCTTGAGATTTGGACTGATGGTTCTATTAACCCTGAAGATGCACTTGCAGAAGCTGCAAAAATTGCTAAAGATTATTTTGCTATTTTCGTAAACTTCAATGAAAGTGAATATTCAAGTGGCGAAGAACTTGATGAAGGTGACGAACAGATTAAAAAGTTGCTTGACACACCTGTTGAGGAACTTGAACTTTCTGTTAGAAGTTCTAACTGTCTTAAGAATGCAAATATTCGTACAATTGGCGAATTAACAAAGAAAACGGAAGACGATATTACAAAAACACGTAACTTCGGAAAGAAGAGTCTTGAAGAAATCAAGGCAAAGCTTGAAGAACGCGGATTGTCTTTGGGAATGACTGATTACAGTCACTTTAAGAATGTCGACTTACGAAATCATAAGGACGAAAACGAATGAACCACAAAAATGGATTTAATCCACTTTCGCGTACAACAGCCCATCGTCGTGCTATGACACGCAATATGGTAACATCTCTTTTTAGATACGAGCGTGTTACAACTACAAAGTCTAAGGCTTTGGAAGTACGTAGAGCTGCTGAAAAACTTATTACACGTGCTAAAGTAGAAAGTGTACATAACAGAAGAATTGCTGCAAAGTTTATTGCTGATGAAAAAATTCTCAATAAATTATTTACAGTTATTGGACCACGTATGAAGGATCGCAATGGTGGATACACACGCATCTTAAAGATGGGATATCGCCAGGGTGATGCAGCAGATGTTGTAATTCTTGAATTAGTAGATTACAAATTGCCAGAAGCTGATGAATCTGATGCAAAGAAATCTGCAGAGTAAGGAGTAAAACATGTCTAAATCACATCGTGGAACTGGAATTCGTAATGACGTAAATCACGGACGTGGCGTTTGTGCTATCTGTGGAGCAAAACAGATTAAAGTTTTGTATGATCAGGAAATTGATGGAAAGAAAGTTAAGATTTGCAAACTTTGTAAAGCTCATTTGAAAAATCAGGCTAGAAAGGATGCAAAACTTGCTAAAAGCGCTGCTCCTGCAGCAACAGAAGCCACTGCTGAAGCTTAAGTTTTAATACTTTTAAGTTTCGAAGCCACTCTTATATACAAGGGTGGCTGTATTTTTTTTAAAAATAATTTACTAATTTTAAAAAAATTGATATTCTTAGAGAAATTTTCATGGAGGAAATTATGAGAAAATCAGTTTTTGTTATTGCCTGTGTTGCAGCGGCTTCTTTAATCAGCTGTAATAAAAGTACAGGTAACACTATTAAAGTTGGTGGAATTGCACCTCTTTCTGGCGAAGTTGCTGTTTATGGCGTAGAATGTAAAAACGGAATTGATCTTGCAGTTGAAGAAATTAATGCTGCAGGTGGCGTTCTTGGACAGCAGTTCGAATTTATTTTTGAAGACGATCAGGGAAAATCAGACCAGTCTGTAAATGTTTACAAAAAGCTTGTTGCAAAAGACGGTGTAGGACTTATTATTGGTTCATTAACATCAGGTTGTACACAGGCAGTTGCTCAGCAGGCACAGTCTAACGAAGTTCTTCAGATTGCACCGGCAGCTACAGCTACATCAGTTACTTCAGTAGGTAACTATGTTTTCAGAGCTTGCTATACAGATCCTTTCCAGGGACGTGTTGCAGGAAAATTTGCTGCTGTAAATTTAGGTGCTAAAAAAGCAGCTGTACTTTATGACATTGGAAACGATTATTCTTCTGGACTTAAAGATAATTTCGTAAGCGAATTCCAGGCTCAGAACGGTACAGTAGTTTCTATTGAAAGTTACAAAACAAACGATAAAGATTTCAACACACAGCTTACAAAAATCAAGAGTTTAAATCCTGATGTAGTTTATCTTCCTGATTATTACGGAACAGTTGCTTTAATTGCTTCACAGTTAAGAAGTGTAGGAATTACAGCTCCAATCGTTGGTGCAGACGGTTGGGACGGACTTACAGGAATGGACGGTGTAGGTGACGAAGTTGTTGGCGGTTATTATTCAAATCACTATGCTGATGACAGCGACAAAGAAGTTGTTCAGGAATTTGTAAAGAAGTTCAATGATAAATATGGCAAAAAACCTAACTCATTTGCAGCACTCGGATACGACAGCGTTTATATGCTTAAAGATGCAATTGTTAAGGCTGGAAGTACAGAACCTGCTGCTGTAAGAGATGCACTTGCTTCTATCGACGGTGATTATGTAACAGGACACATTGTTTTTGATGAAGACAGAAACCCTGTAAAAGATGCAGTTATGGTTGAAATCAAAAAAGGTGAAGACGGAAAACTCTTTACTGCTTACAAAACAACAGTTTCTATTAACTAATTTAGAAACAGTTTGATTTATTTTCAATTTTAACACAAAGAGGTGTTTGCAAGTATTTTAACGTGTAAGCACCTCTTTTTATTTTTAAATCTTTAGTATAAAATGCATAGATAAATAGGAGTTAAAATTGGCTATATTTTTTGAACAACTGGTGAATGGTATTTCGTTGGGAAGTATTTACGCCTTGATAGCGCTGGGCTACACAATGGTTTACGGAATTATCAATCTTATAAACTTCGCCCACGGAGACATAATGATGGTAGGTGCTTATACGGGATATTTCGTTTTAAGGTATATGGGCACTTCACCTTTTGGATTATGCTGTGCATTTTTAGGTGCAATGATTGTCTGTTCAATTTTAAGTTTAATTATTGAGCGATGTGCTTACAGACCTTTGAGAAATGCGCCTAGACTTAATCTGTTAATTACAGCAATTGCGGTTGAATTGATTTTGCAAAGCGTTATGCGAATTCTTCCGTTTGTAGGTCCTGATCCTCGTCCTTTTAAAACAATGGAAATCAAAATGATAAATCTGGGCATAGTATCAATTTCAAATATTAAGGCAATAGTAATTATCTGTTCTGCTTTATTGATGCTGGTGTTGAATTATATCATAAACTATACAAAAACCGGAAAAAGTATGCGTGCCGTAAGTTTTGACATGGGTGCAGCAAGTTTAATGGGAATAAACGTAAACAGAACTATAGCTACAACTTTTGTAATCGGTTCGATTTTAGCTGGAGCCGGCGGCGTACTTTATGCAAGCTGTTATCCCCAGGTTGATCCAATGATGGGCTATATTCCTGGACTTAAAGCTTTTGTTGCAGCAGTTTTAGGCGGAATCGGTTCTGTTCCTGGAGCTATGGTCGGCGGATTTATTTTAGGTATTACAGAAACAATGGTTAAAGCGTATCTTTCAAGTGCTTACGCTGATGCAATTTCTTATTGTATTCTGATTGTTATCCTTCTTGTAAAGCCTGCAGGTCTTCTTGGTAAGAAAAGAGTTATTAAAGTTTAAGGCGGTTATGTTATGGATAAAAAATTTATACGTAATACAATATTTTTAACAGTTATTTCACTTATTGTACTTTTAGTTCCGGCGGGTTTAATCAAGGCTGGAGTTATAAATGCTTATTGGGCACAGGTTTTAAGTTTAAGTGCAGTTTATGCAATTCTGGCGTTAAGTGTAAACGTTGTGTGCGGCATTACAGGTCAGCTTAGTTTAGGTCAGGCTGGATTTGCTGCAATTGGTGCTTATGCAACTATAATTTTAACTACAAGAGCTGGAATTCCTCTTGGCGTAAGTATTCTTTTAGGCGGATTGCTGGCAGCATTTTTTGGTTTTTTAATAGGATTTCCTGTTTTAAAACTTGAAGGCGATTATCTTGCCATTGTAACTTTAGCTTTTGGTGAAATTATAAATGTTCTGCTGTTAAATCTTTCAGGTTTGACAAAAGGTGCAAACGGTATTTCAATCAATACTATTTTTACAAAGTCTCTGAAACAAGGTCCATTTCTTGCTTACTTAACGATTGTAGGCACACTGATTTTGATTATAGTTTTCCTGCAGAATTTTGTCCGTTCAACTTATGGTCGTGCAATAATTTCCGTTAGGGAAGATGAAGTTGCTGCAAACAGTAACGGTATTCACGTTTTCCGTTATAAGATGATTGGCTTTATTATTGCTTCATTTATTGGCGGAATAGGCGGTGCTCTTTATGCTCCTTTAATTGGTTTCGTAAAGCCGGAGTTTGCAGATTTCAATCACAGTATAAATTATTTGATTTACGTTGTTTTAGGCGGAATGGGAAGCGTTACCGGAAGTGTTGTTGCTGCATTTGGATTGAATATTGTACAGGAATATTTACGTGTTTTAGGAAACTTCCGTCAGCTTTTCTATCCGGTTGTCCTTATTTTTGTAATGCTTTTCAGACCGCAAGGACTTTTAGGCAGCAAAGAAATGAGTTTTGTAAAGTGCTTTGATTTTTTCTACAAAAGAAAGAATGAGTCTAAAAAACAGGAGTCTTGCAAATGAGTGATGAAAAAGAACTTCTTCTTCGTGTAAAAGATATAAATATTGTTTTCGGCGGTTTACGTGCTGTAAGTGATTTTAATCTTGAACTTTACAAAGGCGAACTTATTGGTTTAATTGGACCGAATGGTGCTGGAAAAACTACTGTATTTAATATGCTTAGCGGAATTTACAAGCCTACAAGCGGAACAATTACTTTTGTAGATAAAAACGGCAACATTCAGATTACAAACAAAAAAAGTCCGGCTCAACTTAACAGAATTGGTGTGGCTAGAACTTTCCAGAACATCCGTTTGTTTGGAAATTTAAGCGTAAAAGACAATATTATAATAGCACTTCATAACAGCAGAATTTATAATCCTGTTGATGCATTGTTTAGAACTCCAAAATTCCGCAAGAACGAAAGAACTATGGTAGAAAAGGCACACAGGCTTCTTTCAATTTTTCACATGGAAGACAAAATCAACGAAATGGCAAAAAATCTTCCTTATGGCGAACAGCGTAAACTTGAAATTTGCCGTGCTTTAGCCAGTGAACCTAAGCTTTTGCTTTTGGACGAACCGGCTGCAGGAATGAACGGTCAGGAAACGGAAGAACTTATGAATTTGATTTCGTTTATCCGCAAAGAGTTTAACGTTACGATTTTGCTTATTGAACACGACATGAAACTTGTTATGGGAATTTGTGAACGTCTTCTTGTTTTAAATTACGGACGCATTATCGCCAGCGGATTGCCTGCTGAAATTCAAAGTAATGAAGAAGTAATAAAGGCTTACCTTGGTTCAGGTTATGAGCAGGCAAAAAAAGCGTAAATTGGAGAAAATGTTATGAGTATGCTTGAAGTAAATAATCTTGTTGTTTCTTACGGTGCCATTAAAGCGTTAAAAGGAATTTCGTTTAAAGTTGAAAAAGGTGAAGTTATAAGTTTAATCGGTTCTAACGGTGCTGGAAAAACTACAACCCTTCATTCAATCAGCAATCTTATAAAAAAGCAGAGCGGTTCTGTTATTTTTAATGATGAAAATATTACTGATTTAAGTGCTGATAAAATTGTAAAGCGTGGTTTAATTCAAGTTCCGGAAGGAAGGCGTGTCTTTGCAAATATGAGCGTTAAGGAAAATCTTGAACTTGGGGCTTTTCTTCGTAAAGACAAGAGCGGAATTAAAAAAGATTTGGAATGGTGTTTTGAGCTTTTTCCTAGACTTAAGGAGCGTTTGAATCAGACTGCAGGAACACTTTCCGGTGGTGAACAGCAGATGCTTGCAATGGCTCGTGCCCTTATGTCTAAACCGACTTTGCTTTTACTTGATGAACCCAGCATGGGTCTTGCTCCAATTCTTGTAGACGAAATTTTCAATATAATTCAGAAAATCAGTTCTAACGGCACTACAATTCTTCTTGTTGAACAGAATGCATATAAAGCCTTGTCAATTGCAAATCGTGCATATATACTTGAAACAGGAAATGTTACTAAAGAAGGAAAAGCCTGCGACCTTATTAAAGATGAGGCCGTTAAAGTTGCTTATCTTGGAGGTTGATTATGCTTGTTAAAGATGTGATGACGAAAAATCCCGTAACTGTTCAGTCTGATGTTTCTGTTCTTGAAGCAAAGGAACTTTTTACGAAAAATAAAATCAGTAAGTTGCCAGTTTTAAATAAAAACGGTGAACTTGTTGGAATTATTACTAAAAATGACTTGAACCGTGCTTCTCCAAGTGATGCTTCAACTCTTGACGTTTACGAAATGGGCTATTTGCTTAGTAAAATCACTGTTGAAAAAACAATGTGCAAAAGCGTTAAAACTACTACAGAAGATATTCCTGTGGAAGAAGCTGCCCGTCTTATGGCTGATTATGGAATAGGCTGTCTACCTGTTGTAAGCGGAAAACTTGTTGTGGGAATTGTAACTTCCAGCGATTTGTTTCACTGCTTTGTTGAAATGTTCAGCACAAAAAATCCTGGCGTAAGGGCTAGCCTTGAAATGAGCGAGCATCCGGGAAGTCTTGCTGCATTTGCTGCTGAAGTTGCAAAAATTAAAGGCAATATAGTAAGCATTGTTACAGCTGATTCTGACAAAAACGAAAGGCGCAATGTTACTGTAAAAGTAAGCGGCATTACAATTGAAGACTTTAAGAAAGTAATTGAAGGAAAAGACATAATTGTAACTGACATCAGAAACGTTTGAAAAAATAAGTGCTGGCTCAGCTTAGCATAACGGTGGCTTGGGGAATTACATGGAAAAATCTTTTCCTAAGTAGATTTCCCTTGCTTCCGGCGATTTCAAAATATCTTCCTTATTTCCCTGTGTAATAATTTGTCCTGAAGAAATAATTATACCTCTGTCTGTAATTTCCAGTGTATCGCGGACATTGTGGTCTGTTATGAGTATGCCTATGCCTCTTTGTGCAAGAAGCTTGATTATTCCCTTAATGTCTGCAACTGCAATAGGGTCAATTCCTGCAAAAGGTTCGTCAAGAAGCAGAAACTTAGGCTCAATTGCAAGAGAACGTGCTATTTCCGTACGACGTCTTTCTCCGCCTGAAAGAGTGTAAGCCTGCTGTTTGCGGATACGTCCAATGGCAAATTCTTCTATAAGTTCTTCAAGGTGATTTTTCTTCTGTTCTTTAGTTAAGTCTTTGCGGCGTTCAAGAATTGCCCAGATGTTTTCTTCTACAGTTAATTTGCGGAAAACGGAAGGTTCCTGAGGCAAATACGAAATGCCAAGCTGTGCACGTTTGTACATTGGAAGCTTTGTAATGCAGTTATCGTCTAGAAAAATATCGCCGGAAGTTGGTTTGTAAAATCCTACAATCATATAGAAACTTGTGGTTTTTCCGGCTCCGTTTGGTCCAAGCAAGCCTACAACTTCTCCAGTGTGCATGGAAAAATCAATTCCACGGACAACTTTTTTTCTTCCAAAAGCCTTAAATAAAGATGAAACTCGTAAAGTAGAATATTCCTGAGAAACTGTATTTTCCTGAAGTTCACTGCTCATCTGTTCCTCCGGTAGAATTTTCTTTGTCTGCATTTGATTCAGTTGCGGATAAATCAGCTGTATTTGATTCAGACGGCTTTTCCGCTGCTGAAGAATTCTGTTCTTTTGTAGTTGTAATTGAACCTTTTACACGTCCGTCTAAAGTAATTTCCTGGGTTTCAAGATTAAGCGTAATGTCCTGGGCGCGGAATGTATCTTTGCCTTGTACAATTTTTGGGTTGCCCGTCATTTCCAGAACCTGCTGGTTTTTCCTGTAAATTGCATAGGCTGCAGTACAATTGTTTTCTTTTTGCAAAATGCTTACCTGAATCTGCATAACGGCTATGTCAGTTTTCTGGTTGTATTCGATTATTTCGGCATCAGCGGTAACATCATTTTCAGAATCAACTAAATGCACGCCGTTTTCCAAAGTGGCAATTTCTGTTTCCCTGTCGTACTTCATTGAAGAACAGGTAAATTCCATATTGTTCTGTAAGTTTAAGCCTTTTACGTTTCCTTCTGCACTTATTCTCCTAAAATCTTTGCCGGAAAGTTCGATTGTATCTGCAAAAATTTCCATTGTTTTTGTCTTTACGTGAGCGTTTCCCGTTAGCACAGACTTGTTGCTGGAATTTCCTGCAGTTCCGCTCATTTTATTGGCAGAAAAAGTTATTTCTTCGGCAAAAAGCGGCTGTACAGAAATTGCAATAAAAGTTAAAACCGTAAAGATAAGCGTTTTTTTCATTTAGTTTCATTCTCCGTTTGCTCTGACGGTGAAGCTTCATCTTCCGTAACAAGAATTCCTGAAACTGCTGACTCAAAATTGTAGGCTTTTGAAACACCGCTTGCAGAAAATCCCTTGCCCTGAAACTGAACGTTTTCTTTTTTTATGGAAACTAAATCTTCCTTGCCGCTTGTAAGCTGTTCCGTTTTAGACTGCCACTTTAAATTTTCCGCCTGAATTTCCATGTCTTCCGGATAATTTAAAATGTGAATGTTGCTGAATAAACTGTAAATTTCAGGTTTTGATTCAATTTCCATAAAATCGCAGTTGCCGGAAGTTTCCAGTTTGCCTTCGCTGTCCCATGTTTGAAATTCAGCGTCTTTTGCAAAAGAGTTGCCGTCACTTCTGTACTGCTCGATTTCCGAAGAATTAAGGGTCATGGTTTTTTTGTTGTTTTCGTAACGGCTGAATTTTGAGTTTAAAAAGATAAATTCCGGAACTTTTGCGTCTGTGTTTGTCTGCTTGCCGTAATCAAGAGAGCATGAAAAAAGGATACAAACTAATGGAGAAAAAATAATTTTTTTAAGTTTAATTTTTTTTGCCAAGTTTATATCCTCTTCAGGTTATTTTGAAATTGCTGCCTTTATAAATGCATTGAAAAGCGGATGTGGAGAAGAAGGCCTGCTTATAAATTCAGGGTGATACTGAACGCCAACGCCCCATTTATGATTTTCCCACTCAAAAGCTTCAACCTGATTGTCTGTTGTAGAGTAAGCGCTTATAACAAGACCTTTTGCATTTAAGTCCTGACTGTAATGAGGATCAAATGCATATTTTGAGCGGTGACGCTCGCTTATTAAAGTTTTGCCGTAAATTCCGTAAAGTTTGGTTCCTTCCTGGAGCTGAACTTCTGAAGTGCCAAGTTTCATTACTGTGTCGCAAGGTCCAGTCTGTTCTTCTGGAAGGCTTATAACAGCGTGCTTTGATTCCTGAACAAATTCAGTTGTGTCAGCATCGTCCCAGCCGCAAAGATTTCGTGCCGTATCAATTGCCATAAGCTGCATTCCAAGATCTATGCCTAAAAACGGAATGTTGTGTTCCCGTGCATAAGTTACAGTTGAAAGCAGTCCAAGAAATCCTCTCTGACCATAATTGCCTGGTATGACAATTCCGTCTAAACCTTCAAAGTAAGGAGAAATGTCTTCTGCTTTTTCAATAGTTTCTGCATCGATTTTTTTGATTTTAATTTCTGCGTTATTGCCTGTTACTGCTGCATGGAAAAGTGATTCCTGCACTGATTTATAGCAATTTTCAAGATAGTCTTTTTTGCCAACCATTCCGATTGTAACTTTTGCAGAAGGATGATTAAGCTTGTCAAGGAAAGAGGTCCACTGGCTTATGTCTGTTTCTCTCTGCGGATAGTTGAATTTTTCAAGGATTTTTTTGTCCAGCTCTTGCTTATGGAAAATAACAGGCAGTTCGTAAATTGATTTTTCTACATCAGGAGAAACGAACACTGAACTTGGAGAAACATTACAGAAACGTGCAATTTTCTGCTTCATGGAATCTTCAACCAGACCTTCACATCGGCATACAAGAATATCAGGCTGAATGCCCGCCTGCTGCAGTTGTTTAACAGAAGTCTGTGTAGGCTTAGATTTCAATTCTCCGCCTGTAATAACAGGAATAAGTGTAATGTGAACGCTTATGACATTTTCTTTGCCAAGTTCACGGATAAGCTGGCGTGTTGCTTCAAGGTAAGGAACTGCTTCAATGTCGCCCACAGTTCCTCCAATTTCAACTATAACAACGTCTGCACCTGTAGAAGATGCAACGTGACGGATGCACCGCTTGATTTCATCTGTAATATGTGGAATTACCTGAACAGTTCTGCCGTTATATCGACCTGCCCTTTCATTATGAATGACATTTTCGTAAACTTTTCCTATGGAAAGACAGCTCTGGTTGTTCAGCTTAACTGTTGTAAAACGGCTGAAATTTCCCAAGTCAAGATCTGTTTCTGCACCGTCTTCCGTAACATAAACTTCTCCGTGCTGATAAGGGCTTATGTTTCCTGCATCAACGTTGATGTAAGGATCACACTTCATCATGGCAATTTTTAAGCCGCTTCCTTCAAGAAGAGTTCCGATTGTGCTGGATGCTACACCTTTTCCTAAACTAGAACAAACACCACTGGTTACAAGAATAAATTTACTCATGTGTCATATTTTCACATTATAAGAGTTTTTGGTCAATATAAAGGAGTTTATTTTTCCAGCAGCTGAATTTTATGATTCTACCTGAACAATTACAGGTTTTCCGGGAAGTTTGATTTTTCTTGTCAAGGCAAATACTATGGAAGAAGATAATGTTAAAAAAAGAAGAACACACACTGACCTGAATCCGTCTGAAACTGTGGAGTTAAAGAGTCTGGCAATAGGTGATGCAAGAAAATATCCGCTTACGGCACTTAAAAACGGAAAGAGAAGGCTGAATATTCCCTGAAGAGCCTGTGCTTTTTTAGAAGTGTCTAAAATTACAACAGAGCCAGCCTTTACCTGAAGATTTTTAGGATTTGATGCTTTGTAAACAGGAGCATTTTTTGTGCAACCGGCAGTACAGGTTAAACATTCTGATTTTTCCAGATTTTTTACGCTTATAACTTCATTTTCTATAGAAACAACAATTGCTTTGTTCATAATTTTTCCTTTGATTTAATTTCCGGAAGATTGAAGGTCATTCAGTCTTTTGCAGCATTCTTCGTAGCCGATTTTATTTCCCAATTCTTCGTAAGTGTCTCTTAAGTTAAAGAGTGCATCGTAATAAAAAGGGTTAATGGAAAGTGCTCTTTCAAAAATTTCACTTGCAGAAACGTAATCACCGTTTTTAAAATGAACTATGCCCAGTATGTTCCATAGGTGAATGTTGTCGGGATTTTGTGAAAGTCCTATAGAGCAGACGCCGACTGTATCAGCAAATCTGTTTGCAGAAAGAGTAATTTGTGCAAGAGTTTCAATAGTTTCTTCCCGCTCAGGATTTATTTCAAGTGCCTGATGAAGTGCTGCTTCTGCTAAATTCAAGTCTCCGCTGTCCCTGTAAGTAACGCCAAGATTAAACCAGAGAAGGTCGTTTTGTTTTTCAATAGTAATTGCTCTTATAAGGCAGTTTATTGCTTCGGTAAAGTTTCCCTGTTCAGCAAGAATTATAGCCTGATTGTTAAGCTTTTCACAACTTTCTTTTATCATAAAAACCTCTGTAAAAACATAAGAAAATTGATATTAAATTCAAGGTATCATTGAAGTAAATAAATCAGTGATTTTCTTGCAGAATGTGTTCTGTTCTCCAAAAAGCCGGGCAAATTTGCTGCAGCTTTCATTTATAAGGTTTATGCCCTGAGTTCTTGCTTCTTCAACAGCGCCGCTTTCTGATAAAAGTGCAATGGCTTTTTCTACAGCAGGGCTTTCTATTCCGTTTTGGGCTGCGTCTTCAAAGTAAGAAGTTAAGGTTTTAAAATCAGAAGGATTTTTCTTTGCAAAAATAAGTACAGGAAGTGATTTTTTTCCTTCTACAATGTCATCGCCTCGTTTTTTTCCAGGATTTCCAAGAGTTAAGTTAATGACATCATCAATAATCTGAAACCCTGCGCCGATTTCTGCAGCAACAAGAGCAGTCTTTCCGGCAAAATCATCATCAGCAGAAGCAACAAGGCATCCTGTTTTTGCACTTAAACTTGCTAAAGTTCCTGTCTTGCATTTTACCATTGCAAGGTACTCTTCAACTGAAGGAATAACGGCTTTATGTCTGTGCCATGTTATGTCCATTGCCTGTCCTAAGTGAAGCCTTCTAAGTTCAAGTGTAAGTGCTTTGTAAAGACGGTTTTTAAGTTCAAGTGAGATATCTGCTTTTTCAATAGGTGAAGCTGCCTGAAAATAGAGCCATGAGCCTGCATTTATTGCAACATCAGTTCCGTAAGTGATGTAAGCGGCTGGTTTTCCTCTTCGGCTGTCGGAATTATCTTCTATATCATCGTGGATAAGGCTTGCTGTGTGAACAAATTCAACTAAAGGCGTAAGTAAGAAAGCGTTTTGCTTGACAAGTTCAGTTTCTTTTTCCGCAAATGATGATTTTTCTGCGTATGCCAGTGCACATAAAACTAAAAACAAAGGACGCCATCTTTTTCCACCTGATTTTATTAAGTCAGATGCAGGCTGGGCAAGTGCGTTAAAGTAATCAGGTGTGACACATTCGTCTAAATGTCCGAAAAGTAAATCAGACTGTAAAAATAAACGGCTGTCTATGGCGGATAATATGCTTTCTTCTATTTTTTCTAATAAAGGCAAAAATTCTCTGTTCATAACATAAGTATAATAAAGGAAAGCTTATGTGTCCATAAAACTGCAGGTTGTATTTCTAGCTGTGAGCCTTTACTGTTTCGTTCATTGCTTCTGCCATATTTTCAAGGGAAACCTGCCTTTGAACTGCACCTAATTCCCATGCAACTTTCGGCATTCCGTAAACAATGGAAGATTTTTCGTCCTGACCTAATGTCCATGCACCTTGTTTGCGCATTTCTGCAAGTTGAGCTGCACCGTCTTTTCCCATGCCTGTCATTATAACGCCTAAAGCTTTGTTCTGGTAAATCTTTGCAACTGATTCAAAAAGTACATCTGCACTCGGGCGATGACCGTTGCGCAAATCTTCTTTTGACAAGCGGATAATGTTGCACAGCGTTGATTTTTCTACTTTTATATGGAAGTCACCTGGAGCAATGTAGATTTGTCCCGGATGAATTAAGTCTCCGTCTTCTGCTTCTTTTACTGCAAGCGGACAGATTCTGTCTAAACTTCCTGCAAATTCTTTTGTAAATCCTGCAGGCATATGCTGAACAACAAGAATTGGTTTGGAAAATTTCGGGTCAAGTTTAGCAAAAACTTCACGTAAAGCGTTTGGCCCGCCAGTAGAAATTCCTAATGCAACTACTTCAATTGGTCCGCCTTCACGCAAAGGTTTTATAACGGCTGGCTCTTTTGTTACTGATTTCCACAGTGTTGGCGTAATTGTACGTGTTAAAACAGGGCTTGTTGAAGAATTTGCCGGCTTTATTTTGTCAATAATGCCTTCTTTTACGGCTGCCTGTTCTGCCTGCTTAAGTTTTGCCTGCTGAAGGAAAAATTCTGTAGGATAAACTTCTTTTCCGTTGTTCCGTGCATATCTTCCGCCGTAAGATGCAGCTTTTTCAAGAATAGTGCCTGTTATGGAAGAAAGATCAGCTGTAATTGATCCGCCTGGCTTTGTAATAAAGTCGCTGGCACCAAGTTCGAGACACTGCATTGTAACTGCTGCACCTTTTGTTGCAATGGAAGAAAGTATAACTACAGGAATGTCTATGCCAAGCTTTTTTCTCTCCTGAAGAAATTCAACGCCAGTCATTTCAGGCATTTCAATGTCAAGGAGAATAATGTCCGGTTTTACTTGATCTAGTTTCTGGAGAAGGAATTTACCGTTCATGGCAGTTCCGGCAGTTTTCATTCCTTCTGCTGAATCAACAATTCTTGAAATAAGGTTCCGCATTAAAGCTGAATCGTCACATATCATTACTTGAATATCATCCATTTTTTAACTCCTGGAGAAAGTCGGTACAATATGAGACGGCTTCCTACCTAAACTCTGAAACTAAAAATGTGCTGTCTGACTTAGCTGTTCTTAGTTTTCAGTAAGAATTATTATTGCCTATTCATTCTTTTGATAAAGACAAGCCCACTGTGTTTTTAAAAATTCAAATTTTGTATCCATTCCGAACAGACTTTCAGAATGTCCTATAAAAAGATAAGAGTGTTTTGCCATAGCAGTCCAGAATCTGTCAATTGTGGCTTTTTGTGCTGCTTCATCAAAATAGATGAGAACGTTACGGCAGAATACTACATCTAAGTTACGTGCACCGCTGTCATTCCTAAGGTTATGATAGTCGAATCGGATTGTCTTCATAATTTCCGGCTTTACCTGATAACCGCCATCTGCTTTCGTAAAGTAAGTGGCAAGATAATTCTGAGGAATCCCTGCAATTCTTGATTCAGGATAAAATCCCTGCTGTCCTACCATAAGTGATTTAAGGGAAATGTCAGAAGCTATTATTTCAAAAGTGTAGGGTGCAGGCAGTTTGTCTTTTAGAAGCATTGCAATGGTGTAAGGTTCTTCGCCTGTAGAGCATCCGGCACTCCATATTCTGATTTTTCTTTCCCCAGTTAATTTTTTGTTTTCTATAACGTGAGGAATAACGTAATTGATTAGTGCGTCAAAGTGTGGCTGGTTACGGAAGAAACGAGTAAGGTTAGTTGTAATGCTGTCGAGAAAAGTTTTAAACTCACCCTGATCACTTGTAATCAGCTTATAATAGTCTTCAACATTAGTCATGCTCTTTTCTCTAAGGCGTTCTTTAAGGCGACTGTCAAGAATAGAGCGGTTAGTTTCTGAGAAAGTTATTCCGCATGAGTCATAAATGATTTTACGGAACATATTAAATTGTAAATCTGTAAGCAAATCAGCCATATTGAAAATTATAAACCGCAAAAATTGAATTGTAAACCAAAATGAATAATTTTTATAAATTTTACATTACTTTTTCCATAAGATGCCGCCCTTCTTCTTTAGGCAGAGTGTGTGCTTTGTCAGAGCGGATACTTCAGGCAAGTGAAGTTGGGTTTTGTGGATAAAACGGCAGAAAGTTTGCAGTAAAAGTATGAAAAATAAAATGTAATATTCCGTTATAAAAGTGTAAAATACCGATATTTTTTAGTAAATTCCCGTTGAAAATTCAGAAATTTCATTGAATTTGAATAAACCGTTCTTTATAATAACCATAATTTTACAAAAACCGCATTTTTGTCATTTTAACTTTGAAATTGTAAAAAAAAATCAAATCCACAATTTATTTGCGAGGAATTTTATGAAACCAGAAGAAACTCTTCCGAAAATCCTTAGAAAATCAGCAGAAAAATGGCCTGAAATTTCCGCTCAACTTTACAGAGTAAACGACGGTTATCAGGAAATAAATTATCATGATTTTTTTCAGAGCGCATTGGATTTTGCAGGAGCACTTGCAGATTTAGGAATTAAACGTGGCGATAAAATCGGTTTGATAGCAGACAATCGTAAAGAATGGGAACAGGCTGACATGGGAATTCTTACCCTTGGTGCAATAGATGTTCCCCGCGGCTGTGATGCTACAGAAACAGACCTTTCTTACATTTTGTCTTTTGCAGAAGTTGCATTTGTTGTAGTTGAAAATCCTGCTCAGTTAAAGAAAATCCTTAACATAAAAGATAAAGTTCCTACTATTAAATCACTTGTTTCTTTTGAAGAAATTGACGAAGGGCTTAAGCAGCAGTGTGCAGATTCAGGAATTCAGTATTATCTCTTCGCTGACTTGCAGAAAAAAGGTCATTTGTGGCGTAAAGAACATCCTGATTTTGTGGAAAACGAACTTGAAAAGGGAAAGCAGGACGACCTTGCAACAATCATTTTTACCAGCGGTACAACTGGAACTCCAAAAGGCGTTATGCTTACACACGGAAACATTACCTGTCAGCTTGATGAAGTTTGCGAGCGTATTTTCCTTAATCCTGGAGAAAGGGCACTTTGCGTACTTCCTGTATGGCATGCATTTCAGCGTGCAGTTGAATACGTTATTCTTAGTCAGGGAGCAACTTTGTGCTATTCAAAACCAATCGGTTCAATTTTGCTTCAGGATTTGCAGAAGCTTGACCCTTATCTTTTGCCGGCAGTTCCTCGTGTATGGGAAGCAGTTTATGACGGAATCTGGCGTAAGATGAAAAAGACTGGCGGCGTTGTTTACGGCTTGTTCCGTTTTTTTGTAAGCGTTGCAATGCTCTGGTGTTCAATTGACCGTAAACTCAGGAGAAAGAATTCACGTTTTGGAAATGACTATCTTGGATTCTGGTGGCCTGTTCTTGTTTTGCCGTGGCTTTTTATTTATCCGCTTAAAATGCTTGGAAACGTTTTGGTGTTTAAAAAGTTAAGGGCAATGGTCGGCAAGAATTTCCGTGCAGGAATTGCTGGCGGCGGTGCTTATCCTGATACAATCGACAAATTTTTCTGGGCTGTAGGAATCAAAGTTGTGGAAGGTTACGGCTTAACGGAAACATCACCAATCATCAGTGTAAGGCCTATAGTTGATCCTATTATGAGAAACGTTGGAACTCCTTTGCGGGGCATGCAGGTTCGTGTTGTTGATGATGACGGAATGATTCTTGGCAGATGCAAAAAGGGAAACTTGCAGGTAAAAGGCGGCTGTGTAATGCAGGGTTACTACAAGCGTCCTGATTTAACTGATAAAGTTATGACTGTTGACGGCTGGTTTGATACCGGCGATATTGCAATCCTTACTGTGAACAATGAAATTCAGCTTCGTGGACGTAAAAAAGATACAATCGTTCTGCTTGGCGGTGAAAACATTGAGCCTCTTCCTATAGAAAGCAAAATCAATACTTCAAGCTATATTTCTTCTTCAGTTGTGTTCGGTATAAATGATAAAGGCGAAGATCAGCGTTATCTTACAGCACTTATTCTTCCAAATCAGGATGAAATTCTTGATTATGCAAAGGAAAACAAAATTCAGTATTCTACTTACGAAGAACTTGCTGAAAGTGAAGTGATACATAAGCTTCTTGAGCATGAAATTTCTGAACTTATAAGTGCAAAAAATGGATTTAAAGCTTTTGAACGCATCAACAAGATTGCAACTATAACTAAACCTTTTGAAGTAGGCATTGAATTAAGTGCAAAACAGGAAATGATGCGCTACAGAATTGCAGAGCTTTACAAGGAAAAACTTGCTGCCCTTTACAAAGACTGATTTTAAAGCCTGATTTTTAAGGCGCCGCTTTTTCTGTCAGTTTTAAGTTCGTACTTTGGAAGCGGAATGGAAAAAGAGTCGCCTGAATAAAGACGTTCTTCACTTTCTACAAGAAGGAGACCTTTTTGAGAACAGGCGTAATATCCCGTTTTGTGTTCCGGCAGAAAAATCGGGTCGCTTGCAATGCGGAAAGTAAGTTTTTCTTCTTTACTTCGTGCATCTTCTTTAGTGGTGTTGCGCTTAAGGGCTAAAAAGGAAAGTACGGCTCTTTCTTTTGGCAGTCCGGCTTTTTCCGAAAGTTTTTTAAGTTCAGCAGGAGCGTCTTCTGTGGAAAATGCAAAGTTGCACCATTTGCCGCCTTTTTTTCCTTCCATTGGACATTCACTGCAATGAGTGCATGGCGAACATGGGAAATATTCCTTACGCATAAGTGCTGCCCGCATAAGTGAAACGAAACGGCTTGCCTTTGGAGTTCCCGGTTCAACAATAAGGATGCGGCTGTCTTTGTTTTCAGCATTAACGTATGAAAGAAGTTTTTCAGTGTATTTTTTTGCCAGATAGTCAGGGGGAAAGTTGTAATCGTCAACTATTTCGTTAAAGACATTTCCGCAAGTAAGAAAATCAACTTTATCTTTTATCTGAGTGCCGAATTCACCTTTTACACGGACAATTTTCCAGGCTTCACATTTTAAAGCTGCTGCTGTAGAAAGAAAAATATTTTCTCCGTAAGACAAAGCCTGCTGTGAAATGTCCATGCAGTACCAGACAAGAGGGCGGTTTCTTAGTTCAGGTCTTGCAAGAAAAAGTGCAGTTGGAATAGTTAAAGGGCCGCTTCCTGCGTCAAGACAAATTGTTTCTTTTGAATCAGTAAAATCAAAAAAATCAGAAGGTAAATTTGCAAAAAGCTTTACTAAGCGCACTAAATTCCATCTTAAAAAATAGTGAATGTAAGCTGTTAAACTTGAAGGCGTGTTCATATAACCTACGCGGCGCTCCCCTCTTTCGTCTGTAAGATGATGGCTTAAGCTGCGGATTTCTCCTGGAAGCTGGGAGCGTTGTTTTGAATTAAGCGGAATAGTTGATGCAATAATTGAACTGAAGTTTTCCAGAATTTTTTTTGTTTCCTTAGGAATGTTCTGTGAGTTAAAGAGTGAACTTTCCGGTAAAATTTCTTTTCTTAAGTTCTGCTTTTTTTCTGCATGCTGTTTTTTTACGTGAGGCTGATTTTTTGCTACAGTTTCCTGTGCTTTATTTTTTTCAGCTTCCATTGCCTGAAGTGCTTTTCTCTTTGAATGTTTGTTTGCCTTTTTTTCAAGAGCTTTCTTTTTGGCGTAAGGCGTGATGCCCTGCTTTATTTCCCACCATTTAAGTTCGATTTTTTCGATATCATTATTTGTTTCATTCATTTGAAATCCTCTTTTGAAGTGAAAGATATAAATCTCCAAGTTCCTGTTTTAATATGGAAATTTGACGTAAAGTTTCAGAATTTTCTGCATAATACTGGCTTTCGTTTAAAATCTGGTTTCTTGCACCTTCAATTGTAAAGCCTTTTGTGTAAATGAGATATTTCATTCTTAGAATTATTTCCAGATGGCGCTGGGTGTAAACTCTGTGGCCTGCAATATTTTTTAAAGGAGCAATGGAAGGCACAACTTCTTCCCAATAGCGCAGAACGTGAGCTTTTATTCCGGAAATTTTTTCCACCTGACCAATGGAGTATTGAGCCATTAGCGCACCTTTTTGTCGTCAGTTTCCATGCCTCTTTCCTGCCATTTCTGCCTTGAAGCTTTCATTTCAATTTGTACAGGAATCTGGTCAAAGCCTAAATCTTCGCGAATTCTGTTTTTTAAGTAAGCAACGTAACTTTGAGGAACATTATCAGGGCGTGTTGCAAAAATAAGGAAGTTTACAGGATTTATGCTTGTCTGGGTAATATAGCGCACCTTAAAATGAATTGACTTAGTTGCAGGCGGCGGATATTTAAAAAGCCAGTCTTTCAGGGCAATGTTAAGTGTAGCCGTATCAATTTTGCGGTTAAGCTGGCTGTAAACAGTTAAAGCCGTATTCATTAAGTTTTTAATTCCGTCAGCATTTTTAGCACTGATTGTAACGATTGGCGCCCAGTTCATGTGACCGAACATTGTCTGAATCCAGTCTTTAGTTGCACGTATGGCTTTGTTGCTCTGATCTTCCATTAAGTCCCATTTGTTAAGGACAAAAATAACGCCTCTTCCTCTTTCAAAAGCAAGAGATGTAATTTTCTTATCTTGTTCGGCAAGACCTTCTTTTGCATCAATCATTATAAAAGCAATATCACATTCGTCTAAAGTTTTAATTGCCCTGTTTACTGAATAATATTCAACGTTTTCAGTAACTTTTGCTTTTCTGCGGATTCCGGCTGTGTCAAGAATCTGAATGTCTTTGTTGTTATAGCGGAAACTTCCTTCCACAACATCTCGTGTAGTTCCGGCATAATCACTTACAATGGAAGACTGAGTGTGGGTAAGTGCATTGCTTAAAGTTGATTTTCCTGTGTTAGGCTTTCCTAGAATTGCAATGCGTACAGGCTTTTCTTCTTCAGCACCTTCTGTTACAGCGGAAAAATCAATTCCTTTAATAAGCTTTTCTTCAAGTTCAGGTAAATTGTCGCCGTGACTTGCTGAAATAAAAATCAGGTCTTTAAAACCGAATTTTGCGTAGTTGTATGCAAGGTTTACGTTTTTTCCGCCTTCAGTTTTATTTACTGCAGCCATCAGTTTGTTCCAGTAAGGCCTTAAGCGTGCAATAAGTTCTTCGTCTTCAGCCGTAATTTCAGTTGCATCAAGTAAAAGGAGAATTCTGTCTGCCTTTACAAGCATTTCAACTGTTTTTTCTACAACAAGATCGTCCATTTCGCTTTCACGGGAAGTAAAGTCTCTTGTAAGCTTGTATCCGCCTGTGTCCATAAGGTGAACTGGTTTTCCTGCAATAAAGCAAGTGCCTTCAACAGGATCTCTTGTAACGCCTGGCGTAGGGTCAGTTATGGCTCTTTTTGTGTGGGTAAGTGCGTTAAAAAGTGTAGACTTTCCTACATTCGGACGGCCTGCTATAACTATTAACGGCAGATTGTTGTAAGTTTTATCCGGGAAGAATTTGTCTGTTTTGCTTTTACGCTGACTTTTAATGGAATCATCAGATTGTTCTGTCTGTTCCTGCTGCTGAGTCTGTGTATTTTCTTGAAAAGTTTCCTGTTCTTCTTGAATAGAAACTGATTTTACCGGTTTTGGTTTGGAAAAGTCAGGTTTTTGCTTCTTTTTTTTCATATTTACCTCAAGTTAAAGCAAGGAATTTGAAAGTGTTTCCAGCTCTTGTATTGAAAAGTTTGAAAGAGTTTCCTTTATAATAGGGATTTGCTTTGGCGACATACTTAAGTGACGCATTCCCATCCCTGCTAAAATAATTGCACTTTCCTTTCTTCCTGCCATTTCACCGCAAACAGAAATATCAATTCCGGCTTCCTTAGCATTTTTGATTGTAAGTTTTATCATTCTTAAAACGGCAAGATTAAATTCGTTGTAGTAAGGAGCAACACTTGGATTTTCTCTGTCAATTCCGATTGTGTACTGAGTAAGGTCGTTGGTTCCCAGTGAAAAGAATTTGCTTTTTTCGGCAAGACAGTCTGAACATATTGCAGCAGCTGCAGTTTCAATCATAATGCCTACAGGAACGTCAGGGTTAAATGGAATGTTGTTTTCCTTAAGGCTGATTTGAACGCCTTTTATAATGCCTAAAACTGTTTCTACCTGAGAAACGTCTGTTATAAGCGGAAGCATTATGCGTAAATCTCCGTAAACGCTTGCCCTGTAAAGTGCCCTGAGCTGTGTTCTAAATATCTGCGGATAAAAAAGCGAAAGCCTGATTGCACGTAATCCCATAAGCGGATTTTTTTCTTTTGCATAAGTAAGCTCTTTTGATTCAACTATTTTGTCGCCGCCAGCATCCAGCGTTCTGATTGTAACAGGTTTGCCTTCCATAGTTTCAAGTACGTATTTGTATGCCTGAAACTGTGCTTCTTCACTGGCTGAACTGCTGAAAGAAAGGCTCTTTTTTGTTGAATTCTGCATTGTGTTCATAAAAAGAAATTCTGTTCTGAAAAGTCCTATTCCGTCAGCACCTTGTTCTAAGGCAATTTTAGCTTCTTCCGGCGAACCGATGTTTGCGTAAAGCTTAAATTCAACGCCATCGCCTGTAACAGCCGGTAAGTTGCGGAATTTTTTTAAAGCTTCTATGTATCTTAGTTCAGCTGCAATTTTTGTCTTTGACTGGGCAAGAGTAGCTGCATCAGGACTTGTAATGACTTCGCCTAAATTTCCGTCTACAACAAGAAGTTCATCCTGCTTTACCTGTGAAGTAATGTCTTCCAGACCTACAACTGCTGGAATTCCGTAACTTTTTGCAAGAATGGCAACGTGACTTGAAACACCGCCTTCAGTTGTGGCAATACCGGCAATTTTCCGCTTACTTAAAATAACTGTGTCGCTTGTACGGATGTTTTTTGCAACAATAATTGCTTTGTCAGGAATCTGTTCAATGTCAAAAGGTTTAAAATCTATGAGAATGTCAATTACTTTGCCAAAAACATCTTCTATATCCTGAGCCCTTTCTGCAAGATAGTCGTTGCCGCTGTTTCTCAGGCGGTCAGCATATTCTTCTGTTTTAGACTGAAGCGTGTATTCAATGTTGTACAGTGATTTTTCAAAAGAATCCTTTACTTCCTGCAAAAATACCGGATCTGCAATCATAAGTTGGTAAGTTTCCAGAATAACTCTGTGCAAATCATCTTTTGGCAAGGCAGCTAAGTCTGTAGTAATGCTTTCATGAACTTTAGCACAGGCATCTTGAAATCTAGTCCAGCCTTCTTCTATTTGTTCTGGGGAAATTTTTTCTTTAGGAATGATTTTTTCCTGTTCTTCCGGAAGTACGAAAGCTTTTCCAATGCCTATTCCACTGGAAGCTGAAATGCCAAGAATTACGTTCATTTTTTTATCCTACAATGAATTAGTTTACAAGTCAATTAAGCCCGTCAGGCTAAAACCAGGTAAAGTCAGGGTTGTATGGCTCAATTTTTCTATAATGATCTGCGGTAACGTTCGTAAAGAAGAACTCCTGCTGCCACCGAAACGTTCAGGCTGTCAATTTTTCCGCAAGTTGGAATGGAAACTATGGAGTCGCACTGCTGTTCCAGAAGGTGAGATATTCCGTGACCTTCGCTTCCCATAATGATGCACGTTTTTTCTGCAAAGTCTGTTTCTTTAAGTGATGTTCCACCTGCATCTGCACCGTAAATCCAGAAGCCGCTGTCTTTCAGCTGCTGAACTGTCCGCACAAGATTTGTAACTACTGCCAGAGGAATGTATGCACTTGCTCCTGCACTTGTTCTTGCTATAATGTCGTTTTCTAAAATATTTGATGTGGAATTTCTTTCAGGTACAATAAGAAGATTTGCTCCAAACTGATCGCATGAACGTAAAATTGCACCGATGTTGTGAGGATCTGTAACGCTGTCCAATAAAATTACAGTTGATTTTTCCGGGGCAGATTTAATCCATTTGTCAAATTCTACTGCATTCTGGGCTTTTTCTTTTTCACCTGACGCAATAAGGACTATTCCTCTGTGGTCACGGGAATTTTCGTCCAGTTTTTCAACTATTTTGTCTAAATAAGCCGGCTCTTTTTGAATACATTCAATGAGATTTTTCTTAGCTTCATCTATTATCTTTTTTATTCTTGGACCTGGTTTTGAAAAGTAAAGTCTTAAAGTTGAAGAATGAGTTTTTTCGTTGGCGTAACGGCGCACTCTTTCTTCCACTGCATGAAATCCTGTGTAAATGTTTTCAGCCATAATTTCCTCGTTTTAAGTTTATGCAAATCTATGCAATTTTGTACACTTATACGCTTATAGAATGGAATGTTGCAAAAAAAATGGCCTGATTTCTCAAGCCACTTTCCGTAAATTTAAGAGGCGGTCTGATTTAAGTTATTGAAACTGCCTCTTTTTTAGTTTTTACCGCAGCACTGCTTGTATTTTTTTCCGCTTCCACAAGGACAAGGTTCATTACGTCCGATTTTTTTGCCTTCCCTTACAACTGTTGTAGGACGGAGCATTCCTTCGCTGTAAAGCCATTCGCCGTTTACTTTACGGAACCCTGCAATTTCGTGGTGAACGTCGCGTATTCCTTTTTGTGTATAAATTGCTTCAAATTCAACAATGCCTTCGTCGTCAGCTTCTGTTCCTTTTTCTGTTCTAAGGATTGTAAGGCCGTGCCATGTGCTTTTGTTGCTCCAGTCTTCTGTTGCTTTACGGTCGATGTTTGCAATTTTTTCACCGGTTTCACAAGTGTTGATGATAAAGTCGATTTCGTGCTTTACGTACGCTGTATAACGGGCACGCATAAGTGCTTCTGCAGTTGAAGCTTTTGCTGTACCTTTGTGCAAAGGTTCACAACATTCTGCGTAAGTTTTTCCACTGCCACATGGGCATAATTCGTTTGTTTCGCTCATAATGCTTCTATTGTACTGATTTTTCTGTTGTAATTCAATAAGTGGAGTTGCGGCTGCTTTACAAGAGGGGCTTACCAATAAGTGTTTGCTTTGCGAGAAGGTCGCTACAAATAAGTGCAAACTTAACTTCACCAACTCACTCTAAAAAAGAAGAGTGTACGCTTATGTGCAGCGTTTTTTTTGCAAAAGTGGAGAGATTTCTGAAACCTTTTGTAGAAAATTGTGTCTTATTGTGAGATAATCAAAAAGACTTCACATTTGGAGAAAAAAATGGGTGATATTTCAAACAGAATTACAAGAAAATCAATTAAAGCAAAGAAAAAGGCAGCCATAAAAACAATAAAAGCACAGGCTAAAGAAAAAATTCATGAAGTAAAAATTGAATACGCAAACAATCCCGAACGTCAGAAAGCAAAAGAAAATGAACGTCAGGCAAAAAAAGAGCGTAAACTTCAGAAAGCAAATGCCCGTCTTGCATACAATCAAAGGCAGTCAAGAGAATACACACTCGGCGAAGACTTATTCAGTTCAATCAGTCATGGAATTGGAGCAGGATTAAGTGCTGCAGCAATAGTTCTTCTTGTTATAAGGGCAGTATTCCATTGTCCTGAAGGAGTACCGGTAAGTGCCTGCGTTACAGGATACGCAATATTCGGCTCATCAATGTTCATACTTTACTTAATGTCAACACTTTCTCATGCAATACCGGCAAATTCAGCAAGAAAAGTCTTTTCAATCTTTAACCACGACGCAATCTACATACTTATAGCCGGAACATATACACCATTTGTGCTTACAAAAATAGGCGGCGGAACAGGCATAGCAATAGTAGCAATAGTCTGGGGAATAACAGGACTTCTCATTACATTATATTCAGTATTCGGGCCAAGATTGCGCTGGTTTAGCGTAGTAACTTATTTAGTAATGGGCTGGCTTATAATAACAATATTTTCGTTTTTCCCGGTTGGAATAGAATTAAACAAGACAAGCAGAGCCTTACTTTTTGCAGGCGGAGCAGCATACACTTTCGGCGGATTATTCTATCTGCTTAGAAAAGTAAAATGGTCACACTCAATATTCCACTTATTCGTATTAGGCGGAAGCGTACTTCATTTCTTCAGCGTTTACTTTATCAATTGATTTTTTTTCTTTTGGAGCATAACGTTTTTGGGAGAAAACATTTTTAAACTTAAACAAAATGCTTTTTCTCATTACCCGCTTTTCAGGGTTTCAGGAGGCTGTCCTTCAGACAACCTCCCGGTTCCCGCCCTTACAATCGGGGCTGGGATTTTTTTTTTACACTATTCTTAAAAAGTCAGAATTCAAATCAGACTTAGTTAAAAATCGGCCTTACGTTAATAACGCCTTCAATTGAACTAAGTGACTCAATAGTTGCATCTTCAACCTTGCCGTCAACATCAATCATACAGTAAGCAATGTCGTTTCTGTTCTGATCAACCATTCCGCCAATATTAAGCTTTGCAGCACCAATTACACTTGTAAACTGTGCAATCATATTTGGAACGTTTTTGTGTGAAATGCAAAGTCTTGTACCGCCGGAAGGAATTGCAGAATCCATCTTGCACTTTGGATAGTTTACGCTGTTTTTAATAGCACCGGTTTCAAGGAAGTCACGAAGTTCCTTTACAGCCATAACGGCACAGTTTTCTTCAGCTTCTGGAGTTGAAGCGCCAAGGTGAGGCATACATATTACTTTTTCGTTGTTAAGAAGTTCTTCAGCAGCAAAATCCGTAACCATACAGCTGATTTTTCCGGAATTAATTGCAGCAATTACATCTTCATTGTTTACAAGTCCGCCGCGTGCAATGTTTATGATTTTAACACCGTCTTTCATATTTTTAATTGTAGCAGCACTTATCAAGCCTTTTGTGTCAGGAGTTTCAGGAACGTGAACAGTAATGTAATCAGCTTTAGTAAAAAGAGTATCAAGAGTTTCTGCGTGCTTTACTTCCGATTTTAAAGACCATGCAGCGTCAACGCTAAGGAAAGGGTCGTAGCCAATTACGTTCATTCCAAGTTCAATAGCTGTATTTGCAACCATTGCACCAATTGCACCAAGACCAATTACTCCAAGAGTTTTGCCTTTTACTTCATGACCAATGTAGTTTTTCTTACCTTTTTCGGCAAGAGCAGCAATTTCTGCACCTTTACCTTTAAGTTCCGTGTTAACCCAGTGGTTTGCAGCAATAACAGGACGGCTTGCAAGAAGAAGGCTCATTATAACAAGTTCCTTTACAGCGTTTGCATTTGCTCCAGGTGTGTTGAAAACAACAACGCCTTTTTGTGCAAGTTCTTTAACAGGAATATTATTTGTTCCGGCACCGGCACGGGCAATAGCCTTTACTGTAGCAGGAAGTTCCATTGTAAGCATATCGTGCGAGCGTACAAGAATTGCATCAGGATTCATAATTTCACTGGCAATTTCATAATTATCTCTGGGAAAATTATCAAGACCAATAGCGCTTATTCTGTCTAAAGTCTGAATTTTATACATCATTTACTCCTTTGAAAATAAAAACTTTTATTTGTTTTCTTCGGCAAATTTTTTCATGAATTCAACTAATGCCTTAACGCCGTCAAGAGTCATTGCATTGTAAATTGAAGCACGCATTCCGCCAACCAGGCGGTGACCTTTAAGGTTTACAAGACCGGCAGCAGCAGCTTCCTTTACGAATTTGTCGTTGATTTCCTTTTCTTTAGCAACACTTGCTTCGTCTGTTGCACCAGTTGAATATTTTGTAAGGAACGGAACATTCATCAAAGAACGGCTGCCTTTTTCTGCTGTAGCATGGTAAAAATCAGAAGAATCAAGGAAATTGTACAGATAATCTGCTTTTTCAACATTAAGCTTGTGAATTCCTTTAGCACCGCCGTTTTTTTCAATCCAGTGAAGCACTTTTCCCAAAACGTAAATTGTATAGCAAGGCGGTGTGTTGTACATGGAACCGTTGTCAGCATGAGTTTTGTACATTGACATAGTTGGAGTGCCGGCCCTGCACTGTTCTGGTTCAGGAATTAAATCTTCACGGATAATAACGAGAGTTACGCCTGCAGGAGCAAGGTTTTTCTGTGCACCGGCAAAAAGAAGTCCGAACTTTGAAACGTCAAGTTCTTCGCTTAAAACGCATGAAGAAATGTCTGCAACAAGAGGAATGTTTCCTGTTTCAGGAATGTACTCGTAGTGAGTTCCCATAATTGTGTTGTTGAAGCAGATGTAAGCGTAATCGTAGTCACCTTCGATTTTTTCAACTTTAGGAATGTAAGAATAATTTCTGTCTTTTGAAGAAGCAATTGTTGTAACGTCAACGCCAAGATGTTTTGCTTCGGCTGCTGCTTTTTTTGCCCATACGCCTGTTTCAATGTAAGCTGCTTTTCCTGTGTGAATTCCAAGATTTTGAGCAACCATTGCAAACTGTGTAGAACCGCCGCCCTGAAGGAAAAGAATCTTGTAGTTTTCAGGAACATTCATAAGCTTGCGCACCATTGCTTCGGCATCCTGAATGATAGGTTCGTATGCTTTTGAGCGGTGACTCATTTCCATAACAGACTGGCCTGTTCCATTATAATCAAGCATTTCTGCAGCACATTCTTTCAATACATCTTCCGGCAGGCAAGAAGGTCCGGCACTAAAATTGTATACTCTGTTCATAAGTGTACCCCTTATACAATATTTTATAAAAATGATTTTAGGAAAGAAGCTGTCTGAAAAAGGCATAAACTTAACTCAGGCAGCACCGAATTCCTTTAAATCAAAATTTATTCTATATAAACACGCCATAACTTTACGTTAAATTGCGTTTGAAGCAGACAAAGTTTCCAGTGCAGTAATAAGCGACACGTTTTCTACCTGGATTTCTTTTGGAACTGTAAGCAGGCATGAAGTGTAGTTAACTATTCCCTTTATTCCGGTGCATGAAAGTCTGTCGGCAATAAGCTGGGCTTCTTCTGTTTCTACAGTTAAAATTGCGTAATCAATTTTTTCTTCCTTTATAACAGACTCCAGCATCGTTGTAGGGTGAAGGGGAAATGACGAGCGCAAAACTTCAGTTCTGTTTACATTTGAATCAAATCCGGCAATAAGCTTAAAAGGGCTTGATTCCAGTTCTGAATTGTAAAGCAAAACCTGACCCATTTTTCCCAATCCTATGATGCAGCACTTAAGGTCTGTTTCGTTGTTAAGGTTGATCAGTTTTTCAAGGGCAGATTTTAATTCTGCAACTTTGTAGCCGTTGCTTGCACCGCAATGAATGTCTAAAAGAGAAATGTCACGGCGGATAACTGCAGCAGACCATTTTGTAAGCTGTTCGATTTTTTGAGAAGTTATAGTTTTTTCTGAATATCTGGCAAGAAGTCTTTCCAGTAAAACAAGACGTCTTTTTGAAGGTTCAGGAATAACTTTCACCGTTAAGTCCTCGTTTGTTGATGTGTGATATTTTTCACGCAAATTTAACTTTATCTAGATGATTTTACTCCTTTGAAATACGAAAGTCTATTAAAAAGATATGATTTTGCTCTAGAAATTACATATTTCACGATAAAATTTCACTGTAATTTAGAAAATCGTATTTTTTAAGTGATTTTTTTCACAGAAAATTGACTGTAACGGGAAGGTCTTGGGGTTTTAGGGGTTTCCCCTAGGAGAAAGGGTAGGACGCAACGAAGTGCGGCCGAAGGGGAAGGCTTTCCCCTCCGGCAAAATAAAAAAAAGTTTCGTCAAAGTTGCGGTTTTTTGAATATCGGTGGAAATATATATATTGAGAGGTTTTTGATGAAGTGCGTTTTGTGGCAGATTTTTCTTGTTATGATTTTGATTGTGGCTTGTGGCGAAAATCCTGATGTTGAAGGGAAGGAACTTTTTTGCAGCAGTAAAATTTACGTTGTGAACTGGAATGTGCAGACTTTTTTTGACGGCGAAAATGACGGGTCTGAATATTCTGAATTTGTGCAGAGTAAATTATGGGGCAGGGAAATGTATGTTCAGCGGCTTAAGCGTCTTTGTGAATGCATTAAAAAAATTGACGCTGATGTTTTTGTTATGGAAGAGCTGGAAAATGAAAATGTCCTCTGTGATATTTACAACTTTCTCTGCGGCGAATGGAACTGTAAAAAGCTTTATTCTTACGGGGCTTTCGGGAAAAATGAAGGCAGTTCTATTGGCATTGGTGTTTTAAGCAGGCTTCCTCTTGGAAATTTAAGGGTTCACGGTCTTGAGGTTTTAAGTGAAGAGTCTCAGCCCAGGTTGCGTCCTGTTGTTGAATTTGAAGTGAGCTGTAACGGTAAAATTTTAACTGTTTTTGCAAATCACTGGAAAAGTAAAAGCGGCGGCGAGGAGGTTACGGAAAAGTGGCGTAATTGGGAAGAGGCTGTTCTTTCTTTTTGTGTTGATGATGCTGTTGAAAAGGGTAAGGCTGTTGTGTGCACAGGGGATTTTAACAGGGACATAAATGATTTTTCTTTTTCTGACGGAAACAAAGTGTGTCTTAGAAAGAGAAAGTCAGGCTGCTTTAAAGACGGCGTTTCTGTTGAAAGCGGATGGTTTTTGAAAAACGGTTCTCTTGTTGAGCCTGGCAGTTATTATTTTCAGGAAAGTTGGGAAAGAATAGACAACTTTTTTTGTGCCGGTTCTGCAAAAATTTTCAGCTGCGGTCCTGAGACTGAAGGCAACTGGTGTAATGCAGATTCCTTTATTCCAGAAAGGTTTGAACTGTGGAACGGAGAAGGCTACAGCGACCACCTGCCCATTGGCTGCATTGTGGAGTTTTAGGCTAGGCTGCTTACAGTTAGAAAGAAGAATGTACTCTTACGTGCAGCCTGGTTGTATGTAAGTTGCAGCAGGTGAGCAAGTACGCTGGGGCGGCGGCGCTGTTCTTGCCAACCCAACCCCGCACACATCACAGAAACTCCTGCCAGAAAGAGACCTTGTAATATTAACAAAAAGTTATATAATTGGAGCATATTTTCTGGAGGAGTTTTAATGAAAAAAATAAAATATGCTGTCATTTTTACAGCACATATTTTTTGTGCAGCACTTTTTGCATTCGGCAAAGACAAGTCATTAATATTACCTTCTGAACTTGAAAAAACAGGCGCATCAACTTTTATTTCAACTTCAGAAGAAGCAGGACTTCTTGTTCTGTCTGTATCACAAGCCACACAGTCAGAATCTTTTAACAACATAGTGAATTCACTTAATGAATCAGCATTAGGCGTAACTGAACTTCAGGAAGATATGTATAGGATTGAAAATACAATCAATCAGCAAAGTCTCACTTGGGGTACAGACGACATTATATGGGACCTTAACCTTGATGACAGCATATTGAAAAGCGGAAAACTTGCAGAAGGATTTTCCCTTTCAGTTCCAAAGTTAAAGTTAAAGTCACTTTCAAAAGTAGACAGCTTGGATAATCCATCAGAAATTTTAACAAGCCTTGATTCAGACATTGATTCTTACGCAGACATGAATCTTGTTAAAATTGCAAAAGCTCAGGAAATCAGCGCTCAGGATTGTGTTTTAAAACACGTTATTTTAAAAATAAAACTTAATTCAGATGCTGATTTATCAGTAAAAATGAGCTCACCTGAATATTTTGAATCACTTAAATTAGACGGAAACGTTGTTTTTGAACTTGGCTGCGGACTTTCGATTTGCAGTGAAGACAATATCGGCGCAAAAATCATTGTTGAAGTAAGTTTAGTTTACGACGGAAAATGCACTTTAAACGAAGAACAGATAGCAGCTTTAAGCACTATGATTGATACGTCTGCAGAAATGCTTTCACAGGAAGAATTTGATCAGCTTAAAATTCCTCTTTCACTTCATACAAAAATGAGCTATTACAACGACAAAAACAAATGCCTTTTCACAGAAGAAAAAGACTCTTCTGCATACGAAATATATTCTACAGTCCGCACAATTTATGATACTTTCCTTGCAGCAGGATTAATGTATTCATAAGAAAAATATAATTAAAGGAGTTTTCTATGAGAAAATCAAAGATTGTACTTGCTGTAGCATCTGCATTTTTACTTGCAGCTTGTTCCGGCAAAAAAGTTGACAAAGTTAAGCCTTCTGATCTTCCAAAAAGTGGAGCAAAGACTTTTGTAACTTCACCAACTGGAGCAATAGAAGCTTTCGGAAACTTAGCACGTAGTTTTGAAGATAACGAAGCTGTTTATGAAATCGGAGAATATCTTAGCGAATATGTAGACTTCGTAGAGGAAAACAGTGAAAAAATAGGTACTTCAAAATTTGCTGTAAAACTTTCTGATGCAGTAGAAAAGCTTGAAACTGACGTTGAATCTTTCGGAAAAGATTTGGCAGCTGGAAAGGCATCTTTAAAATTTGATGCATCAGTTGGAAAAGCTGACGGTTTACCGGAAGGACTTAGCATAAACCTTTCTAAACTTAAGTTTGACCTGGACGTAAAGCAGGATTCAGGCGACAATCCAAAAGGATCAATCAAGGGAAGCGGTTCTGCTAAAGCTGATGTAAAAATCAAGGATTTAGAGTTAGCTGTTGAAAAATTAGATGCTAAATGTGACATTTCAGCTAAAGCAAACGGCAATACTGCAAACGGTGACGTTAACTTTTCAGTGTCAGCAAGTGCAAGCGGAAAAATGCCTGGTTTAAGCCTTGATGCTAAGAATTTTGGCATTAACCTTAAAGCTAAGAAAATTGACGTTGGTCTTGCAGATTATTCAGCTAAAGGAAACGTTGAAGCTTCTGCATCTGGAGAAATCAAGCTTGTATTTGACTACGACAAATTCAAGAAAAACATTAAAGACGCAGATGCTAAAACTCTGGACAAATTCCCTGTTAAAGGTTTAATTGTAAACTTAAAGTCTTCTTCATTCGACAAAATCTCTGCCAAAGAAAAAGTTACTCTTGCTAATCCTGGCAACCTGACAGTTGATGCAGACGAATACTTTGGATTCAGCACAGGACTTTCTTTCTGCAATCCTGATGGTGTTGGTGGAATTTTCATTACTGAATTCTTCTGTTCATTTGATGCAAAAGTTAATGTTAGCGAGCTGACAACTAAATTTGAAGAACTCCTTTCAACAGAAGCAAAACTTTCTGAAAAAGAGTTCAAGAACAAAAAACTTCCTATGGAAGCAAAAGTAAAAGTTGCATTCTATGATGATAACGGCAAAGAAACATATTGCGTTGTAGAAGCAAAGAACCTTTACGAAGTTTACAGCCTTATTTATGACAACAGAGAAGTAATCGGCTCTTTTGCAGAAGAATTCCTTAACACTTACGCTGATGCTCTTTTGTCAGGTGTAGATTTAAGTTCGTATTACGACAGCTATTCTTACGATGATAACGACTACGATTACGACGATGACGACTATTTATACAGTGATTTAGGAAAAGCTTACAGAGACGCATACGATGAACTCAGCGATGCTTACAGTGATGCATACAGCGAACTCAGCGATGCTTACAGCGATGCATACAGCGAAATTGATGATGCTTTAGGCGTATACGGTGATGTTTTAGATGCATACGGTGATATTTACGGTGATTCTTTAGACGCAGTAAACGGAGCTTTGGATCTTTACGGTAGCCTCTTCTAATTCTACAAACATAAAATTTTTGCCTGTTTCAAGAGATGACTTGCTTGATCGTCACATAAGTGAAGTTGACTTTGTTTTTGTAAGCGGCGACGCTTATGTGGATCATGCAAGTTTTGCTGCAGCTCTTTTAGGCAGACTTCTCGAACATAACGGTTATAAAGTAGCCATACTTGCCCAGCCGGACTGGAAAAATGCAGAATCATTTAAGATTTTCGGAAAGCCTAAACTTGGTTTTCTTGTAAGTGCCGGCGCAATGGACAGTATGGTTGCAAATTATACTGCAAACAACAAACCACGCTCTCAAGACGCTTATTCTCACGGCGGAGAATCTGGTCACCGCCCGGACAGAGCCTTAATTTCTTACGTTTCAAAAATCCGTGAAGCTTACAAGGGAACAAATATTATTATAGGCGGCATTGAAGCAAGTTTACGCAGAACATCTCACTACGACTATTGGTCAAATACAGTAAAACGTTCCATTCTTCTTGACTCAAAGGCTGATCTTCTTATCTACGGAATGGGTGAACACGCACTTCTTGAAATTGCAGCCCTTCTTAAATCAGGAAAAACTGCCCGTGAAATAAGAAATGTCAGAGGCACCTGCTGGTTTACCGGAAAAAAAGAAGAACTTCCTGAATGGGAAAATCCGCTGGAAAAAACAAAGACTGCACCTTCTTCATCAGCCTCTTCTAAAAAAGCACTTATGCTTCCGACCTACGCTGACATTTGCAAAAATACGCCTGAAAGTAAGGAACTATTTGCATTCTCTTACATTATTCAGGAACAGAACACTGATGCAGTTAACGGCAGCACTTTGATTGAGCCTGTTGATTCAAGATGGGTTGTGCAAAATCCTCCGTCACTTCCTTTAACAACTGCTGAATTTGATGAAATTTACAACTTGCCTTTTACAAGAAAGTGGCATCCAATGTATGACAGAAAAAATTCCAGCGGAAAAAGCGGCGTGCCTGCTTTGGCTGAAGTTAAGTTTAGCCTTACAAGCTGCAGAGGATGTTTCGGTGCCTGTTCGTTTTGTGCCATCACTTTTCATCAGGGAAGACGGATTCAGACTAGAAGCCAGGAAAGCTTAGTAAAAGAAGCCATTCTTATGACGCAAGATTCTGACTTTAAAGGATACATTCACGATGTTGGCGGACCGACTGCAAACTTCAGGAAAGACGCCTGCCCTTATCAAAAAGAAAGAGGTGCCTGTCCTTCAAAAGATTGCCTTGGTTCATCTCCATGCAAAAATGTTCAGGTAAGTCACAGTGAATACGTTCAGCTGCTCAGGAAACTTAGGGAAATTCCTGGTGTTAAGAAAGTGTTTGTCCGCTCTGGAATCCGTTTTGATTATCTGATGATGGATAAAGACAAGACTTTTTTCAGGGAATTGTGCCTTCATCACATAAGCGGTCAGTTAAAAGTTGCTCCTGAACACGTAAATGATAATGTTTTGCGCTTGATGCGGAAATCTTCTCATAAAGTTTACGAAGAATTTGCTGCTGAGTATGAAAAAATAAACAGGGAACTTGGCAAAAAGCAGTATCTTGTGCCTTATTACATTGCAGGTCATCCGGGAGCAGGTCTTAATGAAGCAATTGAAGTGGCACTTTATTTAAAAAAGACTGGCTTTGTTCCGGAGCAGGTTCAGGATTTTTATCCTACGCCTGAAAGTCTGGCAACCTGCATGTATTACACTGGGCTTAATCCTCACAATAAGACTAAAGACGGTCATTTTGAAAGAGTTTACGTTGCACGCGGTGGTCATGAGCGTAAATTGCAAAGGGCATTGCTTCAGTTCAATAAGCATGAAAATAAGCGCGCTGTAATGGAAGCGTTAAAAACTGCCGGCAGAAGCGACTTGATAAAAGTGTTTTACCCTCGTTAATTACAGCTAATGTTTAATTTGTCTTGGTTAAATCTGATTTTGTAAGAGGGATACGGTTTCTGTATTTTTCAAGCTGATTTTTTATTTCTTCAGAAGTGATTTTTTTTCCGCAGTTTATTCCCGGACATTTTGATTTTTCTTTTTCCCAGCTGATTTTTGACGAAAGGATTTTTTCCCAGAAAGGATAAGATGAACATTGAGAAGGTCTTGCTTCGTAACATTCGCATCCGCCTTTGCCGTTAAAAAGTTCACTGTTCCAGAAAATGCAGTCGCCGTTTTGCAATGTTTTTAAAATTAAATATTCAGTTCCGTTTTCGTGCTGTATAAAACGGCAGTACACTTTTATAAACTGTTCCGTCGTAAGGTTTGTAAATTCTGCTAAAGCAAAAAGCTCTTCCTTTGAAAGAAGAACAACTCCGCCTTCAAACCTGCAGCAGTAAGAACATCCGTTGCACTCAAAGTTTAAACCGTCATCATAAAAAGTTTCCGCTTGTGACATAAAAATAATATAGTACATTTTCCAACTTATGTGGAAGTGTGTTGCTTCGTTCAGCCTGGTAATCATCAATCAAATCCTTTTCACTTTGATGTTTTTTTAATATAATAGAAAGGTGTATAGGTTTGGAGTGCAATGAAACCGTTAATAAAATATCGTGGTGGAAAATCAAGGGAAATCCCGAATATTGAAAAATATATTCCTCAATTTGAAGGCAGATATATTGAGCCTTTTTTTGGCGGTGGTGCTATGTATTTTTATTTAGAGCCGAAAAAAGCAATCATCAACGATATAAATTCCAAACTTATGGATTTTTATAATGGCGTAAAAAATGATTATCCACACCTTCGGACAGAACTGACGGAAATTGAAAAAATATATGAAGAAAACAGGCTGCATTTTGATTCATTAAAAAAAATACATCCGACGGAACACGTAGAAGATAAAAACGAGGCTCTTTATTATTCAATTCGGGATATGTATAACGGATTGAAAGAAAAAACATATTCAGATGCTTTAATTTATTTTTTCATCAACAAAACAGCTTACTCAGGAATGATACGTTACAACTCAAAAGGAGAATTCAACGTTCCGTTTGGAAGATACCACCATTTAAATACGGCGATGGTTTCGCAAAAACATTCAGCACTTTTATCGAATTCACAAATTTACAATAAAGATTATAAAGATATTTTTGATATGACAAGCGCCGATGATTTTATGTTTCTTGATCCGCCTTATGACTGCGTTTTTTCTGATTATGGCAACAAAGAATACAAAGACGGATTCAATGATGATTCTCACAGAAAACTTGCTTCTGATTTCAAAAATCTTGGCTGCAAAACATTGATGGTAATCGGAAAAACAAAACTTACAGAAGAACTTTACGGAAATATGATAGTCGGGGAATATCCAAAAAAATATGCAGTAAACATACGCAATCGTTTTCAGGCAGCGGCAAATCACATACTTGTTGCAAATTATAAGGAATAAGAATGGCAAAATCCATAGACAGCAAAATTGTGTTTATTACGACATCTCCGAGAACACCGGAAAAAATGATTCCTGAAATCGACTTGCTGAGCAAGCATTTTACAGGGAAAAAATGGAATTCTGAAACTCAAATTTTGTTCATGGAATTGTTGCGTAATGAAAATTTTTTCAATGGCTCCGGCAACAACGACCCGGCTTTTAGTGCAAGAGATAGAATAAATCGTGCTCCGAAAGCATTGGGATTTGTTTTGCTTGAGCCAAAAATAAAACTGACAGATGCAGGAAAATCATTGATTTCTGCAAAACGAAAAGAAGATGTTTTTCTTCGCCAACTGTTAAAATTTCAAATTCCTTCGCCGTATCATACTCCAAGTGAAAAAGCCGCATCTTTTTATGTAAAGCCATATCTTGAAATTCTGCGTTTGATTTATACGCTCGGCACACTCAAATTTGATGAACTTATGATTTTTGGATTGCAGCTCACCGATTACCGCAATTTTGACAAAATCGTAAAAAAGATTGAAACGTTTAGAATTGAGCGGGAAAAAACTTCAAAGAAATATCGGGAATTTAAATATTATTATCATATAAATGAACTGCAAGAAATTTATAAGTCAGAAATTGCAAAAGGTAATACTGCGACAAGAGAAAGCCGCATTGCGACTGTGAAAAAATTTTTGCAAACAAAGGCAAGCAATATGCATGATTATGCAGACGCTTGCGTCCGCTATTTGCGTGCAACGGGACTTGTTTCAATTTCCCACATTGGGCGTTCTCTTTCTATTCTTCCCGAAAAGAAAAATGATGTCGAATTTATTTTAAATACAATTTCACGCGAGCCTGTTTTTATCGATGATAAAGAAAAATACATTGATTATCTTGGAAATGCCTTGCTTCCAAAACTGTTGGATGATGACAAAACGGTTCTGCTCCAAAAAATAAAAGCAGAAAATCCGGAAATACAAATAAGCGAAGCCGAGCCAATTTCTGAATTGAAAGAAAAACTTGACGATTTGCTTATTCTAAAGAAAGATACAATCATTCAAACTCAAATAGAAAAAATCAAAGCGTATAAAGAATATGATGATATCCAAAATACATTCATGCTGATTGAGAAAAACGATGTCTATGACCCGTCGCTGCTTTTGGAATGGAATGTATGGCGTGGCATGACAATGCTTGACGGCGGCAATATCCATGCGAATTTAAAGTTTGATGACTTTGGCAAACCAATGTCCACTGCACAAGGAAATATGGCTGATATTGTATGCGATTATGATACATTCGGCTTGACTGTTGAAGTTACAATGTCAAGCGGCCAAAAACAGTACGAAATGGAAGGTGAGCCTGTTTCACGCCATTTAGCCAAGTTCAAAAAAGAACTAGGCAAAGATGCTTACTGCCTTTTTGTTGCTCCTACAATCAACGAAGCCTGTATTGCACATTTTTACGGATTGCACAATCTGAATATTTCATATTATGGCGGAAAATCGGTAATCGTGCCGTTGCCGCTGAATGTCTTTAAGAAAATGTTGGAAGATTCTTTTAAAGCTTCATATATTCCTCGTCCCGAACAAGTAAAAGATTTTTTTGAATATTCAAAAGCTGCTGCAAAGAAAAGCAAGAACGAGCAAGAATGGTATAATGCAATGTTGGAAAAAGCCTTGAACTGGCTGTCATAATATTCGTTTTTCCTTTTTCTATCGGAGCATGTTGCTTTACAATTGTTTTTTTAAGAAAACACTTTCATCAAACATCACCGTGTCATCTGTCGGCGGAAAAGGCGTTGTACTGTTCCCGTCGGGAAGTTCTCACTTTACGAGAAGGTCATAGCGAGATGCTAAAATAAATTCAGCATGACGGTTTGCTTCGTGCAGCCTGTTGGCAAGTACGCTGGGGCGGCGGCTCTCTAAAACAAAAGGCGCTAGGAGCAGAAGTCGGGTGCAAAAACGCTCTGTTTGTGGCAGGCGCGTAAGCGACAAATAAAATAGTTCCCATGCCACAAACAGTGTGTAGGGGCATAAGTGCCCCGGTTTTGACACCCGGCTTTGCGACGTTCAGCCGTTCTTTTCCAGAGCCGCCACCTTTGTTCTTGCCAGAGAGTGGGTGCTTTGCCATAGGTGCTTGCAAAAAAAAATCTATTCTGATAAGTTTAGGGAAAGACTTTACGCCTGCAATGAATGGTGACAGAATCCGGAAATCTGTTCAGAATCCCACTGTCTAAAGAGTTCATAGAATCTCTTATCCCACATTACCAGGTAATTTACTTTCAGTATTTTTACTGGCAATCATTTTAACAATTTATTTTTCTCACCAGAATGGAGTTTGTATGAACAAATTTGTAAAGCGTTATTTTGTAGACGCAATGAGTGGAATGGCACAAGGTTTATTTGCTTCACTTTTAGTTGGAACAATAATCCGCACATTAGGACAGCAGCTTCTGCATTTAGGAGAAAACGCTGTATTTAAGTTTTTAGTTGACGCAGGAGCATTTGCCTGTGAAAGTCACGTTGTTGGTGCTGCAATGGCTGCAGGAATAGGTTATGCAATGGGCGTACACGGACTTGTTCTGTTCAGCCTGATTACAGTCGGAGCAACGGCAAATATTTTAGGCGGAGCAGGCGGACCTTTGGCAGTTTTGATTATAGCAACAGTTGCTGCAGAATTAGGAATGGCTGTAAGCAAAAAGACAAAAGTTGATATCCTTGTAACACCGATTGTAACAATAGCTGGCGGCGTTTTATTAAGTGTGTTGTGTGCAAAGTATATAGGAATTGCTGCAAACTGGGTTGGCAAACTTATAATGCTTACAACTGAACTTCATCCTTTTGTAATGGGAATTCTTGTTTCCGTAATAGTTGGCGTTGCACTGACACTTCCAATTTCTTCAGCTGCAATTTGTGCTGCATTAGGTTTAACAGGTTTGGCTGGCGGTGCTGCTGTAGCCGGATGCTGTGCTCAAATGGTTGGTTTTGCCGTAATGAGTTTCAGGGAAAACAAATGGAGCGGTCTTATTTCTCAGGGATTGGGAACAAGTATGCTTCAAATGCCGAATATTGTAAAAAATCCTAAAGTGTGGATTGCGCCGATTTTAACTTCTGCCATAACAGGACCTTTGGCAACCTGCATTTTCGGGCTGCAGATGAACGGTGCTGCAGTTTCAAGCGGAATGGGAACTTGCGGAATGGTTGGACCTATCGGCGTTATAAGCGGATGGTTTAGTCCAAGCGAACAGGCTGTAAACTGGGCTGTTCATAAAGCAGAAAAAGCCGGACTTGCTGCAGAAAAAATTGCATCTATAACAGAAAACTCTCTGGCTGTAAATCCTGGATTGTGGCAATGGGCTGGACTTATAATGATTTCGCTGGTGCTTCCTGGAATAATCTGTTGGGCATTAGGCTTGGCTGAACGTAAATTTGGCTGGATAAAAGAAGGAGATCTAAAACTGGAATAGTCAGGACAAACTTTGACATTCTTATTCAGTAAGAGTGTCAAAGCTGTGAAAATATTTTACTTTTCTTCTTTAAGGAAACGTGTCAAAACAGGGAAAGTAATTCCGCCTAAACCGTTTCCTAAAACTACTAAAAGAATAAAAATCAGATTGCTGAAAGAGAAAGTCAGACTGCTTCCTGCTGCAAAACTTGCTCCGTTGTAAAAACTGTTTGCAATAGAGTGATCAAATCCGCAGATAATGAAAACAGGCACATAAAGAAACACTCCGATTTTTTTACCGCGCTTCCATGTATCAACTGCAAGAAACATAAGAATTCCGCAGAAAACAGACGAAACAAAAGCCTTAACTAAAGAAGCATTTAATTTTTTTTCGTAAATGGTCTGAGCCGTCTGAGCAACTTCCGTAAAATTCTTTCCCATAAGAAAACCAAGCACAAAAGTCGTAAGAATGTTAAACAGACAAATCAAAAGGACAAGGCCTATGTACTTTACGTCTTTAAAATGAAAGCCAATGTAACCCACTTTTCCTGTGTAAAGATTGTAGCCGTATTCACAAATGGTAAAAAGTCCTGCTGAAAACAAAATGGCTCCAAACCACGGCACTCCGGAATTTATGCTGGAAAGATAAACTGTTCCTCCTATGCTGATTAAAATTCCGGAAAGTATAGATTTTATAATGTTGTTCATAATTTATTTCGCTTGTATTTTTTCAATGTATTGGCAGATAAAGTCAACTGTGCCGTCAATTCCTAAAACAGAAGAATTTACGCAAAGGTCGTAAGTGGAAGCCTGTCCCCATTTTCCGTTTTTGCAGAAGTGATCGTGATAAAGGCGGCGTGTCTTGTCGTGGCGCTCGATTGTTTTAAGAGCTTCCTTTTCTGACTTGCCGCGTTTTTCCATAACACGTGCAACTTTTTCTTTCATGTCAGCAGTAATGAAAATGGAAACGTAACATGCCAGTCCTTTGAATATTTCATCAGAGCAACGGCCTACTATTACAAAAGAATCTTCGTCTGCAGCTTTTGATTTTAAAAGTGCAAACTGAAGTTCTGCAACATTTTCTGCCGGAGAATTAGAGTATCCTCTTACGGTTCTGCTTAAAAAAGGAATTCGTGGCTTTTCGTCATAGCGTTTTAAAATTTCAGCATCAGCGTTTTTTGCCTGTGCAATTTCATCAAGTAAATTTCTATCGTAAAAAGGAATTTCCAGTTTGGCTGCAAGTTTACGGCCAATTTCGTGACCGGCACTTCCATATTCTCTACCGATAGAAACTATTAACTGTTTATCCATAAAAACTCCCATAAAAAGTCAAAGCTTAATTTTACAGTTCTGCACTTAAAGATATCTTATAAAAATAACAAGTGTACTTATTACAAGAACAATTATAGTGGCAGGTGCCGAGATTTTGCAATATTTTCCCCAGCTTACAGGATGACCTGCTTTTGCTGCAACTGAAGTTCCTACAACGTTTGCACTGGCGCCGATTGGTGTGCCGCATCCGCCTATATCAGTTCCCATAGAAAGAGCATAAGCCATGACCGGAAGCATATTGGCTCCTGTAGCAAGAGACAAATCTTTTATGACAGGAACCATTGTAGCTGCAAAAGGAATGTTGTCTATAAAAGCAGAAGCAAATGCACTTATCCAGATGATTATTGCAATAAGAAGATAAGTGTTTCCGCCGGAAATTTTTGCTATAAAGTTTGCAATCAGTTCAAGAATACCTGTCTGCTCAAGTCCGCCAACTACAACAAACAATCCTATAAAGAAAAGCAATGTCTGATAGTCGATTTTTTTGAGAAGCTCAAGAAAGTGTTTTCCTGAAACTATAAAAGTTATGACTGCTATTCCCAGCCCGATTGATGCTACGCTTAAATGTGTGTTTGCATGAGTTACAAGAAGAACAACTGCTAAAGAAAAAATTACACAGCTTACGGCAAAGCCTGCTTTGTCTTTAATTGCACTTTCCGGAACAGGCAAAGTTGAAGGGTCAACATCTTTTCCTGCACTGGCAAATTCTTTTTTGCATGTAATCATGAAATATGCAATTATTACAACAAGACTTATTCCTGCAATAAGACCAGTGTTTGTAAGAAAGTCTGTAAAGGAATATCCTAATTTTGAACCTATGATAATGTTCGGAGGATCACCGCACATTGTTGAAGAACCGCCTAAGTTTGCACAGAAAATTTCTGCCAGAATCATTGGAACAGGCGTAAATTTCAGGATTACGGAAAGTTCAACTGTAACGGCTGCAAGAAAAAGTATAACTGTAATGGAATCAATAAACATTGAAAGAACAGCGCTCATTACCATAAACGTAAAAAATACAGGCACAACTTTGTAATTTACGGCTTTAGCAAGTCTCAGGCACAGCCATCGGAAAAATCCCACACGAGCCATTCCTTCTACCATAACCATCATTCCTGAAAGGAAAATAATAGTTGCCCAGTCAATTCCTTTAGATTCACTTTCACCTGCTGCAGTGTACCAGAATCCTGCCGTAAAGATATTGTGAACGTTAAGGGTTTCTTTTATAGCATTAGCGGCTTTTCCCCAGTTTCCTTCTACAATTCCGAATCCTACTGTGAAAACTAAAAGCAAAGTTAATGCTCCGCAAATTAAAGTGGTATATTGTTTTGGAAAGCGTTCTGTTATGATAAGGAAGAACATTACCAGAAAAATTGCCACTGCAAGAATTTGGGCTGTCATTTATACACCATCCATATTTTTTTGACTTATTATAGTGAAAGTAAAATTGGACTTCAAGCAAAGTGAAAATTTGTTATAATTATCTCCAAAAACTCAAGCCGTAAACGCAGCCTAGGAAATGTGGACTGTTTTGTAAAAAGTGGAAAATGAAGAAGATGAAGCAAATCCTAAAAGTGAAGCCGTTTCCTTTACGCTTTTGCCGTTATTCAGAAAAGTAGTTGCCATGTCGGCTTTGTAAAGGTTGATGTATTTGTGAGGCGTAAGTCCAGTGTCGTTTTTAAAACAGCGGATAAAATGGTCAACGTTTACATTCAGTTTTTCCGCAATATTTTTTACGCTAAGTTCATCAAAATTGTGCTGATGAATATACTGAATTGCGTCTTGCGTAAAATGACTTTTAAACTTAAACAGAGGAATCCTGTTTTTTATAAGTTCCATTAGAATGTTAAAGTAATTGCTGCCAAGAGAATGAGTTACTTTGTCCAGCGTAAGGTTTTTTCCCGCAGATTCCAGAAGTTCAGGCAGGCCGTCTATTTCCCTTACGTCGATTTCTATATAATCCTTTATTTTAAGAGTCTGATGGCTTATAAAGTCAAAATAAATGTGATCTACAGGATCTTTGTCTGACTGTTCTACGTTAAAGTCTGGGTTGGCAGGAAAAATGTAAAGGTGATTTTTTTTAAGCTTTTTAATGCCTTTGTAATAGACAGTTCCGCTGAAAATGTAGTGAATTCTGTTTGTAAGGTAAAAATGGTACTTTTTCCAGTGAGCGCCGGGATTGTAAACGTGACCGCATATCTGTAATGTAAAATTGTTTTCCATAAAAATCACCTGCAGAAAATAAAGCTTCCCTGTACAAATCAGCGTAAATCAGCAAAAAAAATTCCAGGACAATTTAATACTAAACAAGAAGTCGATTTTTGTAAACATATTGCATACTTTTGAGATTTACAAATATAACTTTTGGATGCACATTTGAGTTATGAAAAACTATAAGAATTCAACTTTTGGATTTGGAATGCACTACTACAAAAAATGTATTCCTGTTGCAGTTTTAACTCAGCTTATGAGCTTTGCCGCTACTGTTGCAGACTTGATTCTGCCTCTTATTCTTGAAATGTTTATTGATTATGTTATTTGCAGCAACATTCCTTCACAAGACAGTTTTTTCAGCCTTATTTTTGATTTGGAAAAATATCCTGTTCACAGCTGGAGATTGTTCATTCACCTTTTGATTTTTTCTCTGTCTGTTTTGTTTATAAGGATTGTTCTTGTCTATACGAAAAATTTATTAAATCAGATTATAGGACTTAAACTGGAAACTTCTCTCCGCTACGAAACTTACAGAAAGCTTATGTCTTTGGATTCCCAGACTTTAAGTTCATTTAACAGCGGCGAACTTTTGCAGACAATTAACGGCGACACAATTATGTACAAGGATTTGTTCAGCCTTATTATTCCGGCAATTGCAGACAGTATTTTTGCATTGGTTTTAAGCATAGGAATTCTTGCAAAGATGAGTCTGTGGCTTCTGCTTGTTCCTGGAATTCTTACGCCTGTTTTTGTAATTGAATTAAATAAGTTTAAGAAAATTTCCCGTGAAAAATTTGAAGCAATCCGCAGTGGAAATGCTGCAATGAATTTAACTGTTCAGGAAAATATTGCTGCAGTAAGATTAGTCCGTGCCTTTACAAACGAAGACTTTGAAGAAAAAAAGTTTAATGCTGCAAACGAAAATTTAAAGAAAAGTCATCTGGAGCAAATCAGTCTTTCGGCAAAATTTGAAGCAGTGTTTAATTCCATAAAGCAGACGGCATACATTGGAACTATTGCAGTAAGCACTCTTCTTGTTTTCAGCGGACATTTTCAGATTGGAGCTTTAGTTGCCTGTTCAAATTACGTTTTGAAAATCATGAATTACGTTACGAACATAAACAATTATTTTTTCAGAATGCAGCAGCAGCTTGTGTCTGGAAGTAAAATGATGAACTTTATGGCAAAGAAAAGTGCTGTAAAAGATAAAGATGAATCTTATGAAAACGAAAAAAGCAGCACTGAAGATTTTAAAATCAACGGCGGAAAAAAAGACGTATTCAGTTTAAACAAAAATATTAAGCCGGAAATCATAATAAAAAATGCCAGCCTTTCCATAGACGGAAATTCTATTTTACAAAATATCTGTGTTGATATTCCTTACGGAAAAAAGCTTGGCATTACAGGAAGCACCGGAAGCGGAAAGAGTATGCTGCTTGAAACTTTAGTGCGGAACTTTGAATTAACAGACGGCGGAATTTTCATCAACGGAAGAAATTTACGCTCTTACTCTTTAAAGGAATTGCGCAGTATGTTCAGTTACGTTTTCCAGGAAGCATTCCTCTTTTCAAATACAATAGCTGCAAACATTGATTATGCTGAAAAAGAAGATGCAGATTTTAAAGACAGCTTTACTGCTGAAGAAAAAGAAAAAATCATAACTGCAGCAAAACACGCTCAGGCTCACGACTTTGTAATGAAACTTCCTGATGAATATGAAACTGTAGTTGGTGAGCGTGGAATGGGATTAAGCGGCGGACAGAAACAGCGTCTTTCAATTGCCCGTGCACTTATGAAAAATGCAGGCGTAATTATTTTAGATGATTCAACAAGCGCCCTTGATACTGAAACAGAGCACAAGCTTCTTGAAGACATAAAAACTTATTATCCGGAAAAAACAATCATCATTTGCGCACATAAAATTTCTTCCCTGAAAGATTGTGATGAAATTCTTTACATGAAAGACGGACAGATTGCAGAACGAGGCACTTTTGATGAACTCATAAAGCTGAACGGACATTTTGCAAAAGTTTACGAAATTCAGATGATGCAGAAAAAATCTCTTGTAGATTACAACTCCATAAAAACACCGGAAAACTAAGAGGCATTAAAATGGCAAAGAGAAATACTTTTTATCAGGATGAAGACATAAAAACAAAAATCGACTTAAAGCAGTTCAAGCGGACACTTTCCTACATTTTACCTTTCAGAAAAATATTTGCATTTGTCTGCGTACTTATGATTTTTTCTTCGCTGACTTCAGTGCTTATTCCTGTAATTTTAAAACGGATTATTAACGTAACGGCGCTTACAAAAGACATGAAGGAATTTGTCTTTCTTATTTCAGGAGCAGTTTTTCTTACGGCAACAGGAATTATTTTTTCTTTCTTACAGCAGACTTTAATGGGCAAACTTGGTCACGGTGTAATTGCAAATATCCGCCATGATATTTTTAAACATCTGCAGGAACTTCCTTTTGAATATTTTGACAACCGCCCTGACGGAAAAATTGTTGTACGTGTAACAGATTACATCAACGACCTTGCAAACTTTTTTTCAAACTTTGTACTTCAGTTTTTAGTTTACGTAGTAATGATTGTAATGGTTTTAGGATTTATGTTTTCAACAAACGTGCCGCTTGCTTTAGTAGTTGTAGGATTTTCCATTCCTATGGTTATCTGCGTTGTACTTTTGCGTAAATGCTTAAAGCCAATGTTTCAGCGCTTAAGAAAGAAGAATTCAAACAGAAATGCTTTTTTAGTTGAATCATTGATGGGCGAAAAAATCATCAAGAACTGCAACCGCTCGGAAATAAATTTAAATATCCTGAAAAAAATTCATACGCTTTGCTACAAACAGTGGCAGCATATTGTTGCAGTAAATGAACTGAACACACCATGCGTTGAAATTTTCTGGAGCTTAGGAATGTTTTCTCTTTTTGGAGTTGCATTTTATTCAATGGGAAGTAATGCATGCATAAATTTAATTTCAGCAGGAACAGTAGTTGCTTTTATAAGTTACATGGGGATTTTTTCCACACCGCTTACACAAATTGCACAGTTGATTCAGCAGCTGGCACAAGTTACAAGCAATCTGGAGCAGGTTTTTGACACAATCGATTATCCTGTTTCCATAAAAGACAGGGAAAATGCATCAGAACTTAAAAACGTAAAAGGCAAAGTGGATTTTGACAACGTAACTTTTGGCTATGAAAACGGAACTAACATTCTTGAAAACTTTAACCTTCACGTAAAAAGCGGAGAAACAATTGCATTGGTAGGACCAACAGGTGCAGGAAAAACTACAGTCCTTAATATGCTTACAAGATTTTACGACATTCAAAAAGGCACAATCACAATTGATGACGTTAACATAAAGGACGTAACTTTAAAATCACTTCGCAGGGAAGTAGGCGTTCTTATGCAGGATCCTTTTGTGTTTAAGGGAACAATTCTTGAAAACATTCGGTACGGAAAACCAGATGCAACAGACGAAGAATGTAAGCAGGCAGCCAGAAAAATTCACGCAGAAGATTTTATACTTAAGTTTAAAGACGGCTATATGCATGAGCTGGAAGAAAAAGGGCAGGGGCTTAGTGCAGGAGAAAAGCAGCTTTTGAGCTTTACAAGGATTATCCTGAAAAATCCTTCGGTAATTATACTTGACGAAGCAACCAGTTCCATAGACACAGAAACAGAACTTTTAATTCAGCAGGCACTAACGGAAATTATAAAAGGCAGAACGTCATTTATAGTAGCCCACAGACTTTCTACAATTAAAAACGCAGACAGAATACTCTACATTTCAAACAAAAACATTGCAGAAGAAGGCACCCACGAAGAACTTATGAAGCAAAAAGGTTTGTACTACAACCTGACAGTCTAGCCGCACAATCTGGCTTTACAGGAGCGGAAGTTTCCTTCAGAAACCCTCTGGCAAAGAGCACACTTTCTGGCAAGAACAAGGCGCAGGCGCCAGATTGTACTTGCCAAAGGTCTGCCGCTTCTTCCAAACCACTGCACGTAAGAGTGCACACTCTGGCATCACCCGCTTTTCGTGGCTTGCCCTCACGGCCGGTCTTCCGCTTTGCTCCAGACTTGCTGCACAACCACTACAATCGGGGCTAGGCGTTTTTGCACCCGACTTCTGCTCCTAGCGCCTTTTATTTTAAGCCCCGCCCAAGCGTACTTGCCAAAGAGCAAAAGAACTGCATTTTACCTTTGAAAAATGGTAAAAGCGTTGTATAATTATATAGTACATTTCTTATAACAGGATGGATTATGACAGGAGAAGACAAAGAATTTTTCATAGATAATATCGTAAATGTAAATCGAACTACTGAAAAAATTCTTTTCGGAACAATTCTAGTACCTGTTGTATTTTACATCTTTACTGTAGCGGGTATTTGGGAAGTTCCACATCATTTTTCAATTGTCCTTTGCATACAGGAACTTGTAGTTTCAATCATAAGCCTTTTCATTAACAGGGTACAGAATAGAAAATTCCAGTATTTCTCAATGTATTTTGGAACAATAGCCGCATCGGTTTTCGTAGCTTTAATGGCATGGACCGGCGTTGTAAGGCTCAGTGTTTCTTTTGCACTCATTCCCATTATAAGCTGCATTTACTACAACAAACGGCTTTCTAGACTTACAACAATTTACAATTACATTTTCGTTATATTCGTTACATATTTTAAATCATACACCGCTTACGAAGTTGTTTCAGGAAGATTTACAAGAGAAGTCTATCTTATTCAGATGTATTTAGGCTACACAATTGAATTTTCATTCTTATTCTTTGCAATAAACCAGCTTTCAAAACGCACTCACCGCACAATGATGAAACTGAACAACGCAAAAAACGAGTATCACAATCTGAACGAAATCCTTGTAGAAAAAAATAAATCCCTTGACGAAACTCAGTACAAGATAATTCAGTTTGTGTCCCAGTGTCTTGGAAGCCATGATCTTTTTACAGGACATCACGTCATTCACACACAGGTTTACGTAGAAATGATATGCAGGCAGCTTGTTGCAAACGGCGAATACACGCAAGAGTTGACGGAGGACAACATTTATCTTTTCCAGAACGCAGCTTTTCTTCACGACATTGGAAAAATCCACATTCCAGAAGGAGTCTTAAACAAAATCGGAAAGTTTACTGATGCTGAATTTGAACTGATGAAAACCCATCCTGTAGAAGGTCACAAACTGCTGGAATTCCTGCCTCAGATTGGTGACGGCGAATTCAACAAAATTGCAAAACAAATGTGTCTGTGGCATCACGAAAAATGGAACGGAACAGGCTATCCCAACGGACTTAAAGAATACGAAATTCCTTTGTGTGCAAGAATTATGGCAGCTGCAGACGTGCTTGACGCCCTTATAAGCCAGCGACTTTACAAAGAATCCATGGACGTAGACAGTGCACTTGTAATTTTCAAAACAGCCTGCGGCATTCACTTTGAACCTGTAATTTCAAAAGCAGTTATAGACAGCAGAGACAAAATAATTGAAATTGACAAGCGGTTTAAAGAAACAGAGGCAAAGCAGAATTCTGAAGAACTTAAGTGGTGGCAGGACTACCATGAAAACCTTAAGAAAATTATCTCTTAGGAAACACAATCAGTTTTAACCGGAAAGATGCTGCACTAAAGCAAGAAAGTCTTCTTCCTTGATGATTCCTATTCCCTGAGTTTCATCACCCAGCAGAATAAGATTGTCACCTGGATTTATGTCAAAAATTTTACGGGCTTTTGCAGGAAGAGTTATCTGACCTTTTTCACCAACAGTTACGACGCCGAACGCATATTTTCCTTTTGGCGGAATTCCGAGCGAGTGGGGAGTTTTTTCAAAATTAACAAGGTCGTCAATGCTGACATTAAAAAGTTCTGCAAGAATTTTTGTCTTTTCAATGTCGGGCAGTGATTCGCCTGTTTCCCATTTTGAAATTGTCTGCCTTGAAACATTAAGCTTTTCTGCCAGCTCTTCCTGTGAAATGTTTTTAAGTTTCCTTAAACTGATGAGATTTTCGCTAAACATTACTCTTACCTTTTTTAATTCCAAGAATGCACCATCGCAAAAACGGAATGTTTGAAATAATTGCATTTAAAATCCAGCTTCCCAAAAAAGCGGAAACTGTAACTATAAGATACGACGGCAATGCAGAAACTGAAGTGTATCTGTTTAAATAATATGCAGCAGCAGAAAGGGGCAGGTAGTGAAAAATATAAAGCGGAAAACTGTTCTTTCTCATAAATGTGAAAAAGGAATTTGTCTTATCTAAATAACGTTTTGCGCCTCCTAAAATTGCAAGGCATGTAAACCACATAAAAGCTGTGGCAGCAGGATTGTTTAAAACCGGCGGTTCAACGTAGCTTTGTCCGAAGTAAAAGTAAACATACACAGCGCCAAGAATTACAGCAATGCACGCAAAGGGAAAAAATAATCTGCTGATTTTTTCGATTACAGGCTCATGGGAAAAAACAAAATATCCTGTAAAAAATGCAAAACCGTAAATTCCAAAACGATATACTAGGATTATGGGTGTGTTTAAAATGTGTGAAGCTCCGTAAGATGCAATTCCAAGCAAAAGTACAACGGCAATATTTGACTTTCCGCAGAAATTGTAAAACCTGTCGTTTCTGTCAATTTTCTTTACAAGAAGAAGCAGCACAGAAAAAATCCACAGCATCTGGATAAACCAGAGTACGCCAGTTCCGGAAAATGCCATGATGAAATATAAAGCAGCTTTGGGAAAATCTTTCGGGAAATATTCAAATCCGTTTCCTATTGATATGTTGAAATATCCTTGAATCCAATGAAAGACAAAAAGTGCAAGTGTAGAAGGAATTAAAAGTTTCCGTGTCCGAGATTTTAGAAATTCTTTGCCTGTATGATTTTCAAGAAAAGCCCGTGAACTTATTCCTGCAACAATAAACAGAATTACCATAAACCATGGATACAAAATGTACTGCACTGCATCCTGCGCCTGAAAATCAGAAAAAGGACCTACAATGCCTGACGTACAGATTCCGTTGTAAATGTAAATTATATGGTAAATTACGACAAGAAAAACCGTCATCCAGCGGATATTGTCAATGTAATGTTTTCGCATAATTTTCCTACCTTTGCAATTTTTTTTAACATTTGTAATAGTGTAGCAGTAAAGTGCGGAAAATCCCAGCAATTTGTTTTTACATAAAAGAGTGGAATTTGTTAAGAAAAAGTGCATTTTTGAAAAGCCTGAAGTTTGCCATGGAAGTAGAATATGAATAGAAAATAAATCGAAAGAAAAAACTACTTTATTAAAAAAGTTAAAATCACTAGAATGATTTTACTATGGAAAATTCAAAGCGAACAGTTACTTGCGGCCAGCTTACAAAGGCTGATGTGGGCAAGAAAGTTGTATTAAATGGTTGGGTCAGCCGCACTCGTGATTTGGGCGGTCTTGTTTTTATTCGTTTGCGTGACCGTTATGGAATTACTCAGGTTATGGTGGGCGACAATGCTTCTGCCGAAGTAAAGAAAATTGCTGCTAGTTTAAAAAGTGAATATTGTATTGCAGTAGAAGGCGTTGTTGCAGCCCGTGCAGAAAAAGATATTAACAAAGAAATGCCTACAGGCGAAATTGAAGTTGAAGCATCGGACATCGAGATTTTTACAACTTCACAGGAATTGCCGTTCAGCATTGAAGAAGTGCGCCAGAAAGACGGAACTCTTGTAATTCCAAATGAAGACTTGCGCTTAAAATACCGTTATCTTGACTTGCGTCGTGAGCCTATGCAGAAGAACATCATCCTGCGTTCGGCTGTTACTTTTGCAACTCGGGAATATCTTACATCAAAAGGATTTCTTGAAATTGAAACTCCAACTTTTATAAAATCAACGCCGGAAGGTGCAAGGGATTACCTTGTTCCAAGCCGTGTTCATCCTGGAAAATTTTATTCACTTCCACAAAGCCCTCAACTTTACAAACAGCTTTTGATGGTTTCTGGATTTGACAAGTATTTCCAGATTGCACGCTGTTATCGTGATGAAGATGCACGTGGTGACCGTCAGCCTGAATTTACCCAAATCGATATGGAATTGAGTTTTACAAA
>CAMCRZ010000017.1 GCA_945877425.1 uncultured Treponema sp.
TAAAAAGACTGTCCTTTGATGAAGTTTTAATTACTTCTAGGACAGCCCCTTTTTTTTGCACTTTTTTCTAATCAAAAGGCGCCGCCGCCAGCGTACTTGCCAAACAGCTGCAACTTATCTTCAAGACACTGCCATAAGAGTACACTTTACTCCAAGCAATGCACTGCAAAAGTTAAAGCCTGCACTTATCCGCAAGACCTTCTCGTAAATCACTCGGGACGAAATGAAAATTTCCGGCAGTTTCACAACCCATATTCTACTTAACAAGATTGAACTTATGTGTTAAGTTTTAAATGGAACTTTCATATAGTTTATTTATATCAGGAGTTTTCTATGAAAAAAGTTTTTAACAAATTTAACCACTTAATGATTTGTGCAGTTTTGCTTTTTACACTTGCTTTTACTTTTAGCGGATGCAGCGAAAACGAAACAGTACAGTTATCAATTCCAGTTGAAAAATTACTTGCTGCAATCACTGAAAATTCAGGCAGTACAGAAAGCGAAGTTGATGAATTTTTCGACATTACAGTAAGCATTTCCGGCGATTACACTTTATCTGAACGTAAAAGCGGAACATTATCAGAACTTATGACCCAGTCGTTTTTATTTGCAAATTTTGAAGCCGACAAAACCATTACAGTAACAATAAAAATCACCTGTCTGGGAACAGACGGATTAACAATCGAATCATACACAGGAAACGGAACCATCACTTTGGAGCAGGGAGAAAACACTTTAAACATCACCCTTTCACAAAACACAACAGACAGTTCAGTAAACCTTTCAATGTGCAGCGACCCTCAGATAATTTGCAAAGGCGGATCCGAATACAACAAGTCCGGAGAGTTAACCACTGCAGTTGATGTTACAGATACAGTTGTTGCTTATTACAAAGAAGATGACACAAACGGACTTGTATTTTCAATTACAAATTCTTATGAATACGAAAATTTCACAGATGCAGTTTACTCCTGGAAAATCAACGGCTGTGAAGTTTCCACCAGCAGCAAAGAGTTTGTTTTCAACAGTTCAGATGACATGTATGACATTACAAAAGGAAGCGCATTTAAACTTAATCTAAGAAAAGACGACAAAAACGTATTGACTTTAACAATTAAAGCCGGTGATGCAGAAAGAAGCGCTGAAGCTATCTGCTTTGTTACTAAAAATTATACAAACTAGTAAAAAGAGGTGCAGACATGAAATTTAACCTGTTTAATATGAAAAATATAAAGAAAACCTTTAACCTTTTGATAATTGCTTTAGTTTTTCTTGCTTCCTGCAAAAATAATCTTGTAACAGAAAATGCAGGCGAAAAAAGCAAAGACGGAAACTGCAATGTTAATTTAACCATTACAAATAATTTCGGTGTAAGAACTGTTTATCCTTCACATGATACTACTGGAGCTGAACTGCCTGCTTTTGCTGACATTTCAGATTTTACAATTAAGTTTTCATCTAAAAAAGGAAGTGAAAGTTTTACGTTTACAGAAACAGTGTCGCGGCAGGAAGACGGAAATTTTACCTGTACGCTTAATGTGCCTTGCGGAATTTATGATGTTACTGTAGAAGGCTATAAAGTTGAAACTGTTCAAGAGCAAGACGGAAATACTTTAGTAGTTAAGACAATTATATTCTTCGGTACAGAAAAAAATGTAAACTTAAGAAATCAAACACAAAGCCTTTCTGTTTTAATTGACTACAATACTGAACCTATTTACTTAATTGAAGATACATTAAATGAAGGATTTTTTAACATTACAATTAACTGCAGTTTAGATATATATCATGAATTTGGCATAGAAACTGATAGCGAAAACTTAGTAACAAGCGGACTTACTGCAACTTTAGAATCTGTTTCAACAGGTGAAAAAATATTACTCGGCTTAGTACAGCAAACATCATCTGAAGATGGAGGCTCAACAGGAACATCAACTGACTCAGATTACGTATTTCAAATCAATAACACTGTTCAAGTTGAAAATGTAGACGGAACCATTACAGAGTTAATTGAACCTAAGTCTATAAAACCAGGATATTACAGACTGAGCATAAAAGGTCCAGACCCGGATCGCCAGACTACAATGAAAGCTCTCTTAAGCGATAACCTGATTTTAATTGCAACTAACTTAACTACAACAGGAACTATAGAAGTAAAAGGTGCAGTTTCTGCAGATGTAACTTATTATGCTTCAGGTTCCGGAAGTGTATCTGGTGACGGCAGCACAGAAGACTATCCTATAGACCTTTCTGCTCTTTTAAACCAAGTTGACAGAATAAACAATGAAGTTTTAAAAATTCAAATGATTTCCACTGACATGCCTTCCATTGACATTGCAGCCATCAAGACAAAAAGCAATATGGTCTGTCAGGAAATCCAGTTTATTAAAAAAGGTGAGTCAGAATGTTCACTTAGTTACAATACAAAGACAAAAATATTTACATCTACTAGGTCAACTCAGGCATTAGATTTTTACACTTCAGATGAAAACGTTCGTAATGTTACAGTAGAAAACGTTTATTTTGGATTAACTAATAATGTTACTTTAAAAAACAAAGTCTGCTTAACTTTAGTACCCACTACTGATGAATCATATACTCAACCTTCAGATGCTTCACCAGCAACACTTACGGTTAACTATGACAAAAGTTATGACACTACAAGTCCGCTTGTTATACTTAAGACATTGATAGATCCAAGTACTTGCATTGAGGTTACTCCAAGTAATTCAGCTAATACAACAGATTATTACGTTAAAACGTTAAGCGACGGTCTTTATGAAAAAATAGTGTATGACATTACAAAAGGCTTTATAGATAGCTTTACAGTTTGCAGCGACAAAACTTTAACAGATGTTAACGAAAAGTGTTACATTGGAGCAGTATTTGATTACATCCACAGCGTTGAAAAACTGACAAGCTTTGAAACAGGAACACCACGTACACTTACTTTAGATGAATCACAAACTTCAATTCCAATTGACGCAAGTGCACTTAGCACAATAGAAAACTCTGACAGCAACATTACATTTAATTTTATTGCAGCAGGCGGTTCGGAAAATGCTGTGTTTGTTTTAAAAAACGGAACGTTACAGTTAGATGAAAGAATAGTGGAAGGTACTGAAATTTCTCCTGTTTCAATTGACCTTTACGCAACAGATTATTCTGATGAAAGTTCATCTGTAACAAAACAGTTTACTGTAGGTAATGCAGCACCTTACATCAGTTCTATAAACTTCCACGACGGCACAAGTGTTTACTTCACTGGAACTGCCGGAAGCAACATAAGCTGCAGTTTTGATGAATACGAATATTACAGTATTGAAAATCCATTTATTATAGCAGAAAATTATGCCCCAAATATCACTGTTGAACCTAAACTGGAAGACTTTATAATTAAAAGTTACACAAAAACGGAAGATACTGCTGACATAACTATTTATTACAAGTACCTTGAACCAAAAATTCTTACTCATGAAACTGATGTTCTTTTATGGACAAGCGACCCATCAAGCACTCACAGTTATTATGTAAATTCAGCCAGCTCTTTGGGTGAAAGTTTTTTCATTGACACAACAAACCCTGCTCATTCTACTTATTATGACAGAGATTACGACTTTACTTTCGGCTATTACAATGAAATATACATTTCCCAATCAGCAGATATAACACGAATATCACCGTATGGAAATAAAACTACAATTCTTTCCGGCATCAACGATTATCATGTTACAGATATATATGATGATTTTGAGGAAAACAAACTTTATGCCTTACACAAATCAGGCAGTACTTATTATATTGGAGTATACGGCAATCCTATGTCTTTTAGTGAAATGTCCATTACTCCAGATGAAACTACCTTAGTCCAGCTGCCTTCTGAAATCACTTCAGTTAACAGTTCTTTAACAACTTTCTGCGTAAGTGACGGAATGTTCTATATTCTTGACGAAAGCAATATACTTCACTGCGACACATTAATTGGAGAAAACGGAACTATAACTTCTTCATTTACAGACGACTATAAATCACTGGATCTTTTAGCAATCCTGAAAAAACGGCTTTTACTTACCGACGCTGACGATCTTGAAATTAAAGACATGATAGTTCAGGAAGGAAATCTTTATGTTCTTGCAAGTTTCCAGGGCATGACTTCTAGCAACAACGGCTATTCTAATGTTAAAAATGCACGAGGCTGTATTGCTTCATTCAGTTTAAGCGATATTGCAAATTCTACAGACGAATCACAACCTATTCCTGAAATTTACGGCTGGTCAAATAACACTGATGTATACGTTACTTCTCCGCAAAAGAATTTTTCAGCAGACAATTACACATGGACTTTCCATACACCTGCTGATGCAAAGGACGGTTTCTATAATCCTATAAAGTTTATTGCTGTTATGCCTAAAAAGCTTGTTATTGCAGATGACGGTCAGCGTATTGTATTTACAGACTCAACTGTAACTGCAAGGGAAACAGTCAGAAATGTAGACAATGTTGTTACTTTTGATCTGGAGAAAAAAGTAATTGAAGCTGTAACTGAACTGGAATGTTCTTCACAAACAATTTTTGACAACTCAGCAAGTACTGTAGCATACGGTTCTTACTTTGCAGGAGATACTTCTGATTACTACATTAAAAAAGGTGAATAAAATACAGTTTGATGTTTGCAAAAAAAATTAAAGTACATCAACAGGAAAATGCCGTAAGTGTTTGCGTTCCTGTGTTTAACAGTGAACCTTACCTTGCGGCTTGTCTTGAAAGCGTATTAAATCAGACGATTTTAAAAACTGAAAAAATCCAGCTTATTCTTGTAAACGACGGCAGCAACGGAACTGATTCCAACGGTTTAAACTGCCGCCAGATTTTCAAATCGTTTTTAAAACAAAAAAAATCATTTCCTTACGAAAACAATTTAAATTGCATTTATCTTGAGCACGGCAAAAACAAAGGTCTTCTTGAAGCAAGACGAACTGCCGTAACTAATGCAGATTCACTTTACACTTTTATTCTGGACAGCGACGATTTGCTTGTGCCGGAATGTCTTGAAAAACTTTTTAATGAAGCCCGGACATTTCAGGCTGACATTGTTCACGGAAAGGCTGACTTTTTTTATTCAGGTGCTGAAAGAGAAAAAGTTCTTTCTGAAAAAGAAAAAGCCCTTACTAAAAGAATTTCTCTTGTAAACGAAAACTGCCTGTTTAATTCAGAAACGGAAAAATCAATTTTCAACGACTGGCTTTTTCTGCAAAATCACAACGGATTTTTGTGGGGAAAACTTATAAAAACTTCCGTTTACAAAGATGCACTGGAATTTATTCCTCCTGTTTTCTGTACAATGGCAGAAGACATTCTGCAGTATTTTTTCATTGCACTTACAGCTTCATCTTACAAAGGCATGAACGAAATTGTTTACAGTTATTGCGCCGACACAGGCATTTCTTCCGAAAAGAAAATCACTTCCCTTTACGAATGGGAAAAAGTCTGCTCTACTTCATCAGTGTTTACTGTGCTTTTTGACTTTTTAAATAACTGCCGGAATAATGACTTTGCAAAAAAAACTGCTGGTGTTGTAAGCAGGATTTGCGCTTCTTACTGCAGGTCAAATATTGTGCAGCTTGAACAGTGTGTTGCCCCGGAAATTAAAGATGAAGCTTACAGTATCTTATGCAGCTTCTGGGGAAAAGAACTGATAGAAAAACTAAAATCTTTGTGATAAGATTTTTCTGTTTAAAAGTTAATTTATTATTAGAGGTTTAAAATGAAAAAATCAGATAACGCTTGTAAGGGAGTTGCCCGTGCTCCTCACCGTTCACTTTATTATGCTTCTGGCTACACAGATGAAGAACTTGCTCAGCCTATGGTGGGAATTATCTGTGCAAAAAATGAACTTATTCCAGGTCACATTGAACTTGACAGAATTTCAGAGGCAGTAAAAGCCGGCGTCCGTATGGCTGGCGGAACTCCAATTGAATTTCCTGCTATTGGTGTGTGCGACGGTATTGCCATGGGACACGAAGGAATGAAATATTCACTTGTAACCCGAGAACTTATTGCAGACAGTGTTGAATGTGTTGCAAAGGCTCATCAGTTTGACGCACTTGTAATGATTCCTAACTGCGACAAAATTGTTCCCGGTATGCTTATGGCTGCTGCCAGACTTGATTTGCCTACAGTGTTTGTTTCCGGCGGTCCTATGATGCCAGGTCATTTGCCTGGTAATGATCCGTCAAATCCTTATTCAGGAAAAAATCTTTCGCTTACAGATATGTTTGAAGCTGTGGGCGGTCTTGCTGTTGGAAAAATTACGGAAGAGCAGCTTAAAGAAATGGAACACAGTGCCTGCCCTGGATGCGGTGCCTGCTCTGGAATGTTCACTGCAAATTCAATGAACTGTCTTACAGAAGTTTTAGGACTGGGGCTTCCTGGTAACGGAACTATTCCTGCCGTAACTGGTGAACGCATTGCTCTTGCAAAACACGCAGGTATGGCTGTAATGGATTTGTACAAAAAAGGTATTACTGCACGCCAGATGATGACTGCTGAAAATTTCAAAAACGGTCTTGCCGCTGACATGGCATTAGGCTGTTCTTCAAATACAATGCTTCACCTTCCTGCAATTGCTCACGAAGCAGGAATTGAAATTGACCTTCACGAAGTAAACGAAATTTCAAACCGCACTCCAAACCTCTGCCACTTAGCACCTGCCGGTCATACTTTTATGTGTGAATTAAACGATGCTGGCGGAGTTCAGGCTGTTCTTGCGGAACTTGCAAAAAAGAATTTAATCAATACTTCCCTTATTACTGCGACAGGAAAAACTATTGCAGAAAACATTAAAAGCGTAGTAAACAGAAATCCTGAAATCTTGCGTCCAATTGAAAATCCTTTCAGTGACAACGGCGGAATTGCAATTCTCTTTGGAAATCTTGCTCCAAACGGAACTGTAGTAAAGCGCTCTGCCTGTGCAAAAGAACTTATGAAGCACACAGGTCCTGCACGAGTTTTCAACGATGAATCAGAAGCAATGGAAGCCGTTCAGAAAGCACAGATAAAGGCTGGCGATGTAGTTGTAATCCGTTATGAAGGACCAAAAGGCGGACCTGGAATGAGGGAAATGCTTGCCGTTACAGCAGCACTTGCAGGTCAGGGACTTGACAAGCAGGTTGCACTTATTACAGACGGACGCTTTTCCGGCGCAACACGAGGTGCATCCCTTGGTCACTGTTCTCCAGAAGCAGCAGTAGGCGGTCCTATTGCATTAGTTGAAGAAGGCGACATGATTACACTTGACATCAACAATTACAAAATTCACCTTGAAGTAAGCGACGAAGAACTTGCAAGACGAAAAGAAAAATGGGTCTGCCCTGAACCAAAAGTAAAGACAGGCTATCTTGCACGTTATGCAAAACTTGTTTCAAGCGCAGATAAAGGCGCAATCTTACAGTAAAGCAAAAAGCAAAAGCTAAGTTTTATTTACAAAGGCTTTATGGATTTTTCTGTAAAGCCTTTACTTATGGAAAAAAATATGAAAATGACATTTGACAGCTGGACTGATTACGACGACTGGCTTATACAGAACTACAGCAATTTTGAAATTTACAGATTAAATGAAACTGACGGAAAAATTGAAGCAGAATACTGCACTAAAGAAGAGTTTGAAAAAATCAAAAATCAGATTCAGGAAGACTGAATTATATTTACAAGTTCCACTGCTTTGGCGTAAAAATTTTCTTCAACAAGAGAAGGCTCTTTTTCTTTAAGGGCGCAAAGGCTTTTCATAATGGAGTCGAAATTTTCTGCAGCAAAAACAATTTCACAGTAGCCTCTTTCCCTTTCCTGCCTGGCACAAATATTTTCCATCTGCCGCAAATACTTTACGCAATGCCATTTGTACAGACTGTCCATCAAATCACATTTCAAATCATTTTTAATAAGAGGAAGCTTTATATTCAGCACTGCATTTTCCCTGCTTAAGTTTTTGCTTTTCTTTTTTGTAAGTTCAGGATTTAAAATTCCATCTAAAAAATATTCAAGCAAGGTTTTGTTTTTTGCAGCACCGTAAGTTCCGCTCATTCCAGAAAGCCGTGGATTTATTTCAAGCACATACCATTTTTTTTCAGAGTAAACTAAATCAACCTGCGCAATTCCGTTAAGCTTAAAAACTTTGGCAAGCCTTTTCATTTCTTTCTTCAGCTTTTTGATTTTAAACTGAGTTTCCTTTACCGGACCTGCCTTTACGCTTTGCTTTGGAGAAGTAATGCCGTACTGGTTTACGCTAAAGAGAAAAGGATTTTCCACTTTAACAGTTTTTTCATTGCAGAACATTTCAAGACCAAACTGCAGCCCTGAAATATATTCTTCAACAATTCTGTCACCGTTATTTTTTTTAGAAAGCAATATGTCTTTTGCTTCACCAAAAGTTTTTGCAACATCAGTTCCGTATGAACTTAAACCGTTTGTGTCTTTTATGACAACTGGAAATTTCAGCTTTTCAATTTCATGGAGAACGGCTTCTCTGTAAACATTTTCCTTTATGTCGTGGCGGCCTTTTACAAAAAGTTCGTGGCTTACAAAAACGTAAGGTGCAGTGTTGAAATTATGGGCTTCCAGTTTCTGTTTGGTCAAATACTTGTCAAAACAAATTGAAGCAGTTTTTACGCTGTGGCATATTACCTTTATGCCGTATTTTCTTAACGCTTCTCCAACGAGTGAATCTTTTACGCAAAGCCAGTCATAAGGCGGACACCAGAAGCTTGCAGCAACAGCTAAATCAGGATTTAAAGATTTTATGAAAAGAGCAAGTTTTTCAGTTGAAAGTTCTTCACAAGAATAAAACTTAACGGAAGGAGCAAAATCTTTTTCAGTTTCAGCCGGACATTCAGGTGCAGTTTTGTCAGAAGTTCCAGCCGCAACTTCATCATCAGTTTTAAAATCTTCATCATCAGCAAGAAAAAATCCCGGCTTTTGGGTAACGATATTAAATTCAACATTACAGAATTTTGCAGAAATATTTTTCCATTCATCTTTGCAGGAAGGAATTGTTTTTGTAAAAAAAGTTTTCATATCAAAATAATTTGAATTTGTACTGTACACTGCAATTTTCATAATCATATTTTACATCTTTTTTTTATCATTGAATATAAGCGGAAAAAAATATAAAATGGACAGATAATTTTTATTTCGGGGTAAAAAATTGAAAATCAATGGTTCACAGATTGTAATTGAATGTCTTATAGAACAAGGTGTAGATACTGTTTTCGGCTATCCGGGAGGATGTATCCTTAACATTTACGATGAACTCTACAAAAACTCTAACCGCATTACCCACATTCTTACAGCTCATGAACAGGGTGCAAGTCACGCTGCTGACGGTTATGCCCGTGCTACCGGCAAAGTTGGAGTGTGCATGGCTACTTCAGGTCCTGGAGCAACTAATCTTGTAACGGGAATTGCAACTGCCTACATGGATTCCATTCCTATTGTTGCCATAACCTGTAATGTTGGAAAATCTCTTCTTGGCCGTGATTCATTTCAGGAAATTGACATTACAGGCGTTACTCTTCCAATTACAAAACATAATTTTCTTGTAAGCGACATTAAGGATCTGGCAAAAACTTTACGGGAAGCATTTCTTATTGCAAAGACAGGTCGTCCCGGTCCGGTTCTTGTTGACATTCTTAAAGATGTTACTGCCCTTAACAATATGTATGAATTTGAGCCTTCTTCACAGCCTGATAAACTTGCAATGGACTCTTTGACAAAAAATAATTTCCGTCGCGCACTTACAGTTTCACAGCCTGATGAAGATGACATTAAAAAAGCAGTTCAGCTTATAAACAGTTCACAGCGTCCTGTAATTTACGCAGGTGGCGGAGTTAAGATTTCCCGTGCAGAAAAAGAGCTTCTTGAATTTGCAGAAAAAATTCAGTGTCCTGTAAGCGAAAGCCTTATGGCAAGAGACTGCATGCCTTCTTCTCATCCGCTTTGCACATGGATGGTTGGAATGCACGGAACTTACGCAAGCAATATGAGCATTACGGAAAGCGACCTTGTTATAGCCATTGGTGCAAGATTTAGCGATAGAGTTTACGGCGATGCTTCTAAATTTGCAAACAGGGCAAAAATCCTTCACATTGACATTGACGCAGCTGAAATCAACAAAAACATTGAAACAGATGCAAGCATTACAGGTGATGCAAAAACTGTTCTTTCAAAACTCATTCCTTTAGTAGAAAAAGCTGAACACAAAGAATGGATTGCTCAGGTAAATGAATGGAAAAAAGTTTATCCTGAATGTTACGACAAAAATCCCAAAGATTCCATCAATCCTAAATTTATATGCGAACACATTCATCAAGTTGCAGGAGACGACTGTTTCATTACTACAGAAGTCGGACAGCACCAGATGTGGACTGCACAGTTTTATCCTTTTGGAAAAAGCAGACGCTTCATTACTTCCGGCGGATTAGGAACAATGGGTTACGGCACTGGAGCAGCTATAGGAATTTCCCTTGCCAATACAGGCAGCCGTGTAGTTCACATTGCAGGCGACGGTTCTTTCAGAATGAACTGCAACGAACTTGCAACTATTGCCCACTACAATCTTCCAATCGTAATTGTTGTAGAAAACAATAATGCTTTGGGAAACGTACGCATGTGGCAGCGTCTTTTCTACGGAAAGCGTTTCAGCCAGACAACTTTAGACTTTGGGCCAGACTGGATTAAACTTGCCGATGCATACGGAATTAAAGGTTACCGTGCAACTAATGCCCAGGAATTTACTAAAGTATTTGACGAAGCTTTTAAATCAGGTAAAGCTGCAATTATTGATGCAAGAGTTGACAAAGACGAAATGGTTCTTCCAATGGTTCCGGGCGGAAAACCTATTTACGATATGATTATGAAACTTTCTGCAGAAATCATGGACTAAAAGCAGCTGCATTTTATTTACTTTTGGAGAAAACTTATGACAGAAATTCACGAATCAGGGGAAGATTATCTTGAAGCAATTCTCAGGCTTCAGAAAGAAAATGGAATTGCACGCTCTGTTGATGTTGCAAAAAAACTGAATGTTTCAAAGCCAAGTGTAAGCCGTGCCATGAGTATTCTGGAAGAAAACGGCTATGTGCAGGTTGGCAAAATCGGCTCCCTTGAACTTACGGAAAAAGGAAAGGCTAAAGCTGAATCAGTTTACGCAAGGCACATTCTTCTTACGGAATTTCTTGTTGAAATTGCAAAGGTAAGTAAAGAACAGGCTGAAATAAATGCCTGCCGCATAGAGCACTACATTGATGAAGATGTAAAGAAAGGCATTGAACGCTGGATGGAAGAAAATAAATCTTAAAAGCAAGGGCGGTATTTTTCTTTAATTTATTTGAATAAAGATACCGCTTTTTTTTTATAATGAAATTTATTATAATGCGGTTATTATGGCAAAAGTAACTGTAAAATCAACGGTAAAAGAAAATACTTCCAGCGAACACGGAACTATTACAAACGACAATCACGCAGCTTTATGGCACGGACGTTTTGCAGAAGGTCCTGACGCTGCAGCAGTAGAATTTGAAACTTCCATTCACGTAGATGAACGGATGGCTTTAGATGATATTCACGGTTCAATTGCTCATGCATCAATGCTTGGGGAACAGAAAATCATTTCTAAAAAAGAAGCAGCTGAAATTGTCAAAGGATTGAAATCAATTGAAAAAGATTTGCAGAACGGAACTTTGCAGATTGATTACAGTGCCGAAGACATTCATTCTTTTGTTGAAGCAACTTTAACAGACCGCATTGGTGAATCAGGAAAAAAACTTCACACTGGAAGAAGCCGCAATGATCAGATTGCTTTAGACGAACGTCTTTATTTAAACAGAGTAATTCCTCTTTTGCAGAACGAAATCATTACAACTATTGAAGCACTTGTAAAAATCGCAGTTGAACATAAAAATACACTGCTGACAGGCTACACTCACATGCAGCATGCTCAGCCCGGAACTCTTGCACAGCACATTCTTGCCTGGGCGTGTATGCTTGAACGTGACTGGCTCAGGCTGGAAGATTCACTTAAACGCATTACACTTTCGCCTTTGGGAAGCGGTGCATTACAGGGAAGCACTTTGCCTTTAAACAGGGAAGCTGTTGCATCAAAGCTTGGGTTTGACGGCGTTACTTCAAATTCTCTGGACACAGTAAGCGACAGGGATTTCTGCATAGAGTTTACTTCTGATTTTGCAATACTTCAAAGTCACTTAAGCCGTATGTGCGAAGAAATTGTTTTGTGGAGCACTACAGAATTTGCCTTTATTGATTTAAGTGAAAAGTGGTCTACAGGAAGTTCAATTATGCCTCAGAAAAAAAATCCTGACTTTGCAGAATTAATTCGGGGACGCACTGGAAAAGTTTACGGAAATTTAATCAACTTGCTTACAATGGTAAAAGGTCTGCCACTTTCTTACGACAGAGACATGCAGGAAGACAAAGCTCCCTTGTTTGAAGCTTTAGATACAGTTGAAGCTAACCTTAAAGTTTTTACAGCAATGATTTCTTCAGCAAAATGGAATGTGGAAAATCTTGAAAAAAGTGTAGAAGGCGGATTTGCAAATGCCACTGATTTGGCAGAATATCTTGTTCAGAAAGGAATGTCTTTCCGCACAGCTCACGGTGTTGCAGCAAAAACTGTACGTGCCGCATTAGATGCAGGACTTACAAAAATAGAAGATTTAAGCATTGAAGAATTCCAGAAATTTTCGCCGCTTATTGAAGAAGACATTTTTGAAAGAATAAGCCCAAGACGCTGCATGGAAAACCGCACTACAACCGGCGGACCTTCTCCAAAATGCACTGAAGTTCAGATTAAGGATTTCAAAAAGTTCTGCTCGAAAAACAGAAAGAAAGTTTAATTTTCCAGAAAATTAAGGACTTTAATTAACAGGCAAATATTTTTAAGTAAGGAGTGTAATAAAAACTTTGCCAAAAATAGCGTCAAAGTTTTTATTCACAAGTTTGCGTTGCAGACTTTCTTACTAACAGCCTCTTCTCATTTCATTGCGAGGAGGCATAAAAAGTCACTCGATTGTTGAAACAATCTTCCTGGCTTTTTATAGGAGTAAAAATATGAAAAAAATTTTAACAGCTGCACTTGCAGTTCTGGCTGCAGGAATTATGATGAATTCATGCGCTAAAAAAACAGACAGTTTTGTTCTTGGCCTTGATGATTCATTTCCTCCACTTGGATTTCGTGACGAAAACAATGAAATTGTAGGTTACGACATTGATCTTGCAAAAGAAGTTTGCAAAAGACTTGGACTTGAATTCAAAGCTCAGCCTATTGACTGGTCTGCAAAAGAACAGGAACTTAGCACAGGTTCAATTACATGCATCTGGAACGGCTTTACTATGACACCGGAACGCACAGAAAAAATGGCATTTACAGCTCCATATCTTAACAATGCACAGGTTGCAGTTGTAAGAGTTGATTCAGGCATTAAGACACTTGCAGACCTTGCAGGAAAAAAAGTAGGCGTTCAGTCTGAATCTTCTGCAATTTATGCAATTGACAGCCTTCCTGATTTTAAATCAAGCCTTGCTTCACTTATTGAATTTAAGGAAAACGTTACAGCACTTAACGATCTTGAAGTAGGAAACCTTGATGCAGTTATTCTTGATGAAGTAGTTGCAAGCTACAAAATTAAAACTTCAGGAAAACCTCTTGTTGTTATTGAAGAACCACTTGCAAACGAAGAATACGGAATTGCATTTGCAAAAGGAAACGAAGCTTTAAGAGACAAAGTTCAGGCTGCTCTTGAAGAAATGACAAAAGACGGAACTGTTGCTAAAATCGATGAAAAATGGTTTGGCAGAAGTCTTTCCGTTATTTCCGTAAAAGAATAAAAACTTACCTTAACGAAGATGCTGTCTGAAAAAAGGCGTTGTTCCCAAACAGGCAGCCCTTCGTTATTTATTTTAAACTTTTTTTATTAGAATGATAGAGTCAATTATTTCTTATTTTACGAAAATCAGTTTTGGCAAACTCTTGCTTGCCATGATGAAAAGCAGCGTTGTAAGTCTTGAAGTTTTTGCGCTTACACTTATTTTTTCCATTCCATTAGCTGCAGTTATTTGTTCAGGCAGAATGTCAAAAATCAAAATTCTTTCCTGGGTCACGAATTTGTTTCTTCTGATTATCAGGGGAACGCCTTTAATGCTTCAGCTTATATTTTTCTATTTTGCACCGGCATTTTTATTTCATCACGGATTAGACAGATTTACGGCAGCAATTATTGCCATGGTTATAAATTACGCCTGCTACTTTGCAGAAATTTACCGGGGAGGAATTCAGTCCATTCCAGCCGGTCAGTATGAAGCTGCAAAAGTTTTGGGCTTTACTAAAAGTCAGACTTTTTCAAAAATAGTTGTTCCTCAAGTTATAAAGAAAATCATTCCTGCTATGGGCAACGAAGTCATTACTCTTGTAAAAGATACGGCTCTTGTTCAGGTTCTTGGAGTTTCTGAACTTTTCCACATTGCACAGACACAAAGCGGACGTCTTGTAAGCATAATGCCTCTTTTTATTGCAGGAGTTTTTTACTTTGCAATGAACGGCGTTGTTTCTAAAGCATTTAACATAATGGAGAAAAAACTTGACTACTACAAATGAAATAATAAAAGTTGAAAACTTAAGCAAAAGTTTCGGCTCACTGGAAGTTTTAAAAGACATTTCATTTACAGTTCACAAAGGTGATGTTCTGGGAATAATAGGTCCAAGTGGCAGCGGAAAGTCTACGCTCTTAAGGACAATATGCCAGCTGGAAAAAGTTACAGGCGGAAGCATAAAAATTTGCGGCGACACTCTTGTAAAAGACGGAATTTATTCTGACAAAAAAATGATGCGGAAAATCGGATTAAACGTAGGGCTTGTTTTTCAGAACTTTAACCTTTTTCCTCACTTTTCTGTAATGAAAAATATTACTGAAGCACAGCGCATTGTTCTTGGAAAATCTAAAAAAGAAGCTGAAGAAACGGCTTTTGAACTTTTGCACAAAATGAATTTAGAAGACAAGGCTGATTTTTATCCATGTCAGTTAAGCGGAGGACAGCAGCAGAGAGTTTCCATTGCAAGAGCCCTTGCCCTTAAGCCTGAAGTTTTATTTTTTGACGAACCTACTTCTGCTTTAGACCCGGAACTTACGGGAGAAATTCTTGCAGTTATCCGTGAACTTGCTCAGGAAAAAATGACAATGGTTGTAGTTACCCACGAAATGAGTTTTGCCAGAGATACAAGCGATCACATTATTTTTATGGACGGCGGCGTAATTGTTGAACAGGGAATTCCTTCTGACGTAATAAACAATCCGCAGGCAGAAAGAACTAAGGCTTTCTTAAAAAGATTTAACGGTTAATTTTCAGTCTGATTTTTCAAAGAAAAGCAAAAGGTACAGCACGTAATTTTTCACGTTACGCATTGTACCTTCTTTTTTTAAATTAATTTCTGATACTTTCGTTCAATGTCTTTAATAAGTTTGTATTCAAAAGAATCAACTAAGGCAAGCCATGAAGCTTCCACAACGTCACAGCTTACGCCGATTGTAGACCAGCTTTCAGTTCCGTCACTTGATTCAATAAGAACACGAACTTTTGCAGCAGTTGCATCTTTTCCGTCTAAAACACGAACCTTGTAGTCAGTTAAGTGAATCTGCTCTACGCTTGGATAAAACTTTTTAAGGGCAGAACGTAACGCACTGTCCAAAGCGTTAACAGGACCGTTTCCTTCTCCGGCAGCAATTCTGATTGTTCCTTCCACATCGATTTTAAGCTGAGCGTAAGAATAAAGTCCATCTTCAATAAGAGGATATTCGTCGCTTGTCTTGTAATAATGAAGCTTAAAGAAAGGCTGATACTTTCCGATTGCCTTACGCACAAGAAGTTCAAAACTTCCGTCTGCTCCTTCAAACTGATATCCGTGATGCTCAAGTTCCTTAACCTGCTTGATTATGTCAGTTACGATTGGAGAAGACTTTGTAATAGTTGAATCAAACTTCTGGATTTTTTCAATAATCATGCTTCTGCCGGCAACTTCGCTCATCAGGAAAACACGTTCATTGCCAACTTTTTCAGGCTCAATGTGCTCGTATGCAAATGGATTTTTCAGTACGGCATCAATGTGCATTCCTGCTTTATGAGTAAAGGCATTTTGTCCAACGTAAGGCATTCCTGTATCAAGAGGAATGTTTGTTATTTCTGCAACACGCTTGCATATAGGCGTAAGAAGCTTAAGGTTTTCTTCAGGAACACAAATGCAGTCAGCCTTTAACTGAAGGTCTGCAATTATGGTGCTTAAGTTTGCATTTCCCGTACGCTCGCCGAAGCCAAGAAGTACGCCCTGAACGTGAGTTGCTCCTGCGTGAACTGCCATAATTGAATTTGCAACAGCAAGCCCTGAATCGTTGTGAGTGTGAATTCCTACTACACAAGCCTTGCCGAATTTTTCTACAGCAGCTTTTGTAATTTCGTAAACTTCATTCGGCAAACATCCGCCTTTAGTTTCGCAAAGACTTAAAACACCGGCACCGCCTTTTACAGCAGCTTCAAGTGATTTAAGTGCATACTCCGGATTTGCCTTGTAGCCTGTAAAAAAATGTTCTGCATCAAAAATTACGTTTCTGCCGCGAGACATTAAGTAAGCACAAGTGTCTTCTATCATTTCAAGATTTTCTTCCAGAGAAGCATGAAGAATTTCCGTTGCCTGAAAGTCCCAGGTTTTTCCGAATATTACTACGTCCTGAGTTTCTGCACTTAAAAGTGACTGAAGGTTTACGTCTTCTGCACAGCTTACATCTTTCCGCCTTGTTGAACCGAATGCTACTATTCTGGAATTTTTAAGCTTAAGCTCTTTTGCTTTCTGGAAAAATTCCATATCTTTAGGATTGCTTCCCGGGTTTCCTGCTTCAATATATTTTACACCAAGTTCGTCTAATGCCTGAACAATGTGAATCTTGTCCTGAACTGAATAGGAAATGCCTTCGCCCTGAGAGCCGTCACGTAATGTTGAATCTAAAATTTCTACGTTTGTCATTCAATCTCCAAAACTAAAGAACTTTTTTTATTGCATCAAGTAAGTCTGAATATTCTTCAAATGCCTGAAGGTCAGGATTGTCTTTTTTAATCTGCTCTGTACTTTTAAACAGGAAGCCTGCCTTGCTTGCTCTGATCATTCCCAAATCGTTGTGACTGTCGCCGCTTGCAATAGTTTCAAATCCGCAGGACTGTAATGCCTTTACAGTAGTAAACTTTGATTTTTCACAGCGCATTTTAAATCCTGTAATTTCGCCGTCTGGAGCAACTTCCAGTGTGTTGCAGAAAATTGCAGGCCAGCCTAACTTTTTCATAAGTGGTTGTGCAAACTGAGTAAAAGTGTCGCTGATTATGATAACCTGTGTAATTGAACGAAGCTCATCAAGGAATTCCTTTGCGCCGGGAAGAGGATCTATTTTTGCAATAGTTTCCTGAATTTCCTTTAAGCCAAGACCGTGCTCCTTTAAAATTCCAAGACGCCATTTCATAAGCTTGTCGTAATCAGGTTCGTCTCTGGTTGTACGCTTTAACTCAGGAATACCAGACTCTTTTGCAAATGCAATCCAGATTTCAGGAACAAGAACGCCTTCAAGATCCAAACATACAATATTCATACTCATAATTTTTCCTTAAGATTTTATTTTTTTTTATTAGAATAATCCGCTTATAATTCCGTCATCATCAACATCAATGTTAACGGCACTAGGAACTTTCGGAAGCCCAGGCATATCAACTATGTCACCTGCAAATGCAACTACAAAACCTGCGCCGCTGTAAAGCTGAACGTCCCTAACCGGGAAAGTGTAGCCTTTTGGTGCACCAAGTTTTGTCTTGTCGTGGGAAATTGAATTTTGAGTTTTTGCCATGCAGATTGGAAGATTTCCGTAACCCTGACTTTCGTAAGCCTTTAATTTTTTCAATGCTTTTGAATCAAACTCTACACGCTCTGCTCTGTAAATTTCTTTTGCAAGAGTTTCAATTTTCTTTTCCAGAGGCAAATCAAGTTCGTAAATATTTTTAAACTGTGAAGGAGTTGATGTAAGCTGAACGATTTTTTCAGCAAGTGCAGTTGTTCCTTCGCCACCTTTTTCCCAGCCTTCGCAAAGTACTGCTTCACTTCCACATTCTTTTGCAAGCTGCTGTACTAAAGAAATTTCTGCATCTGTATCGGAAATAAATTTGTTTACGGCAACTACAACGTTTACTCCGAACTTTTTCATATTTTCAATGTGGCACTTTACGTTTTCAAATCCTGCTTTTACGGCTTCAAGATTTTCTTTTCCAAGTTCCTGCTTTAAAACTCCGCCGTGCATTTTCAAAGCCCTTACTGTTGCAACTATTACGGCTGCATCGGGAGCAATTCCGTTCATGCGGCACTTAATGTCCATGAATTTTTCAGCACCTAAATCTGCTGCGAAACCTGCTTCTGTTACAACGTAATCACCTGAAGCCAGTGCACACAAAGTTGCGTTGATTGAATTGCAGCCGTGGGCAATATTTGCAAAAGGTCCGCCGTGTACAAATGCAGGATTTTTTTCAAGTGTCTGAACTAAGTTAGGACGAATTGCATCTTTTAACAAAGCGGCAACTGCGCCTGTGCATTTTAACTGACCGAACGTAACGTCTTCTTTTCCGTAAGTCTGTCCGATTGTAATGCGGGAAATTCGTTCCTTTAATTCGCTGATTGTTTTGCTCAGGCAGACTATTGCCATTATTTCCGAAGCTACTGAAATCTGAAAATGACTTTCACGAGGCACTCCGTCAATTCTTCCGCCTAAACCAATTACAACGTTTCTTAAAGCCCTGTCGTTTAAATCAACACACCGCTTCCATGAAACTGTTCTTGGGTCAATGTTAAGTTCATTTCCCTGCTGCAGATGGTTGTCTATTAATGCTGCCATTAAATTGTTTGCTGCAGTTATTGCATGGATGTCGCCTGTAAAGTGAAGGTTTATATCTTCCATTGGAACTACCTGTGCATATCCGCCACCGCAAGCTCCGCCTTTTACGCCAAAGCATGGTCCTAAAGATGGTTCACGCAAGGCAATTACTGTCTTTTTTCCGATTTTATTTAATCCGTCGCCAAGTGCTATTGTAACAGTTGATTTTCCTTCCCCAGCTGCAGTTGGTGTCATGGCTGTTACAAGAATAAGTTTTCCTCTTTGATTTTTGTCAGCTGCTTTACTTTGAAGGGCTTGCAGTTCCTTGAAAGAAATTTTTGCCTTGTAATTTCCATAAAGTTCAAGCTGATCTTTTGCAATTCCGATTTTTTCTGCAACTTCTGTTACAGGCACCATTACATTTTTCTGAGCAATTTCAATGTCTGTCATTTTTTTCTCCAGGGGAAATTTATTTGCACGATTATATCATTTTTGCGCCTTATCTGCAAACCGTAAGCGTACACTTCCTGGCAAGGACAGGCGGCGTCCGGGCGTACTTGCCAATGCACTGCAACTTACAGCCAACCAAGCTGCACGTAAGCGTACACTTTTCTTCTAAAGTTCCAGCTGCAAAACTTAAAGCCCTCACTTATCCGCACAGACCTTCCCGCAAAGCGTACACTTCCTGGCAAGGACAACGCTGCACAAGAACAAAAAAATCCCTATGAAATTTTGCGGTTTTGGAATATAGTAAAATATAAATATTTACTTAAGGAAGTTTTTATGTCTATTTCAATCGGATGCCACCTTTCAAGTTCGGAAGGTTTTCTTGCAATGGGAAAAACTGCACTTTCACTGGGAGCAGATACATTTGCTTTTTTCACACGGAACCCTAGAGGCGGAAGTGCCAAACCTCTTGACAAGCAGGATGCATCTTCCCTGAGTGATTTTTTGAAAGAACACAACTTTGCAAAACTCGTAGCTCATGCGCCTTACACTTTAAATGCCTGTTCCGACAAAGAAGATATCCGCCGTTTTGCACGAGAAGTATTTGCAGACGATCTTTACAGAATGGAACACATTGGCGGTCAGTACTACAACTTTCATCCGGGAAGTCATTTAAAGCAGGGAGTTGAAGAAGGAATAAAGCTTATATGCGAAACTTTAAATGCAGTTTTAAAGCCTGAACAGACAACAACAGTCCTTCTTGAAACAATGGCAGGCAAAGGTTCTGAAGTAGGAAGATCTTTTGAAGAACTTAAAATGATAATTGACAGAGTTGAACTTAATGACAAACTCGGAGTCTGCCTTGACACCTGTCACGTTTACGATGCAGGATACGATATTGTAAATAATCTTGAAGGAACACTCGAAGAATTTGACAAAATCATAGGGCTGGAAAAACTAAAGGCAGTACACATAAACGACAGCAAAAATCCATTTTCTTCACACAAAGACAGACATGAACTTATAGGCAAAGGAAGCATTGGACTTGAAGCATTCACTCGCATTGTAAATCATCCGGTGCTAAACAAACTGCCGTTCATACTGGAAACTCCTAACACAAACGAAGGCTACAGCGAAGAAATCAAACTGCTGAAAGAATTAAGTAAATAAAAAAACATGGGTTAACAAAAATGAACAATAAAGACACTCAGTACTTAATCCGCATGGAAAACGAAACTGATTTTTTTGAAGTAGAAAATTTAACAAGAGAAGCTTTCTGGAACATTTACAAACCTGGCTGCGACGAGCATTACGTCCTTCACTGCTACAGAAAAAATCCTGACTTTATAAAAGAACTTTCTCTCGTTCTAGAAAAAGACGGAAAAATCATAGGCCACATAATGTACAGCCGTTCATACATTGACTCAGACAGCGGCGAAAAAATTCCTGTGCTGACATTCGGACCTTTGTCAATTCACCCTTCATGCAAACGGAAAGGCTTTGGAAAAATCCTGCTTGAAGCTTCCATGGAAAAAGCAAAAGCTTTGGGAGAAAAGTGCATCCTGATTTGCGGCAACATTGACTTTTACGGAAAATGCGGATTCAAGCCTGCATCAAATTTCGGCATACGTTACGCAGAAGATCCTGAAAGCGATGCTCCATACTTTTTGTGCAAAGAGCTGGAAGAAGGATTTTTAGAAAACGTCACTGGAAGTTACAAAGACCCTGAAGGATATTTTGCTGCAATGAAAAACCCGGAAGCCTTTGAGCAGTACGACATGAAATTTCCGCCGAAAGAAAAGCTTAAACTTCAAAGCCAGATTTTTGGCTGACATAATTTTATCTTACAGACAGAAGCAAACAGGAGAATTTAAATGGAAACAGCTAAAGTTTATTTTACGGATTTCAGAACTAAAAAAGACGGCGGACTGCCTGAAAAACTTAAGATGCTGTGCAGAAAAGCTGGCATAGAAAACATTGATTTTAACGGAAAATTTACTGCCATAAAAATGCACTTTGGAGAAGAAGGAAACCTTTCTTACTTAAGGCCTGATTTTGCCAAAGCTGTTGCAGATATTGTAAAGGAAGCCGGAGGAAAGCCATTTCTTACTGACTGCAATACACTTTATCCTGGAAAGCGTAAAAATGCACTTGATCACCTTGACATTGCACAGCAGCACGGATTTATGTCACTGACTACAGGATGCCAGGTTATTATAAGCGACGGTCTTAAAGGCACAGATGATGTGGAAGTTCCTGTCGTAAACGGAGAATACTGCAAGACTGCAAAAATAGGCAGGGCAGTTATGGACGCTGACATTTTTATTTCACTTGCTCATTTTAAAGGTCACGAAATGACAGGCTTTGGCGGTGCAATCAAAAACATCGGAATGGGCTGCGCAAGCCGTGCCGGAAAAATGGATCAGCATAATACAGGAAAGCCTGTGGTAAATCAGGAAAACTGCAAAGGATGCCGAATCTGCTCAAAAGAATGCGGAAGCAACGCCATTTCTTATGAAAACAAAAAAGCATTCATAAACCCTGATTTATGCAAGGGCTGCGGAAGATGCATAGGCTCATGCAATTTCGATGCAATTTACAATCCAAACTATGATGCTGCAGAAAACCTCGACTGCAGAATGGCTGAATACACACAGGCAGTTTGCTACGGAAGACCTTGTTTCCATATAAACCTGATTCTTGACGTAAGCCCATGGTGCGACTGCCACGGTTTCAATGATGCGCCTATAATTCCGGACATCGGTATGGCTGCAAGTTTTGACCCGGTTGCATTAGATCAGGCTTGCAGTGATCTTTGCATGAACGTAAAAAGAAATGAAAACACACTTATTACAGACAACATTAAAAACGGTCTTAAAATGACAAAAGACTTATGGAAAGATTCTACACCGGAAAGCGTATGGCAGATGACGCTTGTTCACGGAGAAAAAATCGGGCTTGGCACAAGAAAATACGAACTTATAAAAATTTAGCTTCACACTGATTCTGCTTACCCAGAATTCTGCCTGATGAAATTTTGCCTTGAAAAGTTTTTTTTCATTCAGTAATATTTTTCTCTAGGAGGCAGAATAAAGACTTTCACTGAATAAGCGTAAAGTTTTTATTTACAAGTTTGCGTTGCAGACTTTAATGACTTTTAATCAGGAGAATTTAATTCTTTCAAAATCTTTTTTTACAGGTGGAAAAAAATGAAAAAACTTTTAACTTTAGGTGCCGCAGTAGCTGCAGCAGCTTTGCTTACTGTTTCTTGTTCTTCAAAAAAAGTAACAAAAATCGGAATCCTTCAGCTTGTTGAACATTCAGCACTTACAGACAGCTATCGTGGTTTTGTAGACGGTCTTAAGGAAGCAGGCTACGAAGACAAGAAAAACATTTCAATTGACTACCAAAATGCTCAGGGCGAACAGGCAAACTGTGCAACAATTGCAACAAAATTTGTTTCAGACAGAGACGACCTTATCCTTGCAATTGCAACTCCTGCAGCACAGGCAGTAGCAGCAGCAACAGACGTTATTCCTGTACTTGTAACAGCAGTAACAGATCCAGCATCAGCAGGTCTTGCAGTATCAAACGACAAGCCTGGAAAAAACATTTCAGGAACATCAGACCTTACACCATGTTCAGCACAGATTGACCTTCTTGTAAGACTTTTCCCTGACGCAAAAAAAATTGCAATGCTTTACTGCTCAAGCGAAGAAAACTCAAAAGTTCAGATTGCAGCAGCTAAAAAAAGATGCGACGAAATCGGTCTTAAATATGTAGATGCAACAGTTTCAAACACAAATGAAGTTCAGCAGGTAGTTCAGAGCCTTGTTGGAAAAGTTGATGCAATTTACACACCAACAGACAACATGATTGCTTCTACAATGCCTACAGTTGCAACAATCACTACACCAAACAAAATTCCTGTAATCTGCGGAGAAGAAGGAATGGTTGCAAGCGGCGGATTAGCAACTTACGGAATCAACTATTACGAACTTGGAAAACAGACAGCAGCTATGGCAGTTGAAGTTTTAAACGGAAAGAACCCTGCTGACATGCCTATTCAGTATCAGGAAAAATTTGAGTTTAAATACAACAGCGTAGTTGCAGAACAGCTTGGAGTTACAATCCCGGAAGATTTACTCTGATTTCATAAATCTTAAGTCAAGACCCTCTGGTAAAGTTCACATACAAACTTTGCCGGAAGGTCTTTTTTTTTAAATCATAAAAATCACTTTACGCAAAAAAAACATAAGTCTGTAAAACTGCTCTTAAATAAATTGAAATAGTGTGATATAATATTGCCTATGTTTAGTTCGATTATACCGTTTTTTGGAGCTATGGCAGGTGCTGTTGCTCAGGGAATTATCTGGGGAATTATGGCGTTGGGTGTTTACATAACATTCAAGATTCTGGATTTTGCAGATATGACAGTTGATGGTTCATTTGCTTTAGGCGGATGTATTTGCGCACTTCTTATTTACAATAACGTAAACCCTATGGTTGCTGCCCTTGCTGCTACACTCTGCGGTTCTCTGGCAGGAATGATTACAGGGCTTCTTACAACAAAACTTGAAATTCCGGGAATTCTTTCGGGAATTCTTATGATGCTTGCATTGTATTCAATTAACCTTCACATAATCGGCGGTGCTAACCTTGCTGTAGGAACTGCTGCTGTAACAGGTGAAGGCGTAAAGGAACATTTTACTGCAATGAATTACCTCATTCACTGGTTCGACTTAAAGACAAAGTTTCCTTACGATTATCAGACAGTTTCAGGCTTGATTACAGGCGTTGTTTTTGTAGCAGCAATTATTGCCATTCTTTACTGGTTCTTCGGAACAGAAGCCGGCTGTGCAATCCGTTCTACCGGTGACAATAAAAACATGAGCCGTGCCCAGGGAATCAACACTGACAGCACTCAGATTCTTGCACTTATGATTGCAAACGCTTTAGTTGCACTTTCCGGAGCACTTGTTACCCAACAGCAGCGTGTAGGTGACGTTCAGATGGGAATAGGCGCAATCGTTATAGGCCTGGCTTCAATCATTATAGGCGAAGTTATTTTCGGCAATCACTTCGGATTCTGGTGGAGCCTTCTTGCCGTAGTTTTAGGTTCAGTTGTTTACAGAATAATCATTGCAATAGTCCTTCAACTTGGAATGAAAACTACAGACTTAAAGCTTCTTTCAGCTTCAATTGTAGCATTTGCACTTGCAGTTCCTGTAATTAAACAGAAAGTCTCACAAAAGAGAAAGAAAATTGTTTCTACAACTTCACAAACTCTGAAAAATCAAAATGACAAATAAGGAAAAATTATGCTTACAATAAGTCATGTTTCAAAAACTTTTAACCCTGGAACCATTACGGAAAGAAAAGCCCTTAGAGATGTAAGTCTTGAACTGGAAGACGGTGATTTTGTTACTGTAATAGGCGGAAACGGTGCCGGAAAATCTACACTTCTGAATCTTATTGCAGGAGTTCATTCCTGCGACAGCGGTGCAATTGTTCTTAACGGAAGGGACATTACTGAAAAGAAAGAACATTCCCGTGCAAAATATTTAGGCCGTGTTTTTCAGGATCCTATGATGGGAACAGCTGCAACTATGCAGATACAGGAAAACCTTGCCCTTGCAGCACGTCGCGGTAAAAAAAGAGGTTTAGGCTGGGGAATTACTGCTAAAGAAAAGGAATTTTTCAAGGAACAGCTTACGCTTCTTGATTTAGGTCTTGAAAAGCGTCTTGAAGCAAAAGTAGGTCTTTTAAGCGGCGGACAAAGGCAGGCTCTTACTCTTTTAATGGCAACTCTTCAAAAACCTGAGCTTCTTCTCCTTGACGAACACACTGCAGCCCTTGACCCTAAAACTGCAAAAAAAGTTCTTGACCTAACGGAACACTTTATCATGAAAGACAATCTTACTGCATTTATGGTAACCCACAATATGAAAGATGCAATCAGGTACGGCAACAAGCTTATCATGATGCTGGACGGAAAAATCGTTTATGAGGCAAGCGGTGAAGAAAAGAAAAATCTTCAGGTAAGTGATTTGCTTGCCAAGTTCCAGACAGTAAGCGGTAATGAAGATCAGGTAAGCGACAGAATGCTTCTTTCAAACTGATGTAAATGACGCAGAATAAAAAATCCGTCTGTTCTGATAAGATTTAAAGCTTTGCAGCACAGCGGATTTTTTTGTTTTAAACTTAAGCATAAACTTCAGCCTTATTTTTAAAAATAGAACTTCATTATTATTCCCTGATTTGTATTTCCGAATCCTTTTCCGAAAATATTCATTCCTCCTGCATTTACTGCATTTTCCTTTACGCCGATTTTAAACTTTACAGAATGATGTTCACTTAATTTCAAGTCTTTTAAAGTAACGTTGGAAAGCTTTTCGCCATCAGCAAAAGAACCTTCTTCCGTAACGTAAAAGTGCTTTAAAATTCCGTACTGTGAACCTTCAAGACGCCACCATAATGGAGTGTAAATTCCACGCTTGTCGCCAAAGTCGCCGGGGCTTGTCCAGAAACCAAGTTCTACGTTATTTATCCACACGCAGATATCGCTGGGCCAGTTTAAATTTGTTCCGGGAGTTTCACTTGAAAGTTCTACGCTTACTTCAATTTTTTTAAGCGGGCGCTTTTCATAAAGTGCATTGTTGGGAAATTTATATTCAAAAGTTCCGCTTCCGCACCACAAAAGTCCTGCCTTAAAACGTTCAGGCTCAAGAAAAGAAAAAGTTGAATCAAGATGACCGATTATTTTTTCGCATGAACACAATCCGCATGGAGAAGAAACCTTGCAGTCAGTGAAAATTCCTACAGGCATTTCAACTTCTATAACGTTTTTGTCCTGAGTGTTTTCTTCCGGAAATTTTACAATAAGTTCGCTGAAAGAAGCCGAGCATATTTTCTGGTTTCCTTTTTTAGCCTTTACAATTTCTACGTTTACAAGACCAGCATCTTCTAAAATTGAAACGTGGGTTGCAACAGTTGACTGAGGCAGTTTAAGTTTTGCAGAAATTTCGTTTATGTTGATTTTGCTGTTGCGCAAAAGATTTAAAATATTTATCCGCGGCAGTGAAGCAAGTGCCTTTAGTTTTTCTATTTCTGAAATGGGATTTATTACAAGGACATTTTTATTGTCTGCTTCAGTTTTTGATTTTTCCGTTTTCATCTTTTCATTATTTAATGATGATTTTTTTATGTCAAGATTTTAGCAGAATCAATCAAACTAAAGCAGGTAGTGATTTTATTTTTTTAATATAAAGCTTATTTTCAAAGTTTAAATGTTACGCCTGTGTAAATTTTAAGATGCTGTGCAAGATTTAAGTCTGACCAGTAAAAGTCGTCAAAATCATCAGAGCCGTCTCGCCACACTGTCTGAGTGCTTCTTCCAGCTCCTATGCCGTAATCAGTACCAAAGTTCAAGCCAAGACAAAATGCTTCTTTCTGTACAATCCAGAAATTGTAGCAGAAATCAACGTGAACGCCGCCTTCAAGTGTAATCAGCACATCGTAAACATCATTTTCAGCCTTACGTTCTTTGCCCATTCCCATTGCATTAAAATATATGCCTGGTGAAAGGTGGAAAGTATGTTTTCCCGTCAAAGAACTAAAACGAAGGGCAGGACCTATAGCAAACCGTCCGTTAAATCCTCCGTCAATTTCCGTGAAAGAAGAATTCTGCCTGATGTCAGAAAACTCTTCACCGCTTAATTCAAGCTTCAAGCCTACGTTAAAAGGTTTAAGTTCATCAAAGTAAAACACAGCTGCAGCCTGAAAACCTGTAGGAACGACTTCGTAAAAGTTATCCACATTTTCTACATCAACTAAGTTAAAAGGTACGGCATTTAAATCTGCACTAAGTTCTACAGTTGCAAAACACGACGACACAGCAGCTAAAGCCGCAAAAACAGTTACAATTAATTTTTTCATTTTTACTCAACTCCTGTAATTTTAATTCTAAAGTAATCTGCATCTACTTCTGGTATTCAAGAATATCTCCGGGAGTACAGTCAAGTGCCTTGCAAATTGAAGCCAGAGTAGAAAACCGTATTGCATTTACTTTATTATTCTTGATTTTAGAAAGATTTACTATAGTGATTCCAACTAATTCCGCAAGTCTATTCAGGGACATATTGCGCTCCACCATAATTCTGTCAAGCCTTAAAATAATTTTTCCTTCAGTACATTCTTCACTCATATTACACCAGCCCTTCTATTTCCTGTTCAAGTTTCATTCCGTAAGAAAAAAAACTGCGAAAGACATAAAACTGCAAAGCCGAAAATAAATCCGTTAAGCTGAACGCTTATTTCGCAAAGTTCACCAGCTAAAAGACGGAATGCAACGCCAGCAATAAATTCTACGGCAGGAATGGCAATGCAGAAATATCCTATTTCCCTTACTAAACGAATTACGTCTGTACTGAAAAATGATTCTCCGTCCATTCTTTCGCCGCCCTTTTGTACAATTTTAAAAATCAGTCCAAGATTTCTGAAAATCATTCCTGTGAAAAACATTGTAATTATTCCTACAATGCACACCGCAGTTAAGGCAGAAGGAATTACGTTTCCAGAACCGTCTGCTATGGAAATCTGAAAGCCGTTAGTTCCCACGACTGCATCTCCGCCGTTTAAGCTGATGATGAAGCTGCCGAATGAATTTTTCTGTACTACAGAAAGAACTGCAAACACTGCCATTGCTGCTGCAAAAATAAAAAATGCTGCCTGAGCAACAATCGATACAATGTAAATTCCCCTGCTCCATTTTTTCATTTTGTTCATTGAATGCCTCCAAAAGTTTTTATGCTTTAACCATAATAATAAATTTATCGTTTGTCAATAAATTTTTATTCTTTTTTGATAAATTTTTAACGTTTTTCAATAATCGGCAGATTCATCTGCAGATAAATCTGCAGAAACTGCTTTGTTTTTGGAGCAATCTGATATAGAATATATGGAGTTTTTTTTGGAGTGTGTATTTATGAAAAAAGCATTTTTTACTTTAAGCGCCGCATTTTTTGCTGCAGCTTTTATTTTTTCCGGCTGTGCTTCAACTGGGAAAAATGAATCTTTATGTGAAACTTCATCAGTTTACCTTACTTTTGATGATGAATCTGATCTTTTAAAAGATTTTTCCGGCAAGAATTCAGTTGTAACGGCTGCAAGTTCTGTTTTTGCTGCAGAAGGAAGGGAAAGTTCAGCACTTTTGTTTGACGGTGAAAGTCAGTTTCTGGAATTACCTTCAGACATTCTTAGCGAAGACCAGCTTACTTTAGCCATGTGGGTTAAGCCTGAAAAATGGTCTTACTGGATGCGACTTTTTGATATCGGAAGCAATGATAATGTTGACGTATGGTGCGGCATGGACAAGCCTACAAAGGCATTGCGTTTAAGCGTAGGAAACGTTTCAATTTACGCTCCTATTCCCAAAGAAGGCGAATGGACTCACGTTATTGCATCTTTTGGAAACGGAAGTGCTGCCCTTTACGTTAACGGCAAACTTTCTCAATCCATCAAGACACCACTTACTGCAAAAGAAGTAGGAAAAACTGCAAAGGGGCTTTATGTAGGAAAGTCTAACTGGAACGATCCGCTTTTCTATGGTGCAGTTGATTCCCTTACTGTTTTAAAGCACAGAGTTACAGACAAAGAAGCTGAATTGCTTTTCAAGAAGAAATAAAGGCAAAATTCAAAAATTTTTAAAAAAATTCATTTTTTTTGTGCAGAGATTTGTGTTTTTGCAATATCAGTTAAAATATATATTGTATGAAGCAATATAATTTAAATGATTTAAAAAATGAAAAACTTCCGGCTTACTATAAGCCAGAAATCCGTGAACTTGCCTTTCAAAACGGCATAACTTTTCCCAGTGAAAATGAACTTATCATGCTTTTGCTGGGGAAAGGTACTAAGTTTCTCCACATTGAAGACCTTTCTCTTGAAGTGCTTAAAGTCATTAACTTCAGCGATGAAAAAAATCTTCTGGGCAATTTAATGACTATCAAAGGCATTGGCAAAAGCAGGGCTCTTTCCATTGCAGCTGCTCTTGAACTTGGAAGAAGAAAAACCTGTCACCTTCAGAAAAAAATAGAAAAACCTGCTGACATTGTGCCTTTTGTAAAGCAGTACGCCCTTGAAAGCGTTGAGCATTTTATTACCGTAACTTTAAACGGTGCAAATGAAATTTTAAAAATAAGGCTTGTTTCAACAGGCACTTCAAACAAAGCACTCATTCACCCAAGGGAAGTTTTTTCTCAGGCAGTTCAGGAAAAAGCTTCGGGAATAATCTGCTGCCACAATCATCCTTACGGTCCATGCATTCCAAGCAAAGCCGACATTGAATCTACTGAAGTCTTGAAAAAAGCTGCTGAAATTCTGGGCATTTCGTTTATGGATCACATTATCTTTAACCTTGAAACTTACTACAGTTTTCTGGAGCACAAAATTATTTTCGGCGAAGAGTAAAAGCTTTAGGGAAAGTCAATTTTGCATAATTAAAAAAAACAACTAATTAAATTGAAACTCCTGGAAAAATCAGGTTATACTGAAAAAAAATTATCAAAGGGTTTATTAGAGGAATTTATGAAAAAAGTTACGATTTATTTACTGGCATTATTTTTAGTTTTTGCGGCAAAAGATTTTACAAAAAACCTTTATGCAGAAGATGGATTGAATTTCATAAGAATTGAAAAAGACAGTTACGATGATGATTATGAAGAAGTTAAAGACGGCACTGTAAAAGTAAGGGCAAATGTAAGCGGCGCAAGAGTTTACGTTGACGGAAATTACAAAGGCACTACTCCAGTTACCGTAAACAATCTGAAAAAAGGAAGGCACAAACTTGAAGTTTCCAAAAATCACTATGAAACTAAGGAAATTTATTTTTCAATCGAAAGCAGGCAGGAAAAGTCTTTTTATGTTGAGCTGGAAAAAATTTCAGGCTTTATAAATTACAGTTCTGATTTGAAAGGTGTTTCTGTTACAGTTGACGGTTTAAGTACAGGTTTCTTTCCTTATGAAGTTGACGAAGGATTTCACAATGTAACGGCAAGAAAGTTCGGCTACAAAGATTCTACTCAAAGAATATACGTTACAAGAAATTCTACTTATTCAGTACATTTTTCTCTTAAAAAAGCACCATTTGAAATTACAAAACTTGAAACTTCAAAGCAAAGGTTTAATCCGCAGAACAAAGGCGGCTTAGGCTGCATTGACATAGAGTTTTCCGTAACGGCTGCATCAGACGGCGTTCTGACTGTAAGTGATTCAGCAGGAAACGTTCTTGCTTCACAGGATTTTCTTTTTTCTACATGGGATTATGAATGGGAATGGGACGGTTCTGATCAAGAAGGCTACATTGTAAGCGACGGACTTTACACTGCAACTTTAACTGCCGGGGGAAAATCAGTACAGACATCATTTTATGTTGATTCAACTATCAGCTACCCCATGCTGAACCTTACTTCTTGGGGAACAGGAATAGGCTCATGCGCAATGCCTTTTTCTTATCCTGAAGGCACTCTGATTTTCAACGCTTCAATAGGTGCTTCCATGGATTTAGGGAAAACTTCTTTTTACGGCGCGCCATGGTCTGCAGGAATGGGATACGCTTTTTCAGATCATTTTGAAGTTTCCGGAAAAGGTTTCGGTTCCATTCAGTGTGACGGAAAATCTGTTTACGGTTTAAGCTGTGCATTTAAAATTTCTGATTCAGTTGATTTTGAAAGCGGTTCTGTTTTCTATTACGGTGCATCTTTTAAAATAGGCGGCTCTAACGGCGGAACTTTTGAACCTTTCGGCTACGACAGCGGCAACGGTTTAGGTGCAGGCTTAATGTTTGGTCTGGAAAATAACGGAAAATATTTCGGGCTTAACTCTGACATTATTTACAAAAGCGTTACCGGCGTTAAGGCTGACGGCAATCACTTTACGTGGAAAAACGGATTTTCATTTTTTAAGAATTTCGGAACTATCGGAGCAGGCGCACACTGTACACTTTCAAGCTTTTTCGGCGAATATGAATACCATCGTTCTATAAAAGGCAGGGACATAATTTTCAGCGAAAACACAAAAGACTGGACAAGATGCGTTGATGCAGGATTTGAAGTTTCCACTTATCCAGGAACATCCAGCACGCTCCTTCATTTTAAAGGCGGAATCCTTATGTACACAAAAACCCAGCTCTACGGCTACGCAGAATTCGGCATAAGTTTCCTCGTAAACTAAGGCGGCCTGTTTCTGCAGAAGTGTTCCATCTACGAAGAAGTGAGGACTTTAACTTCTGCAACTCACTCTGAAAAAGAAGAGTACATTCTTATGTGCTGTGGATTGGGGATAAGGTGCAGTGCATTGGCAAGTACGCCCGGGCGGCGGTTATCTAAAATAAAGGCGCTAGGAGCAGAAGTCGGGTGCAAAAACGCTCTGTTTTTGGCAGGCGCGCAAGCGACAATAAAATAGTTCCCATGCCACAAACAGTGTGTAGGGGCATAAGTGCCCCGGTTTTGCCACCCGGCTTTGCGACGTTCAGCCGTTCTTTTTCTAGAGCCGCCACCCTGTTCTTGCCTGTAAGTGTACACTTTACGAGATGCACTTGCAAAAAACTGCCATTGAATAAGGTAAAACTTAACATTATATTTTATGTATGAAACTTTATTCAAAAAAACAGGTACTTGCCCGTTCGTTTATTTCACTTTTATTCGGAATAGCAATAGCAGCTGCATTTACCTGCATTAACAAAAAATATTCATTTACAAATTTCAGCTTACATTCAGAACAAAAAGCGCAAAACGCTTACGGCAAAGAACCGCTGGAAAATTCAGAAGACTTTATTTTTCAGGAAAACAAACTTCCCGTTCAGCTCGTAACAGATCAGAGTCAGACAGAAAATCAGACTTACACACAAGACGAACTGCAGAACATAAGCGTATACGAAAAATGCAACGAAGCAGTTGTAAACATTACGACACAAGTTATGGCATACGACTGGTTTTACGACCCTTATCTTACAGAAGGCGGTTCAGGTTCAGGCTCAATCATTGACGCAAGAGGATACGTAATTACAAACGTACACGTAATTGAAAACGCTAAAATCATAAACATTTCACTGGCAGACGGTTCATCTTACGAAGGAAAAGTTGTAGGTCAGGACAAGGAATGTGACATTGCAGTTTTAAAATTCGACGTACCTTCAAACGTTAAGCTAAAAACAATTTCATTCGGAAACTCAGACAACTTAAAAGTAGGACAAAAAGTCATAGCCATAGGAAACCCGTTTGCGCTGGAACGGACAATGACAACAGGAATTATTTCAGGCTTAGGAAGACCGATTCAGGAAAGCACAGACGTCATAATCAGAAACATGATTCAGACAGACGCAGCAATCAATCCGGGAAATTCAGGAGGACCTCTTTTAGACAGTCAGGGAAAAATGATCGGCATAAACACAATAATTTATTCTTCAAGCGGATCATCAGCAGGAGTAGGATTTGCCATACCAGTAAGCACCGCCCGCAGAGTTGCAGTTGATTTAATTAAATACGGAAAAGTCAACCGTGGCGTAATGAAAATCACTCTTGTACAAAACACAAGCCGCATTGCAAACTACGCAGGCTACGGCATAAACGACGGAATGATTATAAGCAAAATACAGTCTCACTCCAACGCAGAAAAAGCAGGCTTAAAAGGCGGAACTCAGGCAGTTCAGTACGGAAGCAGATTTAGAAGCCAGACAATTTATTTAGGCGGCGACATCATTACGGCAATTGACAACATAAAAGTTTCAAAACTGGCAGACTATTACAGCGCTCTCGAAGACAAAGTTCCTGGAGAAAAAGTAACGGTAACAGTTTACAGAAACCGCAAATATCAGAAATTTACAATTACATTGGAAAGTGCAGAAGATTTATCATGAGAAAATTTGTTGTTCACTCTGAATTCCAGCCTTCAGGAGATCAGGGGCAGGCAATTGAAAAATTAGCAGAAGGATTTTTACGGGGCGACAAATATCAGACACTCAAAGGCGTAACTGGTTCAGGAAAAACTTTTACTATGGCAAAAATAATTGAAGCCGTTCAGAGACCAACTTTAATTATCAGCCACAACAAAACTTTAAGTGCACAGCTTTACAGAGAGTTCAAGACTTTTTTCCCGGATAATGCAGTTGAATATTTTGTAAGTTACTACGACTATTATCAGCCGGAAGCATACGTGCCTGCAAGAGATTTGTACATTGAAAAAGACGCATCTGTAAATCAGGAAATAGACAAACTAAGGCTTGCTGCAACTTACGCACTTATGGAACGCCGTGACGTAATCATCATTGCAACAGTCAGCTGTATTTACGGACTTGGAATGCCTGAACTTTACAAGGAAATGCGCACCCACATTACGCTTGGCCAGCAGCTTGACAGTCACCGACTTGCAGTAAAGCTTACGTCAGTTCAGTATCAGCGAAACGATGCAATTCTTGAAAGAGGAAATTTCCGCATAAAAGGTGATGTAATTGAAATTTTTCCGCCTTACATGGAAACAAATCAGGCTTACAGAATAGAACTTGAATTTGACGAAGTTTCCAGAATACGGCGATTTGACATTATTACAGGTGAAATCATAGAAGAACTTGACGAACTTTTCCTTTACCCTGCAAAACACTTTGTTGTTCCTCAGGATATGCTTAACGAAGCAGCCGACAGAATTTTAAAGGAAATGCAGGAACGTGTGGAGCAGTTACAGTCTCAGGGAAAGATTTTAGAAGCAGAACGTTTAAAGACACGGACAACTTACGATCTTGAAATGATGAAGGAAATGGGCTATTGCTCTGGAATTGAAAATTATTCAGCACCAATTGCAAACCGTAAGAAAGGAGAACCGCCTGCAACACTGCTGCATTATTTCCCGGATGATTTTCTGTGCATGATTGATGAAGCCCACGTTTCAGTTCCGCAAATCGGAGCAATGTATGAAGGCGACAGAAGCAGAAAGCAGAACCTTATAGACTTTGGATTCAGGCTTCCAAGTGCATTGGACAACCGTCCCCTTAAAGCAGAAGAGTTTACTGCAAAAATGAATCAGGTAATTTTTGTTTCAGCCACACCTCGTGAAGAAGAAATAAAAAAGTCTACTCAAGTTGTTGAACAGCTTATCCGCCCTACAGGACTTCTTGATCCGATTGTAGAAGTTCGTCCCAGCGAAGGTCAGATGCAGGATATTTACAATGAAGTTACACAGCGCATAGAAAAAGGTGAACGGTCTTTACTTTTAACGCTGACAAAAAAAATGGCAGAAGATTTAACTGATTATTTAATGGGGCTGAACATAAAGTGCCGCTACATTCACTCTGAAATAGATACATTTGAGCGTGTTGAAATCCTTAAGTCACTGCGCACTGGAGAAATTGACGTACTTATAGGAATAAATCTTTTGCGTGAAGGAATTGACCTGCCTGAAGTAAGTTTTATTGCACTTCTTGATGCTGACAAAATAGGATTTTTGCGAAGTACAACTTCCCTCATTCAGATTATCGGTCGTGCTGCCAGAAACGCAGAAGGCAAAGTTGTAATGTACGCCGACAGAATGAGCGATGCAATGAAAGAAGCAATTGACGAAACAAAACGCCGCCGCTCAATTCAGGAAGCATACAACAAGGAACACAACATTACTCCTGCAACAATCAAAAAAGCAATAGAAGACATTCTTGTTCATCAGAAAGAAGAAGCCGCTCAAAATGAAAACCTTGAAGTCCTTAAAAAAAGCGCAAATCTTTTTGTGCCGTCTCAGCGTAAAAAACTTTTAGATGCACTGAAAAAAGAAATGTCCGATTGTGCAGAACGCCTTGAATACGAACAGGCAGCAGTAATCCGTGATCAAATTCTTGAAATAGAAAAAACTTACGGAAAAGTTGAAAAAGGCAGATGATGAAATTGCAAAAACAGGACAATGCTATTGAACAAACACAGTAATTTAAATATAATTGAGCCTAGCATAATTGACTTGATGCTAACAATTATGTAAAATTATCAAACTTATTGAATTTTTTTTAGGTAGGTAAATATATGTCTAGAACATGTGACGTTTGCGGAAAGCACCCACTGCACGGTAATAAAGTTAGTAATGCATACAATCATACACGCCGTCAGTGGAAGCCAAACCTTGTTAAGGTAAAAACAACAATTTCTGGAAGAACAATGACACTTAACGTTTGCACACGCTGTCTTCGCAGTGACTTCTTAACAAAGAAAGTTAAGGTACCAAAGACACCTGTAACAGAAACAAAATAATCTGTTCTTTCTTAAACTTTTAGGAAACGCTGATTCTGACACTTAATTAAAAGTGAAAAGAACAGCGTTTTTTTTTATTTAAAAAATCTAAACTTAAAAACTGATTATAAACTGAAGACCTTTTTAAAAGCTTCATAATTTTCAGTTTTACCGTCCCTGCAGAAAACGGCAAATTCTACGGCACTTAAATCATAAGTAAAATCCTTTAAAACATCTTTAAATGCATCTGCAACTAATTCAGGAGAATTTCCGAAAACGCCGCAGCCGAACGCACCTGCAATTAAAATGTCATTTTCATTGGCAACTGCAACTTCCATAATTCTGCGTATTCGCTTTTTAAAAATTGCCGAAAGTTTTTCATCTGAAATTGCGTCACTTCCTTTTGGAGCAGCCTTAATGTTTGGAGCAGCGCAAGTTATAACGTTTACCATAAATCTGTCTTTTACAGGAAGACGTTCAGGCAAGTCTTCATCAGATTTAAAGACTACAACATTAGGCGTGTAAATTATGTCATCATTGTAAAGGTAATCTAAATCATCTATGTGAGGGTCGTAAAAATAATCACGGCAGTCTTTTGCAGTAAGGCATTTGTACAAAGTTGAACACCGGCACAGACATTCTTCCTGAGCTTTGGAACCGGATTTAACTCCTCCGCCAGGATTTAAGCTTGAAGCAAAATTCAAGACGCATATATTTGCACCAAGATTTCTGTATTCACCGGCAGCTTCAAAAGAACGCTTTTTTGAAACTAAAATCTGCATAGGGTTTGCCTTAGTATTTCTGTTAGTTTCAAAACCTTCTACATCATCTTCATCGTAGTAAATAATCTGATTTTCTATGGAACGCCTGCACTGAATGGCAAGATCCACTTCGCTTTCACAGCAATATAAAGTGTCGTTAAAAACAGCAATTAATTTTTTATCCATACTTAACCTCAAAAACTAAACTTCAACAACAAGGCCATCAAAAGCAGGAGCAATATTTCCGCCGCGGGATTTTATTTCTTTCAGATTTTCAAAAAATTTTATATTTTCCTGAATGTAACTGAAAATTTCAATGTAAAAGTTGTCGTGGGTAATATGGGTAATGTAAGTATTTCTTGCACAAATTTTGTCAGCAGCACCCATTGCCTGCCAGAAACTGAAGTGCGTAGTATGAGCTTTTTCTCTAAGTCCGTCTATTACAAGAACATCTGGATTTCCTGCAATATTTTTAATCATTTCAAAAGCCTTAAGGGGAATTTCATTGCAGTCAGTTAAATAAGCTATGCTTGATTTCCTGCCGTTTTTTTCCTGCACAAAAAGCCAGCCTGTATCGCAAAGTGAACCGTGAACAAGAGGCACAGGATAAACTTTCAAATCTTTAACTGTAACTGGATTTTTTTCGTTGTAAACGCTGCAGTTCATAAGATTAAGCTTTGGTTTTCCGCCGCCTTCCTTAACCGGCTTAAAAATGTAGTCAAAGCGGTTTATTATGTCAAGAAGAGTTTTTCTGTCAGCGTAAATGGGAAGCCCTTCTCCTTCAGTTTCATCAGCCTTTTGGTTAAAAGGGTCAACTGCTTTTGTGTGACTGAAAATCCTTAAATCATCAAGTCCATTTAAATGATCTGCGTGAGAATGAGTTATAAAAACACTGTCCAGCTTTTGAATACCATACTTTACAGCCTGCAGCCTGAACTCAGGGCCTGTATCAACAACAACATCCGCTTCATCACTTTGGATAAAAACGCTGGAACGAAAGCGCACGTCCCTTAAATCCGGAGAAGTACAGACTCTGCATTTACAGCCGATTACCGGAACGCCGTGACTTGTGCCTGTTCCCATAAAAGTAAGTTTCATTGGTTTATTGTAAAACTTTAGACATTAAAACTCAAGGAAAAATTCATTTCCTTAGCACAAAGGTGAGCACAATTCAATTGAACCTTCCGCCGAAGTTCCGTTAAAATAAGGCATGAAATTCCGGCGCAAACTTTTTTATCTTACAGCAGCAATTTTTCTTTTTTCCGCTGCACTTTCCTGCACTTCCACAAAAAATTTTCAGAATGATTTTTCTGAAAGCGAAAACTCTCTGGCTCAAAACGGAATTTCCCTAAGCCTGAAAGAATACAACGAAACCCTTTATTACCTTGCACAAATTGACCTGACTTTTCCAGATTTAGAAATTGTTTTTTTTCCGGAAGAAGTTAACGATGAGGGATGGTTTAAAACTGAAGGAATAAAAACTTTTTCTGAAAAACAGCAGGCTGTTCTTGCCGTAAACGTAACGCCTTTTGAAATTAAAAATGAATTTTCTTCCTGGCGAAAAATTGCAGGGCTTTACAAATTAAATGAAAAAATAATTTCTCCTGAAATAAAAAAATACTGTGCCATTGGCTTTACAAAAAAAACTTACGGAAAAAACGAAACTTACAAAGCAGAAATTTTTTCTTCACAGACAGATTTTGAAATTGAAAACTTTGAAAATGCTGCAGGAGGATTTTTTATCATACTTGATGAAAATGGCGTAAAGGAATTTCCCTATCCAGAAAAAGAAGCGAATATTGCTTTTGGAATTTCAAAAGAAGGCTCGGAACTTTTTATATTAGGCTGCAACAGAAAATCTTTCGGTAAGGAAAAAGGACTTACATTTTCTGAATGCGGTAAAATATTGCAGCAGGAAGGATGCACTAAAGCAATGATTTGCGACGGAGGCCACAGTGCACAGCTGTTCTTTAACGGAAAAACTTTAGTAAAGCGCTTTCCTTCAAGAAAACCAGCCGTACAGATTGGCTTTAAAATCAAGGATAAAACTAAAATGCAGCAGGAACAAAATCAATAGCAGTTGTTTCTTCAAAACCGTACATAATGTTCATATTCTGTACTGCCTGACCTGATGCACCTTTAATCATATTGTCAAGACAGGAAACTATTTCCAGCATTTTTCCGCCGTCAACAAGATAAACCTGAATGTCGCAGTAATTTGAATAGCGCACCACTTTTGTTGTAGGGCTTAATTCTTCAGGCAAAACACGTACAAAAGGCTCGTCTTTGTAAGTATCAGCGTAAAGCTTGCGTATATTTGCAACGTTACCGCCTGCAAGTTTAATTCCTTCTTCAGAAAGAGGAGCGTAAATTGTGGTAAGGATTCCACGGCTTTGAGGCAAAAGATGAGGCGTAAAGACAACATCAACATTTTTTCCTGCAATAATCGAACAGTTGCGCTGTATTTCACTTTGATGACGGTGATTTCCTACAGCATACGCACTGAAACTTTCGCCACATTCGCAGAACTGATTTTTCATAGTTGCATTTCTTCCGGCACCAGTTATGCCGCTTTTTGAATCAACTATGATAAGTTCAGTTTTAACGAGATTATTTTTAAGTGCAGGCAAAAGTCCAAGTGTAGCACTCGTAACGTAGCAGCCCGGATTTCCTATAACCCGTGCATCTTTTATAAGGGAACGATTCATTTCAGGCGAACCGTAAACGCTTTCTTTATGAACTTCCGGAAACTGCCAGTCTTTTTTGTACCAGGTTTTAAACGTCTCTTCGTCAGTGCCGTACCGAAAATCAGCACTTAAATCAATAAGCTTCTTGCCATGTTTCACACAGTAATCGGCGTACTGTTCTGCAATACCGTGAGGCAATGCTGTAAAAAGAACGTCGGACTTTTCCTTTACTTCATCAGCTGTAAGAAGTTTTCCGCTGCATTTTGAACCAAGCTGACCCAAAAGGTTCTGGTAAACAGCTTCAATTTCCTGTCCTTCAAATGAAACTGAACTTATAAAAATTTCTTCAACATGAGGATGACGAAGAAGAATGCGTAAAAGTTCAACTCCGGCGTAACCTGTAGCACCAATAATTCCAGCTTTAATCATTTTAACTTCTCCAGATTTTTAGTTTAGATTTAGTTTTCAGCAGACTTAAACTTCTGCGGAATTTTTGAATAATCGTTTATGGAAAGTTTTCTGTAAGCTTCAGGCAAAGTTCCAGGCATTACTGAATTAAAGATTGCAATAATTTCTTCGTAAATGGGAGCTGCCTTTTCATAATCTTTTGCCTTGAAATGAATGTGGGCAATTTCGTATCTGCCTTCAACATACACTGATGCATCTGTTCCGTACCTTGATAAAAGCACATCGTAATAATAAAGTGCATCGGCAGTGTTTCCCTTGTCGTAAGAGTCCTGTGCCATCTGAACTATTTCCAAAACAGAACAGTCTGCTTCAGGTTCAACTCTTGCCGTCATGCATGAACAAAACAGTGAACTTAAAGCAATAAAAAATCCGGCTGCAGCAATCTGCATAACTTTCTTGGTAATTTTCTTAGTAATTTTCATACCACAAACATATCACTTTTAGAGAATTTTTGCGATATTTTTTAGCGTAAATTTCCGCCCTTACAAAAAGTTATTTCCCTTTGTTTTCAGGAAGAATTATGCAGTCCACAATTATGGATTTGTCTTTTGCAAGAAGAATGACGTCTTCCTTTGAAATCTTTTTTATGCCACGCGGTTTTGGATGAGGCTGCGCATCTCCAATAAGTATGATTTTCTTTTCAGCAGTTTTCCGCCAGTCGTAGAATTCCATGCAGGAATAAAGTGCTTCGTATACAGCTTCAGGAACATCGCCGCCTTCATTTCCGTGAATTACTGCAGAGTTCAGGTATTTCTTAAACTTTTCTGCATCACGTGTAAAGGAAAACGGCTTTACAGGAAGGCTTTTATAATTGTAGCCGTCGCCGTAATCTCTGTAAAAAAGAAGCCCTATCCTTACGTCATCAAACTGCTTGAGCTGGTTAAAGAACGAAGGAATCCACTGGTTGCGCAGACATTCCATATCATCTTTCATACTGCCTGTTGTATCTACTGCAAAAACAATGTCCGCTTCTTTTTTAGGATTTATTGCATCAACGCAGTCCAGAAGGTCTTGTGCTAAAGTTTCAGGGCCTTTTGAATAAACAAGAAGTCCGCTGCCGCAGTCTGCAATTTCCCTGAAATTTTCTGCAGCTTCACAGTTGTAGTTGTCTGTAAGAATAAAATCCACTTCATCAAAAACTTCTTCTTCAGTTTCATTTTTTTCAGCTGTACCATGATTTTCATATTTTACGGGAACAAAATCAAACATAAACGGATTGTCCTGAAAATCACCTGTATAGTCGCAGTATTTTTTGCTGAATGTCCTGATGTTTACAAAAGTTCCCTTGCCTATTTTAACAGTGCCGCTTCTTGACCAGGGATAACCCCATTGCAGTACAGGCGGAATAAAAATGTGAAAGCACTCGCCTAATTTTTCATGATTTACGACAGTGGAAGATATAAGGCTGTATTTTGAATATTCTGATTTAAGTTCCTTGCCGTCAAGATAGCGGATTTCATTTCCGTTGATTTCGTTGTATTCAGTTGCACGATAAGCAAAATTGTCTGCTTTTCCGGTAGGATCTTTTGTGGTTTCGGTAAGCATTACGCTTTCTATGCTGCCTTTTTTGCGGATATAAAGATTTACGCCGTTTTTATTTCCGTTTTCATCGTAAGACTGTTCTACTGCCAGATCACTTTGAAGCACGACAAGGTTTTCGTTTACAGGAATATTTTTCTGTACATTCTGATTCTGATTTGCATTTCCTGTTGAATTTTCACCGGCATTTTGAGAAAAACACAAAACTGTAAAAAGAGAAATAATTAGAAAAAAGACAGATTTTTTTGCTTTCATATCAGAATTATCGGAATAAGAGGCTGTTTTTATAACTGGTGACATTTTTTAAAATTTTGTCAAACAAAGCCTTCTGTCAGTTGAAATTGAATAATTCTATGATATAATTAAGGTGATTTATAGGGTATTTTAAAAACGCTAAAAGAAAATTAGCATACGTAGGAATTTTATGACAGAATTAAATACTAGCAAATTTACTTCAGTCAGCATTGAAGAATTTTTTGACAAAGACAGTACAGAATCTACTGTTGAAGTTGGAATTGTAGTTTTTACTCCTCATCAGCAGAAACTTGTAGACAAACTTATGGAAGCTCTTGCTCCAGTTGCTTCAGACAGGGCAGAACGGCTGCAGAACAGAATAAAAGACATAGAAGCACTTGCAAAATCAATAGCCCGCTTTCCTTCTCTTTTGGAAAGAATAAACACAACATCTTCTGTAAGGACACCGGAAGCTCTTGTAGAAAACATTATTTCTTACCAGCAGGACGGAGACATAACGCTTCACATGCCTTCAAAAGCCATTCTTGGAAAAGGATTTCTTGTTTCAAAAATACATACTTTTTATTCCATGAGCAAGCTTGCAAAAAATTATGCAAAAATGGACGAAAAATCAGTAAAGGAATATGCTGATGAAACTGTTTCCATGATGTTTACCCTTATGGCAGAAGACGTTTACTTAAATCTCATTAAAGACAAGACTCTTTCCATGGACTTAAGGCGTCAGCTGGCAAATTCACTTATCATACTTTGGGAACACCGCTCAGATCAGACTATTTCTGATATTGCTCCAGTTCTGCAGTCTGTATGGGCTGCCAGACGTAAACTTGCTCCTGCTTTCGGCACTATGATGGGAACAAGCGAACTTCTTCTTGTTACAATGCAGATGGACGAACAGTGGAATCATTTTATAAAGGCCAAGCTAAGTGCCCCTGATGTTTCTCAGGCTATGGAAGAGTTTCTTTTCGGTATTTCCCACGAACAGGTTCTGCGCTTAAAGGAAATTCTCCGTACTCAAGGCGTTAAGTCTATAGGCCGTGATGAAGTAAGCCGTTATCTTGGTGAAAGGGTCAAAACTGACGTAAGCATGGATTACAGGGATTTCTACCTGCTTTACACTGTGCGCCGGGACAATGCACGTTCAAGGCAAAGGCTTCATCTTGAAGGGCCTAAAAATACAATAGAAGATTACTTTATACGTTTCGTTCTTGAATCAAATCAGGAAAAGCAAAACAAAGACAAAGCTGCAATAAAGCAATAGCGTTTCAGGAAAAAGCACATTTATGGAAAATCAGTCATCACAAAATCAAAATGCCGTCTCAGGTGAAGATAAAAAGAAATATTTCTTTGGTGAAAAAATCAGGGAAATCCGTGAAAAAAAGCACCTTACGCTGAAATTCGTTGCTACTCAGGCAGGAATAAGTGAAAGTCTTGTTTCCCAGATTGAACGGAATAAAGTTTCTCCTGCCATAGACACGCTTCTTTCCATTGCGTCTGTTCTGGAAATAAATCTTGAATACCTGTTTGAAGAGTTTACTCACAGAAAGCACGTAACTGTTATCCACGAAGATGAACGGAAAACTATTTACGAAGAGGATATTTCTTATCAGGAAATTTCTGACTGCGAGATTACTTCTAAAAATCTGGAGTGCTACATTATTACTATTCCTGAAGGCTGCAGGACTCACCGTGGAAATTACGGTCATATAGGAAGCGAAGTAGGCATTATTCTTGAAGGCAACGGAATTCTCCGCTATCAAAACAAAGAGTACGAAATTAAAAAGGGCGACAGTGTTACTTTCAGTGCTGCTGCTCCCCACACGCTGGAAAACACAGGCGCTTCTCCCCTAAAGGCATTGTGGACTGTAACTCCTGCACAGAAATTTCTGTAAGCTGCACTTATTTGTAAAGCCCCTCTCGCAAAGTGTGCATTTTATCGCAAGAACAAGGGGCGGCAAAGAAAATCTACCCACCACAACAGAAAATCCTTGCATTGACCACAAATAATCAAAACAGTACAATTCAAGGCAACTGTCTTAGGAAAAATCATGACAGATATTTTATTTAAGGGGTAAGAATAATGCCGTATTCTGAACCAACAGATCTTGCAATCGTTGCCTGTCCGGGTGGAGAATCTTTCGCTAATGAAGTTCTCACACATCTTCGTCACATGTACAAACATCGCTACACGTTAAAAAGTGATGTTCTTGCCAAGCGTTACGGAATTGAAAAAAGTGAACTCATCCAGAAAATGAACCTTTACAATGATGTTCACACAAGTGATTTGTGTATTCGCGGAAATACAGACAAATACAGAGTTCCGTCTTTTAAAGTAAACACACGCTTTACTTATTTTGCAAACGGAGAGTTTAAGGCAGAACTTTTGGACTGCATCCGTGGAAAAGACGTTTACATCTTCCAGGACGTTGAAAATCACGAACCAATTGCATTAAACGAAGGCAAAAACGTAATGAGGCTTAGCGTAAACGATCACGTAATGGGGCTTCTCGTTACAATTGATGCCGTTCGTCAGGCTGGAGCAAAACAAATTACGCTTGTTCTTCCGGTTTATCCTTACAGCCGCCAGCACAAAAAGAAGAGCCGTGAAGGTTTGACAGCAGCACTTTTAGGTCACGTTTACGAAATGATGGAAGTAAAGAGAATAATTACCCTTGACCTTCATAGCCGTGAAATAGTAAATGCATTCAGCCACACCCACTGCGACAACCTCCATGCTTCTTACCAGATTATCCGTGAACTTGCAAAAGTAGTTGATCTTACAAAAGAAGATTTAGTTGTTGTAAGTCCGGACACAGGTGCTATAGACAGAAATAAATTTTACGCCACAGGACTTAAAAAACCGCTGGCAATGATTTACAAAGAAAGAGACTATTCAATCGTTACTCAGGACGCAAAAAATACAAACATCAAGAGCATTAAGCTTTTGGGAGACGTAAAAGACAAAGTTGCATTCCTTGCAGACGATATGCTTGGAACAGGCGGAACTTTACTTAAGGCAATGGGATTTTTGCACGAACAGGGCGCTACAAAAGTTATTGCAGCAATAAGCCTTCCGTTCTTTACAGGAAATGCCATTGAACAGTTTGATGAAGCTTACAAGCAGGGACTTTTCTACAGAATAATCGGAACTAATGCAGTTTATCACGAAGAACTCCTTAAACGCGAATGGTACATCAGCACAAACGTAAGCGGACTTTTTGCAAACGTCATTACAAGACTCCATCACAATCAGTCTTTAAGCGACCTTCTTGATAACCGTTCGATTATAGACAAACTTATTAAAGTAAGCACTCCTGAAGAAACAAAAACTGAACCGCAGCAGTAACTTCGGGAAAACTTAATTCCATAATGAAGAGCTGTCTGATAAATTACAGCTGATTTCTTTTTCAGCGCTTTCGTAAAATCAGGCAGCTTTTTTTTTCCAAACAATATGATTTCAAAAGTTTATAGGAATAAAAATGAACACTTCGGTTCTCTGTATTGACATTGGAACTACTTCCCTAAAAGCAGCACTTATAAATCAGGAAGGAAAAGTTTTAGGCTTAAGCAGAAAAAAATTTCTTCTAAGGCACACACTTCACGCTTCAAAAGAATGGCTTCCTGCACTTCAAAATGCCGTAAAAGAAATATTTGAAAAAAACGAATATCTTTACGCCGATGCACTTTGCATAAGCGGAAACGGTCCTACTCTCGTAAGTTCTACAGGCGACACACTGCTCTGGAACGAACAGGTACCTGCTGCCCTTGAATACAGCGGAACTTCTCTTTTTATTCCACGGCTTCTTGCCTTTAAAAACAGGTTCAGTGAAATATGGAACAAAAGCGAAACTGTTTTCAGCGGACCTGAATATCTGATATGGCTTTTGACAGACAAAAAATGTACTATTTTGCCGGAAGAGCGGTTTTATCAGGCTTACTGGACAGATGAAACTTTAAGTCAGGCAGGCTTTACTCAGGAAGACAAGGCAAAAATTCCGCCATTTCTGAAAACAACGCAAAAAGCAGGCACTTTAACAAGAAAAGCAGAAAGTTTCCTTGGATTTGAAAAAAACGGACTTAAAGAAGGACTTGAAGTTTACTGCGGTGCTCCTGACTTTATAAGCGCTTTAGCAGGAACTGCTACTGTATTTCCCGGTAAACTCTGCGACAGAGCCGGTTCTTCTGAAGGAATAAATCTTTGTACTGAAAAGCCGGTTACAGGAAAAAACATCCGCACACTTCCTTCAGTAATTCCAGGATTGTGGAATGCCAGCATACTTCTTCCGGAAAGCGGCGTACAGTATTCTCTGTTTAAGAAAAAAATTGAACGGGAAAACGGAGGGCGCATTTCTTACGAAGACCTTACGAAACTCTGCATTGAACAGAACACAGACGAATCTCTTGCTCAGGGAAGGCTTCTTATGGAAGAAACGGCACTTTACGTAAAAGATGCAATCGCACAGCTTAAAGCTTCATGGCAGGAAGCTGAATGTTCCTTTAGTTTCCCGAAAGAAATGGTAATTACAGGCGGACAGTCTTACAATCCTCTCTGGTCACAGATGAAGGCAAACGTTACAGGTACGACTATTTTTACTCCTGAATGCGGTGATGCAGAACTTTGCGGCAATGCAGTATTTGCTTTTACAGGAATGAAAATTTTCACTTCAATACAGGAAGGTGCAGTAAAACTTTTCAGAACAGCACAAACTTTTATTCCGGAATAAAAATGACAGTTTACAAAATTCCTGAAGACTTAAAGACAATAATTTTTGACATAGACGGAACTTTATACACAAGCAAAGAATATGTTTTTGAACAGGTTGACGTGCAGATACGCTACTGGGCAAAACTTAACGGAATGTCAGAAGATGAAGCAAGAAAAAAAATAAATGATTTTCGCAAAAAGTGGAGCGCTGAACATAACGGCATGGAAATAAGCCTTGGAAATACTTTTCCACACTTTGGCGTTGACATTGAAACAAGCATAAAATGGCGCAATCTTTTAATGGAACCGGCAAAATTCCTGAGCAGAAACGAAAATCTCATTAAAGTTTTAACTGGACTTAAGGAAAAATACAGTCTTATTGCAGTTACAAACAATCCAGTTGATGCAGCAAGGCGGACTTTAAAGGCTATAGGAATTGATTCCATTATTACTGATATAATCGGGCTGGATACGTTTAAAAAATCAAAGCCAGCAATAGAAGTTCTTGAAGAAGCAGTAAGGCGGACAAAAAGTTCCTACAGTCAGTGCCTTAGCGTTGGTGACCGTTACGACATAGACCTTTCTCTGCCGCTGAAATTAGGAATGGGCGCTGTTTTAGTTTCAGGGGTAAAGGAAGTAGAAAACCTGCCTTACGTTTTGAAAGCCGGACAGTAAAATTCTATATTGCTTAAAACGCAACATTAAATTGTTAACATTTCACTTTACGCAACAATCTTATTAGTGTAATATTTACTCATGCGTTAGGGTATGTAGTGGCGTGAGTTTTAACTCACGTTCCGAAGGAATGAAGCGAAGCGGAACCACGGAACACCCGACCGGCTGCATTGCAGACGGGAACGCCCTAAAAATTCAATTTATTTTTTATAGGAGTATATGATGGGAGAAAACTACTTTAACTCAATTCCATGGCGTGAAGCTAGATTACAGCTTGGTCATTGCCGCTCTATGGCTAAAGAAGAATTTGCTGACGGTGTAAAGGCTCTTCAGGGCAAGAAAATTGTAATTGTCGGCTGCGGTGCTCAGGGTTTAAACCAGGGAATGTGTCTTCGTGACTCAGGTCTTGATGTTTCTTACGCTCTTCGTGAAAGTGCCATTACTGAAAAACGCCAGTCTTGGAAAAATGCTACTGAAAACGGCTTTAAAGTAGGTACTTATGATGAACTTATCCCTACTGCTGATCTTGTAGGAAACCTTACACCGGACAAGCAGCACACACCTGTTATTACTGAAGTTATGAAGAGAATGAAGAAAGGCGCTGCACTCTGGTATTCTCACGGCTTTAACATGATTGAAGAAGGCATGCAGATTCGTCCTGACATTACAGTTGTAATGTGTGCTCCAAAAGGTCCTGGTACTGAAGTTTACCACGAATTCCAGAGAGGTTTTGGTGTTCCTGATTTAATTGCCGTTCACCCTGTAAATGACCCTGAAGGAAAAGGCTGGGCTTATGCAAAGGCTCTTGCTGTAGGAATGGGCGGAAGTAAGGCTGGTGTTCTTGAATCAAGTTTTGTTGCAGAAGTTAAGTCTGACCTTATGGGCGAACAGACTATTCTCTGCGGTATGCTTCAGGCTGGAACAATCGTATGCTACGACAAAATGGTTGAAGACGGAATGGATCCTTCTTACGTTACAAAGCTTCTTATGCACGGATGGAATGTAATTTCTGAAGCTCTCAAGTGGGGCGGAATTACAAACATGATGGACCGTCTTTCTAACCCTGCAAAAATCAAGGCAAACGAACTTTCTAAGGAAATCAAAACTCTCCTTAAGCCTCTTTACCAGAAGCACATGGACGACATTATCAGCGGAAAATTCTCTTCTACTATGATGGAAGACTGGAAAGCAGGTGACAAGGATCTTCTTGCATGGCGTGAAGAAACAGGAAAGCTTCCTTTTGAATCACAGAAAGAATCTGATGTTGAAATTACTGAACAGGAATATTTTGACAAGGGAATTCTTATGGTTGCAATGGTTAAAGCCGGATGCGAACTTGCTTTTGAAACTATGGTTGATGCTGGAATTAAGGAAGAGTCGGCTTATTATGAATCACTTCATGAAGTTCCGCTTATTGCAAACCTTATTGACAGAAAGCGCCTTTATGAAATGAACCGTGTTATTTCTGATACTGCTGAATACGGATGCTACCTGTTTGCCCGTGTTGCTGCTCCTATAATGGCTAAGGATTTAATGCCTAAGCTTACTACAGAAGTTATTGGAAAAGGACTGAACGTTAAGACAAATTCTGTTCCTAACACAAAGCTTGTTGAAGTTAACGCTGAAATTAGAAATCACCCTATTGAAGTTGTAGGACGCAAGCTTAGAGCTTACATGACTGCAATGAAGCCTATTGTTGAATAGAACATAATTCCTTGCAGAAAACCGTCTGCCGGGCAAGTACGCTTGGGCGGCGGCTTCAAAAACAAAGGCGTAACCTGTTACTGTAAAAGCAGCAGCAAGTTACGCCTTATTTTTTTTCTGATAATTCAGAATGTAACTGAAAGATTATGCCTTAGCCGTAATTTTCTTTACAACAAAAAGTGATGCTGCAAGAAGAACTGCTCCTGCAATTAAAGGAACAACTGCATTTCCTACAAATCCTGCAATAATGTATGAAACGAAAGAAATTGCTGCTACAAACAAAGCATACGGAAGCTGTGTAGAAACGTGCTTTACGTGTTCACACTGGGCGCCTGCACTTGCCATAATAGTTGTATCACTGATTGGAGAACAGTGATCGCCGCAAACTGCTCCAGCCATACATGCAGAAATTGAAATTATGCACAAAGGTTCGTTTACATTAGGGAATACTGCAATGCAGATTGGAATAAGAATGCCGAATGTTCCCCATGAAGTGCCTGTAGAAAATGCAAGGAATACTGCTATAACAAATATAACTGCAGGAAGGAATTTGCTTAATGCGCCTGCTCTGTCCTGACCTACAACGTCCTGGATAAAGTTGTCAATGCCAAGTGAAGAAGTCATGCCTTTCAATGTCCATGCTAAAGTAAGGATAAGGATTGCCGGAACCATTGCTTTAAATCCTTCCGGAATGCAGCTCATGCAGTCTCTGAAAGAAAGTACTCTTCTAATTGAATAAACGGCAATAGTAATAACGAGAGCGGCAAAGCTTCCAAGCATAAGTCCTACAGATGCATCGCTGTTTGCAAATGAATCAATAAAGCCTGAACCTTCTGTAAAGAATCCGCCTGAATAAATCATTCCTACAACACAAGATGCAATTAAAACTACGATTGGGAAAATCAAGTCAAATACTGAACCTTTAAGTTTTGCATCTTCTTTGTCATCGCCGCCTGTTGCTAAATCTGCCAGTTCCTGACATTTTTTCATTGAACCGAATTCGATTTTTCCTGCAACTAAGATAAACATAAACAGGATTGTAAAGAGTGCGTAGAAGTTATATGGAATTGCCCTTACAAAAAGTGCAAATCCGTTTTCATCACCTTTTACGAAACCTGCAACTGCTGCTGCCCATGAACTGATTGGTGCAATAATACAGATTGGTGCTGCAGTAGCATCGATTAAGTATGCAAGTTTTTCACGGCTTACTTTATGCTTGTCTGTAACAGGACGCATTACGCTTCCTACTGTAAGGCAGTTAAAATAATCGTCTATAAAAATCAGGATTCCAAGACAAATAGTTGCTATCTGTGCACCTACTTTTGTCTTGATGTGTTTTTTAGCCCATGAACCAAATGCTGCAGAACCGCCTGCTTTGTTCATAAGTGCTACCATTGTTCCAAGTATTACAAGGAATACAAGAATACCTACATTGTAAGAGTCTGAAAGCTGACCTACTATGCCTTTCTTAAACACGCTGTCTAAAAAAGTTGTAAATGAACCGCCTGCATATAATATTCCGCCAAGAACGATTCCTACAAAAAGTGAAGAATAAACTTCCTTTGTAATCAATGCCAGACAAATGGCAACTAAAGGCGGAATTATTGCCCAGACTGTTCCAAAAAGTGCGGGGATGTACTCTGCTACTTCTTCCATAGAAACACCTCTTAAAATAAAATTTTACGCTTGATTTTATCACTAACATTTTTATATAACAAGATAATTTTTTTATTATTTTCAGATTTGATTCAGCTGCCCCATCGTACTTGCCAACAAGCCGCACCTTACATACAACCACGCTGCACATAAGCGTATACTCTATCGCAAGAGCAGGCGGCGACTTTGGAAAAAGAAGGCTGAACGTCGCAAAGCCGGGTGTCAAAATCAGGCATTAATGCCTTACACACTGTTTGTGGCATGGGAACTATTTTATTTGCCGCTTGCGCGCCTGCCACAAACAGAGCGTTTTTGCACCCGACTTCTGCTCCTAGCGCCTTTGTTTTAGCCGCCGCCTGAGCGTACTTGCCAAAGAGCTGCACCTTACATACAACCACGCTGCACATAAGCGTGTACTCTTCTTCCCAAGCACCAGCTGCAGATGTTAAAGCTCCCACTTCTCTGAAAAGCCACTCCCGTAAAGCCCTTACAAAATCCATTGATAAGAAATAAAAAAGGTGATATACTTTTATATAATTAAAGTTTCTTTAGTATAATTAAACTTTCTAAACAAAAAATGTAAATAAAACACATTTTACAAAACAGGAGAAAATAATGGAAAAGAACATTGCCTTAATCCCTGGAGACGGAATCGGACCGGACGTAGTGGCAGAAGCAGTAAACGTTTTAGACGCTGTAGCAAAAAAGTACGGACACAAATGGAACTACACAAAAGTTACGGCAGGCGGATGTGCAATCGATGAATTTGGAAAACCACTTCCGGAAGAACAGCTTCAGATAGCACTTAACAGCGACGCAGCACTTCTCGGCGCAGTAGGCGGACCAAAATGGGACAACCTTCCTTCAGAACTTCGCCCGGAAAAAGCACTTCTCGGACTTAGAGGCGGAATGAAAGTATTTGCAAACCTTCGTCCTGCAGTAATGTGGAAACAGTTAAAAGATGCCTGTCCACTTAAAGACGAAATCGTAGGAGACGGACTTGATATCCTTATCGTACGTGAACTTACAGGCGGCATTTACTTTGGAGAACGGGGCACATCAGAAGATCAGAACACAGCATGGGATACAGAAAAATACACACGCCCTGAAATCGAACGGATTGTCCGCATGGGATTCGAATATGCACAGAAACGTCAGAAAAAACTCTGCGTAGTAGACAAGGCAAACATCCTTAACTCATCACAGTTGTGGCGCCGTGTAGCAGAAGACGTAAAAAAAGACTACCCGGACGTAACCCTTTCTTACCTTTACATAGACAACGCATCAATGCAGCTTGTACGTAACCCTAAACAGTTTGACGTAATAGCAACAAGCAATATGTTCGGCGACATACTTTCAGACGAAGCATCACAAATTACAGGCTCAATCGGAATGCTTGCATCAGCTTCACTTGGAGACGGAACAGGACCTGGACTTTACGAACCAATTCACGGCTCAGCCCCGGACATTGCAGGAAAAGACCTTGCAAACCCTCTTGCAACAATTCTCAGTGCAGCCATGCTTTTACGCTACAGTTTCGGACTTGAAGAAGAAGCAAAAGCCGTAGAAAATGCAGTAAACGCAGTACTTGACGAAGGCTGGAGAACAGGCGACATTGCAGGTTCAGAACTTAACGCAGTAAAAGAAGCAGGAAAACTTGTGGGCACAAAGAAAATGGGTCAGCTGGTAGTTTCAAAGCTCTAATTTAATTTCAGACAAAAAAAACCGGTTATTTATTTGAAGCACACTCCAAAAAGTAACCGGCTTTCCATTGCTTGCCCTCACGGCCGGTCTTCCGTTCGCTTTAAAAAGAATGCTCACTTCAGACTTGCTGCGCAACAATTCCTTAAAATTGCAACCGGAAAAAGTTTCAACTTTTGAGGATTGCAATTCGTTCGCGAAAGCGGACAATCCAATAAGA
>CAMCRZ010000018.1 GCA_945877425.1 uncultured Treponema sp.
CGCCTGCCACAAACAGAGCGTTTTTGCACCCGACTTCTGCTCCTAGCGCCTTTTAATTTATGCCGCCGCCCACAGCGTACTTGCCCAAGAGCTGCCTCTTCCTCCAAGATGCTGCACGTAAGCGTGTACCGTTCTTTTTTAGTTCCAGCCGCAAAAGTTAAAGCGTGCACTTATTCGCAAAGCATATTGGAAGAAGCGTACACCTCTTCGCAAGCAGAGGCGCCGCCGCCTACAGCGTACTTGCCCAAGAGCTGCCTCTTCCTCCAAGACACTGCACTTAAGAGTGCGCCCATCAATGTTTGCTGTAAATATTCCATAAAAAAAGAAAATGCGTTATACTTTCTTCCTATGAGCGAACATAAATCAGTAAATCAGGATACACTTGAAGCATTATTGTATCTTTCACGTCTTTCTCCGGAAAGTACAGATATGGCAACCTTAAAAAAACAGGTTGATGAAATTGTTGGATACTTTGACATTCTTTCTAAATATGATGACAGCGAAAATCCTTACGATGCATATCCAACTACAACAGCAGAGGCTTTGCGTGAAGACGAAATTGTTCCGGGCCTTGAAATGCATGACGTTAAAAATATAAACAAGGGAAATTTTACAGACGGCTATTTCCAGGTTCCGAAAGTTCTTGGAGAAGGTGCTTAATTTTAGATTTTTTAAGGAAAAAATATGTACACTATAAAAGAAACAGTTGAAGCTTTAAAAAGCGGAAAAGTTACAAGTGTTCAGCTTGTAGAAAAATCAATAGAAACTTTTGAATCAGATAAAAAATCTTCATTGCCTTTGAATGCATTTCTTGAAATTTACGACGATGCAGTTTCCAAAGCACAGGAATGTGACGCACAGATATCAGAAGCACGTTCAAATGGTTCAGTTGACGAACTTTATGAAAAAAAGCCTTTGCTTGGAATTCCGTTTGCAAACAAAGACAATATTTCCGTTCAAGGAAAGCGCTTAACCTGCTCAAGCAAAATTCTTCAGGGATACGTTGCACCTTACAGCGCTACAGTTATAAACAGACTTGTTTCAGCAGGTGCAATTCCTCTTGGCAGATGTAATCAGGACGAATTTGCAATGGGTTCTTCTACTGAATATTCAATTTACGGACCAACACGCAATCCAATGAACAGGGAATACGTTTCAGGCGGAAGTTCAGGCGGTTCAACAGCGGCAGTTGCTGCAAATCAGGCTTTGTTCGGACTTGGTACGGAAACAGGCGGTTCAGTAAGATTGCCTGCAAGTTACTGCGGAGTGTACGGACTTAAACCGACTTATGGCGTTCTTTCAAGATGGGGCGTTGTGGCTTACGGTTCATCTCTTGATCAGGTAGGAATTATTGGCCACACACCACAGGACATTGCAACTCCATTAAGCGTAATGTGCGGTGCTGATATGTACGATGACACTTCTGCGGATTTGCCTGATGGAAAGTCTCTGGCTGATTTAAAAGGCTACAGTAACGAAGAAATTGCAAAGATGAAAATCGCCATTCCAAAACAGTTTCTTGAAGCAAAAGGAATGGACAGTGATGTAAATAAAGTTTTTGAAGAAACACGAAGATGGTTTGAAGAAAAAGGCGCAAAAGTTGAAACAGTTGATATTCCTGTTTTAGACGCTGCAATTGCAAGCTATTACGTTATTGCACTTTCGGAAGCTGCTTCCAACTTAAGCAGGTTTGAGGGAATACGTTATGGAGCAAGAGTTGACAACGGCAAAGGCTACGATGAACTTTACAAAGACACCCGTTCTGAAGGATTTGGTCCTGAAGTAAAAAGAAGAATCATCATAGGAAACTACGTGCTTTCAGAACAGTTCAGCGGAACAACTTACAAAAAAGGCATGAGCGTTCGTGCCCGCATTCAGCGTGATGTAGCAGAAGTATTTAAAACTTATGATGTAATAATCTGTCCAGTTTGTCCTACTGCAGCATTTAAACTTGGTGAAAAATACGATGATCCTCTTGCAATGTATTTAAGCGATTTATTTACTACATTCGTAAACCTTGCACGCATTCCTTCCATAAGCGTTCCTGCCGGATACACAAGTGAAGCTAAAGGAAAAATGCCTGTTGGAATTCAGTTTGCAGGAAAAATGTTTGATGAAAAGAAAATTCTAAGGCTTGCTCAAAACTGGGAAGACGAACATCCTGGCTGCGGCTGTCCTGTAAAAGAATAATCTAAAAAAATCAACGGCTGCCTGATAAGTTCAGTACGGACTTTTCAAGCAGCTTTTTTTTGCAGCTTTTATTCCTTTTCAACAAGCAGTGACTTTTTCTGATACTTTGGAAGAAAGCGCTTTATTGTTCCTGTTTCAAAATTTACCTTTACAACCCAATCACCTTCTTCAGAATACTGGGCGCTTACTATAACTCCATGGCCGTAATCATCGTGGTAAACAGAAGTTCCTTTCTTATACTCCAATGCAATAGGGTCGTCGGAAGCAGAAGGCTTTGAGTTAAAGGAAGAAGGCTTTTCTCCTAAAACACGTACGTTAGAATAATCCAGCTCATTTAAAAAAGGACTTGGTTCCATATACGATGTTCTTCCGTAAAGTCTCCGGCAGCTGCAGCTTGTAAAGTAAAGTTCATTTTGAGCACGTGTAATTCCAACGTAAAAAAGACGGCGCTCTTCTTCAGTTTCTTCCTTAGTTTTATTTTCTCTAGGAAAAACGCCGTGTTCCATTCCTGTAATTATAACTCTTGGAAATTCTAGACCTTTCGTGTTGTGGACTGTAATTAAAGTAACGCAGTCAGACTCTTCGCCGGATGCATCTGTTTCAAGAGTTCTGTCCAATTCAATGTGGTCAAGGAAATCTAAAAGTCCTTTCTTTGAGTATTCATAAAGAACAGCAGAATTTATAAGTTCCTGTAAGTTTGCAATTTTCTGTGAGCCTGAAACTTCGTCCTGGCATCGGTGAAAATCTTCCAGCCCGAACAATCTTATGACTTCATCTACAAAAGCAGAAAGTTTTTTGTCCTGAGTAGAATTTCCGTCTTTTGAATCAGTTTTTGGATCAATTCTGAAAGGCAGAAGATTGACAAGTGAATTATATGTTTCGCAAAATTCAGTGAAACCTTTCTGAGCTTTTTTCTGGAGGGTAACTTTTCCAAGTGCATCTAATATAGAAACAGCAGAAGCTTCGGCAATAATCTTTTTTTGAGAAGATTCCCCGATTCCTCGTACAGGCTTGTTTATAATGCGCTGGAAAGAAACTTCATCTTTTGGGTTTACAATAAATTTAAGGCAGCTGATTGCGTCTTTTATTTCTTCACGCTCGTAGAATTTCAGTGAGCCTACAATAACGTAAGGAATTTTTTTGTGAAGGAGCGTACTTTCAAAACCAAGAGACTGGGCGTTTGTCCTGTAAAGAATTGCCCATTCGCTGTAAGGTACGCCTTTTTCGTGAGTGTTTGTAATTAAGTCGGCACAAAAGTCAGTTTCATCATCTTGATTAGGTAGGAAAATAAGGGCAGGAATTTTTCCCTTTCCTCTTGCTGATATAAGATTTTTTCCCAGACGACTGCTGTTATTTTTTACAACTGAACCAGCACAGGCAAGAATTTCCGAAGTAGAGCGGTAATTTGTTTCAAGTTTAATTACGTCAGTTCCCGGAAACTGTTTCTGAAAGTTTAAAATATTCTGAACTTCAGCACCACGGAATTTGTAAATGCTCTGGTCGTCATCACCAACAACGCAAACGTAAGTTCCTGCATTTTCCTGTACGCCGCTAAGCATTTCCAGAAGCTTAAACTGAGCCACGTTGGAATCCTGATATTCATCAACCATAATCACTTTGTAACGCCGGTGAATTTCATGACGGATTTCAGGGTTGTCACGTAAAATCAAATAGGGCAGCATGATTAAATCACCAAAGTCAACGTTTCCTGTTGCCCGAAGTTTTTTTTCATAAGCCAGATAAATGTCAGGAAATTCAGGTGAATCATCAATAGTGGCAAGAATTTCGCTTTCAGGAGTAAGGCAGTAATCTTTTGCAAGGGAAATTTTATGGGTAAAAAACGCCGCCTGTTTTCTTGACAAACCCGGCACTGCATTAGTTAAAAGCGTAACTGCATCATCATCGTCGTAAACAGTAAAGTCAGGAAAAAATCCAGCTCTTTTGCTGTACTTCCTTAAAAAATATGCGCCCCAAGAGTGAAATGTCTGAATCTGGGCATAGGCACTTTTTTCTTCAAGACTGATTGCCCTCTGGCGCATTTCTGATGCAGCTTTTTTTGTAAAAGTGACGGCTAAAATGGAAAAAGGGTCGGTGTGCAGGTGCTTTATAAGGTAAGCAATTTTTGTAGTTATGACACGTGTTTTCCCTGAACCTGCTCCGGCTAAAATAAGAAGACTTTTTCCCTTGTGGATAACGGCAGCTTTCTGTTCAGGATTTAAAACTTTAAGATATTCTTCTTCATTTTCAGGATTATCAGAAAAATATTTATCTAAAAAGTCATCGCTTTCACTTTCCAATGTATTCTCCGTCAATGTCTACTGCACTTGAGGCAATGGCTTTAACTTTTACAACGTTTCCGCTTTTTATGGCTTCAACAGCTTCCTTGTCGTCAAGGTCGTATCGTATTACAAAACTTCCGTCTACTTCAGGAGCTTCAAACCATGCCCTTCCGATTGCAAGCCCTTCGTCAGTTCCATCGTTGTTTTCAATGATTTCTTCAACAAGAACATCGTAAGTTTTGCCTACACGTTCTGCAAGCTTTTCTTCCGTAATTTTAGACTGAATTTGTACAAGTTCGCCTGCACGTTTTTCTGCAGCTTTTTTAGAAACTTTGCCTTTCATTTTTGCAGCAGGAGTTCCTTCTTCCGTGCTGTAAGAAAAGCATCCGCTCCAGTCGCTTTGTATGGCAGTTAAAAATTCTTTAGTAGAGCAATGGTCCTGTTCAGTTTCTCCCGGAAAACCTGTAAGAAAAGTTGTCCTGATGGAACTTTCCGGAAATGCACTGCGGATTGTCTGCACAAGTTTCTGGTAGGAAAGGGAAGTGCCTTTTCTGTTCATTGCCTTAATAATAGAATCTGCGCCGCTTTGGAAAGGAATGTCAAAGTAAGGAAGAAAACGGCTGTCTTTTTTCATTATTTCAAGAATGTCAGGGTTAAAGTGATCTGGGTGAATGTATAAAAGCCTTACCCAGAAGTTTCCGCTTATTTTTGAAATTTCTTCCATTAAGCTGTAGAGAAATGAGTGTTCTCGGGAACTTGAATTGCTGGCGAAAACTTTGTCTTCTTTGCCGGTGCCGTAAGCTGCCAGATCCTGCCCTATAAGATTGATTTCTTTTGTGCCTTTTGAAACAAGTTCAGTTATTTCTTCTGTAATTTCACTGGCTTTTCGTGAACGGAGGCTTCCTCTTATAAGCGGAATTGCGCAGAAAGTGCAGCAGTTGTTGCATCCTTCAGTGATTTTTACGTAAGCGCTTCCCTTAAAGTTTAAGAGAGTATTTCTGTTTCCGCAGCAAACGCCGTTTTGTGGTGGCTTTATGACAGGCCTTTCTCCTGAGAACATTTTGTTTACTGTTTCTGTAACTTTAGAAATGTCGCCGTTGCCGAAAATTCCGTCTGCTTCCATAAGCTCTGTTTTAAATACATCAGCGTACCGTTCTGCAAGACAGCCTGCCAGAAGAATTTTTGCTTTTGGAAAAGATTTCCGTGCGTCCATAAGGGAATTTAAGCTTTCCGTTTTGGCACTTTCTATAAAGCCGCAGCTGTTTATGATAATTAAATCTGCATCTTCAGGATTGTCAGTTTTAACGTATCCTGACTGCTCAAGATGAGTTAAGATAAGTTCACCGTCAACTTGATTTTTAGCACAACCGTGCTGGTCTAAGAAAAATTTTTTGCTAGTCAAGAGTTACAACCACCAGTTTATATTTTCCGTCTGTATCACGAACCCACTTTATTTCTTCTACACTAACTGCTCCTGCAGCTCCAACTGGAAGATCTATGCGTGAAGTGTCGGCTACAACTTTTATGGCAAGAGCATTTGAGTTGCTCATCCACAGCCTTATGCCGTTGTTAGTTGTCTGAGAAACCTGTTCACCGCTTTTATAGAAATTTTCAATGTAATCCTGACGATCCGGACTGTAGCGGAAAAGACAAGGACCACGGAATGAAACTTCTACAGAGAAAGGATATGCCCTGTTGCTTTCATGAATTACTTTCTGGCGCGGAGTGTTCAGCAGTGCAGTCTGTACAGTTTCAATTTCATTTATATCAGTTTCAGATGCAGAAAGAAGATTTTCGTCTTTTGTAAACAGCCTGATTTCAGCACCGTTTTTTTCGTTGTTATTGTCAATTTCGCTTAAGTAAACAACAAGTTCTGACCTTCCGTCTCCGTCTACATCAAGAAGGCGCTCTTCTGTCAGTGAAATTACCTGACTTCCGCTTGGAGTTTTTATTACAAGCTTTCCCAAAGTGTCTGAAACTACAAGGCGAATGTCACCGTCTTTTTTTGCAATTACAATCTGGTCGCCTTTGTAAACTCTTTTGTTTAAAGTTTCAACTGGAGAAATAACAGAATACTTTTCAGAACCAAAAGCTGTTTCAATTTCTTCGGCAGAAAGTTCATAGTTGATTACGTAAGTTGTAGGCGTGTTTATGTAGGCAAGTTCTTCTGCTTTTTTTGCCTTATACTTTGGAATAAGTACAAAAACTGAAACGCACACAGCTGTAATTATAAACGCCAGGGTAGAAGAAAGAACTATAACCGGAACAAGATATTTTGAACGCTTTTTTTCAAGAAGCTGAACAGGAACAGGTGCTTCCTGAATTTTTTTTGCATGATACAATTTAAGAAGTTCGGCACTTTCAATTCCTAAATATTCGCAGTAGTTTTTAAGAAATCCTATGAAATAAGGTTCTCCAGGAAAATCACTGTCTTTTTCATTTTCCAATGCTTCTATGTACTTTCTTGAAATTGTAGTCTGGCTTACAACTGCATCTATATCAATGTTTTTAGATTCACGAGTATTTTTTAAGATTTCGCCGTAACTTTCCATAATGCTTACTCCGTAAATAGAAAGTTGTTGTAATTGTTAGCAGATGATGGTGCTTCGTAAATAAAGCGCTGGTCACTTATATTTGTATTCAGATTGTAGTCACTGAAGTTAAAAATGTAAGTTTCGTTTTTCGGAGTAATGGCTTCAACTCTTCTTATAAGCTTTTCTCCAGGAAGGATTGCTATTTTTATTGTATTAAATGCTTCCGAACTTGATCTGTGGTAAAGGATAAGCTTTACAACCTGCTCGTCACTTTCATCATCAAGAGGAACAGGCTCCTGACCTATTTCGTAAGCAATTGAGTAATACCTTCTTAAAAGTGTCAGACCTGCAGCCGAAGAAGCATTTGCAGCAGAACTTTCTACGTGCTGTTCAAGAATGGCAGCAGAGTTCGGCAGGTAAATAGTCAAATCATCACCGTTAAAAAGAATAACCTGTTCTGCCGGAGAAGTAAAATCAATCCTAAGCATTTCAGGTCTTTTAAAACTCACTTTTCCACGCATAACGCCGGAAGGTGCCTTGATTTCAATCTGTGCTTCGTAATCTTTTATAGTGGCGTAATAGTCACTGATGTTTTTGAAAAAATCGCTTGCTGTCTGAATGTTCTGCGCAAAAACAGATGTTACTGACGCTAAAACAGCGGCTGCAATTAAAGTAATTACTTTTTTCATTGGAATAGCTCCACTTTTTTATTTGATTTTTCTTTTTATTTCTTCCAAAATTGCAAGGGCATTCATACCTGTTTGCAAAGTTGATTTTAAACTCTGTCGTCCGTCAAGAAAGTCAACTGCATTTTTTACCATATTTGAAAAGTAAAGTGTTTTCTTTGGCGCTTTTAAATTTTTGTCGCTTACAAGTGAATTTAAATTTGAGTAAAGCTTTGATTCACCTGTTTTGTAAAATTTACAGTAACCGTTTCCAATACAAATCTTTCCTTCTGTACCGAAAATTTCAATGTCAAATCCAAAGTATTTTGAACGTCCGCTTATGAAAAATTCTACGTCAGGGCAAATGTGGCTGGAATAATGTGCGCATAACTGCCTGATTTTTCCGTTTTCATCACGAACTATGCCGGTTAATACAGGCCTTTTAAGCAAAGTGTTTACTGTAATTTTTTTTGTTGTATCAACAGTTAAAGGCTTGTTCAGCAAAATGTCGTTTTTACTTGCAGCGTTGTTGTTCTGCACCGGATTTTCAAGAATTTCCATTGTAGATGAAGGATTATTTAAATCTTCAAGGAAGAAAAGTATTGCATCAGCTAAATGGGTTCCGTCATGAAGCAGGGAATAAGCGCCTGTTTCTTCAGAAGATGAAGCGTAAACTGCAAGACTTGAACAAAGGGTTGCCCTTATGCACTGAAGTGTTCCGATGTGTGCCATGTAACTTTTTGCAAGAAGGTAATCCTCTGAAAAGCGCCTTTCGTGGTTTACGATTATAGGAATGCCGTTTTCTTCTGCTGCGTGCTTTATTTCAAAAGCCTGATCCATATTTACCGCTACAGGTTTTTCAAGAATGACAAGCTTAGGTTTTGTCTTTATTGCAGCAACAGCTTCCTTTAAGTGAGATTCTTCGTTTACGGCAATGCAGATTATTTCAGGCTTTACTTTTTTGTACATTTCTTCACTTGACGTAAAGGTAAGCGCTTTCTGATTTTCCTGATGCCATTGTTTTATTGCTTCTTCGTCAGAATCACAGCCTGCAATAAGGGAAATTCTTGGATTTTCCAAAAAAGCCATAGTATGACTTGCCGGTTGTTCACGTTTTTCGTCGTGACCTAGAGAATATCCAATTCTTCCGCAACCTACAATTGCTGCAGTGTATATTTTTTCTTCTGACATTGAAATACCCGTTATTTTTTCATAAGTTCTGAATATTTTTCTGCAAGACGTTTAGATTTAACAGCAGCCAGTCCGCAATAGTTTGAAGGATGTTCAAAGAAGCTTGCAGGATTTTCTACACCAAGTTTTTCAAGCTGAGACGTAATGTCCTTGTATTCCTTTTCGTGAGTTTTAAGAACTTCAAAGAAAGTTTTGCCTGACTGTTCAGCTTCCAGAGTGATTTTGCGGATTACTTCATGACCGTCATTGTAACCGGCTTCTCCAAGAAGAATGTATGCAGGTTCAGCAAGAACTCCGCCTTTAACTTTTCCGCCGGCATTTTCAAGGTTACGTGCCATGTTTTCTCTGTCAGCCTGAAGTCCTTTTACTACGCTGTTCATACGTGCAACTGCCATTGTAAATCCTGCAACGTAATCTGCAATAAAGCGCTGGCTTGCTGAGTTAGTTAAGTCACGCTGATGTTCGCTTATCTGATCCATGTAGAATGTAATTACACGAGGGCACATTGCTTTCCACAAAGATTTTACGTGTTCGCTGTTCCATGGATTGCGTTTCTGCGGCATTGTTGACGAGCCTACTTGAGTCGAAGCAAAATATTCAAATACTTCGCCAATTTCACTGCGCTGAAGGTTACGCAAGTCGTCTGCAAGGTTAGCTATAATTCCAAATGCAACGTTCATTTCTAAAAGAAGACGAAGTACGTGTTCAGGTTCTACCAGCTGATTTGAATATTCGCTTGGCTTAAGGCCTAAAAATTCAGTGTAGATGCGTTCAAGTTCTTCCGGATCTTTTACAATCATGCTTGGTCCGTTGTAAGAACCTACTGGTCCGGCAAGTTTTCCTACAAGGTCATTGCTTAATTCTTCTATGCGGAGAATTGATTTTCCTAATCGTGAAACAAATTCGCTTATTGACCAGCCGAATGTAATTGGAACTGCGTGCTGTCCGTGAGTGCGTCCAACTTGCGGTGTAGCTGCTTCTCTTGATGCAATGTCGCAAAGGTATGTTTCAAGTTTTTTAAGTTCAGGAAGTACAACGTTTTTTGTTACATCCCGCATTCTGCAGCTTAATGCTGTATCAAGGATATCAACTGATGTTGCTCCAAGATGAATGAGTGGACCTATTTCGCTGTTTACTTTAGTTTTCATTACGTTTACAAGGGCACGGATATTGTGCTTTGTTTTTTCTTCTTCTTTGTAAACTTCTTCCGGATCGATTTTATCTGCAACTGCATCAAGTTCAGATGCAATTTCGTCTGTAAGCTGATTTCTTATTTTAAGGTGCGCCTTTACGAGAGCTGCTTCACATTTAGCACAGCTTTTTATGCTTGCCTGTTCAGAAATGTATTTTGAAAGTCCGTTAAATGCTTCTGCTTCTGAAAGAGAATACCGATGGTCAATACATGAGATGTTTTCAAAAATGTTACGTGTTTCCATAATGTAGGATTATGGCATAAATTCATTAAAAAAACAATATTTTTCCATAAATAGTAGCAGGTTGCAGGTCAAACGGCGGCGCCCAGGCGTACTTGCCCACAAGCGCATCTTGCATTCAACCATACTTTACTGCAGGAACAGCGCTGCCCTAATTAAACTTGCAGATTTTATTTTTTAGAGATATAAAGAAAGGACTACACTGGAGGTGTTTTATGAAAAAAATCTTTTTTGCTGCAATGGTAAGCTTAACTGCAGCAGTTTTCGCTGAAAAACAGGAGGTAAAAACTTTGACGGTAAAAAACGGAGCAACACTTTTTGACACAACCGGAAATGTTCTTCATGCACATGGCGGCTGGATTTTAAAAAGCGGTGACACTTACTTTTGGTACGGTGAAAACAGAACTGAAAACAATTACGTAAGCTGCTACGCTTCAAAAAATCTGGTAGACTGGGAATTCAGAAACAATATTCTTACAGTAGATTCAAAATTTGAAAAAATAAGAGTCCGCACTGACGGAAAACTTTTCAACACAGAAGTTAACAAAAAAGTAAACATTGAACGTCCTAAAGTTTTCTACAATGAATCAACAAAAAAATACATCATGTGGGCACATTACGAAAACGGAGAAAATTATTCTGTAGCAGGCATTGCAGTGGCAAGTTGTGACACACCGGACGGAAATTTTACTTACCACGGAAGTTTCAAGCCTTACGGACAAATGAGCCGTGACTGTACGATTTTTCAGGACAAGGGAAGAACTTATTTTGCCAGCGCTGCAAGAAACAACGCAGACATGAACGTTTATCTTTTGCAGGAAGACGGACTTAATATTGAAAAGCAAATCGGTTCGTGGTGGCAGGGAGAATACAGGGAAGCACCTGCATTTGTAAAAGTAAAGGACAGAATCTACTGCTTTAATTCAGGCTGTACAGGCTGGGATCCTAATCAGGGACAATATGCATCTTCTTTAAGCATGGAAGAAGGATTCGGGCTTCTTTCAAACATCGGAAACGAAACAACTTACAATTCTCAGCCGGCATTTATTCTTACGCTTAAAGGTTCAAAAACAACTTCTTACATTTACGTTGGAGACAGATGGAACGGTGGTGAATATCATTCATCAACATACACATGGTTTCCCCTTCACTTTAACAAAGACGGAACTGTAACTTTGGAATACTGCGACGAACTTGAAATAAACGCTAAAACCGGAGAAGTTAAGCCGATAGTTTACAAATAAATTTTGTGCACTTGAAGTTTAGCACAGCTTGTTTAACGCATCTTATGAACTTTAGCCGCAGCTTTTTTCGAATTTACTTACGGATTCAGATGCGGCAGAAGTTCTTCATAATAATACCTGTCTTTGATTTGAGTTTTTCCTGCTGTAAATCCAATGTGCCTGTCAGAGCGTACTTTTCCGTGATAATCGCTGCCTGCTGTAGTAAACATTCCAAGTTCATGGGCAAGACTTTCAAGACGTTCAGCTTCAGAAATCCTTATTCCAGGGTGCCACGCTTCAAGCCCTTCAACGCCACATTCCTTTACTGAAACAAGTGCCTCTTTAATTTTTCCCCAGGAAACGTACATACTTAACGGATGAGCCTGAACCGGAATTCCTCCGCTTTGCTTTATTGCATAACAGGCATGGCTTAAATCTGCCCCGGAACGCTCTACGTAACAAGGACGTCCTTTTGCAAAATATTTGTCAAATGCCAGCTGCTTGACTTTTACAATTCCTTTTTCCACCATAAATTGCGCAAAGTGAGGCCGCCCTACAGATGCAGTGTTAAATCTGCCTATAACTTCTTCAAGGGTGATGTCAACGCCTGCTTCCCTGAGTTTCAGAGCCATTTTTTCGTTACGGTTAAAGCGTTCTTTTTCAAGCATTTTGATTATTGAATTTAATTCAGGGGAAATGCGCTTTAATCCCAATCCCAAAAGGTGAAATTCTCCTGTAGGCCATTCTATATTAAGTTCAACTCCCGGAATAAACGTAAAGTCGCTGCCGGAAGATTTAATTTTTTCAGCTTCAGAGGCTGCTTCCTGAATTCCTGCAGTTGTGTCGTGGTCAGTTAATGCTAAAACGGAAATTTTTTTAGAAAAAGCATATTGTACAAGTTCAGACGGTGTTAAAGTTCCGTCAGAGGCAGTAGAGTGTGTGTGTAAGTCAATCATTTAAAACAATAATAGCATATTTTGAATTCTTATGATATAATACTGTAAATCAAATTCTTGTTTGTTGAATGTTTACAAGAGGATTGCAATGCCAAAGACTATTTCTTATAAAGTTGAGTCCATTATATTTTTCTCTGGTGATAAAGGCGAGGATATTTATATTGTTCAAAGCGGTGTTGTTGTTACTAAAAGCATTGATATTGAAACAGGAAAGGAAAATGTAGAAACCCTTAAAACCGGGGAATTTTTCGGAGTAAAGAGTGCATTTGCAAAGACTCCGCGAATGGTTACGGCTGTTGCTGCCACAGATGCTGTAGTAATTTCCCTTACAATTGCTGAATTCGAGCGGTTGTTTTCTCCAAACAAAAACATTACGGAAAAAATGCTTAGGATTTTCAGTAAGAGTTTGCGTGAAATCCATAAGCAGACAGTTGCAGTCCTTCATAATGATGTGGTGACTTTTCCTCAGGATGTGGGAATGCTGATGGTTGCCAAGGCTTTTTATGATGATGAAGAATTTCATTCCTGCGTAGAAATCATAAACAAACTGTTAAGCGAAATTCCTGAACCAAGCAATAAGGAAGCTGCAGAAAAACTTTTGGCTGATGCAAAACAAAAGGCTGAAGCTGCTGAAAAGAACGTTCAGGTGGCTGTTTCTGCTCCTGAAGTAAAGGAAGACAATTCCCTTAAACAGTTTTCGGCTCCTATTTTTCAGCGTTTTACAAAAGAGTTTAAGCGTGGCGATGTCATTATTTGCGAATATGAACCTGGCGAAACTTTCTATTTAGTTAAATCCGGGGAAGTTCAGATTGTAAAGTGCATTACTGGTCAGAATAAAAACCTTGACATCATTCATAAAGGTGAATTCTTTGGAGAAATGGCAATTATTGATAAATCCCAGCGCAGTGCTACGTGTGTTGCAAAAACTGATGTTTCTGTTCTTGAATTCAACAAGGAAAATTTTGCCACTCTTGTTTTAGGAAATCCTCATCTTGTAATGAATCTTTTAAAGCTTTTCTGCAAGCGTATTTGCGATCAGTCAAGGCGTCTTAAAATCATTCTTATAAAAGATTTGTCTGTAAGGCTTTGCGATGTTTTTCTTATGTACGATGCGCTTTTTACCACAAAGCAGGATATAGAAATTATGAATCAGCGCAGGACTTTTAATGTTACTGTAAATGATCTGGCTCATTGGGCTGCCATTTCCGTTGAGTCTGCAAGAGATGAACTTAACAAGCTTGTTGAAAAAAATAAAATCGAAGTGTTTGACAATTACATAAATGTAATAAACATTCACGATATGAAGCGTACCGTTGATTCTTACTACAACAATTTAAATAATGACGTTATTCAGAAAAACAAAAAAGACTCTTCTGATTCCTGATTTTAACTTGGGAAACTGAAGTTTGACGGTGTGTTGCATTTTTTTTGAAAATCCGTCATTATATGCAGAGTTTTGCCAACTTAGCTCATCTGGTAGAGCCAAAATTGCACGCACCTGCTACAATTTTGTCTCGTAAAGAACAGGTGGCAGGTTTGGTTTTGTTTTATGTTTTGCCAACTTAGCTCATCTGGTAGAGCAGTTCCCTCGTAAAGAACAGGTGGTGGGTTCGAGTCCCGCAGTTGGCTAGTTTTTTCTTACTGGTATTCCGTCTTTTTCCAGGGCTTCTTTTATGGAGCTGATTGTGTAATCGCCTGAGTGAACCATGCTTGCTATAAGGGCTGCGTCTGCTTTTCCCTGAGAAAGTACTTTCGTTAAATGTTCCGGTGTTCCGCCGCCGCCGCTTGCTATTACAGGCACATTTACGGCTTCGCTTATCATTTTTGTAAGGTTAATTTCGTAACCGTCACGTGTTCCGTCTGCATCAATTGAATTAAGTACGATTTCTCCTGCACCAAGTTCAACTGCTCTGACTGCCCATTCTCTTGCATCAAGTTCCGTTGCAACTCTTCCGCCGTTTATGTAAACTCTGTAGCCGCTTGGCATAGTTTCATCTTTTGCTGCATCCATTCCAAGAACAATGCACTGGTTTCCGAAAATTCTTGCGCCCTGCTTTATAAGTTCAGGATTTTTTACTGCCTGTGAATTCAGTGAAACTTTTTCTGCTCCGGCAAGTATTGTAGAGCGTATGTCTTCTACTGTTCCAATTCCGCCGCCAACACAAAACGGGATAAACACTTTAGATGCAACACGGGAAATCAAATCAAGTATGGGACCTCTTCCGCTGGCACTTGCCATAATGTCGTAAAATACCAGTTCGTCTACGCCCTGCCTGTAATATTCAGCTGCCATATCAACAGGATCACCGATATCAATGTTATTCTTAAACTTTATGCCTTTTGTTGTACGTCCGTCTTTTACGTCTAGGCAAACGATTATTCTTTTTTTTAGCATGACTTTTCCTCTTTACTTTTTCTACTTTGCAAAATTACGCAAAATCTGCAGGCCGGGATTTCCTGACTTTTCAGGGTGAAACTGAAAGACTGTAATGTTTCCTTTTTCAATTACGGCAGGAACTAACATTCCATAGTCTGCGTATCCCTTTATGACTTCAGGATTTTCAGGCTGAATTACGTAAGAGTGTACAAAATAAAAATCAGAATGTTCGCTTACGCCTTCCAGAAGCTTAGAGCCGCCGTTTGCATAGGAAACATCGTTAAAGCCCATGTGAGGAATTTTAAGCTGCATATTCAGCATAGGATAATTTTTCTGCTCTTCTGACGACGGATGACGTTCTTTTAATAAAGAAGAAAAGTGTTTTATTTTGCCTGGAATGAGCCCCAGACATTCAACATCTCCTTCTTCGCTCCAGTCAAAAACAATCTGGCTTCCAAGACAAATGCCTATAATCTGTTTTGAAGCAGCTGCACTGTCTTTTAGAAATGAGTCAAATCCTGTTTTTTTAAGCTGCTCCATGGCATATTTTGCATCGCCAACTCCAGGAAAAATTATTTTATCTGCATCTTTTAATTGAGCAGGATTTTTTGAAATAATGTAAGGTGCCTTTATAAAATCTAATGCACGCTCTACACTTTTTATGTTTCCTGCATTGTAATCAACAATTCCAATCATAGGACAAATTTACTGTTATGAAAGATTAGTGTCAATGTAAAATTAAAACCATTCTTCTGCCTTCCTCCATTAATTTTCCGGCGGAATTTTCCGATACTCTGACTATGAGTTTTGTAGAACGGCTGAAAATTGCCATTGAAGTTGCGAAAAATCCTTACGTAATTTTTATAACTGCTGTAACTGTAGTTGTCATTGCTCTGGGAAATTACGTTGTAAGATACACGAAAAAGCCTCGTAAACAAAAACCTGTTAAGACACAGGAAGCTCCTTCTGCGCCAAAAGGTCAGCCTGGTGAAGCAAACGCTGCGGAAGGAAATCCTTCTTCTTCAAAGTGATTTTCTTTATGCTGGCGGAACTTCTGCTTTCCGTACAGTCAATTTTTCCTTTCCAGGGAAATGCACAGGTGTAGATTTTTTTATCAAGTTCAAGCTGCATGATTATTTCTTTTACGTCTTCTGCAGTCCACACGTTCATGCTGAATTCATTAAGGTACTTTTCATTCAGTTTTTTCATAAGATGTGAAATAAGTTCTGCTTTTGTAAAGAGTTTTCTGTTTTTCCTGATAAAGTTTAAGGCAAACGTCCCGTCACTGGCATAATCTGCACTTTTTCCGTTTCTGCATACATCGCATCCGTCGCATACAGCCTGTTCTCCGCCTAAAGCATCAAGAAGCACTTGTCTTCTGCAGGTTGAGCTTTCTGCAAAAGTTTTAAGTACGCGTTCCCTGCTTCCTTGAGGAAAAGCTTCACCTTTTACGCTGTCGTTTTTGCTCCATAAAAGTATGCCTTCTGCAATGCTTCCGTCTCTTCCTCCCCGTCCTGCTTCCTGAATGTAACTTTCTGCTGTAGGGCTTGGCTCTAAGTGGATTACGTTTTTTATGTCCTTTTTGTCTACGCCCATTCCGAATGCACAGGTGCAGCATAGAATTCCGTCTTTTTTAGGATAAAACCATTTTTCTACGTCATCTTTTTCCTTTTTTTCCATTCCTGCGTGATAGAATTTTACTTTGTCGCTGCCGTAATATGCTGCCAGTTCACGTGCCATTTCTTCGCTTTTCTTCCTTGTTCCGCAAAAAATGATAAGAGGCTTTTCTCTTGTTACTGCCAGGTGAAATGCTTCTCTTTTTTTACAGAATGAATTTATTACTGTGTAGTGAATGTTCGGCCTGTCGGAATCACTTCTGACAATGTGGGCTTCTCCGTTAAAAAGTACTTGTGAAATCCTCTGTAAAACTACCGGAGATGCTGTTGCGGTAAAGGCAGTTACAGTTTTTACGCCTAGTTCGTTTATGATGTTTCCTAATGTTAGGTAAGCTGGTCTGAAAGTGTCGCCCCATTCTGATGTAACGTGGGCTTCGTCTATGGCAATGTGGGCTATGTTGCATTGGGCAAGCCTTTTTACCAGAGATTTGTCCTGTAAGACTTCAGGGTTTGCAAGAATGATTTTTGCCCCTGATTTTATGATTGAAAAGTTTTCTTCACGTTCTGCCTGAGTCTGTCCTCCTTTAAAAACTACGGTTTTCATATTACCTTCATCCATTCTTCGCTTCTGATCTGCCATTAAAGCAAGAAGTGGATAAAGTACAAGCGTAGGACCTTTAAGCAAAAGTGCCGGAACTAAAAAACAAAGTGATTTTCCTGCGCCTGTAGGGAGAAGTACAATTTGTTTTCCGTTACAGATAATGTCGTTTTCTGTTTCATTGTCCTGACGGGGAAGTTCTGACTGCTGTGCTGAATCAAGAATGTTTGAAATTACTATCCGCTGCCATGGAAAAAGATATTTTATTCCGAATGCATCAAGGGCTGATTTTGAAACTTCGTCGTATTCTGCAAGTGAATATGTTACTTTTTCTTCGTCCAGCTCCTGAATTTCATGAAATTCCTGATTTTCCGAAAGATAAGTTTTGTCTTTTAAAATTGAATTCTCCATATAATATTAATTGCCGCTGAAAATTTAAAAACAACAATTTGTGTATGTTTTTTAATGAATTTTTTTTCGGGAAAAATCCCGTTTTAATCTAAAATAAATGGGAATTTTTCACATTTTTATAAAAATAAAGGAAAATTCCTTAAACTATCAATTCATGGAAGAAAATGGTTCATTTTTTTGGCAAAATGTAATTGACTTACTTGAAAAACAGGAAAAGTCCCGTAAAGAACTGGCTCAATATGCTCATTTTGATGTTTCTAATATTGGAAAAGGGTTAAAGTCTAATAATATTCCCAACGCAGAAACTGCTGTTCTTATTGCTAATTTTCTTCATACTTCTGTTGAATTTCTCGTAACAGGCAAAGATACCAACTTTAAGCTAATTGAACAGGAAGGTTTGTATCATCTGCATAAGTATTCCCGCATAATTAACGATTTAGATAATATTCCTGAGCCGGCGATTTCTTCTCTTGAAATGCTGATTCATGATCTGAGCCAGAAAGAATACGGCAAGAAGTAGGGGCTTGTTCTTGCGGGGCGGAGCAGTGTACTTGCCAAGCAGATCTTATCTGTTAAGACCTTCTTGTAAAGTATCAGCTTACTGGCAAGTACGGAGTCGCAAAAAAAATGGAGTTTTTTTCTCTAAAATGTCTAAAATCTCTTTAAAACTTGTTGAAATTAAGGTATCTTTGAATTGGGTGGAAAATAAAAAGTTTTAGTAGGAAAAAAAGTTATGAAAAAAGTGCTGTATTTGATTTTTATGGCAGCAGTTTTATCCATCTTGAACAGCTGCCGACTTGGACTTGGAGAGTCAGTGGGTTCTCCGTGCCCTGTATGCCATGTAGTTTATTATTCATCCGAAGACTTACTTGCCTGCATTGCAAGCCACAACAAAATCACCGAGCAGGAAGAAAAAATAGAAGAGCAGCAGGAAGAAATCGTAAAAAAAGACGAAACCATAAAATATCAGCAGTCAGAAATAGACGATTTAAACAAGCAGATTGAAGAAAAACTTGCATACATAAAGGAACTTGACGATTTTATTAAAGACCGCAAAGAACAGCTGGGCATTACGGAAGAAGATTTGAAAAATGCAAAAAGTTCCCTTGAGGCAGTAAAAAATGCAATACAGAATCTTTTAAACGATAAGGAACAGCTGGAACAGGACGTTCAGACTTTAAATGGCGTAGTTGCAGAAAAAAATGAAGAAATTAAGGCACTGGAAGAAGTTCAGGCAGTTCTGGAAACAACAATTTCAAGCCTTGAAGAAGAAAAAGCCGTCCTGAATGGGCAGATAACGGAACTTAACGGACAGGTTGACACGCTTAACAAAGAAGTTACGGTTTTAAACGCAGCAGTAGAAGAAAAACAGGCAGCAATAAATCTCCTGAACAAGACAATCGTTGAAAAAGAAGCAGTAATTACGGAAAAAGAGCAGGTTATAAAGGAAAAGGAAACGCTTATTGCAGAAAAGCAGGTTGTTATAGATCAGCAGAAAGAAACAATTCTGTCGCAAGAACTTACCATTGAACAGAAAACTAAGCGCATCGAACAGCTTGACGAAGACGTTGCCCGCCTTGAATCTGATATTGCAGAAAAAGACGTAATAATTGACGAAAAAAATGCTGAAATCGAAGTAAAAAAGGAAACCATAAAGCAGCAGGAAGAGACTATCACTGAACAGACAGAAACAATTGCAGCTCAGGAAGAAAAAATTACAGTTCAGACTGAAAAAATTGCTAAGCAGGTTGAAGAAATACAGGAACTTGAAGAAACAGTTGATCAGCAGCAGGTTATAATAAATCAGTTAAGCGATGCATTGGGTTCAAGCTTTAATTTTAAGAATCAGGGCTTTGAAAATGACGTTAAGACCATTTACCCTGATCCTTACATGGGAAGAGACTGGAGTGACAGCTACGATTTAATAAATTCAGAAGGCAAATCATATCATCCGCGACACAAGGGAAACATTCAGTGGCACCCGGATCAGATTGCAAACGGTTTAAGAGGGTATAATTACTGGAACTTTTACTACACTCTGAAAGTTTCTTCCAAAAATCTTGTTTACAAAGTCACTTACGATGAATGTTACGAAGATTATTCAAACACTTCATCTAATGAAATCCGCGTAACTTATGGAAACGATAAAATTTTCCAGATTTATACTGGAATTGTCTGTGTTGATACAGAAAAAAATATCTGGGTTATGAAGCTTGTAGATTTACTTGATTTTGACAGAAGCTTCTATACGTTGGTAAAGGAAAGCGACACTTTGTCCGGAGGCTTCAGCAGCAGCGGCGAATATCAGAAACTTACAGATGCAATCAACGCTGATTTAGATAAGGCAGTGTGGAACGACATAGATTTTTCTTCTGCAGTTTCATGTCACGGAATGAAGCATGGCTGTGCAGACGAAGACTGTGTTCTTCCATAAAATCCGCCGTTAGTCATAAGGGCGCCGTAAGGTTAAGTTTTTAGTCAGTTGTTAAATTTTTAAACTTTTTTCTAAGATACTATTGATAGAAACAAAGAAATGTTTTACACTGTTTCTATTAAAAGTAACAAATTCAGTAACTGACAAAAACAACAAGGCAGGTGTCCTATGATAAAAAGAACTGACAGCATTTATCTTTCTTTGCCAAGCGACCGTTACACTCCTTTCAGCCTTGCCCGCAAAATAGGAGCAAAAGCTATTCTGGAAAGTGCGCGCTTTAATATCGGAAAAGAGCGGTATTCAATTTTAATGGCAGAAGAAGCATTTCATATTCTTCAGGATGATGAAGGCATTGCCTTTATAATTGACGGAAGGCGTGTACCTTTTACAGCTGCAACTGCAGAAAGTTCAGGCGGCAAAATAGAAATGATTGCACCGGGAAGTTCTGTTGTCCATACGCCGGATATTCTTGATGCCTTGCTTTACGTTGCTCAGGAAAACGAATTAAATGTAAAAGGCATACCTGTTCCAGCCAGCGGAATAGGCTATTTAAGCTACGAATTCTGTGCAAGATGCGATACCATAAACCTTGCTCCCCAGACTGATGAATTAAAAATACCGGAAAGCGAATTTGTCGTAGGTCATCTTTACATTGTATTTGATCACTTTACGGAAACACTTCACATTTTCGCCTTAAATTACGTAGAACATCAGATTGACTTGCAGAAAGCCGTAGAGAATTTAAAGCAGCGTTTAAGTGATTTAGATTTCAGTTACCTTGCACCGCCGGAAGAAACAAAGCCCTGCCGCACAATTACAGATCTGGCTGTTTCTGAAAAAGAGTATAAGGAAAAAGTTACGGCTTTGAAAAAAGAAATCATTGCAGGAAACATTTTTCAGGCAGTTCCAAGCAGACGGCTTCAGGTAGAAAATGAAAATTCAGCACTGGAAATTTACCGCAGGTTAAGAAGCGTAAACCCTTCGCCTTATCTTCTCTACATTGATTTTGGTGACAGGCAGCTCGTTGGTTCTTCGCCGGAAAGTCTTGTCCGTGTAAGGGAAGGCATTGCTTCAATCCGCCCTATTGCAGGAACACGCCGCCGAGGAAAAAATGCCGCTGAAGACGAAATATTAAAATCTAATCTTTTAAGTGACAGCAAGGAAAAAAGCGAACACCTTATGCTTGTAGATCTTGCCCGAAACGATTTAGGCCGTGTTTGTGAAAAAGGAAGCGTTGAAGTAACACGGTACATGGACTGCGAATATTTCAGCCACGTTATGCATCTTGTAAGCGATGTTCAGGGAAAAGTAAAGGAAGGCATGAAGCAGATTCAGGTTCTTCGTTCAGCATTTCCTGCAGGAACAGTAAGCGGTTCCCCGAAAATCAGTGCAATTGAAATTTTAAGCCGCCTGGAAAAAGTAAAGAGACGCTTTTATGCAGGTGCAATCGGTTACCTTCAGACAAACGGAGACCTTGACTTCTGCATTGGAATACGGTGCGCACTTAAACAGGAAAACACATGGACACTTCAGGCCGGCGGAGGAATAGTTTACGACTCTCAGCCAGACAGGGAATGGGAAGAAACTAACGAAAAACTCGGCGCTTTACGTGCAGTTCTGGAAGGAAAAGGTGCGTAATTTATTTTTAAGTTTCAGTTCAAAGCTTTAGCAGGAGTGCAGATAATATGATTTTAGTTATAGATAATTACGACAGTTTTACATATAACGTTGTTCAGTCATTGCAGCGGTTAAGTAATGAAGAAGTTACGGTTGTCCGCTCAAAAGAAGTTACAGTTGAACAGCTTGCTTCAATGAATCCGGACAGGCTTGTTGTAAGTCCCGGACCTGGAACTCCCTCAGAAGCTGGTGTAAGCATAGATGCAATTAAATATTTTGCAGGAAAAATCCCTATCTTAGGCGTATGTCTTGGACATCAGGCAATAGGAGAAGCGTTTGGTGCCAGAATAGTTCAGGCTAAGAGAATATGCCACGGCGTAGTAGAAGAAATGGAGCTTGACGGCAGGGGATTGTTCCGCATTACAGGAAAAAAGGCATCATTTACACGTTACCATTCACTTGCAATAGAAGAGTCTACACTTTCTCCTGACTTTGAAATTACAGCCCGCTCTTCTGATGGTGATATTATGGGAATCCGCCACAAAACCATGATTATAGAAGGTGTTCAGTTTCATCCTGAAAGCATTGCAAGCAAAACAGGAGACGATATTTTCAGGGCATTTTTAAACTACAGAAGGGAAAATTTCCCTGTAAGCGATGTTTTGAATCAGTTGATGAAAAGAAAAAACTTGACTGAAGAACAAGCATGTCTCTTTATGGAAAATGTTGCTGACGGAACAATGGACGAAAGGGTTATGGCTGCCGTTCTTGTAGCAATGGCTGCAAAAGGTCCTTCTGCTTCTGAAATAACAGGATGTGCAAGGGCGTTGCTTAAAGTAAAGACACCGTTCCCGTACACAAAGCGTGGTGTTGCTGAAATAGTTGGAACTGGCGGCGACGGAAAGGGAAGCTTTAACATTTCCAGCTTAAGTGCCATTGTTGCATCAAGCTGCGGTCAGACAGTTGCAAAACACGGAAACAGGGCAGTTTCTTCAAAAAGCGGTGCTGCGGATTTTTACGAAAACCTTGGAATTAGAATCATGGCTGAACCTGCAAAAACAGCTGAACTTCTGGAAAAAACAGGCTTCGGATTCCTTATGGCGCCGGTTTATCATTCTGCAATGCGATTTGCTGCTCCAGTAAGAAAGTGCCTTGGCGTAAAGACAATCATGAACATAATGGGTCCTCTCCTTAACCCTGCAAATGCTGAATATGAAGTTTTAGGCGTTTACACAAAAACTTTGATGGCAGATTATGCTCATGCTGCAAAAAATCTTGGTGCAAAGCGTGTAATGGTTGTTTCAAGTAAAGACGGCTACGATGAAATTTCACCTTGCGCAGAAACTTACGTTTATCAGATTAACGAAGACGGCAAAGAGTACAAATACATTATAAGGCCTTCAGATTTCGGCATAACTGATGCAGATGAAAATGAACTTTCAGGCGGAACAGGCAAAGAAAATGCAGAACTTGCTTTGGAAGTGCTTGACGGTAAAGGAAGAAAAACTATAAAGGCAGCTGTATGTTTAAATGCAGGAGCAGTTTTGTATCTGACAGGAAAAGCCCGCACTTTAAAAGATGCATATAATCTTGCCTTAGATGCAATTGATTCAGGAAAAGCAAAGGCTAAACTTGAAGAAATTGTTAATTTGAGTAATAATTAGCCTGATACATTGAAAACTCATACTGCATAAAAAGGGTGTACTCAAGAAATGCCAAGAGATATTTTACGGGAAATAATCGATAGAAGAAAGTTTGATATGGCACTGACGGGAATGGAATTCGGATTTAACGTTCCTTCTGTAAGGGAAAGAAAAATCCATCCGTTCCTTAAAGAAAAAGGTGCTGTTCTGGAAGTAAAAAGAGCGTCTCCAAGTAAAGGCGACATTGCTCCCGACTTGGATTCATACAGTACTGCAAAAAGTTACGCTTATTCCGGTGCAGTTGCCATAAGCTGTTTAACGGAAACTTACTTTTTTAAAGGCACATTAGGCGATTTAATGAACGTTTGCCGTGCAGTTGATGATTTTGAGTGCGAAACAGGTAAAGTTCCGCCTGCAGTGCTTAGAAAAGATTTTCTCCTAAACACTGATGAAATTGAAGTTTCTTTCAAGGCAGGTGCAGATGCAGTTTTGCTTATAGCCAGAATCCTTACAAAAGAGGAACTTCTGGATATGGCAAAAAAATGTGAACAGCTTGGAATTTCTGCCTTAATCGAAGTGCGTAAAGAAGAAGATCTTGAAAAGCTTAAGCTTGTTCTTGAAACAGTGGAGCACCGCTACATTACAGCAGGCGTAAACAGCAGGGACTTGCAGGATTTTACAATTGACACTCTTACTCCGGGAAGTATGCTAGAAAAAATAAAGTCTTTTGCTGATGATATAAAAATCGTTTTTGAAAGCGGCATCCTTAGCCCCGAAAGTGCAGCCTTTCCTTCTTCCATGGGATTCAACGCAATTCTTCTTGGTGAAGCAGCGGCTAAAAATCCATGCAATGCTTACGAGTTTACGTCTTCTTTTGAAAAATCATCTTTATGTGCCAGTGGAAAAAGCTGGTCTAAGTACGGCGCTCTCGTAAACAGCAGAAAAGTAAACGGTAAGCTGAAAAAGCCTTTCGTTAAGATTTGTGGCATTACAAATGTCGAAGATGCAGTTTTTGCCTGTGAACAAGGTGCAGATTTCCTGGGTTTTGTAATGTGGCAGAACAGCAGGCGCAATGTAAGCGAAGAAACAGTCCGCAGTGTTTACCATGCAGTTAAAAATTTCGGCGTAATGCTTGTGGGCGTTATAGCTGACCCTGAAGGAAAGGAAGCAGAAGCAGCGTTTCGTCTTGCAAGGGAAGGCGTTTTGGATAAAATCCAGTTCCACGGCTGCAGTTTTCCTTTCTGCAATAACAAGAATTTTGCTGATATTCCCCGTTATGCTGCAGTAAACGTTTCCTGCGAAAGTGATTTGGATAAAGTTAAAGAGCTTGTTTTTAAAGGTGAACCTAGAGTTTTAATTGATTCCAAGTCTGATGATGAAATTGGCGGAACGGGAAAGCGCATTAACGAAGAACTTGTGGAAAAAGCCGGTACTTTCTGCAAGTTATGGCTTGCCGGAGGAATTGATTCTTCCAACGTAAAGGACATTATAGAAAAGTTCCACCCTGAACTTATTGATTTAAGTTCCAGCGTTGAAAAAGAAAAAGGCATAAAGGATAAACAGAAACTTAAAGACTTTTTTGAAGCCTTAAACAAAGCTTGTGAAGCTTAAGGTAATAAGGTAATGAGATAATCTGCAGGCTGCTTTTTGCTCAGATTTTAAGAAGCAGCTTACAGATTTTTTTTTGCACTAAAAGACAACAGTCTGAATGCTGTGGGCAGGTGCATCCAGCTGAGCGCAGTGTTCATCGCTTATAAGGTTAAACTGGCTCTGTACATCAGTTTTGTTAAGGATAACTGCAACTTTGCTTCCGTCTGGATTTTTAAAAGCGCATACTTCTATTTTATCGTTGGAACGTGTTGTAAAAATCCTGACTGCACCTTTTTTAATAAAGCTGCTGAAATGCCTTATGTAATAATACGATTTGTGAACGTCAAAGCTGTTTTTTTCATAATTGCACATTACAGGAGCGTCACAGAAATTTCCTACATGGTTTGGTCCGCCTTTTTCGTCTAAGATAATGTTCCAGTCCATAAAAGCGTTCATTCCGCTGTTTAAATTTCCAATCATATCGTGAGCGTAACGTTCTGCCCTTGAAATTTCGCTTCCGTTTTTGTCAACAGAATATTCAACGCATCCTTCCGTAAAAATCAATTCCTTGTCAGGGAACATGCGGCTTACTTCCTGAACTGCTTCAAAATAATCACCTGTGTACCAGTGAAATGCAATGCCGCTGATTTTTTCCCTGGCTTTTTCAGTTGCAAGGCTTATGATTGCCCTTTCTACAAGAAGTTCCTTGTTGTGATCCCAAATGTTGATTTTAACGTCAGAAAGTGAAGCTTTTTTCAATGCAGTCTCAAGATATTCGCAGGCAAAGTTCCGTTCTTCTTCAGCAGAGTAAATGCAGCTGTCCCATGTCTGAGTGGCAGCAGGTTCGTTCTGTACTGTAAGCCGTGTAATGTTGATTCCTTCTTTTCTATATTCAGCAACGTATTTTGCAATGACGTTTGCCCACATTTCCATGAATTCTTCCTTAAGCTTTCCTCCGTGATTCATGTCGTTGTTTGTTTTCATAAATGCAGGAGGCGACCATGGGCTTGCAAGAAATTCTATGTCCGGATTTTTTGCAACTGCAGCTTTTACAAAAGGAATAATGTATTTTTTATCACGTTCAAGGGAAAAAGTCTTAAGTTCGCTGTCAGAAGGATCTTCAATGTAGGCGTAATTTCCCAAGGCAAAGTCGCAGCTTTGAATATGAAGGCGGCAGAAGTTGTAGCCGGAGTTTTTTTCTCCAAAGTAAAGGTCTAAAAGTTTGTCTTTATTTTCATCGTCCATTTTTGACCATACATAGGCAGAAGCTTCCGTTAATGCTCCTCCAAAGCCGAGTATTTTCTGGTAAGAGATTTTATCTGAAATTTTAAGCTGATTAGGAACCCAGCCGTTTAATGCCGGAAATTCAATTTGTTCTTCAATAAGATTATTTTTTTCATCAGTTATAAATCTTTTCATGTTTTCCTCACTGAAAGTATTCTACATCTGACTTTACTGTAAAAAAACAGTCTTTTATTCAATTTAGTGTGTATTTTTCGGCGTGTCTTTTTTACTTACTTTCTTTTTTTACCGCATAAAAATTAAGTAAAATCTATTGAATATAGTCTTTACTTATGTTACTATAAAGAGAAACAAAGCTTTAACTGAAAATCTTAAGGAAGTGAAAATGGTAAATTCTGACAACGGATTTTTTAATCAATACGGCGGAAAGTATGTAGCAGAAGTTTTGCGCCGTCCTCTTGATGAACTGGAAATTGCATTTAAAGATGCTATGGCAGATGAATCTTTTGTAAAGGAACTTGAAACTATTCAACGTGATTATATTGGAAGGGAAACCCCGCTTTTGTTTGCAGAAACAGCAACAAAAATTCTTGGCGGCGCTCAAATCTACATAAAGCTTGAAGGTCTTGCAAACACTGGCGCTCACAAAATCAACAATGCAATAGGTCAGTGCCTTCTTGCAAAGCGTATGGGCAAAAAGCGCATTATTGCAGAAACTGGTGCTGGTCAGCATGGAGTTGCAACTGCAGCGGCTTGTGCAAAGTTGGGGCTTGACTGTACTGTTTACATGGGCGAAGTTGATGTGCGTCGCCAGCAGCCAAATGTTGCCGCAATGGAAATGTACGGGGCAAAAGTTCACGCTGTAACAAGCGGAAGCCGCACTTTAAAAGATGCAGTTAACGAAGCAATGCGAGATTGGGCTGCAAATCCTGATAAAACACATTACGTTTTAGGTTCAGCTTTAGGTCCAGCTCCTTTCCCTGATATGGTACGGGAATTCCAGAGCGTAATAGGTAAGGAAGTTAAGCGTCAGGCAAAAGAGCGTAACCTTGATGTAGAAGCACTTATTGCATGTTGCGGCGGCGGTTCTAATTCAATCGGATTTTTTGCACCATTTATCGAAACTGAAAGGCCTCGTCTTATTGCTGTAGAAGCTGGCGGAATTGGTCCTGGTCCAGGAGAAAATGCTAGCCGTATGACTGGAAATGCCAGCAGAGAAGGCATAATGCACGGTTACAAATCACGGTTTTTACTTGACGAAGATGGTCAGGCTTTGCAAACACGTTCTATAAGTGCAGGTCTTGACTATTGCGGAATTGGGCCTCAACTTGCAGCTTTGGGAAAATCAGGAAGAATTGAATTTACGTCAACATTGGACAGCGAAGCACTTAATGCCGTAAAGTTTTTTGCTAGAAATGAAGGCGTTTTGTTTGCAATGGAAAGCGCACATGCAGGGGCAGAGGCAATTAAGCTTGCACCTAAACTTCCAAAAGACAAAGCTATTATCGTAAATATGAGCGGTCGTGGCGACAAAGACATTTTCATAACGTGTCCTGTTTTCCGTCCTGCTGAATGGAAGGAATTTTTAATTTCGGAACTTGAACGCTTAAACGATTCAAAAGACATTCACGACGCTAACCTTATGGGAGAAAAAAATGAGCAATAAAATAAAACTTATGAGTCACCTTGTGGCAGGTTATCCTACAGATGAAATTGCACTAACGGCAGCAAAAGCTCTTGTTGAAGGCGGCGCAGATATTCTTGAAGTTCAGCTTCCTTTCAGTGACCCAAGTGCAGACGGTCCTGCTATTCAGAGTGCCTGTACGGAAGTTCTGGCTGGAAAATATCGTAGTGCAGATGGACTTAATTTTATAGAAAAGCTCCACAAAGAATTTCCTGCTGTAGAAATTTACCTTATGAGTTACGCCAGTTTAGTTTATACTCCAGGAATAAAAGAGTTTTGCAGAAAAGCTGCACAGTGCGGCGTTAAGGGCATGATTATTCCTGATTTACCTTTTGATTTTGACGAAGGACTTACGGCTGCCTGCAAAGAAAACGGAATGATAAATATTCCCGTTGCAGCACCAAGCATGAGCGAAGAACGTCTTGCAAAAATGGCAAACGCAGGATTTCCATATATTTATGCAGCATTAAGAACTGGCATTACGGGCACAGACACTAAAATTGAAAAGTCAACACTTGATTTCCTTCAGAAAGTAAAAAGCGGCGGAAGTAAAGTTTACGGCGGATTTGGAATTTCAAACGGAGAACAAAGCAGGGCTTTAGGCTGTTACGTTGAAGCAGTAGTGGCAGGTTCAGTTTTTGTGCGGATTATCAATAAAAACAGAAACGATAAGTCAAAACTTTACGAAGAAGTAAAATCAAAAGCTATGGAATTGACACAGACTGTTTCTTCGTAAAGCTGAACTTAATCTATTTGTCCATAATGGTGATTTCAACTCTTCTGTTTCTGGCTTTACCTTTTTCCGTTTTGTTGGAATCAACTGGTTTTGAAGCACCTAAACCTTGGGTAAATATTTTTCTTGTTCCAGAAGGCATTTCTTTTTCAAGATATTCGGCTACGGCATCGGCTCTTTCCTTGCTCAGACGGTTTCTTTCTTTTTCAGTTCCGGCAAGAGCTGTGTGCCCTGTAATGAGAATGTCGTTGTCAGGGTATTGCATAAGGATTTGCGCTATCTGCTTAAGCTTTATTTTTTCGCTTTCCTGCAAAACTGAACTGTCTGCTTTAAATTTTATGTCTTCAATGGAAAGAGTAAGACCTTTTTCACCTTGAATTACAGAGACATTTTCAATTCCCAAGTCATCAACTTTTTCCTGAATGTTTGAAATGTTTTCTTCAGTTGACGTTTTCGGGAAGAATGAAACTTCGGCTTTGGCTTTTCCCTTGTACTCGATTGTTTCGCCTGTGCTGGTCTTTACGGCAATTCTGAAATCTTCAGTGTAGTGGCTGAAGTAGCCTTTTTCGTTGTCCCAGTAAATTTTTTCTTCGCTGTGAGTGCTCATTGAAACAGGATAAAAATCAAGGCTGGATTTAAGGTTTTCTCCGGGAGTTTCCACGTAAGTTGTGTAGCTTACTGAAAAAACGTCAAGGCTGCCTTCTTTTCCAATGTACTGATAATTTACGTCAAATGGCGCAGTAAAAGGATTTTCCAGTTTGAACGTTTCCCTAAAGTCGTAAACTTCAATTCCCTTGCCAGTCCATCTTTCTCCAGGGGCGATTTCTTTTTCCGGGAACACAGGAACGTTTCTTACTGAAGGTATAAAATCTTTTTCATCAGAGGTGTAATTTCCGTAAACATCAACTTTAAAAACTGCATTGTCTTCATGGCCGAAGTTAAGGTGATTTCCTTTTTCAGTGGCAACTTCGCTTGTCATAAAATTTGAACTGATTGTGGCGGTTTTGTTTTCATCAACATCAATTATTTCTGCACCAATTCTGTTTGCAATAGTTGAATGCTGAACGTAAGAGCCATTTATGTAAACGTCTTCTTCTACAGTTGAAAAAATTCTGTAAGTGTCGCCTTTGCTGTATTTAAAACGAAAAACTTTTTCGCCTCCGTTTTGATTTACAGCTTCCTGAGAAAAAACTGTATGCAATAAAATTACGGCAAGTGATGCACGGAAAAATGTCTTTTTTAAAATCATAAAATCCTCTGTTTGAAAATTACGCTTTTTATAATATCGGAAGAAATTTCTGTGTGATATAATGTTTTTTATGAAAGAGATTTTATATGACTTTTTTTTCCTCCAGCTTAATTTAACTGAAAAAATAATTTTCATTCTGTTTTTAGTTTTGATTTTTTTTGCAGGAATTATTTTCAGTAGGATTTTCAGCACAGTGAATTTAAAAAAAGAAAGGGCTGATGCTGTTAAAAAAAGCCGGTCGGTTCTGGCAGGACAGTTTGGAGAACAGATTGCGCCTTTTTTTCCTGATTTTCCCTGTAACCCGGGAGATGCAAAATTTTTAGGCAAGCCTGTTGATTTTATTGCTTTTCCGGGAAGCGCTGAAGGAAGTGAAATTAAGGAAATACTTTTTATAGAAGTAAAATCAGGTGAAGCTGAAATTTCAAAGCGTGAAAGGGAAATTAAAAATGCCGTAAAGAACGGCAAAGTCCGTTACGTTGAATACAGGCTTCCTTTTTAAAATCAAACAGTAAGAACTGCTTTTTCGTCTCCGCATAAAAATCTTTCGCAAAGATATTCAGGCATAGGCCGTCCTTTTAAAAATCCCTGAACATTAGTGCAGTTTATTTTCTTTAAAGTTTCCAGCTGACCTTCTGTTTCAACGCCTTCTGCAATTGTATCAAGACCCATTTTTGAAACCATCTGGATAATGCTTTCCGTAATGTTGGCGTCTGCACTTTCTTCTGAGTTGATGTTCGAAATAAATGATTTGTCAATTTTAAGTGTTGTAAGCGGAAGAATCTGCAGGTAGCGCAATGAAGAATATCCTGTTCCAAAGTCGTCAAGAGAAATGCCTATTCCGTGGTTTCTGATTTCTTGAAGTTTTGAAATTGTATCGGAAGTGCTGTCAATCATAATTCCTTCTGTAACTTCAATTTCTAAGTTTTCAACGTTGATTTCGTATTCATCGATTTTGTCAAAAAGATTTTCAAGGAAATCATCAGTTTTAAATTGAAGGGGCGAAACGTTTATGCTGAGAATTCCCGTAAAGTTAAAGTCTTCAACCCATTTTTTTAAAGTCTGAAGTGCCGTGTCCAAAACCCAGTCTCCGAGCGGTACGATGATTTGAGCTTCTTCGGCTAAAGGTATAAACTGTTCGGGACTAATCCAGCCAAGTTCACTGTCGTGCCAGCGGATTAAAGCTTCGAATCCCCTAAGCGTGCCTTTGTTGATGTCAAACTGGGGCTGGAAGTACAGCTGGAAATTTTTATTAGCAACTGCTTTTGAAAGCTTGTTTTCCATATTGATTTTCTGGAGGAACTTTTCTTTCATAAGTGAATGGAAAAATATAAGGTTGTTTTTTCCGTTTTTCTTAACTTCAGATTTTGCAATGTCAGCAAATTTCAGAATGTCTTTAGGGCTTTCACTGTCCTGTGGAAATAGAGAAATTCCTCCTGAAATGTTGATGTTTTCGTTGTGAAACAGTTCCAGAAGTTTTTTTCTGTAATCTTCCATTTCTTTTTTTTCAGCAGGATTTCTTTTAATCAGTATGAATTCGTCGCCGCTGAAACGATATGCCTTTGTGTCATCACTTTCCATTTTTCTGAGCAAAACTGCTGCCGTGCGGATAATTTTGTCTCCTGCGTGATGGGAAATGCTTTCGTTTGTGTCCTTTAAGTTGTCAATGTTGAAAAGGATAAGTCCGAATGTTTCTTTTGGATTTTCCTTAACGCTCTGAATGTATCTGTTTAAGCTGTCTCTGTTTAAAAGATTTGTCATGGAATCGTGGAATGCTGCGTTGCACAACTGTTCGTTTACTGCCTGATAAGAAGTTATGTCCTGCAGTGAAAACAAAAACATTTCTTTTTCCATAAGGGCGCATTTTACGGTAAACCATTTTTCAAGTTCAGCAAAGTAAATTGTTTTTGCCACACTCTGATTTTCTTTCCCGCATTGTTCTGCCAGTTCAATAAATTCGTTTTCCTGATGAAAGTTTTTGTTTTCCCGTGAAAGAATTATGTTTTCTGCAAATACGTTTTTTGCAACAGCCTGAAGGTTTTTGTTTGCATATAGGATTTTTAACTTTTTATCCGCAACTAAACTGCCTGACATGGTGAAATTTATTTTTTCTGTAACAAATATTCCTGTGCTTAAATTGTCAACAATAATTTTAAATTGAGAAGGTTCTAACATTTTTGATCCATAACTTTAATAATAATTTCAACATTATAATGAAAATGTAATTCAGTTGCAAATTTTCTCATTTTCTTTTTTTTTAGAAAAGTGTCTGTTTTTCGGGTTTAGTGGCTGGTTTGCGAGAGGGGCTTGCGGAGAAGTTGCAGTGCATTGGCAAGTACGCCCGGGCGGCGGCGCCTGTTCTTGCCAGTAAGTGTGCACTTTGCGAGAGGGGCTTGCGGAGAAGTTGCAATCACCGCAGGAAACATTTTCCTTACTTACCTATTAACAATTTACATTGAAAAGAATATAATGCATCATATTTTTTATACGAGGTGAAACATGGCTAAAGATATTGATTGGGGAAACTTGCCGTTTGGTTATATGGAAACATCAAAAAGTTTCGTTGCAAACTGGAAAAACGGAGCTTGGGACGAAGGTTGTCTCACAGACAATCACAACATTACAATAAACGAATGTGCCTGCGTATTGCAGTACGCCCAGACTTGCTTTGAAGGACTTAAAGCATATACTACAGCCGATGGAAAAATCGTATGTTTCCGTCCGGACTTAAACGCAGAAAGAATGGAAAGCAGCTGCAGGCGCCTTGAAATGCCTGTTTTTCCAAAAGACAAATTTGTAAAGGCAGTAATCGAAACAGTAAAAGCTAACCTTGACTACGTACCGCCTTATGGAAGCGGAGCTACACTTTACATCAGACCGTATATGTTTGGCTCAAACGCAGTAATCGGAGTAAAACCGGCAGATGAATATCAGTTCCGCATTCTTGTAACACCTGTAGGACCATATTTTAAAGGCGGAGTAAAACCTATCAAAGTACGCATTTCAGACATTGACCGTGCAGCACCTCATGGAACAGGCGACATTAAAGCCGGCTTGAATTACGCCATGTCTTTGCACAATATAGTTGACGCCCACAACTGCGGATATGCCGAAAACATTTACACAGACCCTGCAACACACACTTACATAGAAGAAACAGGCGGAGCAAACATTTTGTTCGTTGAAAAATCAGGAAAACTTGTAACGCCAAAGTCAGGCTCAATCCTTCCTTCAATAACACGCCGTTCACTTTTAGTAGTAGCAAAAGAATATTGCGGAATGGAAGTAGAAGAAAGGCAAATCAACAAAAACGAACTTAAAGATTTTACAGAATGTGGTCTTTGCGGAACAGCAGCAGTTATTTCTCCAATCGGACAAATTGATGATCACGGAACAACCATCATGCTTCCAAGCGGTATGGAAAAATGCGGACCTGTCATGCAGAAACTTCGTGATACACTTACAGGAATCCAGATGGGAACAGAAAAAGCACCTGAAGGCTGGGTTGTTGAAATCAAATAAAATAAGGCATTTTTAGTTTAAAGTAAAAGTCTAAGTCAGAGTTGTTGAAAAATATCTTCGGCTTAGACTTTTTTTGTTAACGTTTAATTTAATTCAGTTTAAGTTCAGTTTAAGTTCAGTTTAAGTTCAGTTTAAGTTCAGTTTAAGTTCAGTTCAGAATTGAGAAAAAATCACATTTCGGAAAAACCTGCACCAAGTTCATTCATCACTTCATAAAAATGAGGGAAACTTACGGCACAGCATTCAGCGTTATTTATTACAACTTCACCTTCAGGCAAACCTAAACCGAAGCAGGCAAAACTCATTGCAATGCGGTGATCGTCATAACTTTCCACATTACCGCCGTGAAGTGCAAAATCCTTGTTTCTGGAACCGTCAGCATTAATAGGAGAATGACCGCGGATAACGAGAAAATCACTGCCTTCTTCCACATCAGCGCCAAGACTTTTCAAAAGTTCAGCCATAACTTTAATGCGGTCAGTTTCTTTTCTACGGCAGACAGCAGCATCTTCAATGTAAACAGTACCTTCCGTAAAAGCAGCAGCTACAGCCACAGCACAAATTGCATCAGGAAAACCGCTGATTTTTACATGAAGTTCTTTTCCCGGAAGATTTTCTGTAGTAAGCCGGCCTGTTCCGTTTTTAGCCTTTGAACCTCCGCAGACATGAAGAGTACACTTTTCCTTATCCCATTCAATTTCACCGCCTACAGACTGAAGGATCTTTACAATTTCTTCATCACCTTGAGTACCGCTTCCGTCAATTCCTTCAATAGTAATGTCACTGTCAGTAAGCAGGGCAGCAATCAAAGGAAAAGCCACACCTTCCCAGTCACTTGGAACAGTAGAATCAAAAGCCTTGATGTTTACAGGACCGTCAACCTTAATGTGCTTGAAGTCACTGCTTATTTCCACATGAGCACCTGCTTTTTCCAGCCATTTCTGAGTCATAGTAAGATAAGGCGTTTCCTTAGGGTTGGTAAGCTCCAGTTCAATTCCCCCTTCAACACGTAAAGCCGCCATCATCATACCGGAAATATACTGACTTGAAACTTCCCCTGCAGTAGTAACTTTACCTGACTTTACGGGACCTTTAATTAAAAGCGGACACACATTTTTTCCAGGCTGCGAAACGTAACATTCAGCACCAAGCTGGTTAAGTGCTTCTACAACATGATGAACAGGCCTTTTGCGGATAGATTCATCGCCGGTAAAAACAGTCCAGCCTTCAAAAGTAGCAGCAATGGAACTTAAAAAATACAAAAGTGAACCGCTGTCACCAACATTAACAACATCAGAAGGAAGATGAATATTTTTTCCCGCTCCGTAAACAGTCCACATTCCGGCAGAATCAGCGCCAGAATCATCAGCACCGCAAGAATGTAAGTCAACAGAAGCACCTAAAAGAGGCAGTGCAGCACTGGTACTAAGACAGTCAGCACTAGGCAAAGGATTATAAATATGACACACGCCATCAGAAAGAGCCGCCAGAAGCAAAGCCCTTATTGTATGGGATTTAGAACCGGGAACAGTAACGCTGCCCCTTAACGAAGAGTTTGACGAAAGAATTTTCATGGCAGCATTGTACCATAAAGTCCGCAGTTTTGTAACATTTTTTGTTATTTTCTTATTATGGAGCACATTTTCAACCATAACCCGCTTTCCGTAGTTCCACTTCGTTCCATTGCTACGCAATAAAAATGCCTGCGCATTTTTACTACTGCAATCGGGGCTAGGCATTTTTCCATCACAAAAGACCCTCAGGTAAGTCTATAAATATTAAATTAACATAAAATGTAAAGATAAAAAAAATTATATATTTTATATTGACAAACTGTAATTTTGGAAATATATTCGAAATATGAAGTTAACACAAATGCAAAAATCAGAAATTGAAAACCGAATAATCAGTTTATTCAGTAAAAATCCCGCCATCAATATAATTGATGTAGCCACTGAATGTAATATAACAAGACAGACAGCCTCAAAATACGTAGCTGAACTGAAAGAACAGAACAGACTTTCTCTTGTTAAATTACCCCGCACTTACAACGATCATCAGTTTATAGACACATTTGAGCACGACTATACATGGCTCAACGGATTCCTCAGAAACGTACGCCGCTACTCATCGTCAAAAGCCGTAATTGATCCTGACACAAACCGCAGCTGGACATACAGACAGTTAAACGAAGAAGCAAATCAGCTGGCACATGCTTTGCAGGACGACGGAATAGGCAAAAATGACGTAGTTATGGTAGCACTCCGCAACTGCCCGGAATTCGCTGTAAATTACGTAGGACCTAGAAAAATAGGAGCAATACTTCTTTCCGCAAACGCAATGCTGGCAGCCGGAGAAATGGCACTTTTAATTGACCACAACAAGCCTAAAGTAATCATTTATTCTGCAAACGTAGAAAAAGCCGTAACAGAAGCAGTAAAGCTTGCAAAATATCCACCGTGCAAAATCGTTCTTGCAGACAACATTGAAAAAATCCCTCTTCCGGAAGGTCACGTTACTTACGAAGACTACATAAAAAATCAAAGTACAGAAGAACCTGAAATCAACTTTAGGCCCCACATTTACGACGAAGTACTGCGCCTTTGTACATCAGGAACAACTGCACTTCCAAAATCAGTTCCTATAAACGACATAAATGAAGTGTTAAGCGCCCACGACGTTATAATGCAGTTTCCTCTTGACAGAAAAGATACAACTTTAAACATGACGCCCTGGTTTCACCGTGGAGGATGTCACTGTGCAGGACCGGGACCTTCTTTCTATGTAGGAGCAGCCGTAGTAGTAATGCGTAACTTTAAGCCTCAGTCAGCACTTGAATGGGTAAGCCGCTACAACATTACTTACATGATTGGAGCACCTGCCAACCTTGAAATGCTTTCCAGAGCACAGGAGCGTGACAAAAGGGAACTTGGATGTTTGCGTGGAATCGTTACAATGGGAGCGCCGCTTTCCAGAGCAGACTGCATAAGGTACTTTAACGTTCTTACACCGAACATTTATAACGGCTACGGCACAACTGAAACTTTCTGGAATTCATTCCTTCGTCCTTATGATTTGCCGGACGGAGCTGGTTCAGTAGGCGGAAGCTGCATAGATGATGAAGTTCGTGTAGTAAACCTTTACGAAGACAGAAAAGCTGAACCAGACGACATGGTTGATCACGACAGAATAACTGAAGGTGAAATCATTATAAAATCACCTGCAAAATCAAGCTATTCTTACTATAACAACGAAGAAACAGAAAAAGAACGTTTCTACAAAGGCTGGTATTACACAGGCGACACAGGCACATGGGACGATAACTGGTTCGTTACAATCAGAGGACGCAAAGACGATATGATGGTTGTAAGCGGAGAAAACATTTATCCTACTCAAATTGAAGATGCTATTAACGAAAATCCTAAAGTTAAAGATTCAATCGTTACGGCAGTTCCTGATAAAATAAGAGGTCAGGCAGTAGCAGCATACGTTGTTCCGGAAGATGATTCCCTTACCATAGAAGAATTAGTTGAATTCTGCGCAAACAGCCCGATGCTTTCAAAATACAAGCGTCCGCGTTACTTTGCTTTCATAAAGGAAATTCCACGTACTCCAACTGGAAAGAAAAAGCACAATGTAATGAAAGAAAGGGCATCTAAAGATCTTGAAACAGGATTTTTAAGACGCTAGGTAAAAAAAAAACTTCCCTAAGTTTAAGGTCATAAGCCTTTTGCTTAAGGAAGTTTATTAAAGAAGCTTATTTAAAAAACTTATTAAAAAAGCCGTAAGTTTAGAAAAATCAGTTCATTACTCTGATTTGTTTTTCCCAACGGTCAGTGTATTTTGCAATATCTTCACCTAAATCCATTTTAAGCTGACAGTTGTCTAATTCGCTTGCCTTGTAAATTGGAGTTGTAGTCATAAAAGCTTCTGCTTCTGTGTTTACGTAGCATGGGAACATAAATGAATCAAGAAATTTAGCGTAATTTTCAGGTCTGTGAATAAAGTTTATGAATTCAGTAGCAAGTTCAGCATTTTTTGAATCCTTTAAAATACACATGCTGTCAAGGTAAGAAGGTCCGCCTTCAGCTGGAATAAAGAAGTCAACGTTTTTCTCCCAGAATTCAGGAGTAACTTCACCGTTTACAACTTCAGCATAACCTTGACAAAGCCAGAGATTTCCGCTTGCAAAATCCTTGCCGAATCCTTCTGCATCAAATTTTACAATGTTAGGAAGCCATTTTGTCTTGATGTAAGAAGTAACAGTGTCCAGTTCGCTGTCATTTACAGAACAAACGCTGTATCCCTTGTGCATAAGTGCATCGCCCATAACTTCACGGAAATCGTCCATCATGCTTGCGTGACCTTTAAACTGTTCGTCTTCAAAAATAGACCAGTCTCTTGCATAATTAGGATTTGTAACTTTAGTTTTATTTACGCTTATTCCTGCTGCTCCAAAGTAATAAGGAACGGCATATTTCATTTCAGGGTCGTAAGTTGCTTTTTCAAGTACTTTAGGATTTATTTTATCCCTGTTTGTAAACTTTTCCTGAACGATAGGCTGAAGCATATTCTGAGCCATCATGATTGAAACGTAATCCTGACTTGGAACTACAATGTCAAAACTTCCTGCACCGCCATTTAAAAGCTTAGTGTACATAGTTTCATTTGAATCGTATTCTGTAACAACAACTTTACAGTCAAATTCTGCTTCAAATGCCTCTACAACTTCTGCCGGAGTATAATAAGTCCAGGTGTAAAGATTTAATGTCTTTCTCTTGTCGCAAGAAGCAAGACCCATTACTGTTGCAAAAGAAAGTGCTGCAACAACCAGTTTAGAAGAAAGTTTCATATTATTTCCTCCATAGCAGCCAAAGAGCCAGTCGAAATGTCTGCCTAAAAGAAATTTTAAGGTGGTTCCGAATAAGCTCAACCACCAGTTTTTCACAATAAATCAGTGACCTGCAGCAAAAGCTTTAAGGCCTTTTCTGAACAGAATTGCAATGCCGCAAATCATAAGTATAAGCACAAAAGACAGTGCATTTATTACAGGACTTACACCATGACGGATTGAATTGTAGACGTAAATAGGCAGCGTTTCCACATTACCGTTTACAAGAGAAGTAATAACGAAATCTTCAATTGACATAGTAATGCTCATCATAAAGCCACTCATAATTCCAGGCATGATTGCAGGAAGAATTACTTTGAAAAGAGTCTGCTTTTCGTTTGCACCAAGATCGTGGCTTGCTTCTATAATTGAATAGTCAAATTCATCTACACGGGAACTTACCATAAGGTAAACGAAGGGAAGACAGAAAGTTGTATGGGCAATAATAATTGTGCCTAGACCAAGATTCATGTGAATTCCGTTTAAGAAAATCAGCAGTGAAACACCCATTATAACTTCAGGCAAAACCATAGGCAAAAAGCTTATGGACTGAATGTAGCTCTTTCCGAAAAATTTGTACCATTTGATTCCTATAGCAGCAAGGCTTCCTAAAACTGTAGCAAGAAAAGCTGAACTGAAGGCAACTATTGCACTGAATAAAAGTGATTTCCACAATCTGCCTGATGAAAACAAAAGGTCTTCGTACCAGCGCAGTGAAACACCTGTAAACTGTCCGCCTTTTGATTCGTTAAACGAAAAGAATACGATTATAAAAAGAGGAATGAAAAGGAACATTATGGAAAGTATAAGGACAGTGTTTGAAAAGCTTACTTTAGAACCGTGCTTTTTCCAGTTACGTTTTGCATGACGGCTTGCTTCCATTTTATTTGAACTGTTTTTATGAAGAATTGCCATTATAAGCGAATAAAGAAAATCCATTGTCTAGCCTCCTTCGTTTAAAGTGTCTGAGCAAGAGAAGGAATGTTTGTGTCTTCCTTGATTGAAACTTTCTTAAGCTTTTGTTCTTTCTTATCAGATGAAATCATAAAGAGAATGGCTGCCATACTTATAACTGTAAGAACAACGCTGAATGCAGAAGCAAGAGGATAATTCCTGAACTTCTGGATTTGATCCATAATTGTATTGCCAAGCATATAGCTTTCCGTACTTCCTACAAGCTGAGGAACAGTGTAGTTTCCGAAAATAGGAATAAACGTAAAAATCAATGCACTGATAATTCCGCTTTTAATTCCAGGTATAAGCACTTTAAGCATAGCCTGAGGTTTTGTAGCACCTAAATCACGGGCAGCTTCCAGAAGGGAAAAGTCAAAACGGTCAACTGCTGTAAAAATAGGCAGAATTGCATACGGAAGATACATGTAAATGCTTACAAGAATAACAGAAAACTGCGTATACATAAATTGATGTGTCTTAAACGGTTTGTCTGAGCCTGTAATGGAACTTATAATGCCGCTGAAAAATTTAAGCACGTTGTTTAAAATTCCGTCGTCGCCTAAAATAGTCATCCATGCAAAAATTCTTATAAGGGAATTTGTAAGGAATGGAACTATTACAAGAATTAAAAAAACAGTCTGATGCTTGCTTCTTGCCATGGCATAACCGCATGGAAGTGCAATGGCAATGGAAACAGCAGTTGCAATTACTGTCATTTTAAGAGTGCGCAGAAAAACTATTCCGTAGGCCGGGGAAAGCATCTGCTTGTAAGCGTCAAGAGTAAACTTTTTTACAACGCCGCCGTACAGACCTTTTTCCATAAACGAATAGCATATAATAATTAAAATAGGCACAATAAAGAAAATCGAAAACCACAATCCCATTGGCCATGCATAAGCCGGTCCCGGATTTGATTTCCTGAATTTTGCATTGTAAGCTTTTGAAGCAAGTTTTAAATCTGCACTTACTTTAACGTTAACTTCAGCCTTTTTTTCAGCAGGAGGCTTGTCTTGTACTTCAGATTCAAATTCATTCATATTCAAAATCCTCTCAAAGAGTAAAATGAAGAAACATTTAGTGATAAAAAGCACCAAATGTTTAAAACACTAAGCGTTTATATCTTCAACAATGTAACCGTCTTCATCAGCCCAGGAAACATAAACTGTATCTTTCCACTGAATTTCCGGTCCGTCATCAAGATAATTAGTGTGCTGCTTGAAAACTTTGATGATAGTGCCATTTTCAAGTTCAACATAGAATTTTGACTGAAAACCTGTATAAACTGGTTCCTTGACAATTCCCTTGAAAACGTTGATTCCTTTCTTTCCTCTGGTGTCAGGTTCTTCAAGAGTAATCCTTATTTTTTCTGGTCTGATTGTAAATGCAACTTTCTGACCTTCGTCTGTATGTTCGTAATCAGTTACAAGAATATTCTTGTCTTCTTCTTTAGTAGCCTGAGTGTCGCCTTTAAGCTGAGCCTGCATTCCCAAAGCCGGAGTGTTGAGGGTAACCATAAATTCATCTTCGCCGCGGCTGTTTTTCTGAGGAACACAATGCACTACAGTTGATTCAAAAAGGTTGGTTTCACCAATGAACTGTGCTACAAACTGTGTGGCTGGACTTTCGTAAATTTCAAACGGCGTACCAACCTGAAGAACTTTTCCTGCATTCATAACGGCAATTCTGTCGCTTACGGCAAGAGCTTCACTTTGATCATGAGTTACGTAAATGAACGTAATGCCTATTTTGTCGTGAAGTGCATCCAGATCAACTAAAAGGTTTGCACGAAGTTTTGCATCAAGAGCAGAAAGCGGTTCGTCAAGAAGTAAAACTTTAGGTTCGTTAATAAGTGCACGGGCAATGGCAACACGCTGTCTTTGTCCGCCTGAAAGCTGATTAGGCTTTTTGTACATGTGCTGGTCAAGCTGAACAAGATGAAGGTATTCCTTTACTTTTGCATCGATTGTTTTTCCGTCAAGCTTGCGCAGTCTTAAAGGAAATGCAACATTTTCATAAACTGAAAGGTGAGGGAAAAGTGCATAACTCTGAAAAACTGTATTTGACTGTCTTTTATTCGGAGGCAGAGGAAGTACATCTGTATCATCAAAAAGAACAGTACCGTCATCTGGAAATTCAAATCCTGCAATTATGCGCAAAAGCGTAGTTTTTCCGCAGCCAGAAGGTCCAAGCAAAGAAAAGAATTCTCCCTTGTTGATTGTAATGTTAACATTGTCCAAAGCGTGAAAATCGCCGAAATGTTTAGAAACATTGCTGATAGAAACTGTACTTCCGTTCACTTGCGTACTGCTCCTGTAAAGTTAATTTTTCAAAACCATATTAAAAAGTTTTCAATGGAATTAAGCAAGATGTTTTTTCCTGAAAGTTCCATTTAAAAGACAATATCTGTTTAATGACAAAAATTGTCAATTACTTTGGGGAAAATAATGAAAAATAATTTCAGTCGTTAAAAATCAGCAAATTTAAAAATAATCAGATAAGTGACTAATTCTGTATTTTTTTCTATAATCGGAAATCTCATGGGGCTACAGATGAACAGTTATTTAATAAAGCAGAGTATTAAAATTACAACTCCTATTTTTTTCGGCTACATTGCAATTGGAATTCCATTCGGACTTATGATTGTAAATGCAGGATATCCATGGTGGCTTGCACCTGTTATGAGCCTTGTCATGTACACTGGAGCCGGTGAATATATTGCAGTAGGACTTTTTGCCGCAGGTGCAGGACTTTTTGAGTTTATGCTCGTGCAGTTTCTTCTTGGGGTGCGCCATATTTTTTACGGTTTAAGCCTTATGGAAAAATACAAGGGTTTGGGAAAGTACAAGCCTTTTCTCATTTATGCCGTAACTGATGAAACTTTTGCCCTTATTTCAAACCTTAATGTGCCTGAAAACGTAAACAAAGGCCTGTTCTTTACGATTATTTCTGCATTAGACGAACTTTACTGGGTTACGGGAAGCCTTATTGGTGCTGTAGCCTGCAATCTTCTTATCCGTTACGATCTGGCACAGTATCTTAAAGGCGTTGATTTTGCGCTTACGGCTTTGTTTGTTGTAATCGTAACGGAACAGCTTAAGGCTTCAAGAGAAAACATACTTTCTGTTATAGTGGGAATTTTTACTGCAGCAGCTGTAATCGTTTTGTACAGGTTAGGACTTTTTGCTTCGTCAAACATAATCTGGGTTTCAATTTGCTTTGGCTTGGGAATAATGCTTCTTCTTCGAGGCAGGAATTTCTACAGAAGCGAAAATAAAAAATCAGCAGGAGAAACGGAATGGAAAAACTGACTCTTATACAGGCTTTGATTTCAGTTGCTGCCGGCGGATTAGTAATGCTTTTTACAAGAGTTCTGCCTTTCGTTGTGTTCAGTAAAAAAAATCCTCCTAAAATAATCAGGTTTACGGAAAAATACATTCCTGCTGTAATTATGGGAATTCTTCTTATTTACTGCTTTAAAGACGTGGAGTTTAGGGAATGGCCTTTTGGTGCTCCGTACTTTATTGCAGCAGCTTTCTGTGCATTCGTTCACTTAACCGTAAAGAATTCTATGGTAAGCATAATTGGCAGTACAATACTTTTTATTGTTCTTTCAAGGCTCATGTAAATTCTGCGTAAAGTAGAAAATCAGGCTGATTGGTCTGTGAATAATTGAATTTAATCTTTATCTGTGTGATAATTTGCGTAAAGCATAAAATATTAGAGGTGAAAAATGGTAGCTATAATTGTCGGTTTGATTTTAATTGCTTTTTGTGTATTTTCATGTCTTCCCTGCGGATTAAACTGGGGCTGTGACATTGTAAATTTCTTTAAGGGATTTGCTCCTGTTTTAGCTGCATTTGTAGGACTTATTGCCGTTTTCATTGGTTTCGCTGATGTAAAGGACAAAAAGGAAGCTAAAAAAGAAGCACAGGCAGAAGAATCTTCTCAAACAAAATAGAAAAATTATTGACCAAAAAGTCTTTAAATGCTAAATTTATGCACCCCGTATATATTACGCACAACTGCTCATTGTGTGTAAGTGTTCGAAACTGGATGCAAAGTTTAGAACGCAATATTTTATTGAAGGTATATACATGAAAACTATTTTTGAAAAAGAAGATGCTGTTAAACATGAATGGTATGTTATTGACGCATCCGGCAAATCATTAGGACGTGTTGCTGCAAAAGCTGCAAGTGTACTTCGCGGAAAGAACAAGCCAACTTACACACCAAACTCATTCTGTGGTGACTACGTTGTTATCGTTAATGCAGACAAAGTTGTAGTTACAGGTAACAAAGGTGAAGATTTAAAGTATCGCCATTACACAGGTTATGTTCGTGGTCTTACAACATATTCTTTCGATGAACTTATGGCTAGAAATCCAATTTCTCCACTTGAAAGAACAATCGCAGGTATGCTTCCACACAATCGTCTTGGTCGTCAGCTCTTTAGAAACTTAAAAGTTTACGCTGGCAGTGAACATCCACACGCAGCACAGAACCCAAAACCTCTTGAAGTTTGAGTTAATAAGAGTAATTAGGAGACTATCGTGATTAAGAATATTGCAATCGGTACAGGAAGAAGAAAGACAGCAACTGCTCGTGTTTTTTTACGCGAAGGTTCTGGAAAAATCGTTGTTAACGGAAAAGATGTAAAGGATTATTTTGTAAGCGCTACACAGGTTAAGCTTGTTCAGCAGCCGCTTCTCGTTACATCTAACGAAAATAAGTATGATATTTTAATAAATGTTTGCGGTGGCGGACTTAACGGTCAGGCTGCAGCTTGTCTTCATGGTGTAGCTCGTGCAATTACACAGGTTGATCCAAACGCACGTCCTTCACTTAAGGCAAACGGATATCTTACACGTGATTCACGTATGGTTGAACGTAAGAAGTACGGTCAGCGTGGTGCTCGTAGAAGATTCCAGTTCTCTAAGCGTTAGTTTTATTCTTGGAGAAATTGTTCAGTTGAAAATAGCTGGATTAAAGCAGACTTTGCGGGGAGTGTTAGAAATAACGCCTGATGCAGGGTCTGCCTTTTTTTTACGAATTTTATATTTATCTCAGCATGAAGGTTGTGAAGACTGTGTTCTTGAAGAAGATTTTTTTCCCGGTGCTGAGTTTGAAGGCGAAAAACTTGTAAACATAATGCATGCTTCCCTTGTTTATTCTGTTGAAGCTGCAGCTATGTCTTATCTGGCAAGAGCAGAACAGAGCCGTTTTGGGCTTACACAAAAACTTCTGAAAAAGGGCATGGACAAAAACGACATTGCCCTTGCTTTAGATTATCTTGAAAGCGAACATTTACTTGATGACAGGCGTTTTGCAGGTGCCTGGCTGAGAAACAGATTTATTACACATTCAGAAGGCAGAATAAAACTTACAGCAGAACTTTCTTCAAGAGGCGTAAAAAAAGAAGCAATAAAAGCTGCCCTTGACGATTTTTTCTGCGAACATACGGAACTTGAACTTTGCAGCCGTGCCTTCAGCAAATTACGAAGAATCTGCAGTAATGATGAAAAAAATTATGCATCTTTACAGCGTCTTGGGTTTTCATATAAAACTATACAAAAAGCTGTAATGGAAAAATTTTAATGGACATTTATAAAAATCAGTGTAAAATATTTCGATAATAGTTTAAGGTAAAAACATGGCATCAAATAAGGAAGTGAAAAAACCGGTTGTTTATTCTGCTCTGGAAGTTGCAAAAATTTGCGGCGTTGTAAATCAGACGGCAATTAACTGGATTAAAAATAATTATCTTAAAGCATTTAAAACTCCAGGCGGACAGTTCAGGGTTTACCCGGAAGATCTTGTGGAATTTATGAAAAAGCGTGATATGCGTGTTCCTGAAGAAGTTTTAAAATACTGCATCAAGAAAAAGATAAGTCTTCTTATTGTTGATGACGATGTTAGCCTTAACAATGTTGTAAAAAAGTTTCTTGCAGGAAGAATTGAAAATCTGGAAATTTATCAGGCTTTCGACGGATTTGAAGCAGGAGCTTTAATGGAAAAACTGAAGCCTTCAATTTTAATTCTTGACCTTGGTTTGCCTGGCGTTGACGGACTTAAGCTTCTGGAAAAACTCCGCAGCAGTGAAGAATATTCAAATACAACCATTATCGTTATTACAGCTTCAATGGATGAGGAAATGGACGTAAAGTGCTGGAAACTTGGTGTTGCCAAAATATTTAAAAAACCGGTTTCCCTTCCTCAGTTAAGTGAAGCTGTGGAAGAGATTGCCGGCTAGTATTTTTAATATTTTTAGTAAAGCATGGGGCTTGACTGATTTGAATTTTCAGTAAGGGATTTTGATTTTTCTAACAAAGAAGAAAGGTGCATCATATATCCTAAAAAATCAATTTCCGGCTTGTATTCAAAAGGAATGACTTCACAATAATCAGAAATCAGACTGTCTTCAAAAACGTAATCAACTAAATCCTCAAAAGAACCTATGCTGTCAATCAGTTTGTTTTCAAGTGCCTGCTTTGCCGTGTAAACACGACCGTCTGCAATAGGGTAAAGTTCTTCTTTAGTAAGGTTCCGGCTTTCACAGACAATATCAGTAAACTGCTGGTAACATTCGTCGCTTATAGCCTGCATAATGTCCTGCTGTTCCATAGACAAAGGCTGCGTAATGTCACCCATAGTTTTATTTTTTCCTGAATGAATTGTTGTAGATTTTACTCCGTGCTCGTCCATAAATCCGCTTATGTCAAAAAACTGACCTGAAATTACACCGATGCTGCCTGTTAAAGTGTTGCGGTTTGCCATAATGTAGTCTGCTGCACAAGAAATGTAATATGCTCCGCTGCAAGCCATGTGGGTAAAATAAGCGTAAACTTTTTTCCCTGTTTCCCTGTACTGCTTGAGTGCAAAGTAAGTTTCATCAGATTCGTAAACAGTTCCTCCTGGTGAATCAATAAAAAGAATGACTGCCCTGTTGTTTTCGTCAAGAGCAAGTGCTTCTATTGTGCTTAAAATCCACTGCTGGTTGTAATATGGTGACATTTCTGCAATTTCGCCTTTAATGTAAAGCTTTGCAATGTAGGGACTTTCGCTGTTGAACTCAAACTTTACGTTTCCAGTTTTAGAGCTGCTTGGAATTTTCCTGCTTTCTGAAGAATTTGATGCGTTGTTGAAAATAAAAACCAAAACTGCTGCAATGCATATTCCTATGAAAACAATAAGTCCCTTTTTTCCGTCTTTTTCTTTACCGTTATTCTGTAAGTTCATTTTTTTTCTCCTGTAAAATCATGCAAAATCTGCAACAGAAAGTTCGTTCCGTGAAATTGCTTCTGTTTTAAGATCAAAATATGCATTTGTAAAAGTCATTGATTCGTAAGGCTTTAACCATAGCGATAAAATTCCAAAAGTAAGCACATTGAGAATTTCCCAGCCTGCAAAACTGAGCCACATTACAAAAACATCAGCCTTATGATGATGAGTTATGATTTTGCTTATGTTAAGCGCTTTTTTTACGCTCATCTGCGGATTTTCTGCAAGGACAAAAAATGTCTGCGAGTAAGAAACTGCCTTTACTATGCCGGGAATAAAAAACAGAAGACTCCACAAAAATGTCCATAAAGAAGTGTATAGTAAACAAAGAAATCCCTTTAATCCGTGAGAAAATTCACTTATAAACTCATTGAACGAAAGGCTTTCTGTAGTGCCGTACATTTTTACGCAAAATCTTGAAATGGCAAGCAGGAAACTTCCGCACACAGCTGCACATAAAATCATTACGATAAAGCCGAATGGGTTTGCCTTGTTTTCCAGCGAAGAGCCGAAATTATTTTTCAGACTCATTCCTTCAGTGGTAATTGTAAAAGTCAGGGTTTCAGGCCTTTCAATAAAATTGTTCCGGCTGATTTGCCTTACATTTTCACTTTGATTCTGTGCTTCGCTGTAAAAAGTAATGCTGAAAATTATTGAGGTTACAATTACAATAATTACAGGCGTTCTGTAACGGTTTTTCAGCTGAAGTTTTGCTTTCTGTTTGAATTCTTTTCTGTTAAACATACTCTTCTCCTGAATGATTTATTTTATATTCTTCAAGTAACTGAGAATAATATCTGTTTTCTATCTGATTTTGGGAAATTTCCAGTTTTTCCAGAATTGATTTAATTTGTTCCTGACATTTTTCTACAGTTTCATTATCAGCAGAAGGTGAAAGAATTTCAATTTCAAGAAAATCTCCTAAAGGAAAAACATTGCATAATTCAAGAGTCGCATTTTCGTATTTCCAGCTCATAACTTCCTTGTGCTTTTCAAGTGCAACTTCATAACCCCAATCGGCAAGAAACGCAAGAACAGGCTCGGCTGAAGAAATGGTACATTCTTTTTCATCATTTACTTCGGTAGAAATGCCTTCTGTTGAAGTGAAAATTTCTTTCCGCTTGTAAGTTAAAAGGTACTGCGTTTTATTCTGATTGTCCTGAAAAATTTCTTCTCTCAGGCGGATTTTTTTTCTGTCGAAAGTTCCGTCTGGTAATTTTTTTCCGTAATATTTATCGTTTTTAACAACACTTCCCTGATACTGTGCAATTTTGTTCAGCTTTTCTATAAGAAGATTTCTGTTTTTTACATGAGCTTTTATTTCAATTTCATTCATAGGCTTACAGAATACAACTTTTTATATAAATGTGCAGTGTTAATTTACCTTTTTTAGAAAAAATGTTAAATTCTCCCATTATGAATACATTTCCTTTAACAAAAAATCAGCTTGAAAAACTTACGGAAACTTATGAAACACCGTTTTACATTTACGACGAAAAGGCTATTCGTGAAAATATGCAGTACTTTAAAAAAGCATTCAGCATATTTCCTGAATTCAGAGAATATTTTGCAGTAAAGGCTTGTCCTAATCCTTACATTCTGAAAATTCTTGAAAGCGAAGGTTGCGGCGGTGACTGTTCAAGTTTGCCTGAATTGATTCTTTGCGAAAAATCAAATATTACAGGAAAGCGCATAATGTTTACAAGCAACGACACTCCTGCCGGTGAATTTGTTTATGCTCAGAAACTTGGCGCAATTATCAATCTTGATGACATTACTCATATTGATTATTTAAAGAATGCTTTAGGCGGACAGCTTCCTGACACTATTTGTTTCCGTTACAATCCGGGGCCTTTAAAAGAAGGCGGTAATTCAATTATCGGTAAGCCGGAAGAAGCAAAGTACGGTCTTACAAAACAGCAGATGATTGAAGCCTATAAAATTTGCAAGGCTCAGGGTGTAAAGCATTTCGGACTTCATACAATGGTTGCTTCAAATGAACTTAATCCTGACTTTTTTGTTGATACGGCTCACATTGTTTTTGATTTAGTTCTTGAAGTTCAGAAAGAGTGCGGCGTTAATATTGAATTTGTTGATTTAGGCGGCGGCATTGGAATTCCGTATAAACCTGATCAGAAAAAAGTTGACCTTAATTACGTTGCGGAAAAAATTCACGCTCTTTATGGAAAAATGATTGTTCCTGCTGGTCTTGATCCGCTGGCAATTTACTTTGAATGTGGTCGTCCAATTACAGGACCTTACGGCTACCTTGTTACAAAAGTTATTCACGAAAAGCACATTTACAGGGAATACATTGGAACTGATGCTTCTATGGCTGATTTAATGCGTCCCGGAATGTACGGTGCTTACCATGAAGTGCAGGTTGTGGGAAAAGAAGATTTGCCGAAAGACTGCATTTACGATGTTACGGGAAGCCTTTGCGAAAATTGTGATAAATTTGCAGTTCAGCGTCCTCTTCCAAAAATTGAACCTGGTGATCTTCTTGTTATTCATGATGCAGGTGCTCACGGAAGGGCAATGGGCTTTAACTACAACGGCAAGCTTCGTGCAGGTGAACTTCTTTTAAGAACAGACGGCAGCGTTTCCATGATAAGGCGAAAAGAAACAATAGAAGATTACTTTGCAACTTTAGACTTCAACGGCCTGAAAGATTTCAACGCATAGCCGGCTTCTTTTGCAAAAACCGCGCCTGATTTTACCGTAAAGTATGTGGTATAATCAGGCTGTTAAACAGAAAATGGCCGATAAATGGCAGATAAAACAAGCTTTTGCCGAAAAATTGGCCGATATTCTGATTTTTATGGCCGATAAACAGGCTGTTACTACAAGAGAAATTGTCCTTCATTTTGGATTTACTGAAACTACAGCAAAACGTTATTTAAGGACTCTTACAGAGTTCGGATATCTGGAAGCAATGGGCAGCAACAAAAACCGCCGCTATAAAATTATTTCAGATCTTAAGTAAGATGCACTACATTATTTTTGCGGCAGCTTCTTCCCACAGCGAATTCAACTTTTCAAGTTCAGCGTCAATCTGGTCAATCTGTTTTTGAATGGATTTTGCCTTTTCGCCGTTAGAGTAAACTTCCGGGTCTGCCATCTGGAGTTCAAGCCGGGACTTTTTTTCTTCTGCATCTGAAATCTGCTGTTCGTATTTTTCAACTTCCTTTTCTAACTTTCGTTTTAAAGCATCAGCTTTTTTCTGTTCTTCCCAGTTAAGCTTAGTTTCACTTTTTGAAGGTGCTTCAAGCTGTTCAGTTTTTTCAGCAGTCTTTTTTTCCGCCACAGTTCCGCTTGTAAAAGGTTGGACAATTCCGCTGGCTTCATCTTCAAGACGCTGCATATAATATTTGTAATCGCCTGAAAAATTCCTGTATGAGCCCGGGTGAAGTTCCAGAACTCTCGTTGCAAGATCTTCAATAAAACCTCTGTCGTGACTTACAAAAATAACAGTTCCGCCAAAATCTTTCAGGGCGCTTAGAAGAACATCTTTGGAATGCATGTCAAGGTGGTTTGTAGGTTCATCCAAAACAAGAAGGTTTACGCTTTTAAGCAAAAGTTCCAGCAATGCAATACGTGATTTTTCTCCGCCTGAAAGAACGTTTATGGTTTTAAACACATCATCACCACGGAAAAGAAATGCCCCTAACATATCACGGAGTTTAGGAATAAGTTCCATAGGAGAACGGCTTTCCATGTATTCAAGAATAGTCTGATTGCCCGTAATTTTTTCCGCACTGTCCTGACTGAAGTAACCGATGGATACTCCTGCACCAGTTTTAACTTCGCCGGAAAAATTTTTGTCAGCACCGGAAATAATTCTTAGCAAAGTAGATTTACCTGCACCGTTTTTTCCTGCAACAACAAGGCGCTCGTTTTTTTCAAGAACAAAATCAAGGTTGTGGATAACGTCACCATTGCCGTAATTTTTGCAAATCTGATTTAGCGTAAGGACAATCTGTCCGGAATGTGGCGCTGGAGGAAAAGTAAAATGTATTTTTTTAAGGCTTTCAGGAATTTCAATTTTATTTTCAAGAAGTTTATCAAGCATTTTCTGGCGTTCCTGAGCCTGAGCTGCCTTTGTTGCCTTATATCCGAATCGGTTGATGAATTCTTCAAGATGCTGGATTTCTGCCTGCTGTTTTTCGTATTCAGCAATAAGCGTTTCAAGTTCTACCTGACGCACCTGTTCGTAATGAGAAAAGTTGCCGCTGTAACGTTTTAAGTCGCCGTTGAAAAGTTCGTAAACTTCCGTAACAGTATGATCAAGAAAATATCTGTCGTGGCTTACGAGTAAAAATCCGCCCTTAAAATCAGAAAGGAATTTTTCAAGCCAGTTTCGTGCTTCAATGTCAAGATAATTTGTAGGTTCGTCAAGGAGCAGAATGTCAGGAGTGCACATAAGGGCTTTGGCAAGGGCGATACGCATCTGCCATCCGCCTGAAAACTCTTCTGTCTGCCTGGAAAAATCTTCTCTGGAAAAACCAAGTCCAAGCAAAACCTGTTCTGCCAGCATTTCACGCCTATACCAGCCGCTTTCTTCAAGTTTTGCAAGTAAAGCTGCGTGTTCTTCTGCAAGACGTGAATTGTCTGGAGAAAGAGCCATTTGTTCTCCAAGTGCATCTATCTGCTTCTGAATGTTGTAGCCCCACAAAAATGCTTTGTCCGATTCTTCTTTTAAAGAGCAGCCTTCATGAACAAGTCCGCTTTGAGGAAGGTAAGCTATGCGTGCATCTTTTTGAGTAATCCGTTCCCCTGAATCAGGTTCAACAAGACCAGCCATTATTTTTATTAAAGTTGATTTTCCGGCACCGTTAGTTCCAGTTAAAGCTGCTTTAGTTCCGGTGGCAAGATTTACGCTAACATCTTTTAAAATATCTCTGTCGCCAAAAGAAAGGGACACTTTTGAAAATTGAACGAATGCCATTTTTTATTCCAGTAAATTGAGTTGATTAAATTACTTTTGGAAGAAAATAACTTGCGGTGTAGCAGGTAAGCGTACAGTTGCAGTTGTTCTGTTTGTAGTTTCATTTTTAGTTTTAGTAACGCTTGCAACAGTGAGCCTGAGCCCTGCAGTTTCCTTGTTATAAACAAAGTTTACTTCTTCTTCCATACCGTCAAACGTAAATGTAAGTACGCCGTCGTAAGATTTCTTTAAGTCAGAAGTAAGGAAATATTTTATTTCAACATTTCCAGTTGTCTGTGCAGAAGATGAAATTACAGAAGGCACAAGAAGCTTGTATCCTGTCCATTCAAAAGTTCCGTTGCTGTTAAAAGTAAGAAGTCCGTAGTTTGTACTTTTGTAAGTAGGCCCAAGATTTACTATAGCCTTGTAAAGTTCATTGCGGGAATTCTTTTCTCTGGTAATTACGTCTGCAATTTTTATGTCAGATGATAAAGTTGTAAAGTTAAAGCTTTTCGGCATGCCTCTCTGGTCAATGTACTGCACTGAAATTGTCTTTTCGTTTCTGATTGTTACTGTAATTGTTGTGTCGTTGAATTTGTAAACGTAATCATCAACTTTTGTAACGCCTGAATATGGGAAAGAAACGTTAAGGCTTGGAATGCAAATGCGTACTGTTCCGGAGTTTATGCCTGTGTCGAAACCGAAGTTTGTCTGAATGTCATCAAGGTTTATGTTGCCTGGAGAAATCATTCTTGAGTAGTAAT
>CAMCRZ010000019.1 GCA_945877425.1 uncultured Treponema sp.
CCTGTGGCTTTCAAAAAGCGTGCCTGCTGATTGGCAGGTGACAATGAATATACTCCCTATTTTTTTCTTTGTCAAGGGTAAATTTCTTTTTTTTTTGGATTTTTTTTTTGTTTTTTTTGTATTTTTTTTGGGATTGCGGGGGCTTTTGTGGGAATGACGTTTGGCGGGCGGGAGTGCAGGTATCGGAGTTGAATCAGAGTTGAATCAGACTTTAATCAACCTGATAATCAGCCTTTGCAAAATTGATGATTTTTTCCTTTTACAGTATACTTCTTCCCATGAGTGATTTTACTGATTTAAATAGCGTAAATGCCGGACCGAAAACGGCTATGGTTTGCATCATAGGGCGGCCTTCTGCGGGAAAGTCAACGTTTCTGAATACAGCCAGCGGTGAAATGATAAGCATTGTTTCTTCTGTTCCCCAGACTACACGCAATGCAATCCGAGGTATTGTGAATACAAGTTTAGGACAGCTTGTCTTTATTGATACGCCTGGACTTCACGAAAGCGACAAAAAGCTTAACCTTAAGCTGACTAAAACTGCAAAAGATCAGATTGAAAACTGCGATGCCGTTCTGTATATCATAGATTCAACAAGGGACTATGGCAGTGAAGAAGAAATGATTGCTTCAATGGTAAAAACAAGGGCTGACAATCTTGTTATCGCCATAAATAAAATTGAAGATGTCCGGTCCAACGTTTCTCTGTGCCGTGAATTTCTTGACAGAATGTTTCCTGATTTTCCCAAAGAACGCATTGTTGAAATGAGCGCCAAGGCTGATCAGAATGTAAACGACGTGCTAAAAGCTCTGTACAACATTGCACCGGTTGCGCCCCATCTTTATCCAGAAGAGTATTACACTGATCAGGAAGTTGAATTCCGTATTTCTGAAATTATTCGGGGTAAGGCAATTGAACGTCTTGAGCAGGAATTACCTCACGCCATCTACATTTCGATTGAACACATGGAAATGGCTAAGGCTAATCTTTTAAAAGTAAGGGCTGCAGTTTGCGTTGAGCGTGAAAGCCAAAAAGGCATAGTCATTGGCAAAGGTGCGTCTAAAATCAAGGAAATAAGAGTTGAGTCCATTAAGGAATGTCGCAGGATTTTTCCTTACAGAGTTGATATTGATCTTCAGGTTAAGGTTGACAAAAACTGGCGGCAGAAGGATTCCGTTCTTAAAAAACTTCTTGATTAGTTTGCTGTAGAATGATTTCAATCAGTGGAGGTAAACCATGAGAAGCATTATATCGCTGTTTCTTACTCCGCTGATTCTTGAAGCCTGTCCCAACGTAAGAGGCCTGATTTTTTCCAGTTTATTCCTGCTTTCTGAAGATAATGCTACAACTTTGGAATAGTCGAAATTTGGAGGAATACGGGCGTTTTCCATTTTGTGCATTTTTGCAACACGGGCGTCCTGTTTCTGTATGTAATATTTGTATTTAAAATCCTCCTGAGCAAGAATCCATTCCATTTGAGTAAAAGTTTCGGGCTTTTCCATGCCGGGCTTTTTTTCCAGCAGTAAAATTGCTTCGTCTACTTTTGAATATTTTGCAATAAGGCTGTCCATTTGATTTTGCGAAATAAGTCCTACAGTAAAGCCTTTGTTCCTTAAGCGGCGGTCTGCTGTGTCGTGGCGCAACTTAAGGCGGTATTCTGCACGGGCTGTAAACATTCTGTAAGGCTCTTTTGTTCCAAGAGTTACAAGATCATCAATTAAGACACCAATGTATGCTTCGTCTCTTCCAAGTATAAGAGGCTGATATTCAGGTATGGCGTTGAAGTTTGTAAATCCGTTTTCGCTTTGAACTTTTTTAATTTTTTCTGAAAGAAGATGCGTTTCCCTGCTGCTGATTGATGCGAACTGCTGCAAGTCTTCATGAGTAAAAAACGGCTTAGGCATAAATGAACCTTTTTCCAAACTTGAAGGTACGCTTCCTAAAGTTCCGTCGGGAGTGCATAAAGGTCCGCATAATTTTTTATGCTCTCTTGCGTAAAGTGCTGCATTTATTCCTGCAACCAAGCCCTGACCTGCTGCTTCTTCGTAACCGCTTGTTCCGTTTATCTGACCTGCGTTAAAAAGTCCGGCTACTCTTTTTGTTTCAAGGCTTGGATAAAGCTGCGTAGGTTCAACGTAATCGTATTCAACTGCATAACCTGGCCGTGACACTGTACAGTTTTCAAATCCGCTCATTGTTCTGAGAAATGCATCCTGAACTTCTTCCGGCAAAGAAGAGCTTAATCCGTTAAGGTAGATTTCGTCTGTTTCAAGTCCTTCCGGTTCAACAAAAAGCTGATGGCGTTCACGTTCTGCAAAGCGCATGACTTTATCTTCTATGCTGGGACAGTAGCGCGGACCGATGCCGCTTATTTTTCCTGAGTAAAGTGGAGAACGGTTTATGTTTTCACGGATGATTTTGTGTGTCTGTTCGTTTGTGTAAACAAGATGGCATGGTACCATAGGGCGTTCAACTTTTTCATCATCAAAACTGAAAGGTACGACTTCTGCATCACCTTCCTGAAGTTCAAGTTTTGTAAAATCAACTGTGTGTCGCAAAATTCTTGGCGGAGTTCCTGTTTTTAAACGTCCTGTGGTAAAGCCTAATCTGTTTAAGCTTTCTGTTAAACCGAATGCGCCGCTTTCTCCAATTCTGCCGCAAGGTGCATCGTATTCGCCTATGAATATTCTTCCGCCTAAAAATGTTCCTGTTGTAAGTACGGCTGCACGGCATGGAATTATTCTGCCGCGTTCCGTTACTACGCCTATGATTTTCTGTCTCATTCCGCTTTTTGCTGCTTCAGTTGCAAACTCGTAAGATGAGTCCCTGCGCTTTTCACCGGGAATTTCACCTGCTTCTGCCGAACTGTCGCATCCTGAAGGAAGAGGTGTGTAACTAGCTACAGTAAGTACGTCTATTACAGTGTCCATAAGCATGGAAAGATTTTCTGTTGTTTCAAGAGTTTTTCTTGCCAGCTGAGAGTATGTAATTTTATCAGCCTGACTTCTTGGAGCTTGAACTGCCGGACCTCTGCTTTTGTTTAACATTCTGAACTGAATCATTGAGCGGTCTATGAGTTTTCCCATTTCTCCGCCTAAAGCATCTATTTCCCTTACAATGTTTCCTTTTGCTATTCCTCCGATTGAAGGATTGCAGCTCATTCTTCCTACAGAATCTATTGTCTGAGTAATTAAAATTGTTTTAAGCCCCATTCTTGCACAGGCTAAACTAGCTTCTATTCCAGCGTGTCCGCCGCCGCAAACTGCAACGTCGAAAGAATCGTAATATGACATAGTAGAATGATTATATTGATTTGAATTTATTTCTACAAGTTGCCACGGAAAATATATCCGAAATATGTCTGCAATAAAAATGATGCGTAAAAAAATCTGCTAGTTTAAACTTAAAGCCTGCCTTAAAATTCCCGTAAAGTGAAATGTCTGTGCATCTTCAAAATCAATGTAGAAAAAATTTCTTTCTTCTTTTATTACAGGAACAACTTTTTCTTCGCCATGAGTCTGAATGAACCACCACTGAAGATAAGTAAATTTTATTCCCGTTGTATATTCTGATTTACACGCAACAGGGCTGTGGATTTTAAATTCCTTTAGAAAAGTTTTTTCGTCTTTTACAGAATTTTCTGCTTCACGAATTTTTTTGTAAAGTTCCCATGCCTTTAAAAGTGCAGTTTCGTCTTCTTCAATTTCTTTGCTTACAGGATTTCTGTACTGTTCAAGAACTGCCTTTAATTTTTCAAGTTTGTCGTTTTCTTCCTGAATTATATGCTGCTGAAGTTTCTGGTCTGTGCTTACAGGTTTTAAAAATGATTTGTCTTTTTCTTCTGCTGATTTGTAACGGGAAAATTTGTCTGTAAATTTTTCAAATGCCTGGCTTAGATTTTTCATTTCACACTCTTAGTCTTTGTCTGTTAATCATCGTTTGTTAATCATCATTTAAAGGAATAATTCCTTCCGGAACAAATTCTCCGTTTAGCGCTCCGAACAATGCTGCAAAAGAAAAGCTGGAATAACTGTAACCGCATAAAATTGTATCAGCCCAGTCAAAATCATTTAAAACATAAACAGGCGACATTATGGAAAGAACTATTACTTTCTTGCCCATATTTTTAAGGCGCTGTGCAATATTTACGGAATGCTGGTCGTAAACATTTATGATTATTGTATCATATTTTCTTGCCGTATAGACAAGATTTGCGCCGTTCCATTCGTCGTAGTTGCTGTTGTCGGAATTCAGTGAATAGCTTATGTGAAAAGTGTCTGCCTTTGGATAGCGTTTTTTGCCTTCATTAAACAAAGCTGAAAATGGTCCTGCTATAAGAACTTTTTCTTCTGCTTCAGGTTTAAACGGAAAAGCACTTCCTTTTTTCAACAGGCTGATTGAACGGCACGCCTGCTCAAGAAAAAATTTCTGTCCTTCTTTGTCGGGAATGAACTGATAGATTGTGTTTTCATCAGGATACAGCGGCGCGTGGTTAGAGCTTTTAAAATATTTCAGTTTGGCAAGTATTACTCTGGAAGCTGCATCTTTTACACGATTTCTAAATGCGGGAACTGTCTTCATGCGCTCTACGTTTTTTGTCCAGATTGCATCGTTTAAGTTTGCTGTTTTTGAAGAAATGATTATGTCGTTTCCTGCTTCAATAGCCATTGTTACGGCTTTATGAAAACTTCCTGCAAAAAGTGTTGCACCGTTCATCTGCATATCATCTGTAATGATAAGCCCGTTGTAATTCATTTCGTTGCGCAAAATGTCAGTGAGGATTTTCTTGCTTAAAGATGCAGGTGTTCCGTCCTGTTCGATTTGTGGAAAAGAAAGATGGCCGCTCATTATTGCAGGGATTTCCGTTTTGATTAAATATTTAAAAGGCACAAGCTCACGCTGCTCAAGTGTTTCCCTGCTTATGTCGATTTCAGGAAGTTTGCCGTGACTGTCTAAAGAAGTGTCGCCGTGTCCGGGAAAATGTTTGGCTGTAGGAATTACGCCTGCTGCAATGCTTCCCTGGGCAAAAGCTTCACCTAATATGCCGGAGATTTCAGGATCAGCTCCAAAAGAACGTGGCCCGATTACAGAAGAATCACGGTTTGTGTAAAGGTCAACTGTAGGCGCAAAGTTCATGTTTATTCCAAGAGCAAAAATTTCCTTGTTGATGTAATAGCCTGAATAATATGCGTCAATAGGATAACCTGATGCACCGATTGCCATGTTGCCCGGAGTGTCTGCCGTTTCGCCTTTTACGTGACGAATCCATCCGCCTTCCTGATCTGTTGCTACAAAAAGCGGTATCTGAAATTTTCTGCCTGCTGCTTCCTGCTGAAGTATGCGGATAGATTTTGCAACTTTTTTTATGTCGTCTGTGTTCCAGCCAAAAACTTTAACGCTTCCCAATCCACGTTGAGTAACCCAGGAATTAAGCAAATCACTTGGCTCCTGACCTGCCCAGCCGAACATTAAAATCTGAGCAAGAAGTTCTTCGTCACTCATTCTGTTTATAAGCATATTTGCCAGCTGCTCGTCAGGAATGTCGCTCCAAAACGTAATGTCCGAAGATGTGTTCTGCGCAAAACTGAAAAGTGAAGTAAAGGCAAATAAAATGTAAAGGGCAAGTTTTTTTATAGTCATAATCAGAAAGTGTAATTTATTATTAAAATAGTTTCAAACAATATTTTGTTTTTAAAACCTTTTAAAACATTGAACTGAATCCCAGACCCATTTTAAAAGTTCCGTTGTAAGGATAATAAGATGCAGTAAGCCCTGCCTTTAAAACAAAATCTGATGATGCCAGTGCACCGCTATTGTAGGCACATTCGAACATAAGCTTAAACTGAACTCTGTCGTAATATTCCATTTCGCCTGCAGTTTTAAAATCATCAGCAATATTTTTTATTTCGAAGTTTCCGTTTAAGTGGCTCAGCATTCCGTAGTAAGATGCACTTAAAAAAATTCTGCTTAAATATAATGGCACAAGTTCTGACCCTTTTTGAATTTCAATTCCGAACAGAACAGTTTCTCCTTCAAAAACCAGAAAGTTGCTGCTTGAGTTAAGCAATTCACATCCAAAAGCAAAAGGAAAATTGTAACAAAATCCGCTTAAGTTTTTCACAGGAATCAAATGCGGCAGATAAAAATAAACGGAAGGATAAATGTTTTGATAAAGCCTGTTGTTTTCGTAAACCCAGTCTGCGTCAAAAAGATTTGCCTCTTTGCTTTGAGTGCCGCAAAATACAGTATGATAAGTAAGTCCAAGTTGAATGCCTTTTTTTTCAAAGTTACAGTTTCCTGCTTTTCTTAAAGTAGAATAATAAATGCTGAATTTATTTTCGTCGTAATAATAGTTTTCTTCAAAAATAATTTCGTCTTTTACATTGCGTTTCCAGAATGATTTTTCCTGACTTAAAGAATTTTCCTGAAAAATTTTTCCGTAAATAAAACTGTTGCTTTCCTGAAAAGTAAATCTTGAAATTCCTTTTGTATAGACAGTGCTTGAAAAATCAAATGTATCGTAAGTCTGCAAAAATCCTTCTTCATAAAAGAAAACTTGGGGAGTAAACTGAATGTTGTAAACAGAAGTTTGTGCCAGCCACTGAAACACTGCTCCTAAAGAAAAATATTTCTTTTCCAGATTGTATCCGCCTGAAAAAAGTGCAGCGAAAGAATCGTATGGATTGTCAACGCAATAAGTAAAACCTGCATTGAAAGAAGTGTCTGGAGAAAAATCAAATGAATTTAAAAACCCGGATATTTCTGCCGGAGCAAGAATGCACAGCGGAAAAAGTACGCCCTTAAATTCAAAAGGCTTACTGTAACGTGTTACGGTAAATTCGTTCTGGCTGGAAGAAGTGCTTTCTGCCTGAAGATTATTTTTTTCTAATACATATAAATTTGTTCCGCAGGATTTTTCTGTTTTAAAAGAAAGTGTTTCCTTTACAAGCGGTATCTGCAAAAGCCTTGTTTCATGAACAAAGTTTCCTGAATAAATGCATGTAAAGTTTTCATCTTCATCTTTAAAAAGAAGCGGATAATAAACGCCTCCTGAAATGTCATTCTGCTGAAAATAAAAAGTGCCTTCGTTATTGTAAGTAAAATCTACAAAACCAAGACGTGGAAAACTTTTTCCTTCAACGTAAGAAAAACTTAAAATATCCTTCTGGCAGTTTAAATTCCTTAAGCGTATGTTTTTTCCGCAGTAAAAAAATTCTGCTGAACCAAGATTTTTTAAATCCGAAGCAATGCCTATGTACCATTCCATTTTGTCTTTTAAAATAAAAGCAGCTGAATCTTTAAAAGGAATGATATTTGTAAGGATTCTGGAACTGTCCTTGCCTACAGGAATTTCACTTTCAGGAATTAATTTTTTGTCTTTAAATTTAAAAACTTTCAGAGAAGATTTCTGTCCCTGAACTTTTACTGCAGCAAGAAAAATTCCGTCTTTGTTTTTTACAACTGCAGAATTGCGCAAACCGTTTTCCTGAACAAAATAAAATTTGTCTTTTTCAATGTCGTAAATTCCGCACTGAGTTTTTATTCCTGCACTGTTTGTGTTGTAGAAATCAAAAGACAGCAAAGAACCGTCCCTGCTTAAATTTATTTTTGATATGTTAGTTTTTTCAAAAAGCTTTTTAGGCCTGGAAAATGTCCCGTCGTTTTTTAATTCAGCTAAATAAACGGCACTTTCTGATTTATCAATGTATGCAAAGGAATTTTCATTTTGCGTTAAGGAAACGTATTGGCTACCGCTTAAATTTTCCATGCTGAATTTTCTGCTGCCGTTAAAAAAATCAACTGCACCGCTTTCCAAAGGATTTGCATTTACCTTTGGCACTTGAATTTGAGCGCAGAAAATTTCCCATGCTTCTTCAACAGAAATTCCGTAAGTCTTTTTAAACACGCCTTTGTATGTAAGTGAAAATCCTGGGCTGGAAGTAGAATTAAACCACAGTTGAGAAAGTTTTTCCTTGCCGTAAGTGTCTGCAAGATATTGCGTAAAAGGTCCGCCGAATGCATAAGCTGTGTCGTAAGGTACAATGTCACGGCTTCCGGTTACGTCAGCGTAAGAAGGAAAGTTTCCGTTCAGTTTTGCTTGAAGATGCTTGTGAAGATAAAATCCGTCGTTAAGCCTGCCTTCTGAGCCTGCACTTTCTTCGTAAACAGCTGAACCTTCGCAAAAAAAACTTGTCATGTAAAGATAATATCCAAGGTTGTAAACGTCGCCAAAAATATTTTGAAAAGTCCTGAGTGCTTTGCCTGAAGTGTTAGTTGTTACAGCGTGAGTAAGTTCGTGGATAAAAGTGCCTGTAAGTGAATCCGAAAAAACATTTAAACTGTCCTCTGGCAAAGTGTCAAAAAGTACAATGTGATTTTTAGGAAAGTTCGTAAAGTAAGCGTTGAAAGTTTCAGAAGCAGGTACGACAGAAACAGTCATTCTGAACTGAGGAACACGCTGGCTTTCATTCCACGCTCCCTCTTTGCAAAAAAAGTCACTGCAAATTTTTTCGTAAATTTCATCACACTGTTTTGAAAGCTTCAAAGCACTTTCTTCAGTAAGCTCGCAGTAAATTATATCGAAATATTTTGTAGTGATTTTGTAACGTTTTTTTCCGCCGCTCATCAGTCCGCCTGAAGCAAAAATTCCTGAACTGAACAAAACAAGCAAAAATAAAATAAACTTTTTTTTCATGGCACTAGCTCAATAAAAAAGGCTATCTGTAATTTCAACAAGATAGCCCTGATATATAAAAACGAATCCCAGCTTAGCTCGAAAGATTCGGAAGCATAAAAAAAGCTGCAAGACTAAACATCCGCAGCTCATTTTATGAAGGCGTCTATCGGAATCGAACCGATGCATAGTGGTTTTGCAGACCAGTCCCTTACCACTTGGGTAAGACGCCATAAGTTAAGTGTTAGAAGTTTAACTAAAACAGAAAAACTTGTCAATAACTTTTTGCAAATTGATTCGTAATTTAAAACTTATTTCTGAGAATTGATTTTTTCTTTTAAAACTGAAACCCTGTCTTTTAAAACTATTACTTCGCCTAAAATTCCGCAGCCGCAGAGAACAGCCATTACAAAAGGTTCAAAAGGAATTCCCAAAGGAAGCAGCACTACTAAAAGAGAAAAAACGTGGGATGCCCTGTATGATTTTGACACAGGAGGAATTTCACTGCATTGCTTTTTTAACTTCCTGATTTTTACAGAAAAGAAAATTACTGAAGCAAAATATAAAATCAGCGATGTAAAAAAAATAATTACGTGAACATTTAATTTCATAATCATTCTCCAAACTTATTTTTAACAAAAACGGTCAAGGCTTTTACTGCACTTTCAAAAGCAAGAGGCAGTTTATTTACGTCTTCAACAGATGAAACTTTTTTCCATACAAAACTTTCTACTTCACTTTCCTGGGGCTTTAAAATAAATCCTTCAGGGAAATCAGCACTGAAAAACAAGTCGCAGGTTTTATAATGGATTGTTCTGTATTCATAATTGTTGGGGAAGCTGCACAAATATTTTATGTGTTCAGGTTTTACGCCTGTTTCTTCAACACATTCACGAAGAGCGCTTTCTTCTGCACTTTCATCTGCATTGGAAAATCCGCCGGGCAAAGCAAGCAGGCCTTTCGCAGGTTCTTTTGAGCGTACTTCAAAAAGAATTTCATCTCTGGAATTTTGAATTACAAGACCCACTGCACTGGCAACGTTGTTGTATAAATCAAAGTTACATTCAGGGCAGAACCATTTTCTTCCGTTCATTTTAGTCTGAATATTTTTACTGCCGCACTCAGGGCAAAAGTTAAAGACATTATCAGTCAATTTCTTCTCCTGTAAGAACTACTTCAAGCAGAACAGGATTATGGTCTGAGTTTTCAAAGTTCAGCTGAACGGTTTCAATTTTTTTAACCTGAATATTTTTAGAAACAATAAATCCGTCAATTACGTAAAACTGAAAATCTTTTGTGCTGTCAAAAGGCTTATCAAGGGAGCGGCAGGTTGGATTGCCTGAATCCATTAAAGTGTAAAAATCATAAGTGAAAATTTCTGTTTCAATTTTTCCAGGCTTCCACAATTTTTCGTTTTGAGGAAAATCTTTTAAATCAACAGTATCAAATGTCTGGTTAAAATCTCCGCCGGCAATTACGTAATTTCCTTTCTGACTTTCTTCTTCAAGAATTTTTTTAAGTATAAGAGTCTGCTGCTTTTTTCCTTCCCCATCGTCATAAGCTTCAAGATGAAGGTTTACTGTAACAAGCTCTTTTGATGTCCCCGTAATTGCCGTTCTGTTTACAAGAAGGCAGCGCTTTAAATTACATGCACGGACAGGAAATTTAAACGGAACAGGAAGCTGTATTCTTTTTGCAGATGAAACTGGAAACTTACTTAAAGTTAAAATTCCTGAATCAACTTTTCCCATTGGCGGCACAGGATAAGGTACGAACAGGCATTTAAAATTATTTGCAAAAGTATTTTGGAAGTTCCCTATTTTTTCACAGATAAAGTCTCGCTGGTTTATTTTAAAAGTCCGGGAAGAATTCAAATCAATTTCCTGAATGAAAACAATCTGACTGTTTAAACTTTTCAACTCTTCAACTATGGCGTTAAGGTTTTCAGTAATTTCATTTTTGCCGGAAGTTTTTACGCTTTTTCCGCCGTCCATGAAAAAGTCAGTATTTTTTCCCAATGCACCAAAACCAATATTCCATGTAACGACACGTACAGTTTCATTTTGCTTAAGCTGATTTGATGAAGTGCCGTTTACGCTGATGTTTTCTTCAGGAGCAGGCTTGTACTCATTCGCAAAAATCAGAATAAAAAAAGATGCAGCTAAAACCAGAATTGCGGCAACTATAAAGATAAAAAATTTCAATATTTTATGAGTTCCTTTTTTTTTCGTTACGTTCATTTTTCTGCTCCGAAATTTTATCTTATTTTTTCAAACTTATTTTTTTCCATTTGAATTTGCTTTGCCTTTTCTTTTTCAGCTTCAATTTTTGCCTGCTGCTTAGGAGAAGTTTTTCCGTCGTTTTTACCAACGTCCCACCTTACGTCAATTATTCTTTCCTGAATATTTGGAATGCGTAAAAATGTAATGCAGTCAGCGGCGTGAACTACAAGACCTTTTTTGTGGGAAATGTAGCCTACAATTGCATCACCTGGAGACGGACTACAGCACTGTGCTACAGTTACAACAAAATTGCTGCTTCCTTCCACAATGATTTTTCCAGTGTAAGACGTTACAGTATCCGGCTTCTTGCGCTTTTTCTTTTCTTCTGCCAGACGTTCTGCAACCTGCTTTGAATGTAAAGTGTTTGCTGCAATTTCTGCCTGACGCTTTGCCTCTGCTTCTTTGTCTATAAAAGTTGGATCGTTTTCTACAAGCCAGCTGTGAATTTTCTGCCTTGCTTTTGAAGTTTTAACTGCCTTTAATTGAGCCTGAGTAGGATGAGCCTGAGGATTTGTAAGCACTTCTACAATCTGAGTATTTTTCAAAGGAACAGTAAGCTGTATTATTTTTCCGTCAGCCTTTGCGCCAACAATTTTTTCGCCCACACCGGAATGAATGGCATAAGCAAAATCAATTGCATTAGCGCCAATAGGAAGTTCCTTTACATCGCCCTTTGGAGTAAAAACGTAAATTGAATCTCCCAGCAGTTCATTTTTAAGTTCAGCAAAAAAATTTTCGTCTGTAAGATGTTCGTCACGTAAAGCCCGCAGCTGGTTTATAATGCTTAAATCTTCAGCCTTAACCATATCGTGATTTGTGCCTTTTTTATACAGCCAGTGAGATGCAACACCGTACTCAGCAACACTGTGCATTTCGAAAGTGCGTATCTGAATTTCAAGAGGCTTGCCTTCACAAATTACAGTTGTATGGAGGGACTGGTATCCGTTGGCTTTCGGCATTGCAATGTAGTCTTTAAAGCGGCCTTCCATTGGTTTCCACAAACCGTGAACTATTCCTATAAGAGTGTAACATTCGGCATTTGTATTGCACAAAACACGCAGGGCAAATAAGTCGTAAAGTTCATCTGCACTTTTATTACGCTTGCGCATTTTCTGATAAATGGAGTAGAAATGTTTTGCACGGCTTTTTATCTGCACGTTAATTCCAAGCTTTTCTGTTGCAATGTAGATTTTTTTTACGGCTTTATCCAAGTATTCAGAGCGCTCATTTTTTTTGGCTGCAACAATGGATTTGATTTGCTGGAAGACTTCCGGGTTTGAATACTTTAAGCTTAAATCTTCCATTTCACTTTTTACATCGCTCATACCAAGACGGCTTGCAAGGGGACACCAAATGTCTATAACTTCTTTTGAAACAGCACGCTGAGCTTCTTTACTTACGCTTTTCAAATTTCGCATACGGTCAAGACGGTCTGCAAGTTTAACAAGAATAACACGGATATCATCAACCATGGCAAAAAGCATTTTACGAATGGCATCTGCTTCCTGCATATTTTTTGAGTTGATTTTTAAGTTTGTAATTTTAGAAGTACCGTAACAAATTTCTGCAACTTCTTTTCCAAACTGATTTTTAATTTCTTCAAAACATTCAGGATCAACTTCAAGAATATTGTGGAAAAATCCCGACACAATTGTATCAGCACCAAGATGACTGTCTGCCAGAACACAGGCAACTCTCATTGGATGAAGGTAGTAAGGCTTTCCGCATTTACGCTTAAGTGAAAAAGTTTTGTCTATAATAAAATTCCACGCTCTTGAAATTTTAGCCTTGTCTTCTTCCGTATAATTTTCACCGTAAGTATCGAAAAAAGTTTTTATGAGAATCTGAGGATCTGTTACAGTTGTATTTGTTTCAAATGTTTCTTCTGGCATCAGTTTTAATATATCCTTTTTGCGTTACGTTGGAAAGATAAAATTTACAAACAAATTTTATCAGCCTGCATTACCTTCCTGTATCACGAATTTGTCCTTCAATAAAATCCGGATCTTTTGCACGAATAAGCGAACCTTCCTGAATCTGCATATTTGTATAAAGCATGCACTCATGTCCGTCGCAAACCCAGCGGTACACTTCTGCAGTTTTTGGATTTACAAGTTTAAAATCTTTCTGTTCAATTTTTCTGCCGCATATATCAGGAGCAACAAGTTCAATTTCAGTGTAAGGCTCAAAACAGTTTATCATGTTCAAAGCTTTCAGCGGATACATTTTCCAGCCTTCAATTTTTTCAGCATAAGGCAGATACTTGTCCGGCATTTTTTCAACTCTTATGTCGTAAGCTTTTTTTGCCTGTTCGCATAAACTGTCATACTCTTTTTCACGCTGCAATTTTAACTGTGCGCCATGAGAAAGAATTTTTTCCATTTCATCAGCAGGAATTTCCTTTCCCACTTCAGCAGCCAAATCATAAGGACTATCGCTTGCACCACTTACCGTTTCATCAGCTTTTGTTTTGTCAAAATAAAATGCCGTAGTAAAAGGTCTGTGGCTTACTTTGTAAAGTTCGTCTACAAAAGGCTTTGCTTCACTTTCTGAAATTTTTCCTTCAAGTACATCAAGGGCTTTTCTGTATGCTCTTGTAATCATTGCAACGTAGTAAACGCTTTTCATTCTGCCTTCAATTTTAAGGGAATCAACTCCGGCTTTTTTTAATTCAGCAAGATGTTCTATCATGCACAAATCTTTGCTTGAAAGAACTGCCGTAAAATTATCGCCTTCGTAAACAGGAAAATATTCTTCCGGGCGCTTGTGTTCCCTAAGTACAAGTTCACCACTTTGAGCAAAAGCTTTAGCCTGAGCCATAACGTCGTAATCCCATCTGCATGTGTGGCTGCAAAATCCGCTTTGAGCGCTCCGGCCGTTTAAGTAAGCGCTCATCAAACACCTTCCGGCATAAGCTATGCACATTGCTCCGTGAACAAAACATTCTATTTCCATTTCAGGAACAGCATCTTTTATTTCAGCAATTTCTTTTAAAGAAGCTTCCCTTCCCATAACAACACGGCTGAAACCAAGTGACTTGTACATTTTAACTGCTTCCCTGTTCATGCAGCTTGCCTGAGTAGAAAGATGAAGTTCTGCCTCTGGAAAATTTTTCTGCAAAAGAGGAACAATGCCTAAGTCCTGAACAATAAATGCATCAATGGGATACTGCTTAAAATAATCAATCTCACTTACAAGCCTGTCAATTTCTTCGTTATGAAATGAAATATTTAAAGCACAGTGAAGCCTTTTTCCGGGAAACTGTTTTTTTAACTCTGCAACTTTTTTGTATTCATCCTGATAAAAATTATCAGCCTTAACTCTGAGAGAAAAATTTTTCAGACCAATGTAAGCTGCATCAGCCCCGTACAAATATGAATACCGTAACTTATCAACATTTCCTGCCGGTGATAAAAGTTCCATTTTAATTCCCACAAATATTTATTTGAATTTAAGTTTAGCTTTACGTAAAGCGCTTTACTGCCTTATGTTGTTTATTTTAAGCTGATGTTCCCGCTGGGCAAGTTCGTGAATGTCAAACTGCTCGCGTTTTGTAATGAACTTCCCAACTTCTTCAACCGCTAAGTGTGATTCGTTAAGGAATTCATCTGCCAGCTGAAACATACCCATCATATTTTTTACGATTTCGACAGTACATTCCACGCCGTTAAACTCAAGTTTTTCGCTAAAGTCTTTTGCCTGTTCAAGAAAAATTTCTTTTTCTCCGCACTGAATGTAAACTGGAGGAAATGACTGGATGTCTTCACTTTTCATTTTTAAAGGCGACACAAGAGGATTTCCTGCATTAGACTGATAAGTGTACATATCAACTGCTCGGCGGATTCCTTCTGCCGTAATAAGTTCGTCTTTCTGATGCTTAAGTTTAAAAACATAAGTGTCTTCCGAAAAATCAAGCCATGGTGAAAAAAGAACAAGCTGCTTTACACGGCCAATTCTTTCCTTATCAATGCACTTCTGCAAGGCACCGCAGGCAATACTTGCACCGCTTCCGTCTGCCATAATTACAATAGAACAGGGGCTGGCTCCATTGATTTTACATTCCACTTCTTCCTGAATGAAATAGCTTTTAAACACTGCTTCCATATCTTCAAGAGCTGCCGGAAAAGGATGTGCAGGCGGTAAACGGAATTCAGGAACAATCACTCTGCATGAAGCTGCATTTGCCAGACTTGCACAAAAACTTCTGTAACTTGCAGCAGAACCTCCGCAAAAACTTCCGCCGTGAATATAAAAAATTACCCTTGAAGAAAAATAAACTTTTGGAGAAAGATAAGTACAGTTTACGTTTCCATAATTACGCTCTTCTACTTCAACACCGTTTGGAACAAAAGGATTTGCAAAAGAGTTTTCTATTTTTTCCCGGAACTTATCTATTTCAATTTTTGGAGAAAGCATTAAATTTCTTAATTTTTTAAGTGCACTTTTTCTGTCATTCTTTACATTCATAACTGAACTATAGCAAGTTTTCATAAATTTTGCTATTGTTAATCAAACTAAATAAGAGGGTCGCCAGACTATGCCGATTAAAATTGATGAAGACCTGCCTGCCAGAAGTCAGCTTGAAAGTGAAAACATATTTGTAATGACTACAAATCGTGCTGAAACTCAGGATATCCGTCCGCTGAAAATTGCAATTGTAAACCTTATGCCTACAAAGGAAATTACGGAAACTCAGCTTCTGCGCCTTCTTTCAAACACGCCGCTTCAGATAGACATTTCACTTATTCAGATAAAAGGCCACACTTCACGTCACACAGACCACACTCATCTTGAAAAGTTTTACATTTCTTCCGATGAAATTTTTTCCAAAAAGTTTGACGGTATGATTATTACAGGAGCGCCTGTTGAGCAGCTTCCTTTTGAACAGGTTGATTACTGGGCTGAACTTTGCAGAATAATGGACTACGCAAAAAAAAATGTTTTCTGTACGCTTTACATCTGCTGGGGTGCAATGGCTGGACTTTATCATCTTTACGGAATTGAAAAACACGTTGTTGAAAAAAAGTTTTCGGGTATTTTTTATTCCCAGCTGAAAAATTCAAAGGAACCTCTCATGCGTGGTTTTGATGATTTTTTCCCTGTGCCCACTTCACGATACACTTACATCCGTTCTGCTGATGTTTCAAAATGCAAAGACTTAGTTCTTTTAGCCGAATCCCGTGCCACAGGTATGACTCTTGCAAAATCAAAAGACAACCGCTCAATTTTTATGACAGGCCATCTTGAATACGACCCTGACACATTGCTTAAGGAATATCTGCGTGACGTAAAAAAAGGTCTTGGTCCTGAAGTTCCTGAAAATTATTTTGCAGAAAACGATTCTTCCAAACCTGTAATTTCAAAATGGCGGAGTACAGCTCATCTTTTTTATTCAAACTGGCTTAACTATTACGTTTATCAGGGAACGCCTTACCGCCTTGATGACATTCACGAAGAAAAGTCTCAGGAACCGGAATATTTCATCTGATTATTTTCTGATTGCCTGAGGATTATTTTCCGCAGTGAATGAAAGTAAGTTCGTGCTTGTTGTAATTTAAATGGACAATTCTGCTGTCAGGAATGTTTTCAAATTCCTTTACAAGTTCCCAGTTTATTTTTCCCTGCATCTTTATTGTACAGATCATATTTTTTGTCTTGCCGCTTGAAATCCATTTTTTAATCCATTCAAGAAGACGTTCAGGGTAACATATTACATCAGAAAACACCCACTTACATTCGCCCACTTCTTCAGGAGTAAGAGTAAATGCATCGTGAGCACTGAAAGTAACAAGAGGATTTTTCATAAGTGAAGGAGCAAGTTCTGCCCTGTCAACAGCAAAAACTTCTGCACCAAGACCTGCAAGCACCCATGTCCAGCCGCCAGGACAAGCTCCTGCTTCAAAGCAATAATCTCCCGGACCAGGCAGTTCAACTGAAAAAAAATTCTGTGCAAGAGAAAGGCTTTCCTGAATTTTCAAGTAAGCCCTGCTCGGTGGATTTTCGTGATCTTCGTTAAAAAGCAAAGTTCCTGCAGGAAGAAAACTCGTTGTCTGTGCAGAAGCTAAAATTGTATGCTCGTCAAGCAAAACGTAAAGCCCTATTGGCGAAGAAGGAATTTTTACGGGAAAGTTTCTGGCTTTTAAGTTTACGTAAGGCAGATTTTCCTGAATCAAGGCAGTTCTTCTGAAGCAGGTAAAACTGTAAGGCGCCCATGACCGCTGGATTTTTCTAAGTTCAGATGATGCATCTTTTATTGAATCAAAGCGAAGGATAAAAGGCTTAACCATTGCAGTGCGGCTCCAGTAAGGAGTTTTTTCTTCGGCAGGATAATTGCTCAGGTAAACAAGGTCGCCGTAATGGACAGCATCAGCAGCTGATATGCCGAAGCGTTCCTCAAGTTCTGCAAGTAAAAGATCTTTCATTTCAGGAAAACTTAAAAAAGCCCTTCCCTGTAAATATTCAATTTGTGCACTCATAATTTTAAGCCTTAAAGTTGAATGGATTTAATCAGATAAAAGAAATTTGTGAACTGATTATCATGTGCTGAATGTCGTTTTTGTCTTCGTTAAGTTCCTGAAGTTCTGAAATAAAAGTCAGGAATTCCGGAGTATCAGGTGACGTTAAAAAACTGAATCCTGCAATAGTCTGATTCTCTTCTGCAACTGACCACTGAGGATGACACATTAAATCAATTTCAGACTTAATATTTTTTCTGGGAAATTTAAACGCAAAAACGTAATCTTTTTCGTTATCTATATTTACTTTAACAGGAAATCTGATTTTACAGCCGGAAGCACTTACGTCTTCAAGTACTGCAGAAAAAGCGCACAACTGAGGACATTCAACTTTTCCAATTTCAATAAAACGCTTTTCTTTTCTGTTATATTTTTTCATTCTTGAATTATGATTTTAAATTGCACTTATTGTCAAGCAACTGGTTTTGTTCGTTCTTAGGGAAACAAGGGTCAAGACTGCACTGCATAATGTTACTTGAAAAATCTTTACAATGCAGCCGGCTCTTGCTTACAAAAGATTTATTTTTTCCACGGATTTGCACGGATGAAAGTTTCGTCTCTTTCGTATCCTACTGAAATAATCGTTACAGGAACGCCTGTGTAGCCTTCAATAAATTCAATGTACTTGCGGGCATTTTTAGGAAGCTTCTTGTAAGACTTAACTTCTTTAAGTGGAGTTTTCCAGCCTTCAAATTTTTCGAGGATAGGTTTTGCCCTATTCATTTCATCAACGTTTGCAGGGAAATCAGTTACGATTTTTCCGTCAATGTCGTAAGCAACACAAGCTTCTATCTGTTCCATTGCATCGTAAATGTCAAGATGAGTAAGTACAAGTCCGTCCAGACTGTTTACACGGCAGGCATAACGTAATGCTACAAGATCAAGGTATCCGCAGCGGCGAGCCCTTCCTGTTGTAACGCCATATTCACGTCCTGTATCACGAACATACTGACAGAGTTCACCTTCACTTTCGCTGTTGAATTCTGTAGGCATAGGTCCGTTTCCTACACGAGTCTGATATGCTTTGAAAACACCAAGGATTTTATCTAAATCATGAGGGCCTATTCCGCATCCTGTTGCAGCTCCAGCAGCACAACTTGCACCGGAACTTACGTAAGGATATGTACCTGAATCAATGTCGAGCATTGCACCCTGAGCGCCTTCAAAAAGAACGTTTTCGTTACGAACTTCCCACATTTCTTTTGTAAGGTCAACTCTCATTTCAATAAGCTTGTCCTTGTACTTGTCAAGATATTCTTTGTCTTCGCCTTCAAATTCTGCCATTTTTTCAGCCCAGTCTAAATCTGCAAGACGCAAACCGTCTCTGTGGGCTTTTTCTGAATATGCTATGCCGATTCCGCTGCCTGTTGTTCCTATTGGTCTTTTGCGCTGAGAATCTCTGTCTTTGTCCATCTGGCGGTACTTAGGAAGGATAAGCTGTGCTCTGTCTGAAATAAATACACGGCCTTCCCAGTTGATTCCGTTTTCCTTAAGCATTTCAAGTTCTTTAAAAAGCTTTTCAGGGTCAATAACCATTCCTGCGCCAAGATAAACTTTTTTATCAGAATAAAGAATTCCACTTGGAACCTGATGAAGGGCAAACTGTTTTCCGTCTACAACGATTGTATGGCCTGCATTTGGTCCGCCTGAATAGCGAACAACGTACTTTGCGTCTTCTGCAAGATAGTCTACAATTTTACCTTTTCCCTCATCACCCCATTGTGCTCCGATTATTACAATTTTCATTTTTTTCTCCCAATACGCTTTTGATGCCTTATTGTGCAGCAGTTACAACTGTACAATACTACCACTTTTTATACGCTTTGACCATAGCTTAAGGAATTTAGCAGTAATCCGATTGTTCTGGGTTGTTGGTTTAAAAAAGTAAAGCCGCCCTTTTTGTGAGCGGCTTATTTTACCTGATTGTTATAAGGTAATTATTTTTTTGCTTCAACTTTTTTGTAAACTGCATCTACGCCATCAATCGAATTTACGAATTGATGCTTGTATTCTTTACGACAACATCATGAGCAGAACCTTCGCTTATAGTAGTAGAACTTACGAGAGTAAGTTTTGCTTTTTCCTGAAGTTCAGCAATTGTAAGGGCGCCGCAGTTGCACATAGTGTGAATTACTTTACTCATACTCATGCCTACACCGTCATGAAGATGGCCTGCATAAGGAACGTAAGAATCTACGCCTTCTTCAAAAGCCATTGTCTTTTTTCCGCCTAAATCATAACGCTGCCAGTTACGTGCCCTGTTGCTTCCTTCGCCCCAATATTCCTTAACGTAATTTCCGTTTACAATAAGTTTGTTTGTAGGTGATTCATCAAAACGGGCAAAATATCTGCCTAACATAATAAAATCAGCACCCATTGCAAGAGCAAGTGTCATGTGGTAGTCGTGAACTATTCCGCCGTCAGAACAAATAGGAACATAAATGCCTGTTTCCTTGTAGTATTCATCTCTGGCTTTTGCAACTTCGATTGTAGCCGTAGCCTGACCACGACCAATACCTTTCTGTTCACGGGTAATGCAGATTGAACCGCCTCCAATACCGATTTTTACGAAATCAGCACCGGCTTCTGCAAGGAACCTGAAACCTTCAGCATCAACTACATTTCCTGCACCAACTTTAGCCTGAGGCCAGTTTTTGTGGATATCCTGCAATGCCCTTCTCTGCCACTCAGAAAATCCTTCCGAAGAATCAAGTGTCATTATGTCAACACCTGCTTCAAGAAGAGCTGGAACTCTTTCCATGTAATCTCTTGTGTTAATTCCTGCGCCAACTATATAGCGGTGTTTTGAATCAAGAAGTTCTTTAGGGTAAATCTGATGGCTGTCAAAATCTTTTCTGAATACAAGTGAAATAAGGTTTCCGTTTTTGTCGATTATCGGAAGTTGATTTACTTTGTGTTCCCAAATCAAATCGTTTGCTGCACTTAAGGAAATTCCGTCTTCTCCAGTTACAAGTTTTGAAAAAGGCGTCATGTATTCACTTACTTTTGATGACATATCAACGTGGCCAACCCTGAAGTCACGCTCTGTAATGATTCCTTCAAGTTTTCCGTGTGATGTACCGTCTGCTGTAACGGCTATAGTTGAGTGTCCGTTTTTTGCAATAAGTTCAACTACATCCGTTAATGTCTGGTCCGGACGGATATTTGAATCTGAAGTTACGAATCCGGCTTTATAGGCCTTTACTTTTGCTACCATTGCAGCCTGATTTTCTATTGTCTGTGAACCGTAGATAAAACTTATTCCGCCTTCTTTTGCAAGTGATATTGCCATTCTGTCGTCTGATACTGACTGCATTACGGCACTTGTAAGCGGAATGTTCATGTAAAGAGGAGACTCTTCTCCTGCCTTTTTGTTAAAGCGAACTACCGGAGTTCTTAACGAAACATTATCTGGAATGCAATCAGCAGAAGTATAACCTGGAATAAGGAGATACTCACCAAATGTGTGGGATGGTTCTTCGTAAAAGTATGCCATTTTTTTCCTCTTTGAAAATTTATTTGATTTTCGGCTTAGTATAATGTTTTTTAGAAGTATGTTCAACGAAGTGCTGACACGAAGTGTTTTGTTTGCTGGTGGGTTTGCAGTTGCCGGGCAAGTACAACTGGAACTGCCACTGTCTTAAAGGCAATGGCAGTCTGATTATGTTACTTTTCTTTTTTTGCGGCTGATTTTTTTGGCGTACTTTTCTTTTCAGATTTTTCTGCCTTAGGTTCAGCTTTTTTTATTGTTCTTTTTGAAGTTTTTGCAGCAGTCTTTTCTTCTGAAGGAGGAAGATTTGCTATGGCTTCCTGTGTTAAAGCTGCACAGTGATTTTCTGCCTTTACAATTTCTTCAAACTCTTTGCCTTCCATTGTTTCTTTTTCAAGGAGACGGCGTGCAATGTATTCAAGAAGTTCTTTATGTTCAGACAAAGTGTTAAGTACATGAGTGTACCGTTCGTTCATAATGCGGGCAATTTCTTCATCAATGTACTTCTGGGTATCTTCTGAAAATTCCCTTATGAGTTCAGGTTCAGCTCCAGCATGACCGCGTACACCTTTTCCCAAAGTCATATTACTGAACTTTTCGCTCATTCCGTAATCAACTATCATGCTTTTGATAATGTCTGTGGCAAAACTGATGTCGTTTGAAGCACCGGTTGAAATGTCACCAAGCATTATTTTTTCTGCAGCACGACCGCCAAGCAAAGTATCAACTTCACCAATCATGTCTTTTCTTGTCTTTAAGAAACTTTCTTCCTTTTCACGATACTGGGTAAACCCGCCGACACCGTTGGAACGTGGAACTATAGTAATCTTGTTTACAGGCGGATAGTCAGGAGTAAAAGCTCCCATTAAAGCGTGTCCTGTTTCGTGATATGCAACAAGAAGGCGCTCTTTTTCGTTTTCTTTACGTGTTTTCTTTTTAAGACCAATGCTTACTTTGTCAATCGCATCATTAAAGTCTTCCATGGAAACTTTTTTACGTCCGTTTCTTACGGCAAGAAGTGCTGCTTCATTTACAACGTTTGCAAGATCGGCACCGGCAAATCCGCTTGTACCATGAGCAACTGAAATAAAATCAACATCTTCATCAAGCTTGACGTTTTTGGAATGTATGCGGAGAATTTCTTCCCTTCCCTTTACGTCTGGCTTTTCTACAGGAACACGACGGTCAAAACGTCCTGGTCTTAGCAATGCAGGGTCAAGAATGTCGGCACGGTTTGTTGCAGCAAGAATAATCAGTCCTTTTTCGTTGTCAAATCCGTCCATTTCTACAAGAAGCTGATTTAATGTCTGTTCACGTTCGTCATTTCCGCCGCCGAAACCATTCATACGGTTTTTTCCCAGCGCATCGATTTCGTCAATAAATACAATGCACGGTGCTTTTTCACGGGCCTGCCTGAACAAGTCACGTACACGGCTTGCTCCTACACCAACGAACATTTCTACAAAGTCTGAACCGCTTATTCTGAAGAACGGAACGCCTGCTTCTCCTGCAACGGCTCTTGCAAGAAGAGTCTTACCTGTTCCCGGCGGGCCTACAAGAAGTACGCCTTTAGGGATTTTACCGCCGATTTCTGTGTATTTTCTAGGTTCTTTAAGGAAATCTACAACTTCTACAAGCTCTTCTTTTGCTTCGTCAACGCCGGCTACATCTGCAAAGCGTGTCTTTACCTTGCCTTCTTCTATAGCTTTTGACTTTCCGCCGCCAACTCCGAACATGGACATTCCGCCCATTCCGCTTCCGCCGCCGCCCATTTTTCTGAAAATAAAGAAGTACAGAAATGCTATGAAAATAAACGGTATGAGAAGATTTATCAAAATCTGCAGGAAGTAATTGTTTGAGGACTTTACGAAAGAATAAGTTACGTTTTTTGAATCAAGTAAATCAAGAAACTTCTGAACTAAAACGCCGTTTGTTCTGTAAACTGTAGTTTTTTCCTGACTTGCTGAACGGCTGAAAATGTCAAATACAGGCTTTTCTTCCGGCTTGGCAGCATCTTCTGTGTAACCGATGAAAACTGTTTCGCCCATTTCAACACGAACTATTTCTCCGCTTTCAATTTTTTCCTGGAATACAGAAAAATCTATGAAATCATCTGCATCGTTGCGGAAAAACATATTGCTGATTAAAAGTACAGCTAAAATGACCATAAGCATTCCCCAGAAAGGAAAACGCTTTTTTTTGCCGCCATTTGGTTCTTTATTGTCTTTTTTACCATTTGGATTAGGGTCAAGCTTAAAAAAATCGTAAGGATCGTTGCTTTTTTTATTTTTATCGTCCTTTTTGTTGTCCTGGTCGCTCATCTCTTCCTCATTTACTTTTACTAGAGTGATTTTTTGTCGAGTTGTTTCCTAAAAAATCATTCAGATTATAATACAATATAAAAATATTTTTGTCTTTAGTCATTAAAAAAAACAAATCTTTTATGAGAAAATTACCGCCGCCCTGTTTTTGCGATAAAGTGCAGGCTTCTGTCAGCGTGGTTGTATGTAAGCTGCAGCTTGTTGGCAAGTACGCCGGGGCGGCGGCTAGGGAAAAATATGGGGTTATTTTTAGGTTAACTTTTTTTTGTGAAATTCCGATATGAAAATGAAGTACATTCTTGAGGTGAAGTTATGGCTTTTAGTTCAAATCCTTATGGCGGATACAATGCTTACAAACAGATTGGCGTAAAAACTGCCAGCCAGGGAAAACTTGTTGTTATGCTATACGAAAGTGCAGTTTCTCATATTGAAAAGGCAATTTACTTTGTAGACGATGAAAATAAAATTGCAGCCTGCAACATTGAAAACTTTGGCAATCACATTCAGAAAGTCATGGACATAGTTACGGAACTGCAGGTAAGTCTTGATATGGAAAAAGGCGGAGAAATTGCAAGGAATTTAATGTCTCTGTACGTTTATTTCAACAAGGAACTTCTTAACGCAAGCATTTCCCACGACAAGAAAAAACTCCTCTTTATAAAGGATATGCTTTCCCAGCTTCATTCTTCGTGGGTAACGGCAGCATCTTCTCAGGCAAATACTCAGGTTCAGTCTGAATCAAGACCGGCTCTTAACATTCAGGGCTGATTTTTTCCATTAGCGTAACGGTAAAAGGAGATTGTATGGAACTTACACAAAATGAAATTAACGAAAGAGTTGCTGTCCTTAAACGATACCGCTCTCTTCTTGAACAGCAGCGTTCAAAGTTTGCTGAATATCTTAAAGTTCTTGAGCTTCAGGAAAATGAAATTTGTGAAGAAGATGAAAATGCATTAAGGCTTCACACTGAAATAGAATCCCAGATTGTAGAAAACATTGCATGTCTCCAGAAAGTTATAGTTCCAATGCAGTCTCTTTACGAAAAGTCCCACGCATTTTTTTCACCGCAGGATTCAATGCCTGTTTCTTCCATTCAGAATGAACTGGAAAGCCTGCAGAAAAAAGTTCAGGCTCAGAACAGTAAAAATCAGGCTCTTCTTAAAGTGCACATGGAAAAGCTTCAGACGCAGATGGCAAACTTTACAAATCCGTTCCGCAACAGACGTTCACCTTACGCAAAAGCAGCTGCAACTTCCGGCTCAATGTTTGCAATTGAAGTTTAAAGTTCATACTGTAAACTGTTTCTTTATTTTGATAGAATGACATAATGAAAGACAATTTTTCGGATTCAGTTTACATTATTGACAGTTACGGTTTGATTTACCGTGCTTACTATGCACTTTTCAATCATCCCCTTACAAATTTAAAGGGCGAAAACATCAGTGCAGTGATTATTTTTTTCCGCAATCTTAAAGCGCTGATTTCAAAATACAAACCTTCTTTTTTAGTTGCAGCCTTTGATTCACGCACTAAAACTTTCCGCCACGAAATGTTTCCCGAATACAAAGCTACAAGGCAGAAAACTCCGGACGATCTTCTTGCACAAGTTCCGTGGATTGAAGAAATTTTAAATGCACTTGGAATTCCTGTTTTACGATGCGACGGTTTTGAAGCTGACGACATTATTGCTACTGTTGCAAAAAAATGTAAGGCAGAAAACCGATGCTGCAGGATTTTAAGCGGCGACAAAGATCTGCTCCAGCTTGTAAGTTCTTCCTGCCAGGAAATGTGTCCTGATAAAAATAACGGCGGCTGGGAAATCAACGGCATTGAAGAAACAGTTGCAAAGTGGGGAATTGGTCCTGAAAAAATTCTCGACTTTCTTTCACTTACAGGCGATTCTGCTGACAATGTTCCTGGCGTTAAAGGTGTTGGCGAAAAAACTGCACTTAAACTTTTGAACGAATACGGTTCGCTGGAAGAAATTCTTTCTCACGACAATGAAATAAAAGGTGCTTTAGGAGAAAAAATCCGAAGCGGAAAATCAGATGCAGAAAAATCAAAGCAGCTTATTACTTTGTGCGACACTGTTCCTGTTCAGATTGATTTCAACGATTTTTCTACGGCAAATTTAAACTGGACAAAAGCAGGAACTCTTCTTAAAGAATACGGTGCACTTCAAGTTGCAAAACTTTATCTTGCAGAAAGCGCTGAACAGAAAGACACTGAACTGCAGAAATTACAGCCTTCACAAGAGGCGGAAACTTCAGCAGAAAATTCTCCGGAAACAGAATCATCAGAAGAAAATAATCTGGCAATAAAGAAAAATCAGGGTAACTACAAAGCCGTTACAAACCTGCAGGAACTTACGCTTTTTGTAGACGAAATTATTTCCAGCCGTAAAACTGTTGCCTTTGACACTGAAACTGACGGCTTGAACACTTACGAAGCAAGGCTTGTGGGTTTCAGTTTAAGCGTGGAAAAAGGAAGCGGCATTTATGTTCCCGTAATTCTGCCTGGAGAAATGTTTGCCCCGGAAACTATAAGCAAAGACAACTGCCTTAAACAGCTTGAGCGGATTTTTTCAAATGAAGATTTAACTCTTATTATGCACAACGGAAAATTCGATCTTGAAGTGCTTAAGACAAACGGACTTAAATGCGAAATAAAATGTGCTGTTGCCGACACAATGATTGCAGCCTGGCTTTTAAATCCTGATGCAACGGGAAAATCACCATACAGCCTTGAATATCTTGCGGAAAAAAATCTTGGTCTTGCAGGAATTGAATTCAATGACATTGTACCGAAAGGCAAAACTTTTGCAGACGTAGAACTTGAACAGGCTTTTCCTTATGGCGCAGAAGATTCAGACTTTACGCTTCAGCTCTGGGAAATTTTCAAGCCTAAACTTAAAGAGAAAAATCTGGAAAATCTGTTTTACTCTATGGAAATGAAGCTTATACCTGTTCTTGCGGAAATGGAACTGAACGGAATCCACCTTGATAAAAATACTTTAAACGAATACAGCAAAGAACTTGCCTTAAAGATTTCTGAAACTGAAAAAAACATTTATGAAGAAACAGGCCACGAATTCAACATTGCTTCAACAAGGCAGCTTCAGACTGTTCTTTTTGAAGAGCGGAAACTTACTCCCGGGAAAAAGACTAAAACAGGATATTCAACTGACAGCGCCGAACTTGAAAGTTTAAAGGAAAGAACTGACGACCCTCTTCCTGCAATGATTCTAGATTACCGTTCATTTACTAAACTCCAGAGCACTTATGTTGAAACACTGCCTTTGCTTGCTGACGAAAACTCTCGGGTGCACACTTCTTTTTTGCAAACTGGAACTGCAACAGGAAGGCTTTCCAGCCGCGACCCTAACCTGCAGAACATTCCTGTAAGAGACGAAAACGGCAGGAGAATACGCAGCGCCTTTACTGCAGAAAACGGAAGCGTTTTGATTTCCGCTGATTATTCACAAATTGAACTTGTAATTTTAGCTCACTTAAGCGGAGACAAAAATTTGTGCGGTGCATTTTTAGACGGAACTGACGTTCACAAATCAACTGCTGCATTGATTTATGGAATAAGTTTAGATGAAGTAAAACCGGAACAGCGCCGACTTGCAAAAACAGTAAACTTCGGCGTTATGTATGGAATGAGTGCATTCCGTCTTTCAAATGAACTTGGCATTTCAAGAACTGAAGCAAGGGATTTTATAGACAGATATTTTGAAACTTACGCTCAGGTTAAGGAGTTCATAAATTCAACTGTAGAAAAAGCACAGGCAGAAGGTTACGTTGAAACTCTTATGGGAAGAAGAAGAGCCGTAAAAGACATCAACAGCAGGAACAAACTTATCCAGCAGGCTGCACAACGTATTGCCGTAAACACACCAATTCAGGGAAGTGCTGCTGACATTGTAAAAAAAGCAATGCTTGACGTAAACGCTGAACTGAAAAAAACAAACAGCAGGGTAAAAATGCTTCTGCAGGTTCACGATGAACTTATTTTTGAATGTCCTGATGATGAAAAATCAATTGACGAAGCTGTAATGATTATAAGGGAAAAAATGGAAAACGCCGTTAAGCTGAATGTTCCTTTAAAAGTGAGCATTGAATGTGGAAAAAACTGGGGCTTGTTCCATTAAGGCTGAAAAAAATGTCTGATGAATATCCGCACAAATCACCTGATGAAAAAAACGACTCAAAAAGAATAGTTGCCGCTGTAACAGGACCAATGGCTGCCGGAAAAAATTACGCCTGCTGTCTGCTGGAAAAAATGGGCTTTGCTTCAATAGACGCTGATTTATTAGGCCACGCTGCAATTGAAAACAAAAAAGACGTTATCCTTGAAACATTTGCACCTTACGCTGACGAAAAAAAAATCTCCCTTGTAAACAATGACGGAACTGTAAACCGCAGAAACTTGGGAAAAATTTTATTTGATTCGCCTTCACTTCTTGAAAAACAGGAATCAATTGTTTTCCCGGAAATTAACCGCCTTATTGAAAAATTCATTGCAGAAAATCAGGATAGAAACGTAATTGTAAACGCCACTGTTCTTTACAAAATGCCTTTGGTAAAAAAGATGGATTTCATACTTTTCATAGACTGCCCTGAAATAATCCGTGTTTTCCGTGCAAAAAAGCGGGACAAAATGCCTTTAAGCCAGATTTTAAGCCGATTTAAAAGCCAGAAAAATCTTTTTGCTAAATATAAATTTTCAAATGCCGATACTTTTAGAGTGTGGAATACTTTTTCATCTAAATGTCTTGAAAAAAAACTTTCAGCATTTCTTAAAAAGTATAAAAATGGGATATAAATAACGGGGATATAAATTATGGAACAGAAAAGAACTCTTTGGATTGTACTGGCAGTAGGATTTTTTTTACTTGTAGTTATAGGTACTGCCCTTTTCCTTTATGCACCTTCTGCTAAAAAGCCTCAGAATTCTGTTTTTACGCAAACAGTTGTTGTTTCTGAAACAGATAAGCCAAATGTTCCTGAAACAGGCAAACTGAATGTTGCAGAAATTCCTGCCGAAACTTCTTCCGAAATTCCTGCTGAAACACCTTTACCAATAGTTGCAGACAGTGCTGAAATTCCATCTGACACAAAAAATGAAGATTTGGAAAATCAGGAAACTTCCCTTCAGACAGAAAATTTAACTGTTTTTGCAAACGGCACTACAAACCTTTACAGTTTTAATCCTCCTGAAATGCAGAAGCCTGTTGTCATTCCAAAAAGTCCTGCTGCTGAAAAAGTCATGAAGGAAACTGGTGAAATCAAAAAGAATTACGAAACTTCAAACATCATAAGTTTAGGTGGCAGCTCAAATACTCCGTCTGTTAAGTCAGAGCCTGCATCAAGTTATGAAAGCGCTTCTTCTGCTGCAAGTACGGCAAAACCTTCAGCAAAACCTTCAGCAAAAGTTTCTTCAAGTGATTCATACACGGCGCCAAAAGTTTCAGTTTCAAATTCTTCTGCAAAGACAAGCGCAACTAAAACAACTTCTTCTTCTGCAAAAACTGTAACTAAAGAGCCAGACCGCTTCTGGATTCAGATTGCATCTTACGCAAGCAAAAAGTCCGCTGATGAAGCAAGGGAAATTATCAGTGGAAAAGGAATGCCTTGTGAAGTCTTTACTGTAACTGATTCAAAAAACACTCTTTATTTCAGAGTAAGAGTGGGACCTTACACTACTAAAAACGAAGCATCATACTGGAAAGGTGAAATTGAAAAAATCGAAAAGTTTAAAGGTGCAGGTTCTTACATTACAAATTCCAGTGCAAGCGCAAAATGAAAAAGACAAATGCAATGCGTATTCTTGAAAAGCTGAAAATTCCCTTTACGGCAAAAGAGTACGAAGACAATGATGATCATAAACTTGAACACGGTGCTGCCGAAGAGACTGCCCGTAAACTTGGTGTTTCTCCTGATTCAGTTTTTAAAACCATTGTAATGCGCACTGATACAAAAGAAGTTGTAGTTTTCTGCCAGAGTGCACTTCATGAAATAAATCTGAAAAAAGCAAGAAATGCCTGCGGTGCAAAAGAAGTAACTCCTGTAAAGCAGGAAGAGCTTCTTGCCCTTACAGGATACGTAAGAGGCGGCTGTTCTCCTTTGGGCATGAAGAAAAAGTACCGCACTTTTATAGACAGTTCTGTTTTAAATGTCAGTCAGGTTCACGTAAGCGCAGGCGTAAGAGGAATGCAAATTTCCCTCTCACCTGAAGATTTAATCAAAGCTTCAGAGGCAGAAGTTGCTGATTTAATTCTTTAAGCAAAAACTTTACTGCAAAGCTTACTTCTGGCACAAGCGGAACACATTGTCCTGCTCCTGATATTCTACGCCAACGTTGTCTTTTTCAAGAGGAATTTTTCCCTTTACAAAATAATTTTCCAGAAGATTTATGTAGTACTTTACAACATTGTCTTCCGGATTTCTCATGCTTAAGGATTTCATTTTATCTAAAGCACTGCTCCAGTCTTTATTTTCAAAAAGTTCATGGGCTTTGTTCCAGTCTTCTATGTAAAGCTTTAATTCTTCAGAACCGGCTGATTGTGTTTCAAGAAGTTCGTATACACGCAAAGGTGTGTTTACGTTTACAACCCTTACTTTGTGCAGAATGCGCAGAATGAATCCGCCGTTAAGTTTTTCTGCAGTGTGACCGCTTATGAGAATTCCGCCTGTACCGAAAACTTTATTTACGCCTTCAAGTCTTGAAGCTAAGTTTACATTGTTGCCCATCATTGTGTAGTTAAGTTTGTTTTCGCTTCCCATAAATCCTGCTGTCATAATGCCGCTGTTGATTCCTATGCGAGTAAAGATTTTGCGCTTATGTTCAACCATCTTTTTAAATGAACTGAGCAAGGCAAGCACGTCTTTTTCACGAGGAGTTCTTCCGCCGGCTGAACTTATTTCCATAGTTCTTCTATAGCTTTCCTGTTCGTCACATTCAACTATTCCATAAATTTCCCTGTTAAGCTCTATTTCCAAAGCTTTCATTCTGATTGCAGCAGCACAGGCTCTTGAAGCATGATCTTCCATTTTTACAGGAGCGCCCACTAATGCAACAATTGCATCGCCTTCGTACTTGTCAACAAGTCCGCCTTCATCAATAATCACTTCTGCCATTTTATCAAGGTAATAGTTCAAAAGCTGTACAAGTTCATTTGATGTAAGGAATTCACTGAATCCGGAAAATTTCTGAATGTCAGTAAAAATTGCCGTCATGTCAAAATCAGTTCCGCCTGGAGTCATAATGGACGGATCTTTCATAATCATGTCAACAACGGAAGGTGCAAGACTTTTGTTAAATGCGCCCTGAATTTCATTTTTCTGCTGCTCAAGCCTTTTGTTTTCAGCTTCACTTTTTTTACGCTGATTGTTGATGGAAACAAGATTGTACACTAAGTCCTCAAAGTAAATTGCCAGAATCATAAGGATAGGAATGAGGGGCTGAATGTAGATGCGAAGGTAAACCATCAATCCTGTAATTACAAAAATTGTAGCCGCAACGTAAACAAGAGAAAATGCAATTTGGAAAGCGTAGGATTTTTTCCGCAAAATAAAAATCACTGCAAGAGAAAGAAGTGCGCCAAAACCTATTCCCCAGAAAACACTTTCTTCACGAATAAATTTCTGCTGGATAATTGTGTTTACAACATTGGCGTGGGTTCCTAAATTTGCATAACGCTTTTCAAAAGGAGTAACGCCTAAATCTGTGCTGGAAGTTGAAGTCTGACCTAAAAGACAAAATGAATCATTTAAAATACTTTTTAAATTTTCAAAAAGTGAATTGTACGATTGAAGGTTATTCTTTAACTCACTGAATTTTTCGTCAGGATTTTCGTTTATAAAATCAGTAAGGCTTTTGAAAAAATCTGCACGTAAAGCAAAATATTCCTGCGTATCTTCTTCTGAAATTCCGCCCTTTATGGCATTGCTGTTTTCGTCAAAACCACGGCACTTCTGCAAAAGAGAATTCCGCTGGTCTAAAATAAGATTATATGCATGCAAAAAATCACCTGCAGAATTTTCATGGCTTAAGTTCTGCAATTCCTGGAAAATATTTTTTTCTAAAACAGAAAGATTATAAATGTAAAAAACAGGAACGTGGGAAAAAGTTTCTTCATAGCTTTCGTGAATCCAGTTAATGTACATTCTGCCGTTTTTATCAAGAGGAATTTTTATGTTTACAGGTTTGCTTTTTCCCGGAAGATGTGCGTTTTTCAAAATAAGCGTGTGCTTTTTTCTTTCAATTGACTCAACGTCCATCATTTTAAGAAGTGGACTGAATGAAAGCTGGGCTACGTACTTGCCGTTAAAAATAGGTTCAGTTTCAACAGAGTCTGATTCTTCGTTATACACTGTTCTTGCAGGCACGTTTAAAAGTTCAACTCTTCGTCTTGTTCCGTCTTTATCAACTACAACGTTTGTAAAACCTAAACCGGCTGCCCTTATTACAATTTTGTTTATTGGAAGCATAAAATCCTGCAGCGGAACGGTTCTGTTTTTTATCTGCTCAGGAGTGTAATTTTCAAAATCATTTTCTTCCATGAACGAAAGATAATTTCCTTGGGGAATGTAATTAAAGCTGTCACTTACATTGTCAAGGAGAAAACGGTTTGCTGCATAGTTTAAATTTTCTTCTGCTTCAGAAATCTTTATGTTGCGGAGATTTACCGTAACGAATGTGTTCCCGAAAAACTGAATTGACTTTGCAAAAAACAAATCCTTGTCTTCATAAGCGCTCTGGATATTATCCTTCAGCGTAAAAAATGTATCGCCGGCAATTGCGCCTAAAAGTTCATTAGATGCATCTTCCACAGAATTCTGCGTAACTGAATCAAGGGAATAAATGTACTGGTTAAACTGTCCGAAATAATTTTCTATATCAGTAATGCTGTCCTGGAAGCAAGAGTCAACGTAACTGTCAAAATCTATGTTTACAGATTTCTGCGTTTTTTCCAGATACTCAATATCAAATACGGCAGTCTTTGCACCACACTCTTTCATGCGGATTAAAACTTCACCAAGAATGTCCCTGGGCCATGGCCACACGCCTATTTTACTGATTGATTCGTCGTCAACTTCTATAAGCTTAATTTTATCGTAAGCAGGAATTTCTTTCTGCATTCCCAAAAGTATGTCGTAAACCTTATATTCGGCTTTCTGGAGAAGATTTGTAAAGGAAAGGGCTGCTGCAATAATTGCAGTAACAACGGGAAACAGCAGTTTTATTTTTTTCAAGCTTGTACTTTTCTTTATAAGTTTCATATGACAAAAATTATACAATACATTATAATTTTCTTAAACAACATTAAATGGTAAAATCAGAAAATGACTTTATAAATTTTATACTGATTTTTTTGATTTTACAAATGGAGTGAATATGAAAAAAGTTATCTGTTTTTGTATTTCTGTTTTATTGTCTGCAGCAGCGGCTTTCAGTCAGTCAGCAGATAAAATGACGGAAATTCTGGACACCAAAACCGTAACCTATCAGCAGGCTGCATATTTCTTTGCAGTTGCAAACGGTATGGCAAATGATTCAGCAAGCGAAACTGCCGCAGTTGAAATGTTAAAGCAAGCCAAGCTTATAAAGGAAGACGTTCATGGAAACGAGCCAATTCCTCTTAATCAAGTTGCATTTCTTTGTGCCAACACCTGGAATGTTAAAGGCGGCTTAATGTATAGAATTTTCAAAAATCCGCGCTATTCATTTAAACAGCTTCAGGCAGACGGAATTATTTCTTACACCGATGATCCTTCAAAAACCCTTAACGGTCATCAGTTTATGAACGTAATAGTTGACTGCATAAATCTCTACGAATGAGGTACAACATGAAAAAATTTTTTTTATCAACTTTAATTTCTTCTGCTGTAATTTTTTCAAGCCAGCTTTTTGCTCTTGATTTTTCAGTTTTAGCAGAATCTAACTCTAACTTTAAGTTTTACGAAAATGAATATTCAAGCCCGGTTCTTAAGGAACAGGAATCTTTAACTGCATCTTTGCGCCTGCCTTTTAATAATGAAGGAAATGTTTATTTTGTTACTGAAGGATTTTTCCAGTACACTTTAAATGCAGACATTAATTCTGACAATTCAAATTCTTCAGATGAATTTCTTGCTGACTTAACGCTTTTCAAATTTTCATCTTTTACTAAAAAAGATAATTTTGACATTTTGTTTTCTGCAGGAAGATTTTTCTATTCTGATTTAACGGGAATAGTTTTTGCCCAGGAAAACGACGGCGCATTTTTCCAGATAAACAACAGGAATTTTACTGCAGGAATTTACGCAGGCTACACCGGATTGCTTAACGAAAAAAATGTAACTGTTCTTGATAAAAATAATTCAGGTTATTCACTTAAGCCTGACAGTGATTTTTACAGTTTTGCTGCACCTTATTTAACAGGTTCTGTTTTCTTTAAGCTTCCGTATTTTTACAAGTCACACAGTTTTGCTGCAGAAGTTTCTGCTGTTAAAGGCACAGAAGGTCCTGCTGATTTTTCTCCGGACGACAGCCGCTTTTACGGAACAGTTGCTTTAGACGGAAGTTTTACACCGGAGCTTTTTTATATTATTTCAACAACTTTTTCTGTTAACGAAAACTGCAGTTTAGGCAACCTTACAAGCGCAGAACTTTCTCTGTTTAAGGGAAAAGCTTCCTTTACGGCTTCAGGAGTTTTTGCTTCGGGAAACAAAGGTTCGTTAAGTGCATTTAACGGCTTTACTTCTTCTACGGCAGTTTACTCTGCTTCTGAAATGCAATATTCTTCCCTTATAAAAGGCGGACTTTCTCTTTCTTACAAACTACTTGACAATTTAGTTCTTCTTGCAAGCGGAGACGGAGTTTTTGACTTTGGCGATGAAACAGGATTTTCAGGCGTACAGGCAGGCGCTTCATGTTACTTCCAGCTTTTAAGCGACGTTGCAATTTCTTTAGACGGAACGACTTTTGTTTCTAATAAAAGTTCTGATGAAAATTTAACAAGCGTAACTTTTAAAGTTGCACTTGCTTTCTAAATTTGCAGAGAGGTATGGAAATATGAAAAAGTTCAGAAAATTATTTTTAACGGCAGCATTTGCTTTTCTAAGTTTTAACATTTATTCTTACGACGTAACTTTTGTATCTGTTACAGGAAAAGTTCAGTATCAGGATGGAGACGAATGGATTACAGCTAAAGAAGGCGATTCCATTGAACAAGGTGCAGTTATTTCTACAGGCTACAAATCTGAAGCAACACTTTCTGCAAAAAAGAGCACTTTTAAAATCGGACCTATGACACGCATTTCCATTGAACAGCTTTCCGAAAGTGATGCAAAAGATAATGCAGAATTTTACCTTGACTCAGGCAGCATTCACGCAGAAGTTAACAGTGACGGAAAAGCTACAGGCTTTAAAGTAAAGTCTGCTGTTGCAACGGCTTCTGTACGCGGAACTGTGTTTACAGTTACATCTTCAGGAAAACTTTATGTAGAAAGAGGTGAAGTTTCATTCAGCCCTGGAGAAAAAAGAGCAGACTCTTCACAAGACGATTCAGAGAAACTTGAAGAAGAAAATGACGAAACATCAGCCGGTGCAGATTCTGGCACTACAACCGATGGAGCTTCCGGCACAACAACAGGCACAGAAGCAGTTTCTACTTCCGGCACAGATGCACAGGACAAAGGCATACCTGTTTCAGCAGGACAATCAAGTACAACAAATTCCAGCACAGGCGGACAAAGTTCACCTAAAACAGAAAAAGTAAAGGCAGCAGTTTCTACTTCTTCGGGAACAACAAGTGCATCTCAGGCAGAAAAAGTAACAAGTTCATCTGCTTCTTCAACTTCTTCATCTACAGAAAAAGTTTCACAAAAGAAAGAGGCATCTCTTAAAGTAAATATTTTTGTTGAACAATAAACGGCTGAAAAAAAATGCAAAAAAAATTAATTAAAAATTTATTTTCTGTTACTTTGATTTTTATGATTTTCAGTTCATGCAAGGAAAAGCAAAAACTTTCACCTGACTTCATAAATCTCCAGGTAGCAGAAACATCTTTACCGAAAGAAACTGCAGAATTGCATTACACAAATGCAACGGGTGAAATTATAGTTGTATTTGCCTACGACTATAATGACCCGGCTTTTACAGTTCCAATGATTGCAGAAATTGAAAAAGTTTACGGCACAGCAGAAAACGGCGGGCTTGTTCTTCCACTTATTTTCCCTGATGATTTTAACGGAATCATTTCAAGGCTTTACGATTACGCTGTAAAAGAAAATATACGTGGCATTATAATTCTGGGCGCACCAGACTACACTTATTCTGCCATAATAAAAATCAAAAGTTTCTGGGAAGACAATGAACCTTTCAACATTTTTTCTTTTTTCCCGAAAGATTCAGTTACTGCACAGGAAGCAACCTGCGACCTTATTCTTGAATACAACTATTCCAGCCAGGAAGAACTTGACGGCATAGTTACAGATTTAAACAAGGTAATTTGGGAAGATGCAAAAACCATTCTCTTAAAAGCCATAAAGTATATGTACAATCTTCCAGGAAAGCTTCCCATTAACTCCGACTTGTACTATCACATTCAGAACATAGCAGGAAAAGGAAACGTTCACCCTTTCGTTGTGGATTCAGTTTTAAATTCCTGCAACCATTACGTTTTTACAAAGGAAAACTAAACTAAATGAATTCGCTTGAGCAACAAAAAAATTTTCTGTTTGGTTCACTTGAAGCAATAAAAAATCTTGAAGAAAAAGATTCCGCTTCCGTTATAGTAATTTCTGACTCTCACAAAAATTACAACAGTTTCAAGCAGGTGCTGAAAAAATTTGGTTCTGCAGCTGATGCACTTATTTTCTGCGGTGACGGCATTACAGACATTCTTGCGGCTTTTAAAGATGCACTTACAGACGAGTATTTTGGTGCAGCAATTCCGCCTGTAGTTGGAGTTGTCGAAGGCAACAATGACTGCGATATGTATCCTATGGTAAACAAAGAATACTTTAAAAATCCAGACCTGCCATTTTACATTCAGGTGAAAATTCCTTTAAAAAATACTTTAACTGTCTGTTCCCATAAAATATTTTTTACCCACGGACATCACTACGGAATTTACAGCGGAACTGATTCCCTTTTAGATGCAGCAAAGGAACTGGACTGTGACATTGCACTTTTCGGTCACACTCATCTTCCTTACAATCAATTTGAAAAGCCCCGCACAATGATTTTAAATCCAGGAAGCATAAGTTTACCAAGAGGCGGCCATCCCTGTACGTTTGCAGTTTTAAACTTAAAGAAAAACAGCGATTTTGTAGATTTTACTTTTTTCCAGATGAACGGTTCTAAGTTTACGCCTTACATTCCGTCGTAAAAATTTACTTAAAAATTTTCGGCTAAAGGAAAAGCAGTTTCTCCGTGTCCGCAATAGCACAAAGTGTCGCCGCTTAAAGTTGAATAGATTTTTCTTAAACTTGAAATAATTTCAGATTCATTTCCGCCAGGCAAATCAGTTCTTCCATAAGAATGAAAAAAAACAGTGTCGCCGCTTAAAAGAATTTTTTCCTGACTGTTAAAGAGACAGATGCTTCCTTTTGTGTGTCCTGGAGTTGCAATGACTTTCCACTTTTTCAGTTCATCTTTTACCTGAAGGCTGCATTTTTCCACAACAGCTGAAAGGGAAATTCCGTCTTTAAGAAATGCGTCAGGCTCAGGAAGATTTTCCACGCTTTTTATAAACATTTCAAAACCAATGGCTTCAAGTGTCTGCTGCTGCAAAAAATTATCTGTGCCAAGAAAAAACCTGTCTTCTTCACTTATAAGAACAGGAACTTCAGGATACTTTTCTTTAAGGATTTTAATTCCAGCTGCATGATCAAAATGTCCGTGAGTCAAAACGAATGCAACTGGAATAAGGCTGTTCTTTTCAAGAAAGTCTGTAATTTTATTTTCGTCTCCTGAAAAAGAACATGAGGCTGGATCGGTTATAAAGCAAAACTGGTCTTTCAAGCCAACAATGTAAGTGTTTACACCATAGGGACCAGTCTGAATCATTTTAATCAATATGCATCACCATTGCCAAAGTGTGAGCGCACCTGACCGTCTTCTGTTGTTTCTCTGAAAGAAGGCTGTGTGTCTTCAAGTACAGAAGATGATTTCATTGTAGCGGCAAATGCAGTCTGTTCAGCGGCAATTTTTGCTGTTTCAGAATTGTCCATAGAAGATGCTGAACTGTAAGTTTGATTTGTAACGTTAGCAGGAATTGTTTCTTCCTGTGGATTTTCAGCTTCTTCTTCTGCCCCTTCTGTTAAAGGCGGAAAACTGTCTCCGTCTTTCTGGCGTGAAAAACTAACGCTTAGCTTGCGTCCTCTGTAATCGTAACCGTTAAGCTTGTCTATTACTTTCTGGCAGTCTTCTGAAAAAAGCGTAACGAAAGAATAGCTTGCCAAAACTTTTATGTCGCCAATGCGTTTTCTTTCAATGCCGGCTTCTGAAACAAGAAGGTTTACAAGATCTCTAGGAAACACGTGGCGGTTCTTTCCAATTCCAATGAATATTGTAGAAGCAAGAGATGCATCAATTGTAACACGTGGTGCTTTTTCTATTTTTTCTTCCTGATTTTCTACTGAACTTTCTTTAGCAGCGTATTCTTTTTTTTCACTGCGGCTGTAACGGCCAGGCTTTTCCCTTCTTTCTGTTCTTTCTTCCTTACGGCTAAGGCGTCCTGCTTTTCCGCTTAAAATAGCCTGTTTAATAAGCATTGCAGTAACGTACTTTCTGCGTGAAAAAGGAACTTTCTTAAAAAGTTTTTTAATTCCATTTAAATCCTTAATGTCAGCTTCACTTGAATTTTCTACTGACCTAAGAGTTGCTTCAAGAAATGATGTAATTTGATCTTCATTTAATATAAAACCATTTGAATGATTGTAAGACATTTTTTACTCCCGCAAATCTGCCATAAGACCGGAACCAAGTTTTTCAAAACCAATATGTAGAAAAAACTCTTCCATGTATTCAGGCATTATAATATTTGATACTAAAATAAATTGAATTCCTGATTTTTTTAAGAAGGCAATACATTTTAAAAGAAGTTCTTTGCCTATCCCAAATCCACGGTAATTCTTAAGAACAAAAAAATCTGTAAGAGCAGCAGTTTTTTTTGAACAGGACAAACTTTCTGAATATAAAATGCAGCCGGCGAAATCACCTGATTGTGAAGTGCAGACAAAACCTTTTTTACTATCTAAATCATCTACAAAAGATTGTCTAAAAAACAGCTCTTTCACAAAATCACCTAAATGTTCCGGATACAGACTTTTATATTCCTCTCCAATAATTTTAACTCCGCAAGCAATACTTTCCCTGTCCTTTAAGGAATCGTAATTGTGGAAATCAAAGTCGCTGGAAACCAGTTCTTGAGTTTCATCTTCTTCAAGTTCTGCAATGCGCTCAAGTCCCCAAGACTCACGAAGTTCATTGTACCATTGGTTGATTTTTGTACGCATTTCTTTGTTTTTAAAAACGTGGAACTGCCTTTCAACTTCCGGATACTTTTTAATTTCATTTTTAAAGTTTCTGAAAACCCCCCTTCTTCCTGAAAGCACACGCCTCAAATTTTGACTGGCAAGAGGTGCATGCAGTTTTTCTGTAAACTTCTCCAATAAATCAAAACCTTCTTCACTAGACCAGGAAGGAAGAGAATACACATCTTCACTTTCCAGATATTCGTCAAGGCTTTTAAATCCTGCAGGAACATCTTCGCTGTTTAAAAAGTAAACGCATCCTCTTTTTGAATCGAAAACGCTTTCTTCATTTTGATTTTCCATTGCAAAGAGAATGTCATCAGCTATAGAGTCTGTAAGAAGGAATTCCATTTATTTAAGATCAGCTCTTGTTTTTATGATTTTGCTCACAAGACCATATTCAACTGCTTCTTCTGCATTAAGCCAATAGTCACGGTCTGTGTCTTTTGTAACCTGTTCAACAGATGTGCCTGTTTCCTGAGCAATGATTTCGTTGATTTTAGCCTTTGTTTTTGCAATTTCAGCAGCGTGAATTTCTATGTCAGTTGCAACTCCTTTCATTCCGCTTGAAGGCTGATGGATAAGAAGGTGACTGTGTGTAAATGCAAGACGCCTTTCTTTTGGTGCTGCAAGTAAAATAAGTGCTGCTGCACTTGCAACAAGACCAAGCCCGATTGTATAAACAGGTGCATTTATAAATCTGATTGTATCAAAAATAGCAAATCCTGCGTCTACATCTCCGCCCGGACTGTCAAGGTAAAGATAGATTGGTTCATTGCCTGCTGCTTCAAGGATAAGAAGCTGCTTTACGATTTTTTCTGCAAGTTCTTCTGTTACTTCACCGCTCATAATAATTTGTCTTGTTTTAAGAAACTTTTCTGCAAATTCATCTGAGCCGTTTTTCTTAGAATCTTCTTTTTCATCTTGGGAAAAAATTTTTGTAATTGAGTTTTTCATTAAATCTCCAGTAAAAAGTGCATTTTTTTGAAAGTAGCAACGCAACTTTTTTATTACATAATATAATGGAAATTACGTAAAAAGTCCACTTTTAAGCATGTTGCGCTGCGTGTTTTGGTGTGTTGCTGCCTGGAAAGTGCAAGGCAGAAGGTTAGTCTTTTATTTTGAAGGCTGCGTTTTCCGGGCCTGTCATTACAAAGTACCTGCTGTTTGAGTCTACAAAGTATCTTTTGAAAATTTTTACTACGTCTTCTGCAGTTAACTTGTGCAGCTGTTCCATTTGCTTTTCGTCACGGTAAGGATCATCAAACTGAAACAGATTGTAGGCAAGATTAAATGCGCTGCTTGAAGCATCTACTACAGAAGAATAAGTATAAGTTATGTATTCATTTTTGTAGCCTTCAATGCAGTCTTTAAGATTTTCAAAAACATACTTTCCGTTTTCGTCTATAGTTTCAATCACTTTGCCGGAAGCCATAATGCTTCTTGCTTCGTCCATAGCTTTTTGTGCATTGGCTAAATCTGAAACTTTAAAAAGATATTCTACTGCAACAGGAGCCTTGCTTGTGTAAGAAAAACTTGAAGGAGAATAGCAGATGCCGTATCGTTCACGGACAACAGTATACATTACTGAAGAAAAAACTGACGCCGCAATCTTCATTCCTACAAAATCATCACTTTCAACAGAAGGAGCTGCAACTACACGCTGAACAAAAGACGTGCCTTCCATTGCAGGATGAGTTAAGACAACAGTTGAAGTGTCTGCAATTTTTACTGAAGGATATTCTGGGGAGCTGCCCTTTGCCGGCGAATTTAACACAGGGATTTTTCCGAAATATTTTTCAAGCAGGGAAATAATTTTTTCTTCTTCAACATTACCGGCTGCAACAATAAAAATGTTTTCTGCGCCAATTAAATTTTTATAGTAAGACTTTACTTTTTCCAGCGTAATGTTTTTTACAGAATCAGGAGTTACGTAATTGTTTACGCTGAAAGGATGGGACTTGTAAATTTCTTTCATCATTCTGTAATTTAAAATGCTGCCGGGATCGTTTTCCATATACTGAACGCTTTGCATCAAATCATCCTGAACAAGACAGAACATTTCGTTACTTAAATTCGGGGAAAGCAAACCTGAAGCAAGAACAGGCATAGTTTCATCAAGATATTTATTAAGAACGTTCAGCTCAAGAATGCTGCCGTTGTTTATGCTTCTGCAATTTAAACTGAAATTCATTCTGGATGCCATTACCTGAATTTTTTCAAGGCTGTATTTTTCTGAACTTAACGCCATCATCTGAAACAAAACATTTTCTAAGCCGGAAGTTTCTTCTGTCATATTTTCAATGCCGCCTTTTACGCAAAGTTCTATGGCAACAGTGCTTCCCGTTTCTGATTTTTTTATGTAAACAGGAATTTTATTTGAAAGTTCATATTGCAAAACTTCTTTCCGCTGAGTTTTATTTTTTTCAGCAGATTTTTTTTCAGGAACATAAATTTTTTCTGATTCATCTTTAACTTCTACATTAACGGGGATTTTTTCAGAATCAGGCTTAAACTCTTCTTTTTCCCACCAGAAGCTGTACTCTTTCGGAACTGTGCTGAAACCTAAAGCTTCAAATTCACTTTTTGAATTTTCATAAACGGAAGGATTTACTGTAACAACAAGAAGAGGTTCTTTTTCCGTAATGTATTTTTTTACGTAAGAAATTACGTCTTTCTGCCTTACGCTTTTAATGTTTTCAATGTAAGTGTAGTAGTAGTCAAGGGAAGCAGCCAGCCACCAGAATTTTACGTTTCCAAGAATAGACTGTGCCGTTTCGTTGCTTATTAAAACTTCGTCTTCAAAAAGCTGAACTATTTCCTGCACTTTATTTTTTTTGTAGACTGATTTGTCCGAAGCAACTTCCATGACAAGTTTGTTTTTTATAAGGTCTGTAAATTTAATTCCCCGCTGACCAAGATTTTCCTGAGGATTTTGAACTGTTGCAGAAAAGCTTATGATTCCCCTTTCAGCAGTTGTCTGAAAGCCTGAGTAAATGTAATCGGCATTTGGAATTTCAAGAGACTTTTCTTTTAAAAGTTCAGTTTTAAATTTTCCGTCCGGCTCTCTTAAAAGCATGAGAAGATAATCTGCAGGATAAGTGTCCTGTAAGTCAAAAGCTGCGTCCGGTCCTCTGAAAAACAGATTGAACGTTGCAATGGAAGGATTCATTTTTTCATCAGTCCTTACCCACAGTTCTGTTTTGCTGAAAGGAGAAACGTTCTGCTGCTTGTTTTTTGGAATTGTCCAGCCTGCAGGATTTTCCCAGTTGCCGAATATTTTTTCTGCAAGAGCGTACACTTCTTCCGGAGAAACATCGCCGCCTATAAAAATTGCAGCATTTGCAGGAAAGTAATATTTGTTCTGAATGTCCCTGAGCTGTTCAACTGTTGCATTCCGCACAACTTCAAATGAACCGCCTGCATCAAGTCTGTAAGGTGCATCGGGAAAAAGCTTGTCCCATAAAAATCTGTGGTAGGCATTGTCCGGGTTTGCCTTGTCGCCTTCAATTTCTGCAAGTACAACTTTTTTTTCTTCTTCAAATTCATCCTGACGCATAAGTGGTGTTCTTATGGCAGCGTTCCAGAAAGCCATTCCTTCTTCCAGTTTGTCTGACGGAATTGTAAAGTAATAGTTTACGCAGTCAGCGCCGGTAGAGCCGTTTTCATTTTTTACGCCAAGTTCTGTAAGTTTCCTTCTGAACGAAAGGGAATCTTTGTAAAGTGAATTGCCTTTAAACATCATGTGTTCGTAAAGGTGAAAGAGTCCGCTGTTTTCTGGTGTAGTTGTAATTCCGCCTGCTTTAAAGGCTATTTCAAAATAAGCAATGGGTGCGTTATGATTTTCTGCCACAAAAACTGAAAGCCCGTTTTCCAGGGTGTAGGAATAAAGTCCGTCTACAGGAGTTTTTTCTGCAAAGGATAAAACTGAAACTAAACTAAAAAAAATAAAACTTAAAATAATTTTTCTGATGTTTTTCATAAAGCCATTTTATAATGCAGCAAAAAAATTGTTAAGCCGTATTTGTGCAAGAACTGTCTTTGCGTGCTGTGTCTTTGCGTAAAGTGCAATACGTCGAGTCAAGGCACGCTGTCGCTTAAAGCCTTGACTTCTCCGTTTTTAAGGTTTGTATTAAACCTTAAATAAAAAAAGCCTGAATTTAAAACTTAAACTCAGGCTTTAAGAAGATTAAGGAGGGTGTTCTTAAAATTAAAAACTGTATTTATTAAACTTCAAAAGAAAAAGCATATTCCTTTTCAAGCTTTACAGAATTTAAAGCACATACTTTTTCACCGGAAATTTCCGGCCATTGTTCAAGGAAGATTTTATTTTTCTGTTCTGCAAAAAGACTTTCAATCTGAACAGTAAAAGTGTTTTCCTTATTTCCGTAACGCTTAAGGCACACAGTCCAGCTGAATTCAGGACCAATGTAAATGCTGTCGTCAATAAGTTTTTCCTGCTGAAACAGTTTTGCACAGTTGCCAGTATAATCAATGTGAACAAGCATATCACTGCAATCGTAAGAAGGAGTTGTTATTTCTGCAGTAATATTTTCGCCTTCACTTATGATTTTTACTTTTGCTTCTTCCGTGCAAGGTTCAACTTTTTTTGTGTAAACAGCAAAACCTTCTTCATCACTTTGTTTTGTAAAGCCGGCAGGTACATTTTCTAAAGCAGGGAAAGCCTTAACTACTACATCAGATTTTGCAAAGAGAGTAACTTCTGCCCTGCCGTTTTTTTCTTCCTGAATAAGTTCAGCGTTTGTAACAACAAGGTATTCCTTTCCGTTAGAAAATATTTTGTGGGCTTTAAGCGCATCAGCTTTAGTTAAAGTTACGATTTTACTGTCACCTGTTCCTTCAAACTGATACAGCGTCTTGTCTGCCTGGCGTACTGTTTTTACAGTTGATTTTGACGAAGCACTTTTTCCTGCAGGAGCTGCTGCTGAATAGAAAACGTAATCTCCATTGATTTTGCAAAGCGGTGTTGCAAGAGAAGTTTTTAACAGTGCATTTCCTACTTTCATATTAAACGGCAAAAAGAACATATCACCGTCTTTTACATCTACAGCCGGGAAAACTACATCGAGCTTTTCTTTGTCATCAAAAGCAAGCTGAACATTTTCGTGGCATGACATTTTATTTCTGCGCTGGAAATTATTTACAAAAACAAATCCGCTCTTTTCGCCGTCAAAACGCCAGCTTGAACGAAGGGACTCAAAATCTTCCGGCTTAACAGGATTGTCTTTTGGAAGATAAGTGTCTGTGCTGCACAATTGCTGTCCAAAGTCGTGGACGAAAAGAGTGTACAGTTTTACTTCATCGTATGTTTCATTTGTCTTTCCATATTCACCAAGAGGCGCACGGAAATCGTAATTCTTAACAGGCAGATCGTTTATTGAGCCGGTTGCCGTATTTTCTTCAAGAGTTGTAAGCTTGCCTTCAGGATTTGTTCCTCCGTGATACATATAGTAACCAAGAAGATTGCAGCCGCTTCCCATTTTTACAAGACTCATTCCGCCAATGTCTTTTCCACGGGCAACTGGTCTGCGCTTGTAAGTTACCTGAAGTCCGCCGCCAAGTTCAGCAGTTAAATACGGATACTTAGACATATCAAATGTAATGCCTTCGCCAAGACCGTAATCACTTCCAATAGCGTGATCGTTTCTTTCATACGTAAACACATAGTTTCCGCTTGGTTCAATTTCCGTAATTCTAGGATCCCAAGGAGCTTCACAGTATCCGCCCATTACAGGAAGAAGCCCGGCCGTAATTGCTCCGCCCCAGCCTGTTGCAGTATAAATCGGAACGTCAAAGCCAATGTCCTTAACCATTTGAGTTAAGCGGTTCATGTGAAGTTCACCTTCTGCACCAGTTAATCCGCCGCAATGACCGAACTCATTTTCAATCTGCAAACCGATAATAGGTCCGCCGTCTTTTAAAAGCAAGCCCTTAACCTGATTGAATGTTTCTCTGTAAAACTTTTCAACTTCGGCAAAATAACTTTCGTCGTTAGATCTGTACTTTGGACATTTTGTAAGAAGCCAGTCCGGAAATCCTCCGTTACGAACTTCTGCGTGACTCCAGGGGCCGACTCTCAAAATCATCTTTAAGCCGCAATCTTTAATAGTTTCAACAAACTGCCTTAGATTACGCTCTCCGCTCCAGTCCCATTGATTTTCAATTTCTTCATGGTGAATCCAGATAACGTAAGAGCTGACAATATCAACGCCGCCTTCTTTCATTTTAAGAAGAGCTTCTTTCCAGTATTGCTGCGGATAACGCGAGTAGTGAATCTCTCCCATTACAGGAAACCATCTTTTTCCATCTTTAAATAAACTCTTCTCATCATAAGTGTACGAAGTCATTTTTTCTCCAGTAAAACATATTTAGTAAATAATACAATGTCCGCTAATTTTTTCTGCAAAGTCTATTCTTTAACTGCACCGCTTCCCATAGACATCATCATGCTCTTTTGTGTTAAGAGGAAGAAGATAATGAACGGAACTGCAACTATTAAAGAACCGGCTGCAAATGTTGTAAATTCATTAACCCTTTCGTCAACAAAAGAAATCAAACCTACAGCAAGTGTCTGTTTTTCAGGGCTTCTTAAAACCATCTTAGGGAAGATAAAATCCATCCACGGACCTGTAAAACTTGAAATTGCAAGGAACGAAATGATAGGACGTACAACCGGCAGAATGATTGTGCTGTAAATTCTGAAGTGGCTGGCACCGTCAATTCTGGCTGCTTCGTCAAGGTTTTTGCTTACTGTATCCATGTAGCTTTTTACCATCCATGTGTTGTAAGGAATGTTGCCTGCTGTGTAAACAAGAACAAGTCCCCACAATGTATCAAGTCCGCCAATGCGCATAAGGATAACGTAAATGGCAATCATACCAACAAATGAAGGGAAAATCTGAAGGATAAGAAGGCTCATCAAAAGGCTGTGCTTGAATACAAAGTTAAATCTTGAAAAAACATATGCACTTATAGAAGAAATAATAACTGTAAGAATTGCAGTCCAGAGTGAAATAATAAGTGTGTTTCTGAACCACAGCCAGTAATTAGTTTCAAAAATCAAATGCTTGAAGTGATCAAGAGTAAATGCTCCCTTAAAAGAAAACGACATCTGTCCTGTTGAAGGATTTATAGTTTCTACAGTAAAAGGAATGATGCTCATTTCAGAAATACTTTTTCCAGGAGCAAAAGCACCAGCTACAACGTAAAGTAAAGGGTAAAAAACTATAACTGCAATTAAAATAAAAAGTCCGTAAATAAGTGTTCTGTTTATAACATTTACCGAAGTATTTTTCATATTAGAGTTCTCCTTCTTTGTAAGCTTTAGTATGACGGAACTGATAGATTGCAAATGGTGCAAGTACAAGGAAGATCAGCACTGCAATAACAGAAGCGTAACTGTACTTTTGAAGATCAACTGTAAGTTTGTAAATCCAAGTAACAAGAATGTCTGTACCGCCGGCACTTGTACCAGTTGATTCAGGAAGAACAGGTGCACCGTTTGTAAGGAAGTAGATTATACCGAAGTTGTTGATGTTATGAGTAAAGCTCATAATAATCAAAGGCATAGTCTGATAAAGAACGAGAGGCAGAGTGATATGGCGTAAAATCTGACCGTTATTTGCACCGTCAATTCTTGCAGCTTCGTATAAGTCCTGAGGGATGGCAGTCATAGTTCCCATAGAAAGCATCATAAAGTAACCGAAACCAGCCCAAAGGTTTACTACAATACACATAATCTGTGCAAGAAGGGCGTTTGTAAGCCAAGGAATATTTTCAGTGATGATTCCGAAGAATTTCAGTGTTCTGTTGATTGTACCTGTGTCACCGTTAAGGATGTTTCTCCATACGAGCATTGTAATAACAGAAGGAACTGCATAAGGAAGAATGAATATAAATCTGAAAACAGATGAAAATCTGATTCCGCTTTGTGTAAGCTGAACTGCAACAAGAAGTCCAACAATGTAGCATGTAAATGTAGAAAGAACTGCCCAAACTAAAGTCCATATTGCAATTTTTGCAAATCCTTTAGACCAGCCTGTTCCGCCGAACATCAATTCCTTAAAGTTCTGAACTCCAACCCAATCAACTGTCTTGGCAGGTGCAATGTGGTAAGGTGCAGAATAATTTGTAAAGGCAACTGCAATGCTGAACACGAGAGGCACAACTACGAAAAGCAAAAGCATTATTACACAAGGAGCAAGTCCTGAAATAGGAAATGCGTTGTTAAGTGATTCACCTACACTTTGCTGGGTAATTCTGCCTGTCCTGCAGTAGTTTACGTATTCTTTTTTTGCGCTTTTTACGGAAATGGCATATACGGCTACAAAAATTGCAATAATGGCTATGACTATGATTCCGTCGATAAGCATATAAGTTGAATTGTCACGGAACTTAATGTGCAGCTCCGGATGTTCAGCTCCAAGAGTAATGAGTTCGTTGATTTTCTTTGCAAAGAATGGAATTAAACTTATAAAAAGCAGTTCAATTGCAGCAAAAAGCAAACCCTTAATATAATCTTTTAAATACAGAATATGAGACAAGCCCATAAAGCAACAGGCTGTATTTCTAATTTTGTTCAAAGAACTTCCATCAGTTTTCATTGTCATTTTGCGGCTCCTTAGTTTATATTTCCAAGAATTGTTGAGTTGGCTGTGTTAAGTTCATTTTCAACATCAAGTCCGTTCCAGATATTTTTAGAAGCGTTGTTCATAACGTCCCAGAAAGAATTCATTGCAGGAATTGAAGGCATTGGGAAAGAATATTCCAGCTGCTTAAGGAATCCTTCCATGTACTGACTGTCTACATCAACACTGATAGAAGGCATAACTTTTGTAATGTCGAATCTAAGCTTCTGCATTTCAGGAGAAATGAGGAATTTAGCAAAATCAGCTGCTTCTTTCGGATGATCAGAGAATTCGCTTACGAACATTGCACGTGTTCCGCTGAATGAAGCACTTGGTGTGTCTGTTCCAGGCAATGCAGGAAGCGGTGCTACACCGAATTTAATTCCACGTTCTTCAAAGTTTGCAACGTTCCACAAACCTGTAATGTACATTGCGGCTTTTCCTGCTGCAAATTCGCTGTCACAGTTTCCGCCGTTAATATCATCAGCCTGAACATCGTAAATTTCCCTGAGGTTCTGGAAAACTTTCATTCCTACAACTGCATCGTATGTGTTAAGGTAAGTTGATGTTGTGTCTGTTCCTGTAGGTCCGAAAAGCCTGTTTCCGTTTGCTGTTGTAAAGATGATTGTGTAGTAGCCTTCTCCAACGCTCATAACAAAACCACGCTTTCCCTTATTTTCTGAATTGAACATTTTGCACCAGCTGATAAGTTCGTTCCAGTCTTTTGGAAGTTCTTCTTCTGAAATAAGTTCCTTGTTATAGAAAAGAGCGTAAGTTTCACCGCAAACAGGATAACCGTACATTCTTCCGTTGTATGTTAAAGCTGTCTTACATGAAGTAATTACTTTGTCTGCAACTTCTTCTTCATCTTCAATTGGAGTAATAACACCTTCATTTATTAACTCTCCAAGTTTATCGTGAGGAGCAGCAAATAAATCAGGACCTACACCAGCAGGACCGTCAAGCAAAATCTGACTTGCTGAAGCACCGCTTTCAACGTTTACAAATCTGATTTTAATGCCGGGATGATCCTGTTCATAAGCACGACCTGCGGCTTCAATAAATTTGTCAGGGCCATTCAAACTTTCCCAAACTGTAATAACTGTTACTCCGTCGGCTTCCTTATCGCTTGAAAGTTCGATTTTAACTGTAACGGCAATAAGAGCTATAAGAAGTACAATTCCGGCAAGCAATTTCTTAGTCATTTATTCCTCCATTTGATGAATGCACAGGGCATAGATTAAGTTCTATATGACAATTTTAAGGCAGGAACTGAATTTTTCCTACTTTTTCATTCGCTAAAGAACATTTCATCTATCAACACGATTATTTTACACGTGTTGATAACTTCTGTCAAACTTTTTTTTGGTGAATTCGCACTTTTTTTTGTGAATTTGCGCTTTGGGAGAGGGAAAATGCGCTATTTAGTCAACACAAAATTTTTATAGGTTTAAGGTGTAAAAATTTATGCAGCCTGTTTACATTCCAGTTCATTGTACTGGAAGCATTTATACATTTCATCAGGTACGTTGTAGTCC